>DATHFT010000121.1:0-7450 GCA_035317965.1 Saccharimonadales bacterium (SeqCode) | reverse complement strand
CCTGAAAGCAACAGGTGAGCTGTTCGACGCCAATTTGTCAGTACCGGTGCAATAAGAGTTGCGACCCAGTCGGTTACGAAACGGAAGGGCGCTAGTCTTCTTCACCGAGAAGATTGCTCACGCGCACGATGGTATCGATTTGTTCCTGAGTGAGTCGAGACAACAGATTCCGCCGAACTGAGGCCGCGTGTATCGGGCGAGCGGCATCCAGCTTTTCTCTGCCGAGACTGGTAAGTGCAACGAGGACAGTTTTCCCGTCAGTGCGCCGGCGCTCAATGAGCGCTCGTTCCTGCATGCGCGTCAGCTGATGAGAGAGGCGGCTTTTATCCCAGTCCATCATGCGGGCCAGCGCTTGTTGCCGCATCTCACCTTTGCCAAGGGCAGCGAGGCGAGACAATACACCAAACTCAGGACCTGAAAGTCCGGTCGCCTGCGCGAGCAAGCTAGCAGGGAGTTGACAATCGCCGTCTGGAATAGCAACTATCAGTAGCTTTAAGGAGGGACATTCCGGCCCCCTCCAGGCTTCACCCCCAGGCCCGCAAACTTGCACGTTAAGATCGCAGGTCACCGATGATGAGTTCAACACAGGAGATGCGTAGATCATCGCCCGCGTTTATGCAGGCGCTGCTCGAGAGTGAACGGCTGCGCATTCGGATCGTGATTGCAGCAATCGTAGCCGCCTTTGCGATACGAAGCCTTAGAACATTAATTCTCTTCAGCCGTGAGAACCTCATCTCGTGGGTGACAACGAGCCTGTTCATAGTGATCGTGGTGATCTATGAACTTCTAATGCTGCGCGCGGTAAATCGGTCGATAAAGCGTGGCCGTGATCTGCCCCATGCTGTGTGGATCGCGAACATCGTGGTTGAGACGTGCATACCAGCCTTGGCACTGGCGTTACTTTCCGACGCAATGATGGAGGCGGCCTACAAACCGCTGGCCAATCCGGCAGTCCTCTTGTACTTCATCTTCATCATCCTCTCGACTCTGCGCCTGGATCCCACAGTAAGCAGAATTTCGGGAATCGTGGCCGCAGTGAGTTATCTCCTCGCGGCTGCATATCTGGGTTGGATACCCACGTTTGGTGGCGGCGCATCCGTGTTGTCACCTGATCGGGCAGTAATTGGCTTTGCTATCGCGTTCGCGTTCGGCGGATTCGTCGCAGGTGCGGTAGCTGGTGAGATTCGGAAGCAAGTGGAGGCGGCCCTTCGCGAGGCAGATACGAAGCGCCAGATGGAACGACTCACTCATGACCTCGAGGTTGCCCGGTCGATCCAGCAGTCTCTACTACCTACCAGCGCACCCGAGATTGAAGGTTTTGAAATCGCCGGCTGGAACCTGCCTGCGGATCAGACTGGCGGAGATTACTACGATTGGCAGGTTCTTCCCGGCGGAAAATTGTTTGTCGCGCTCGGCGATGTGACCGGTCACGGGATCGGTCCGGCACTCCTTACTACCGCGTGTCGCGCATACACCCGGGCAAATTTCACACCGGAAAATGGAATGTTGACGGCGATGGAGCGAGTCAATGCTGCCCTCAACAGGGATGTGGGCCCGAGACGATTTGTGACATTTGTTGCAGTAATTTGCACTCCGGGCAGTTCGCGGGTTGAACTGCTTTCCGCCGGGCATGGGCCGTTGTTTCTTTACACGCTGCGAGAAGATCGCTTCGACGCGATGCCCGCTCAAGGGTTGCCCCTCGGCCTGATGCCTGATTTAGGTTCGACTCCACCCGTGGTCCTCGACCTCAATCCCGGCGACCTGCTTGTCCTGACGACGGATGGCTTTTTCGAATGGGCCAATGCGCAAGACGAGCAGTTTGGCGAAGAGAGGATGGAAGACACAATTCGTGCGGCAAGGGAAAAACCGCCGGCTGAAATTATTTCCGCCCTTTATAAGGCCGTAATCGAATTCTCCGGTGGCACCAAGCAGGATGACGACCTCACGGCCGAGGTTATAAAGAGAAAATAGGCTGGCGACAGGATGTGAAGAAATTTCATTTGCGCCCCCCAGCCGAGTTCTAACGCCCCTGACCAGCGCTCCCCGCCGGCGCATCGATGAATTTACGAATTCAGCTGCACCGTCTCGACCGGACGCTCTTCCATCAACCAGTGTCCCGCCCCGCAACCACGCCTTCCTGAACATTCGTTGCCACGTTACGCATGATCGCGGCCTGAGTCGCACCGAATGACTTCTCGCCCCCCCGCGAGTACCGTCATGGTCAGCTTCACCTTCGCGAATTCCTGATTGTCCTGCGCGTCCTAAGCAAAAGCACTGAACTCCGCGAACCTGGCGCTCATTCCTCCAGGCTAGGCGTAGATTGCCGCGTAAGAGTTCCTTATAGTCTCCCCCCGGCGACTGAATTATGAAATGGGTCTCTGTAGGCGCTCAATAGAAATCTCAGTCCTGGATCCTAAGCGAAGATCTTGGGGGTCAGGGATGGGTTGGTTGAGGTGAGCGGACGGGATCTCCAACGGATTACCGTGTTGACAGACGCAATGGCCGGGCGGCGTACGGTGGTGTCCGCCGCGGCGGTGCTGGCGATTAGTGAGCGGCAGACCTTTCGACTGCTGGCGCAATATCAGGACCAAGACGTCTTCCATCGCTGCCAGTGCTCAAAGCACACTGTTCTTAGTTTGGTCGGCCGAACCAGGAGTATTGCCAGGCCACGGAGACATTCTGGTAGTTGCCGCCGAAGCGGACATAGGTGCCGTTGCTGTAACTGATTTTGACGGAATGGTGGCGGGAAAGGCGGAGGGAGGTGGTGCCTCCGAGGCGGGAGCCGACTTGCTTGCTGGCGAGATTGGTGACACCGCTCAAGCTGGTGATCCCGCCCCACCAGAAATTGCCGTCGAATGAGACCCATGTGCGTTGTCCGAAGTCGTGGCTGAGGTGGCCTTCGAGCGATCCGATGGGCTCCTGGGTTTGGGGCTGGGGGACTGGACCAGCAAACGCGGCCGAGTTCTCGGTGTAGAGCCAGACGCCGCCGTAGCCGTCGAGCAGCCAATTGCCGAGGCGCCGGGAATAGCCCAGCTCCGGCTTGAAGGCCCAGCGGTTGATTCCCCAATTGATCAGCTTGGTGCCGCTGTATTGCCCGGTGGGGGCGATGACTCTCAGACTCACGCCGAGGAGAGTCTTCTGTTTCCAGCGGGCGAACTCCTGCACGGGCATGGCGGGTCCGCCCAGCAAGTTGACGGAGAAGCGGAAGGAAGCGTCGAGCAAACCTGAGCGGTAGGCCGAGGTTTGCGTACCCAGCACCGCGCCCTCGAATGTGCCTACGGCATAAGGCAGAGAGGCGGTGAGATTGGCGGAGCGTCCGAAGAAGCTCAGAGTGTGGTAGAGGCTGATGACGGGAACGCTGTAACTGCCGGTGGCACCAGTGATCGGGATGGTGCCGCCGAAGTTGAGGCCTCCGTTGTAATAGCCCCAGGTGAGCGTGACCGCGTTGGTATGGATGGGGGAGATGACATAGGCGCGCGGGGCGAGGTCCTGGGCGGGAAGGCGGACGGCGGCGGCGAGCAGGGCGGACAACAACAGTGCACGACCAAGCCGCGACACGAATTGGTACGCGCGGGCGTAGACTCGGCAGGGTGTCCGCGGCGAGCCGGTCCGGCGAGTTTTCGGGCCGCGAGCCATGCGAGTGGAGAATACACCGCTGAAGCAGGAAAGGCTTGTGATTGACCGGAAGGAACTAAGGATCAGCGCATCAGCCACACCGCTATCGTAGAAAACAAGCGCCCGGGCCATGCACTCTCCATCATCAAGGCGCAGCAGGATCTCAGAGGTGCTCCGAAAGTTATGACCAACAGCGAAAAGATCGGCTACAAGAAACGACCGAAGACAATCTATGGGCTGCCGGAAGAGCCGATCAGCCTGCCGACGGCACCCACAGCCGCGGAACTGTAAGAAGGGAAAGATACTGCTCTTAACCGCGCACAGTCCACCTGTAAAATTGATAGTCCACGCACCCGTTGAGGACACTCCGTTCTGTCTTTCGAGGGACTACAGCCATCATTAAAGTCGAAAGAGTTATTTTGACAAGGTTTTGGGAGGAGATCCGTCCCCATCATCACTCCAGTTGATCTGCAGTTCTTCGGTGCGGTCGAGAATCGCATTGCCGCGACCCCTCCCTCCTAAATAGTCCCAGGCCCATTCCACAACGGTTTCGATCTTCGCTCTTGTGGAAGACAATAGCGCGACGTGCACCCCAAGCCACGCTGCGAAAGCGACTACGCCGTGGAGTCCGTACCGATGCTCTCCGACTTCGGCCACTCCCGAATTACGTCCGATCATTGCCATGATGCCTTTGTCAAAATAGCGGAACGGCTCTCTTGGCTTTCCAGCAATGTCCAACAGGATATTTTTTGCGCAGCACTTGCCAGCCTGTTGTGCCACAGAAGCAAGCTGCGGGAGAGGTTCACCATCTTTTCCCGCGATATTGGCAAAGTCTCCCAGCGCATAAACACCGGTCACACCAGGCACCGTGAAGTCGGCTTTAACATCAATACGGCCGCCACGCCCAGTCTTGATCCCCAAGTTGTTTGATAAGGACGCTGCCTTGAGCCCTCCAGCCCAGATGACAGTGCTCGTCGGGATCCTGCTGTCGTCTGAAAGCACGACGTACCCACGTCCAACCTCTTTCACCCTTGTCCCTGGGCGAAATTGCACGCCTCGCTCCTCCAGCATTTTGGCGGCATATGTCTGAGACTTAGGAGAGAAGGCACGAAGCACAGCAGGACCTCCATCTATCAGGAAAATTTGCGCCCGATCGGCGGCAAGAGTCTTGTACGCCTTTTCGCGGACGTTTTTCTTCAACCACGACTGCAACATGTCACCGAATGCACCTGCCATCTCTGTTCCCGTCGGGCCCGCTCCTACGATGACGAAGTTTAGCGCTCCCTTTGCAATAAGCGACGGGTCGCGGTCCGCAGATTCGAGCGTCGCCAGGATGCGTGAGCGTAACCTCTCTGCGTCACGCAGGGAATACAGTGGATAACTGTTTTCGTCCGCTCCCGGAGTGCCGAAAAAGTTTGCCTGCGAACCCGCCGCCAGGACCAAAAAGTCACCTTGATATTGCTGCCCCTCGGCAGTTTGCACTGTGCGTGTGTTGAAATCGATCGAAACGACCTCAGTCATTTTCACGGTTACGTTGGAACGGCCGATAAAAGTGCTGCGCAAATTGAAAGCGATATTGCTCGGAGCCAGGATTGCGGTGGCCACTTGGTAGAGCAAGGGCTGGAACTGTTGATAGTTATTCTTGTCGAGCAACGTGACTCGAACGTTTGAATCGGCAGCCAGCTTGCGGGCACAGTTCAGTCCGGCGAAACCACCACCCACAATCACAATGTGTTTCACCTGATTCGGATTTTGTTTGATGGGCAGAGTCATAGTTGTTCGGACACTGGAGACCGTCCTTGGATGGAAGTCGGATGAGTAACGCAATCATAAGTGCTAGGACTTTTCATGGTGTTCTCATCTTTGTTGATTTAGCCGTCAGACTCGTTCGCTGTGGCAACGATTCGCGGTGAAGCAACTGATCGGGATTGGTGTCGAAATAGTACAGCTTTGCCACTTCGATGCGCTTCGCCAGGAAACTGCAGACCAAGATTGCTGCGAGGGTACCGATCAGCGGGCCAACCCAATAAATCCACCATCCGTCCCAGGCTCCGGATATGATCGCCGGACCCAGGCTGCGAGCAGGATTCGTGCTGGTACCCGATATCGGCGACTCGACATACACCATTACGGCATAGAGAAATGGAAATATTGCCGGGGTGAATGGCCGAAGGGTTCGAAACGCGAGAAACACGCACAATCCTGAGATCAGGGAGAACGTCGTGACCGCTTCGCCCATCAAGGCAGCTCCGAAGGAGTAGCCTTCGCCCGGCAAAGTGGCGCCAAATACCACGCTCCGGCCCATCGAACCCCAGGCAAGAAGTGGCAGGGCACCCGCACCCGCACCTGCCAACTGCGCGATGACATAGCCAAGGGCTGTCCGCGTATTCAGCTTGTGCATCAACCAGAACCCGAGTGTAACGACCGGGTTAATATGCGCTCCGCTTTCCTTTCCGACTGGGGAAAGCGCTATCAGCGCGCCCGTAGTGCCAAACAGGAAACCGGTGATCAGCCGTCGCAACCCTTCGCTCGGCACAATCCCAATGATGGGGCTGCCGGTTCCGAACATCAGAATGACTAGTGACAGGCCGATCCAGACCAACAGAGCCGTTCCCACGAATTCGGAAAAGCATAGTTGCCAAGGGAATGGGTTAGCATTCTGGCCTTTCATCGCGTGTGAGTCCTCCCCTGACTTCAGTACCGAGTGACCTCAGACCGCCAACCTGCTGGAAGGCGAACCGTAGAGCGCCAAGTCCCTCCGGGAGATGTTCTCTGAAGCGTCCGTAACTCGATAGCCCGGATCGCAAGCCTCGCATTGCTGTAACTCCCCTCGACCGGAGATTCTTGATGCTCTTGACGGTTCTAATGACATTCTTGACCGTTTTTAGGCAAGGTGATGCCGTCGTCCGATCACACCTCGGCGAACTGGACGACCACCTTGATGTCCTCTGCCTGCCGTTGCAAAGCCCTCATAAAATCTTCGGGGCGTTGGCACCGCGTCACGAGGCGCGCCAGCAACGATCGATCCGCACGGGCCAGAAATTCTCCGGCCTTATACCAGTGCCGCTTGTTGGCGTTGACGCTGCCAACGACGACGTTGTTTCGCAACACCGCCCCAGCCGCAACATCTGCCGTGTCTGGCCCGATAGCGGGGCCGCCGGTGCCAACGCCGGTGAGACATACGATGCCACCCGCCCCAATGGCCCGAATGGAATCGGCTATGATCTGCCCGACGCCGGTGCATTCGATGATGACGTCCGGCTCGAATCCGATGTCGGCAACGGTGCCGACGTGGTAGGTTGCGCCGAAGGCGCGCACGATTTCAGGCTTGGGCCCCGACTCGACCCGGTCGAGGACGTGGACCTCCAGCCCTCTCTGTTTTCCGATGAGGGCGGCGAGAAGACCAATCGGTCCAGCGCCCGTCACGAGCACTGTCTGCGGCTCCCAGAAGGCGCGCTGGCCGACCGCGACGATCTGCTCCCATGCCTTCGCGACAACCGTCGTAGGCTCGAGCAGCACGCCGAGGAGCCCGAGGGAGCGGTCGACCTTCATCACGTACTCGGGTTCGACCCGCCAGCGCTCGGACATGAAGCCGTCGATCTGCTTTATGCCACGCTCGGTGTATTGGCCGTTGCGGCACATGTCCCACTCGCCCACCGCGCAGTTCGGGCAAGGGACGGGGTCTGGACGGCGGACGATCCCCACCACCAGATCACCCTTCTTGAGCCCGCCGGTCGGGCCCGGGTCCACCACCCGGCCGAGGGACTCATGGCCTAGCACGAGGCGCGCCTTGCCCTCAGGAGCCCAGCCGTACTTGCCCTCCACAATCTCGACG
>DATHFT010000120.1:0-2585 GCA_035317965.1 Saccharimonadales bacterium (SeqCode) | reverse complement strand
ATCACGTACACGTTACCACTCGCGTCAGCGGCGGGCCCGACCCCGCTCTGCCAGATACCGCCGTCATGGCCATTGGCAGTCAGGTTCAATACGCTGACGGAAGCTAAAGTTTGGGAATAATATCCGAGCAACCATCCGTGATAAGGCGGCGAATCATCGTAAGAGGCAAAAGTGAGATACACGACGCCGTTAACGAGAAGGAGCGCCGCACGTTGCAGATGCTTGAAAGCGTTGAATGCCAGATTGCCGCCGCTACTGCCGCCCCCATTGCCAGGTGCAGTAGCTTGAACCACGACAGGCCCGCCAAATTTTTCTGCCCCGGTGGTCAAATCCAGGGCGTGTAGTCGATGAATGTAGGCACCACTCTCCTTCGTGAAGGCACACACGAACAAGGTTTTAGTGCTCAGATCAATGACCGGAGTGCTAGAGATCCCGATTTCTGTCCCCATGAACTGGCAGGTTTGAGGCTCATCTGCGCAGGGAACCGTGGTCACGCTGTTGGCCGAATTTGTGAAATTTACCGTCCACAATGTGCCGGGCGACTTCTGGTCGGCATCGAAGGCGTACACGCTGTCGTGTTGGGTTGCCACGTAGACGACATTCCGCACGCCTTGGGCCCCTATCGTCAGATCCTGAACATAAAGAGGTTGACCGTAGATCGCGCCGTCAACTGGATAGGAAAAGAGCTTACCAAACGAAACCGAGGTTACATTTGTGGGCGTGAGCGTGGTTTCTATCAGGTTCTGGCCGGTGCGAGCGTTGTCATTGCGCTGCGTGAGAATGATTCCAACTGCGGTCGCCGGGGGCGGAGGGGGGGGCGGTGTCATAGCCTCCCTGGTACCGCCACCGCAGCCGTTTGCAAACCCTAAAAAGCCTGCTATGGATAGAAACAGGAAAAAAACAAAACAACACACAATAGATTTTCGGCTCATCGCAACTCTCACGCTAAGATATTTTCGGCTTGAAACGGCCCATCCCGTTATACAGGCGCTTACCGTCAGTTGCAAATCTTGCAATAGCTTAATTGGGCAGACTCGAAGACCACGCAGTCTCCAACGCGTCGTAGGCTTTATTCCGCCATCGCTCGCCGCAGCGGGCGAGTTCTCGCCAGTGCCTGCCCCAGGACATGCCCATCCCGTGAGGCGAGAGTAATCCCGCAAATTGCCGCCAGCGTCGGCGCAATATCGGCCGGTGTCACTCTCTCAAGATATTCCCCGGCCCGAATCCCGAAGCCCATCAGTAAAACCGGCACATGCTGGTCGTAGTAGTAGGGAGTGCCGTGTCCTGTTCCATAATCCCGCGTTTTTCCTACCGGTCCCCAGCTCACAAGCCAGAACGGTTTCGGTACCACAAACAGATCGGGACTTCGTCCCGCAAAATAACTCGCGGCGAGCGCCGAGCGAACAGGGCTTTCGGTTGCCGGCCGGTCGGCCACTTCTTCGGCGCGGTAGACGGCGGCCACGCCCGGCACGGCCACGGCCGCGTCCAGGGTCGCACGCATCGCTGCAGGATCTTTCTCGAGCCGCTCGTAAATTCCCGCTGAGAAATAAACCGACCCTTCGCTCACCTTGGCGATCGCCGGCTTTGTGTAATTGAACGGCTCGAGGGCTTTTTCCATCCGCTCCTGCACTTCGGCCACATTAAGGACGCCGGCATCGGACCCGCTGCGCTCCATATCCTCGGGCACCGGCACCACACCGTGATCGGCGCTGAGCGCCACCACATAATTTTCGCGCCCTACTTTCTCGTCGAGACGGCGAAACAACTCCCCCAGATCTTTATCGAGACGCAGCAAAATATCCTGAATCTCCCAGCTCCTGGGCCCGTACGCGTGCCCGACATAGTCCGGCGACGAGTAGCTCACGCCGAGAAAATCGGTCCCGCCGCTTTTGCCCAATCCCAGTTGGTCCACAGCCGTTTCTGCGAGTCTGGTCAGATAGGTGTCCGCATTCGGACTGGTCGCCCACTGCTCATAAAATTCCGCGTCAGCCGCCGTAGCTCCTTTTGCTCCGCCGAGCACGTGCGGAAAGGTTTTGCCCCAGGCTTCTGGACCTGCCGTTCCCGGCGTCACTTCGTCATAAAAATAGCGGTCCCGCGGCAAGGAGAGTTCCCACTTCTCGCCAAACTCCTTTTTCACCGCATGCGCTTTCGTATAGTCCTCAATGAACGGCAGCGTCCCGTACACGCTCGAACTCGCCCAGACTCCGGCGGCCGAATCAAACCAGGTAACCGCATCCCCTTTGTGTCCGCCCAGCATGATCGCGGCCCGCGCCTTGAGCGAAAACGTAACAATCCGCGTCGCCCCACCGGCCTGGAATTTCAACTCATCGGAAAACGTGGGCATTCGCAAACGCCAAGCGTCGTCTCCACCCTTCACGGCTCCGCCCGCATAACCAGAATTTTTCGCCTTTCCGTCGGCGGTGCAGGTGACCATCTTCTGCGTCTCGCGATCCCACCAGGCATTGGCCACGATCCCATGCGTTGCGGGAAACGCTCCGGTTGAAATCGTGGCGTGCCCCACGCAGGTCTCGGTGGCGGCATAGGGATAAGCGGCGTCGCGGAACCACGCGCCTTCCTCGACAAGT
>DATHFT010000119.1:0-13999 GCA_035317965.1 Saccharimonadales bacterium (SeqCode) | reverse complement strand
CACGTCCATGATTGAAGCGGAGCGGGCACTGGCAACCCGCTCAATCAGGGCAAGCGATGTCGCCAGGTGCGGGCTATACCAACTGACGGCGTCTGGAGCCATCGTCTGGTACACTTTTTCCCAATGTGTTTTGGCGTCCATCCGGGAGTCGTCTCCTGTACCCTCAAAGTCTACAACCGAAATTCATGAATTTTACAAGCAGTCCCCGGATCAGGGACGGCTCACACGGTTTCTTGTCCGGACAAGCGGGGTTTGCCGAGGTTTGGTACAGTGGTGATGTTCAGGGAAGCCGGACATAAGATTCCAGGGCCACTGGCCCTGAAGAACACGAAACAGGAGAGAAGCCATGTTACGCATAAACGATGAAGCTCCCAATTTTACCGCGGAGACTTCGCAGGGAACCATCAACTTCCACGAATGGATCGGCGACGGCTGGGCGATTCTGTTTTCGCACCCAAAGGATTTCACTCCGGTGTGCACGACAGAACTCGGCTATATGGCGGGGCTCGAGCCGGATTTTAAGAAGCGCAATTGCAAAATCATTGGATTGAGCGTCGATCCCGTCACAAGCCACAGCAAATGGGCGGCGGACATTGAAGCGACGCAGGGCCACAAGGTGAATTTCCCGATGATTGGCGATCCCGAACTCAAGGTAGCCAAGCTGTATGACATGCTGCCGGCGGAGGCGGGCGAAACGTGCGAAGGCCGCACCGCAGCAAACAACGCGACGGTGCGCACGGTATTCGTCGTGGGACCCGACAAGAAGATCAAGTTGATGCTGAGCTACCCGATGAGCACCGGGCGCAATTTCGACGAAGTGTTGCGCGTGGTGGATTCGATGCAGCTGACGGCCAAACATAAAGTGGCCACGCCGGTGAACTGGAAACCGGGCGACGATGTGATCATCCTGCCTTCGGTTTCCGAGGACGAGGCCAAGCAGAAGTATCCCGAAGGCTGGAAAGCACCCCGCCCTTATTTGCGGATCGTTCCCCAACCGAAGTAAAGGCCGCAGGCGAAGGTGGTGTTGGGTGATCTTCAAGCAGTTCTACCTGCCGTGCCTGGCGCACGCTTCCTACCTCGTAGGGGACGAGCGGACCGGCACGGCAGCGGTCGTTGACCCGCAACGGGACACCGACCAGTACATGGCGTTTGCCGCCGAGCACGGGCTCAAGATCCAGCACGTCTTCCTGACCCATCTCCACGCCGATTTTGTCGCAGGGCATCTCGAACTGCGGGATCGCGCGGGCGCAACGATCTACCTGGGTGCCGCAGCCAAGGCCACCTACAAGTTCACCGCGCTTGGCGATGGCGCGCGTGTCGAGTTCGGACGCGTGCGCTTGCAGATCCTTGAAACGCCGGGCCACACTCCGGAGTCCATCTCGATTGTCGTATACGACCTCGATTCCAGTGATACGCGTCCCTACGCCGTGCTGACAGGTGACACTCTCTTTATTGGCGATGTTGGACGGCCGGACTTGCGTGTTGCGCTGGGATGGTCGGCGGCCCAACTTGGCGGCCTGCTGTTTGATTCTCTACACACCAAGTTGCTGGCGTTGCCGGATGAGAGCCTGGTATATCCAGCGCACGGCGCGGGCTCACTCTGCGGACGGTCGCTCAGCAAGGAAACCGTATCGACGCTCGGAGAACAGCGCCGGCTCAATTACGCGTTGCAACCCATGAGCAAGGAAGCGTTCATCAAGGTCGTGACGGCTGACCAGCCGGAAGCTCCTGGCTACTTTACCTACGACGCGGTACTGAACAGCGAAGAGCGGCCGACGCTGGACCAGGCGCTCGAGCGGGAGATGAATCCGCTGACGGTTGATACGGTGCTTGGTTTACAAGCTGCTGGCGCACAGATTCTTGACACGCGGGATTCCGCTGAATTTGCCGCGGCGCACCTCTCGGGCAGCATCAATATCGGATTGGGAGGGCAGTATGCGACCTGGGCGGGAACTGTGCTCGATCGACTGCATCCGATCGTGATTATTGCCGACCCCGGGCGGGAGCACGAGGCCGCCGTTCGCCTGGGACGCATTGGATTCGATCACGTTGCCGGATATCTCGAGGACGGGCTGGGCAGTCTTCGAGCGCGGCCGGAATTGACTGTCAAAACAGAACGCCTTAGCGCCTCGTTTGCCGCGGAACTCTTATCATCCGCCCGCCCGCCGCAGACGATTGACGTCCGTACGCCCGTCGAACACCAGCAGAAGCACATTGCCGGGAGTCTCGGCATTCCGCTCAGTGGTCTGGTCGCGAAAATGGACACGCTGCCGAAGGATCGTTCCTTGCTCATCTACTGCGCGGGCGGATACCGGTCATCGATTGCCGCGAGTTTGCTCGCAAGAAACGGATTTACGGACGTGCAGGAAATTGCCGGCGGAATTGCGGCCTGGGAAGCGGCAAAACTGCCGGTCCGCGCGGGCCAGGGTTTGCCGTAAGACGCCGAAAGTGGCGCGCCTTCCTTTGCCGAGATCCTCGTTCGGCGGACATGGCAGGGCGGGCAGCTCGAACGGTTACGACTGGATCGTGCTGGACGAACTCGTGGCGAGAAGCCGGCTACCGATCATCGCGAGTGCGCGATTCCACAAGTTAGCGCCTTACGTCATTCTGCTCGCAACATGATCTTCGGATCGATGCGCGAGGCACGCACTATGACTGGCAACGCAGACAGCAGAGCTATCGCGAGCAAGGCTACCGCCGGACCGGTAAGCATGACCGGGTCGGTTCCCGTCACGCCATACAGCAGCGTTTCAACATAGCGCACCGAGGCAATCCCCAGTGCCGCGCCGATCACAGCTCCCGTCACGACCATGAGGAAGACCCGCGACGTCGCGTGCCAGGCGATGTCGCGGGTCCCCGCACCGACTGCGATACGAATCCCAAATTCGCGCTCCCGCTGCTGCACCGAATAACTAAGCACTCCGTATAGACCAATCGCTGCGAGCAAGAGCGCTACGAAGGAGAAGAATGCTGCCAGCATCGCCAGCAGCCGTTCGCGGACGGTCTGGGCTCGCACCAGATCGCTCTGGGTGCGAAGATCGGTGACGCGGAAGCCAGCGTGTGCTTGCGGAATTGCCTTGCGCAAAACAGAAGCGAGCGCGAGTGGATTGGAGCCGGAAGTGCGGACAAGAAACGTCTCCTGAGATTCCGGCTGCGCCACGCCTTGCGCATTCACTTCATGAAAAGGAATATAGGCTACTGGCACGATGGCATCTCTCAAATTGCCATAGGGAGCGTCTGCTACCAGTCCCACAACCTGGTAATGATTTTCTCTCTCTTGAAATGTCTTTCCGATCGGATTCTTTCCATCAAGAAAGGTTTTGACGAAAGACTGGTTAACGAGCGCCTGACCTGGAGTGGTGTCGCCAGGACGCAAATCCCTTCCGTCGAGCAGAGGTATTTTCATGGTCTCTGGCCACCCCGGCGATATAGCAAGTAAGTAGGTGAAAATGGGACTCGGACTTCCTCCTCCTACTGAAACGAAGTTATTCCATGCGCCGCCTGACAATAGCGGCCAGCCCGCAATCGCTACTCTCTCTACGCCGGGGACCGTCCGTAGGTTGTCTGCGATTTGATCCCACACCACCGGGGGTTGGCTCTGTTGCGCGACCACGTCCAGCAACAGGAGCCGTTCGGGAGAAAAGCCCAAGGGCTTATTGGACAAGCTCTCGAAGGTCCTTACAAAGAGTCCGGACACAAAGATCACAAGAAAACAAACCGCGACTTGTGCCGCGATCATACCGTGCATGAGGTGGCGCCGGGAGTGAGGATCGTCGTCACCGCCCTTGAGCGCGCTGACCGGCTTGACCGTAGAGGCGCGGAGCGCGGGGAGGACTCCAAAGAGCAGCAAGACGCAGAAGACCAGCCCGACACCAAAACCGAGAACCCTCCAGTCCGTGTAGAGAAGCAGTCGCACCGGACTGTCGGATGACTGGATCATGGTCACGACCAGCGGAGCTGATTGCCACGCGAACAGCGCTCCAAGGCCGGCAGCCAGCACGGCCAGCATCGCGTTCTCTACGAGGAGCATCTGCACCAGCCGGCTTCGTCCAGCACCGATGGCGACGCGCAGTGCCATTTCGCGAGATCGCGTCACCGACTGCGCCATTTTCAGGTTGGCGACGTTGACGCAGGCAATCAGCAGAACCAGTGCGACAAGGGCACCGAGAATGCCGAGGGCTTTGCGATATTCATCCTGAAGGCTCGAAATACCGGCGCCGGCAGGTTCGATCAGCAGTGTCGCGTCGAGGATCTTCTGAAGAAATATCTTAGCCGCGCCGGTAAACCCTTTGGCCCGTTCCTCCTCGAAAGCGCGGCTGACAGCGCTCAATTTCTGACGCAGCGGTTCAAGGGCGGTTCCAGGCTTAACCAATACGAGCGTCCGAACCGAGGTAGCGTCGGAGCGGGTAACCGAAGGATGCATCATGGCCGGAAGAAAGATATCGGTCATCGTGCCCGGCTCGGTACCAGTAAATGGCTCGTCGACAACCCCGGTGATCTGATAGAGATCTTTGCCGATTCGCAACGTTCGACCCAGGGCCTGGGGATCTTTCCCGAAGCGTTGCGTCCAGTAGTCATACGAGAGAACAACGTAGGGATGAGCGCCGGGCGTTTGGTCGTCGTTTTCCGTCAGCAATCTACCTATAGCAGGTCGGAGGCCGAAGGCCTGGAGCATCGAGCCCGAGACGTACTGCACATTCGCTTTCTCCATCTCCTCGTCAGACCCGTAGGTTAGATCCTTTCGGCTGGCGGGGGAGACGGCGATCAACTCGGCCTGGTCCTTTACGGCATCCCGCATGAGGCTGAAAGAAGGATAGGCCCATGTCTCAGATCGAATGGGCTTGCCTTGAAGCGTGAATGCCTGACGCGAGAGGGCGTAGAGGCGTTCCGCATGGGCCACCGGCAGGGGACGCCAGAGCAGCGCATCCATGAGACGAAATGCTCCGATGCATGCGCCCATTGCGAGAGCTAGGGAAAGGATCGCGACGATTGAGGTGACCTTGTTTCGTTTGAGCTGCTTCCAACCGAAAGTGACGTCGGCGCGGAGCAACTCAAGCCACTCCACAGTCCGGATTTCGTAGCTGGCCTCTCTCTGCTGACGCTGCTGGTAGTTGCGCCCAAGAGCACGCCGTGCTTCGTCCGGATCGCGCCCTTGCTCGACCGCTTCGGCAATGTGCGACTCCATCTCTTCGCTAATCTCACGGTTCAGTTGCTCACCGCGAATCGCATTTACGATGCGGGACCACAACGACATATCACACCGTCCTAAGAACCTGATTGATGGCAGCCGAAGCCGACTGCCAACGAGATTCTTCGATCCCCAACTGCTTTCGTCCGGCCGCCGTCAGCTCATAAACGCGCGTCCGCCGTCCGCTGTCTTTCTTGGTCCATTCCGCGCGAATCCAGCCGGCTTCTTCCATGCGATAGAGGGCTGGGTAGAGAGAACCTTCCTCCAGGCGCAGCAGATCGTCGGAACAGCCCTTGACTGCGGCCATGATGCCGTATCCATGCGTTCGCGGCCGGCGCGAAAGAATCTTCAACACCAG
This sequence comes from Saccharimonadales bacterium (SeqCode), assembly GCA_035317965.1. GTDB lineage: Bacteria > Acidobacteriota > Terriglobia > Acidiferrales > UBA7541 > Acidiferrum. Next base: position 8,453 of record DATHFT010000119.1, on the reverse strand, counting down.
CAGATCAAGAGTCCCTTGGACGGAATCAGGTTTTCTCATGCTCAGATGACTATACATAGACGGCTATAGGTAATGTCAAGTGGTGTATTGGTCCGGTGTTGCAGGGGTTTCGAGCGCGAATTGACTTCGATTGGGCGGGAACCTAGAATTGCGCCACGATGCCTGAACCTCGGTCGCTCAGCGGACAAACCGTTTCCCATTACCGAATTCAAGAAAAGCTTGGCGGCGGTGGCATGGGCGTGGTGTACCGTGCCGAGGATACCCGTCTGGATCGCAGCGTCGCGCTGAAATTTCTACCGGAAGACACCGCAATTGACGCGCAGACGCTCGAGCGGTTCCAGCGCGAGGCGCGCGCGGCTTCGGCGCTGAACCACCCCAATATATGCACGATTCACGATGTGGGCGAGTTCGAACAAAGGCCCTTTATTGTGATGGAACTGCTGGAAGGGCAAACCCTGAAACACCGGATCGGCGGGCATTCGCTCGACGTCGACACCATCCTCGAGATCGGGATTGAAATAGCCGATGCGCTGGGCGCCGCGCACTCCAAGGGCATCGTGCATCGCGATATCAAGCCGGCGAATATTTTTCTGACTGAACGGGGACAGACCAAGATTCTGGACTTCGGGCTGGCGAAAATGGCCGCGCGGCGGGTGAATGCCGGCGCAACCGATATTTCAGCCGCTGCTACCGTGGGGGCCGATCCGGATTTTCTGACCAGTCCCGGCACAGCTCTCGGGACCATGGCGTACATGTCGCCGGAGCAGGCTCTCGGCAGGGAACTCGATGCGCGAACCGATCTTTTTTCCTTCGGCACGGTGTTCTATGAAATGGCCACGGCCAAGCTGGCGTTCGGCGGAGACACGTCGGCGGCCATATTTGATTCCATCCTGCACGGAACTCCGCGACCGGCAACAACCATTAATCTGACGCTGCCGGCCGAGCTGGAGCGGATCATCAGTAAGGCTCTTGAAAAAGACCGGGACCTGCGCTATCAGACGGCTTCTGAAATCAAGACCGACCTGAAGCGGCTGAAACGCGATCGCGATTCTTCCAGCCGCGTCAGCGACAGCAAGAGGCATGTGCCCAGTGCCGAGCACGCGCCAGCCGCGGCCTCCGATAAATCGGTTGCGGTACTGTATTTTGAAAATCTCAGTTCGAGCAAGGACGATGAATATTTCCGCGACGGCATGACCGAAGACATCATCACCGAGCTTTCAAAAATCAAAGAACTGCAGGTCTTTCCGCGAGCGGCGGTGCTGGCGTATCGCGACAAGGCGGTGACCGGACCGCAGGTGGGGCGCGAGCTGAATGCGGCGTGTGTGTTGAGCGGCAGTTTGCGCCGGGCGGGCAACCGGCTGCGCATCACGGCGCAGCTTATCCGCGCGCAAACCGGGCATTCCATCTGGGCCGAGCGCTACGACCGCGAACTGAAGGATGTGTTTGAAGTGCAGGATGAGATTGCCCGCAGCATCAGCCAGGCCCTGCGCATCAAGCTCTCTCCGCAGGAAGAAAAAGCCATTGCGCGGAAGCAGACCGATAACCCGCAAGCGTATGACTATTATTTGCGCGGGCGGCAGTACTTCCACCAGTTCCGCAAAAAGGGCTTTGACTATGCGCGGCAAATGTTTGCGCGGGCCATTGTAATTGATCCCAACTACGCGCGCGCCTATGCCGGTGTGGCGGACTGTTGTTCGTTCCTGTACATGTATTGGGACAGCGTGGACGACAACTTGAATGAGGCCGAAGCAGCGAGCCACAAAGCGCTCGAACTCGATCCGGAGTTGGCCGAAGCGCATGCGGCCGGCGGTTTGGCATTTGCGCTGAAGAAAAATTTTGATTTGGCGCAAAAAGAGTTTGAAGCGGCGATCCGGCTCGATCCCAAGCTGTATGAGGCGTATTACTTTTACGCGCGAACCTCGTTTCAAAGCGGCGATCTGGCAAAGGCCGCGGATCTGTACGAGCAGGCCGCCCGTCTGAATCCCGATGACTACCAGGCAGTTAGCTTGCTCGTGGGCGTGTATCACGGGCTGGGGCGGCCGGCGCAAGCTGCGGATACGCAGAAACGCGCACTGGGTTTGGTTGAAAAACACATCGATAATCACCCGGACGATCCGCGATCGCTGTACCTGGGTGCGGGAATACTGGCGCGCACCGGAGACCACACCAAGAGTTACGAATGGGCCCGGCGAGCGCTGGCCATTGATCCGGAGGAAACGTCGATTCTTTATAACGTGGCTTGCGTGTATGCACTGCTCGGCCGGACCGAAGACGCGCTCGCGTGTCTGGCCAAAGTGATGGAAAACGGCATGTTCTTCAAGAACTGGGCGGCCAAGGATTCCGATTTGGATTCGCTGCGGTTTGACGCCCGGTTCCACGCTCTGATGAGCTAGCAGCCTCTTGAACGACCGTTGGATTCGATTCGCAGTGGAGGCGCAAGCACGATTCGTTCGTACAGGGTCCGGAGCGCAATCATGAACAATTGGCAGAAACTGGGATTCGCCGTGGCTCTGGTGTTGGCGCTCGGCGTGCCGGCACCGGGCGCCGAGAAGTTAAGTGCCGTGCAGCTGATTGCGCTGTCTAAGGCGGAAGGTCCAGGACTCGGAGAGGGGATTGTCGCGAGTTTTGCAGCGAAGGATTTACAGGAAGGGACAGCGTGGAGTGCCAACGGGGGCGAGTTTTTCTTCGCAACCGAAGCGACGGCGAAGCCGGTCTTGCTCGTTGATGGAATTGCAGGACCAGAGATGAAGAGTGTCGAGGGGACTATGCTGTGGTTCGCCGTTGCCGAGGTCCAGCCGGTCGGGAGGTTGCACTCGTTTTACTACGTGCTTGACGGAGCTGCGAGTGACGGCAAGGGCGGACGGAGATTTGGCGGACGACTCGATTTGCCGGCATTTGGGCCCCTGTCGTACCAGCAGGCGGGAGTGCCGGCGGGGACTCTGTCGGCGAAGATAGTTCACACCAGCAAGATCTATGACGGGATGAAAGCCGAATATTGGATCTACGTTCCGGCGCAATATGAGGCGCGAACCCCGGCGGCGCTGATGGTTTTTCAGGATGGGGAAGGATATCTCGACCGCAACGGACGAATCCCGGCACTCAACGTCATTGATAATTTGATCGCGCAGAAGAAGATTCCGGTCGTGATCGGCGTGTTCATCAATCCGGGGGATATCGAGGGCTCGCCGGGAACGCCTACCTATCGTTTTGTGAAGGGCTATTCGGAGACCTGGAAGCGCACACTGAAAGATTCAATGCGCAGTACGCTGTACGACACGGTCAGCGATCGTTATGCGCGCTATTTGCGCGACGAGATACTGGCCGACGTTTCTGCGAAATACAATATTCGCAAGGACGCCTACAGCCGCGCGATCACCGGCTCTTCTTCAGGCGCAATTTGCGCATTCAATGCCGCCTGGCAGATGCCGGCGCAGTTTGGCCGGGTGATTTCCTGGATTGGAACGTTTACGAGCCTGCAGTGGAAAGAGGATCCGCGGAATCCGGAAGGCGGCCAGGATTATCCGGACAAAGTCCTGCGCGAGACGCACCGGAATATTCGTGTGTGGCTGCAGGATGGAGCTGAGGATATGGAACTGGCGACGTACGGGAGTTGGCCGCTCGCGAATATTCGGATGGCCAATGCCTTGAAACTCAAAGAGTATGATTTCCATTTTAGTTTTGGCCAGGGAACGCACAATCAGGCGCAGGGGGCGGTGGAGTTTCCCGAGGAGATGGTCTGGCTCTGGCGGGACTATGATGCCGGGAAAACGGAGCAGAATTTTCTCATGGAGACTTCGGAGCGAGCCCAGCCGCTCTTTCGAGTGGCCATTGCGAATCGCGAAGCTTCGGCGGATTCGGTCCATTGATGAATCGGGCGAGTGCGCTCGAGCATCTAACAGCCTAGGTCTGGACCCGAGTAGTAGAATAAAGTTGGTGGAGGAGAGCTGGCGATGAGCGAGATTGCGACCTTTGCGGCGGGATGCTTTTGGGGCATTGAGGTTGCGTTTGGGAAGATCCCCGGCGTGCTGGAGACGGCCGTGGGGTATTCGAACGGGCATACGGAAAACCCCACATATAAGGATGTGTGCACGGACGAGACCGGGCATGCAGAAGTGGTGCAGGTCACGTTTGATCCGGCGAAAGTGAGTTACGGGCAGTTGCTCGATGCGTTTTGGGCAATGCATGACCCAACGCAGGTAAACCGCCAGGGACCGGATTCTGGAACGCAGTACCGGACGGCGATCTTTACGCATTCACCGGAGCAGGAAGCGATTGCAAAAAAGGCTCGGGCAGCGATCGAGTCCAGCGGGAAGTTCAAGCGGCCCATTGCGACCGAGATTTCACCGGCCGGGACCTTCTATAAGGCAGAGGACTACCACCAGAAGTATCTCGAGAAGCGTGGCGCTTCGTCCTGCCACTTCTAAGCCCGGATGAACCGTGAAATTTAAGAAAAAGCCCCGCTGAGGGAATCTCGGCGGGGCTTCTTGATTTCTGCGAAGTGCTCTACCGCAAGGCGGCGCGCACATCGCACGCGCCGCCACTCCGTTCGAACTAGCGCAGTGACCGGAAGCCCGCACGAACCTCTTCTGAAAAAAGCTGCGGTTGTTCCCAGGCGGCAAAGTGGCCGCCTTTTTCCACTTTGTTGTAATGGATAAGTTTGGGATACACCTGCTCTGCCCAGCTCCGCGGGGCTGGATAGAGTTCGTCAGGGAAGACGCTCACGGCAACCGGGATGGAGACGCCTTTGGCATTGAAATACCCGAGTTTGCCCCAAGTCTCCCAATAGAGACGGGCGCCAGAAAGCGCCGTGTTGGTCAACCAGGTGATCGTGATGTTGTCGAGAATGTCGTCGCGCGTGAGGCCCTCAGACTGTCCGTTAAAGACGCGCGCGATCAGTTCATAGCTGCGTGCGTCGTGATCAAGGAAATAAGCCGCCAGGCCGACCGGTGAATCCACGATTCCGTATAATGTCTGCGGTCGCAATCCCATCTGGTACCCGTAGCCGATACCCTTTTGATATACAAACTGCAAGCGTTCGTAAGCGAGTCGCTCGTCGGCTGAGAGACCCGCCGGCGCCGGCGCCCCGGAAAAAGCTGCGTTGTTAATTTCTTCCGGAAACACGCCAGGCATGTTGGTGTGAATGCCGGCCAACTCCGGAGGCGCAAGCAGACCCATTTGTTCGGTGATGGTCGCGCCCCAATCGCCGCCTTGCGCCACAAATTTCGTGTATTCGAGGCGCTTCATCAGCATGACCCAGGCACGCGCGATGTGCGGACAATCCCACCCGGTGGTGGTCGGTTTGCCCGAGTATCCGTAGCCCGGAATTGACGGGATCACCAGATCGAACGCGTCGGATGCATTTCCGCCGTGTGCGGTGGGATTGGTCAGCGGATCGATGATCTTCATTTGCTCGATGATTGAGCCGGGCCATCCGTGCGTAACAACGAGCGGCAACGCATTTTCGTGTTTTGAACGGACGTGAATGAAATGAATGTCCAGTCCATCGATCTCAGTCATAAACTGCGGCAGGGCGCCGAGTTTTGCTTCGATCTTGCGCCAGTCATAGTCTGTTGCCCAATAGCGCGCCAGCGCCTGAATCGTCGCGAGCTGTACTCCTTGGGATGCATCGGTAACCGTTTCTCGTTCAGGCCACTTTGTCGCGTTGATGCGCCTGCGCAATTCGGTCAGTTCCGTGTCGGGAACACTCGCGCGAAATGGACGAATCGCGGTCTTGTCATCTGCGTGTTCACTCTGTTGTTGTGTAGCACCGGTTGTGGTCATGGGGCCCTCCTTGGCGAGGAGGCTAGCACAAAAATGAACGAAGGGAGCATTAAGGACAGGTTAAGTCCCGGTAAGTTCGTCATTCCTCAGGATGGCTCGTTACCTGCAGCGTCGGCTTGCTGGACAACAGAAATAAAGTGAGCTGCGCCGCTACCGGCAGGGATACCTCGTTCGAGTCCTGGCAAGTCGGGCAACCCGATAATGATGGCTCAGCAGCGCTTATTCTTCTTCTTTGAAGTCGCCCATTTGCATCGTGAGGTAACGCTCGTAGCCGAGTTCTTTGATTTGGTGCATTTGCGCTTCCAGCCAGTCGACGTGGGACTCTTCGTCTTTAAGGAGTACGGTGAGGAGATCGCGGGAGCCGTTGTCCTTGTTCTCGATGGCGATTTGGATCGAAGCGTTGTACATCTTGACGGCGTTGACTTCAAGTTCGAGATCGTTCTGAATCATTTCTTTAACGTCGCGGCCGACTTTCAGTTCAAGGGGATGCATGTTGGGGGTGCCATCAAGGAAGAGAATGCGCTCCATCAGAGATTCGGCGTGTTTCATTTCGCCGATGGACTGCTTTTTGATGAAGGAAGAGAGGCGTTCATAGCCCCAGTTTTCGCACATTTCGGCGTGCAGGAAATATTGATTGATCGCGGTCAGTTCTTCGCGAAGCGCTTTATTGAGTTCGTCGAGTACTTTGGGAGAACCTTTCATGGACGGGAGTATAGCGTAGGATGGCGCGAGCGGAAAAGAACGGTTTTAGAGACAAGGTTTGCGGTGACCAGCTCTTATTCGGGCAAGGTGGCGGCTGTGGTGATGGTGAATTTTGCGGACACGCCTTTTGTAGGTTGCTGGCCCAGCCCCGAGATGGGCTGGCCTGCGCCGAGCCAGAGTTCGGCTGGGCCCGGAACGATGCGGCGTGTGCCGGCCTCGTCGACGGTGCTTAGGTCACGATCGTGGAGTTGAAATGACACCTTCTCGGAAGCACCCGCGTCGAGGTGGATCCGTTTGAAGGCGGTTAGAGCGCGGACGGGTGCGCCTTCGACTTGCGGACGCGCGATATAGAGTTCGACGACTTCGTCGCCGGGGACACGAGAAACGTTCGTTACTTTAGCGGTGATCGTGACCATGCCGTCCGCGGCGATGGATTCCTGGTCGAGGTGCGGATCAGAATAACGGAAACTTGAAAAGCTTAGGCCGTAGCCGAAAGGGTACAGGGGCTGCTCTCGGAAGTAGCGGTAGGTGCGGCCGGTCATGGAGTAGTTGCCGAAGGGCGGAAGTTCGGCGACCGACTTATAGAAGGTGACCGGGAGGCGTCCCGCTGGGTTGTAATTTCCAGAAAGTACATCGGCTACGGCGGTGCCACCTTCTTCGCCGGGATACCAGGCTTCAACGATCGCGGCCGCGTGTTGCTCGGCCCAATTGACAGCGAGAGCGCTTCCGCTCGTAAGAACGACAACCAGCGGTTTGCCGGTCGTGGCGAGTGCGGCGAGGAGTTCCTGCTGCGGGCGCGGCAGTTCGATGCTCATGCGGTCGCCGCCGAAAAAGCCGGGATCACTCGATTCGCTTTCTTCGCCTTCGAACTGAGCGGTGATGCCCATGACGGCGACAATGACGTCGGATTTGCGCGCGACGCCTCTCGCTTCCTCGGTGAGATTCGGAGGCAGCCAGAGCAAGTACGCGTAGGATTCCCACGAGCGGTGGTAATACTCCATTTTAATCCTGTAGGCATGATTGCCCTCGAGGTGCACGAGTCTCGTCATGGAGCGTTCGCCATGAAATCCCCAATCATCGAGGAAAACTTTGTCGTCGAGTGAAATCCGGTAGCCGCCGTCGCTGCTGCCGCCGAGGCGATAGTCGCCATCAACGGGCGGGATGAGTTCTCCGGTCCAGCGGACAGAATAATTCTCAGCTGGCAGACCTTCGCCGGGCGCGACGTTGTTCCAAGCAAAACCAATGCTCGGGTCGATACGCTTGAGTGCCGGAGTCCCGGCAAGAGTCGTGTTGGCGAAATATTCGGCGCTGAGGCCGGGCTTTGAGCCAGTGCCGCCGGTGCGCAAATAATTCACCGGGATGGGGATAGCGCTGGTTTCGCTGATGGGCGAGCCGGGGGCGGTGAGAATTTTTGCATTGGGGAAGCGCTTCTGAAGGCCGTCGAGAATCGTGGTGTAGGCCGAAGGGGTGCCGCTGTAGTTGCCGACGAGTGCGTCAAAGGAATCGGCGGTGGGGCCGATGACGGCGATGGTTTTTGTTGAGGGCTTGAGCGGAAGCGTGTTCTGCTCGTTTTTCAAAAGGACGATGGACTCCCGGGCCGCTTCAAGAGCAATTTGCCGATGAGCGGCCGTGTCGTTATCGGCGATGGTGAGTTTTGACCAGGGAACGTTTTTTGCAGGATCGAACAAGCCAAGACGGAAGCGCGCTTCAAACAGACGTTTTACACTGCGGTCGATATCTTGCTCGGAAACCAGGCGATTGTCGACGGCGGCGGGAAGCACGCCGAATTCAGGGCCGCAGCTCAGGTCCGTGCCGGCTCGCACCGAAAGCGCGGCAGCTTGCTCGATCGTCCGGACAAACCCGTGCCCAGCGTAGAGATCGGTGATCGCCCAGCAGTCGGAAACGACGTAACCTGCAAAGCCCCACTTGTTCCTAAGCGTGTCGAGCAAGAAATGATTGGCGCAAGCCGG
>DATHFT010000118.1:0-10625 GCA_035317965.1 Saccharimonadales bacterium (SeqCode) | reverse complement strand
CTCCAAGCGTGCGTTGGACACAAAGTTGCGTGTTTCCATGTATAAACTTCACCCCAACAGAAATCCTGTAGTGCTGGGAGTATGAAAGAGGCGTGTTCGGCTGTCAACGGAGAATATCTGAAATGCAACGTTTGTTGCATTCGCTTGCTTCCGGCTTGACCCGCGCGGGAGGTAGAGTTTACAACGTGTGTGTCACTCTGCTTAGGAGATCTCATGCTCGGGCCCCGGTTTACTCATTTTGCGATTCTCGCGGTGTTCTGCTTCACTGCCGTTGCTTCGCCGGCTTCCGCCAAATGGAAGTACTTCCGCGAGGGAAATTCCGCCGATGCGGCGCCCAAACCAATTGCCGGATTTGCCTTGATGGGCGGCGGCGGCAAACAGGAAGTGGCCTTCAAGTTCCTGTGCGATCGCGCCAGTGGCGGCGACTTTCTGATTTTGCGCGCCAACACCGAAGACGACTACGCGCGCCGGGTCAACAAAGAGATGAAAGCAATGTGTCCGCTGAATTCTGCGGCCACCATCGTTTTTGATGACCGTGAAGATTCCACCGATAAAAAATTACTCGAAAAAATCGACCAAGCCGAATCCATCTTCATTGCAGGCGGCGATCAATCCAACTACGTGCGCTTCTGGCAGGACACGCCCGTCGCGGACGCCCTGAATCGCCACATTTCCGCAGGCAAGCCCATTGGCGGTTCGAGCGCCGGGCTGGCCGTGCTCGGCGAGTTCTCCTTCGCCTCCATCATTGACACCATTCATTCCGAGGAAGCGCTCGCCGATCCCTACGGAAACAAAGTAACCATCTCCCGGGATTTCCTGCACATTCCCTTGCTGGCCGGGACCATCACGGATACGCACTTCGTCAAACGTGACCGCATGGGGCGTCTTCTGGTTTTTCTCGCGCGCATTCGCCAGGATGGGTGGGCTTCACAGGTTCGCGCAATCGCTGTTGAAGAGAATGCAGCGGTGCTTCTTGAACCGGATGGCCAAGCCAAGGTGGTTGGCGCGGGGCCGGTCTACTTTCTGGAGCTGAGGAGTCCGCCTGTGTCCTGCAAAAGAAAAACGCAGCTGCGCCTGGATGGCGTTGCCGTTCACCGCGCTCCGACCGGAGCTTCGTTTAACGTACGGGAGTGGACGGGCGCAGGCGGCGAGGACTATCAACTTTCCGCAGCAGACGGACGGGTAACAGTCACAGGGTCGAGCCACGGGGTGTATTAGGGCCTGGATACGTTTGCGCGGCTAGAAGTGGATAACGATTCCACCGGTTAACTGAAAATTGTTTTGCGTTGCGCTAAAGAGGCTGGTACGAATCCAGTCGGCCTGCAAGCGTCCAGACAACCGCGGATTGATTCGATAGTCAGCGCCGCCGCCGGCCTCGACCGCGAAAGCGTTTCGTCCGCCGGCAGCAGTCTGCGGCTGTTCGTGAATTCCGCCAACCAGGGCGTGAAACCACGGCTCCCAGCGGCGCTGTCTCCAGGCGATCTTGGGGCCGACTCCGTAGAACAGCAGCTTCACGGTATCGCCGTTCGGCAGCTCAGGGGCAAACCCGGCGGACACACTTCCTTCCACAGCGAACCAGTCATTGGTGTAGTAGGACAGCGAGGTATTTAGGCCGAGGGCGCTGGCATTGAACTGCTGGGAACGAAAACGGGTCCAGGCGAAACCCAATCCCAATTGAAATCGATAATCGTCGCGGCCGCCGTAGAGAAATTTCGGGGTCGGAGCCGGCTCCGCCATGTCCGCCGAAGCCGGAAGGGCCGTTTCAACGATTGGGGCTTCTGTGGGCCGCGCGGAAGCGAGAGCCATGTCGGCCAAGGCCAGTTGTGAGCTGGAAAGGCGGAGCGCGCGGCTCGCGACCGGCTGTGCCGCCGATGTCAAAGCGAAATCGCCTGCCGAATTCTGATTCGCGGCAACGCCCACGGCGTCTTGAGCCTCTGCCGTCGACAAACTGCCCAATAGCGCGAATCCCAGTACCAATAACCTATTCATCATGTTCCCCTCAGAGGGCTGGCCCCACGCCTGCATTAAGCCAGTAACTACGGTAATCAACCGGGCTGGTGTTTGTCTATCCTCTTTCGCAGAAAAAGCACGAATCAGGAATGGCCGCCGGGCCCCCTCCAGCCAGGTTCCCCGAGCTGGCTAGCGGCCGTGCCGCAGGTAGTCGTCGGTTTTCGCCAGCCAATCCTCGCGCGGCGGATTAAACACATCCAGATCGACTGTATCTTCAAGCGCCCACGCTTCGTGCGGCATATGCGGAGGAATGCACAGAACTTCCCCGGCCCTCACAACAATTTCCTTGCCGTCGATGGAAAATTTCAGCGCACCTTCCAGGATATAGGTAACTTGCTCGTTGTGATGATGATGCAAGGGCACGTGCGCACCCTTCTTCATCAGCACGCGCGCCAGCATCAGCTGGTCGCCGACAACCATTTCGCGATCGATCAAGGGGTTTAACGGCTCGCGCTCCACGTTTTTCCACGCGATGTATTTCATTTCCGCAGGACCGCTCATTGTTTTCCTCCATACAACTTGGCTGCGTTGTCGTGCAGATACAGGTGCGCCAGTTCGAGGGCCCGGGGCTCAGTAAAGGCCCCTTCGGACACCAGCTCGGCCAGTGCCGCTGCCACTGCCGTTCGCGCTGACCGCGCCGCGAGCCAGAAGGTCTCTTCCGCTCCCACCGCGTCGTTGAACGGAAACGCGTCCGAGCCAAACATCATTCGCTCCGGATACAACGAGATCCATTGCTTCAGAATATTCTTCAGTTCTGACGGATACACGTAATAGCCCATGAGCGAAGAGTCGGTGTAGACGTTTTTGGCTGCCGTCATCCAGATCATCTCGAGCGTGTGCGGGTAGCCGCCATGAATCAGCACAAAGTTCGTGCTTTTGTAGCGCGGGTCGCGCAAGACGTTTTCGAGGTTGAGCGGGTTGCCGTTGCTCAGGCTGAAATAGTCGCCAATCCCCACGGCGCTGTGAAAGTGCAGCGGCAGCTTCAGCTTGCCGCCTTCGGCGACCAACACGCGAAAAATGTAATCCTGAAAAACGGCGTATTCCTCGGCGCTAGGCACTCCCCCTGCATGGTACTTGGCGTAAATGGCTGCTGCTTTTTCGCGAGGCGGGTCGGCGAAAAAGAGGCTGCGGAAATAGGCCACCTCAAACTTCATCGCCACGCCGCCCTTCCGCTGGTTGTCCGCAAGCGTCTGGCGAACGAAGTTTTCATAACCCGCCAGATCGGCCGGCAAACCGGCTAGGTTCTCCTGTTTCTTGTAACGCGCCAGAACTTTTTCCTGCAGCGGAATATACACGCCCATGTCCGGATTCCGTCCGCTCTGGTCGCGGTTGTCGAAAGGGAAGAGAAAGGAATCCACGAAAAATACCCAGTGAAAACGCTTCGGATCGAGATACGGCGCGAGCGCCACACGATTCGCCAGGCACGTTTCGATGTTCAGCTTGTCCAAAATGCTGTCCCAATAGGCCGTGCTTCCGGAAGCCTCTGCGGCTTTTTTCTTCTCGATCAGCCATTTGGCATGTTCCGGCGTGAAATCGTCGTACGGATACCCAAACAGCGCTTTGGCTGCCGTGACAAATTCCGGATTGGTGTCGCGCAGGCGCATGACGGAGCTCTCGTCGGGCGGCGCCGCTTGCGCGTCCATATCGGAATCGTCGGGAAATGTGGCGTGAGAGTGATTGTCATAGATGGGAATCTGATCAATCTGCTTCAGCAACCGTTCATATATTTTCGGCACATCGCTGCCCGGCAAAGGGCTGGCCTGAGCCCGGGTCGCTGGGGAACCGACGAGCGCGATCCCGACCAGCAAGAGAACAGCTGAAAGCCTGTGAATCAAATATTTCATGATTTCCTTGTCCGCCAATCCCGGTAAGCGCTTCCCCTCAAGGTACGTCAACCTGCTGCACAAATTCTTGCGCTTCAGCGAACTGCCACCGATCGCCAGCGCCGGGACAGACGCTCGATTCTTTCCAGAGCCTCTTCGAGCAGGTTCCGCGCGCTCACGAGCGAAAATCGCAGGTAATTCTTGCCGCCAGGACCGAACGCGGCTCCGGCAATTCCTGCAACGCCCACTTCTTCAAGCATTAGTCTCGCCACTTCTTCGGCCGGCAATCCCGTTTCCTCAATGTTGACCCACGCATAAAAGGCACCGTCCGGCGACTGACACCGGAACCCGGGAATTTTGTTCAGCTTTTCCACAAAAAGATCGCGGCGCTTGCGGTACTCCGCCACCATGCCGTCGACGGCATGCGTCGTGTCCGCCAGCGCTTCAACCGCAGCCACTTGGGTAAATTCCGCTGTACACGTAAAGGTATTCAACACCAGCAGGTCCAGCGCATCGATGACATGTCGCGGCGCGACCGCGTATCCGAGTCGCCATCCGGTCATCGCAAAACTCTTTGAAAATCCATCAATGATGACCGTCCGTTCGGCCATTCCCGGCAGTGACGAAATCGACCGGTATTCGCCCGTGAACAGGATCCGCGCGTAAATTTCGTCCGCAATCACCCACAAGTCGTGCGCTCCAGCGAGATCGGCAATCCGTTCGAGCGTTTCATCGCTGAACACCGTTCCCGTTGGATTGTTCGGCGAATTAAAAATCAATACTTTCGTTTTGGGGGTGATCTTTGCCGCAATCTCGCTGATATCCGGCTGAAATTCATTCCTTTCTTCGAGTCCAAACGGAACCGCGGTCGCTCCCAGTCCACGGGTGAACGACGGATAGATCGGAAATCCCGGATCCGGATACAGCACTTCGTCGCCCGGCTCAATCAGCGCCATCATCGCGAGCGAAAGGGCCATCTTGCATCCCGGAGCCACTAGAACCTCTTCCGGGGTCACCTCGAGCCGCCGCGTGCGTTTGAGATACTGCGCAATCGCCTCGCGCAACACCGGTATCCCGCGCGTCGAACAATACCGGTCGCGTCCCCCGGCCACGGCATCGCGCACCGCGTCCACCACCGGAGCCGCCGGGTGAAAATCCGGTTCGCCCAGCTCCAGGTGGATAATCGAACGCCCCTGTTTCTCCAGCTCCTTGGCGCGCGTAAAAACAGCCAGCGCTCCTTCGCCATTCAGTTGTGAAACACGTGATGCAAGTCGCGTCATGGGTCTTTTCCCGTCAGAAGGATATCACTTCCCGGCAGGCATCGCCGTCACCGGAATCTTCAGGCTATCGATAAATCTCGGAAACAATTCAAAAGCCGACGCCGTTAAAAACAGCTCAACAATTTCCGCGTCGCTAAAGAATTTCTTGACTGCCGCGTAGGCGGCGTCATCCACCTGGCGGGCTCCGCCATGCAGTCTGTCGGCAATCCGGAATCCCGCTTTCTCTTTTTCGCTGAACGGACCCGTTTCAAATTCCGCAACGCCGGCAATCTGCTCGGCGCTTGCGCCCTTTTTGCTGGCGGAAATGCTGTGCGCTTTGATCGCGTATTCCGAGCTGTGCAGGACGGAAATGCGCACCGCGACGAGTTCCTTGTACCAGCCACTCAGCGCTCCATCGCTCAATAGCGGTTTCAAGAAGCCGGCCACGCCTTTGGCAATTTCCGGATTGTAGGACAACACTTTGAACATATTCGGCACCACACCGCGCTGGGCAACGAGCGCGTCGTACAGCGCGGCCGTTTCCGGTGCGGCGGTTTCTTTCTCCAGCAGCGGGACTCGCGGGTTCGCTTCGCTCATTTTTTCTGTTCTCCTGTTGGCCCGTCCACTCTACCAAAAAAATAAGGGGACGCAGCAAGCCGCGTCCCCGGGTCAAGGTTTGTGGGATCGAGGTCCTAGAACGAATACCGCAGCGAAAACTGAATCAGCCGCGGCACTCCTTTCGTGCTGACGATCTGTCCAAAGTTGCTCGGGCTCTCGACATCAGTGGCCACGGGATTGGAGAAGTTCGCGTGATTCCAGATGTTGAAGAAGTCCGCTGTAAACCGCAGATTCTGCCGCTCCATGAACTTAAAGTTCTTGATGAGCGAAAAATCCCAGTTTTGTTGGAATGGACCGCGGTACGCGTTGCGCCCCAGGTTTCCAAATCCGGTCACGCAGAAATTGGGATCATAGGTGGCCGGGAAATTGGTCTGGTCGCATTGCGTCGGATACAGCAGAGCCGCAGGGACGAAGTTGTTGATGTCGACATAGCCGCTCAGACGGTCATGAACGTTTCCGCTGGTGTAGCCGCTCTGGATCGTCGCGCCTTCGGCCAGACTCGCCCCGAGCAACGGAGTGCTGCCCGCGCCAAGGAACGCCGTAGCTGCGCCGGAATCAAAAATCGAGAACGGCGTGCCCGACTGGAAGATCGAAACACCGCTGACGCTCCAGCCCCCGAGTGCGGTGTGCTTCCAGCCCTCGGCGTGAGTGAAGAACGGCAGATCGTAAACGTAGCTGACAACAAAGCGGTGGGTACGGTCAAAGTCGGAAAGACCGCGCGACGCGTTGATGTCGCTCTGGTCGTTGTAGGCCGTGTTGAATGCCGTGTTGCCGGTCGACGTCGTATCAATCGACTTGGACCAGGTATAGGCCGCCTGGAAATAACCGCGGTCCCAGCGCCGCGATACGGTGGCCTGCAGCGAATGGTAGTACGACGAAGCGTCATTGGCGAACAACTGATAGCCGTTGTATCCGTTGAGCCCCGGCGTCGGCGTCCGCGCAATCGCGTTGGCAAATGTGTTCGCGGTGATGTTGTAGGTGTTACCCGAGCTGTCCGTCACGACAACGGGATTGCTCGGCGTGGCGTCGAGCGACTGAATTCCGTCGCGGGTTTCCCGCAGGTGAATGGCGTGCGTTCCAATGTAGCCAACTTCCGCCACCCACTGCTTGCCGAGGGAATGCTGCAGCGTCAGGTTCCACTGTTGGGTGTTCGGCACCTTGAAATTACGCGGTACTTCCAGAGCGAACAGTCCCACCGTGGTTCCGTCATAGGAAGGAGCCTGGTTCGGATCGCCCCCTGCAAAACCCGTCAAGTGCGAAAACACGGGGATGAACGTCGGATCGAGCACTCCGGCCGGGGGAACCGCGTTCGGCGGAGTGGCAAAGAAGTTGGCCAGGCTGCCCACACTGCCTCCGCCAAAAACGATCGGCAGAAACGGCGATTGGAAGCTGAGCTGGTCAATGACTCCCACGTCTTCGCGAACATAGTAGATGCCGTAGCCGCCGCGAACCGTGGTCCGGTGTTTCCCGAACACGTCGTAGGCAAATCCCACACGGGGACCGAGCCCCGTCGAGTAGCGATTGTGGAAGGTGCTGTTGTCCGCAGTGCCGGTCAGCCCGGGGACGCCGAGATTGTTTACGCACACCGGGTAAACCAGCGGATTTTCGTCCTGCAAGGTCAAGGCCGAGTCCACATTGCCGATGTGGCAGGCGCCGTCATTCCACGCGCCCAGCACTTCAGTGCGCAGCCCCAGATTCACGGTTAGGTTTTTGGTTGCCTTCCAGTCGTCCTGCACAAAGACGGCGTAGTTGTTCTGCCGGTATTGGTGATCAAACACGCCACCGCCGCCGAAGCTGAATTGCGGGTCGCCGACCAGGAAGTTCTGGAAGTCGGTCGTCGCAATGTTGTCGCTGAGCGGACCGCCGGTTGCCGTGTTGGCAAAAAATACCTGCCCGTTGAACACCTGCGGAAACCGCTTATCGAGATTCACCAGCGTGAATTCTCCGCCCAAGCGGAGGACATGCGATCCGTGAACCCAGGAAATGGTGTCCACAAAGTTGTAGTTGTTCTGTTCGTTGGCGGCGTCGGCTTGCGGCGTCGGCCCGATCTGGAAACCGGAGCTGGCAAACGTGAATTTGTAAATGCTGTCGGTGATGTTGCTGGTCGGACGATTGATTCCCAATTCATCGGCGGTGACGGGCGCTTCGTTGGTGGCTTGGTTGTTGATGTGCACGAAGCCAAAACGGAATTCATTCACCAGCGTCGGAGAAAACAAATGCGTTTCGGTAAGGCCCAGGAAGCGGTCGCGCACCGGCAGCGTATACGGGAAATTCAAATCCGAAGCCGCGATGCTGCCGCCGAGCGAGGCCTGCAAACCGCCAGCTCCAAACGGTTCAAACGTGTTGGTGTTTGAATAGAAGAAACGTGCCGACAGCTTATCGGCGCCACCATGGAATTCTTTGTCCCAGTTCGCCGTAAACTGGTTGTCGGTGTAGGAACCGGCTTTGCTATAGGTAAATTGCGCGCCGTTTACGACCGGTTGGCAGAATCCTGAAGCATTGGGATCGGACGTCTGTACATAAGAAATCCCCGGATTCGTTCCCACGCTCGGAATCAGCAAACCGTTCGTCGCTCCCCCAAACTGGTTGCTTTGCGCATTCAGCAGCCCGAGGACGACAGGGTCGATCTGCGCCGGATCAATCGTAAGAGCCGGGCACAATCCCTCGGCGGGATTGCTGAAGGTGCTGGCCAGAGACGCCGCGGAACGGTCCGTCGGCAATTCGGGAATAAACGTGCTGATAAATGTGCCGGGAGACAGTCCGCTCCGTTGCCGTGAACCCTGGTAGTTAAAGAAGAAAAAGCCCAGCTTGTCCGTTCCTACCGGCCCCCCCACACTGCCGCCAAAAATATTCTGCTTCAGCACCGGGCGGGCCTGTCCCTGGCCGCTCAGGAAGAAATCGTTGGCGTTCAGCTTGTCGTTGCGGAAAAATTCGTACGCGTCGCCATGGAACTTGTTCGTCCCGGTCTTCAAAATCGCATTGATGTTTCCGCCGCCGTTGCGGCCCTGGCTGGCGTCATAGAGCGACGTTTGCACTTTGAATTCCTGAATCACGTCGGCGTTCGGTAGCGGAGTGTTCGTCAGTTCCGCCACGTTGTAGTCGGTCGCGCTGATTCCTTCAATCGAATAGTTGTTATTGTCTTCCCGCTGCCCGTTCACGATGATGCGCACATCACCGCGTCCCAGTTGCGTGGAGTTGTTCAGGTCGCTCTGCGCGCCGGCTGACAGCGTCAGCAATTGCTGGAAGTTCTGCGTCGCGAGAGGCAAAGTGCGAACAGTGTTGGCGCCAATCGACTGGCCGGTCGTCGCGCTGGTGGTATCCACTGCGGCGATGTCGGCCGTGATTTCCACTCTTTCGGTGACCGCGCCGGGCTTGAGGGGAATCGTCACGCGGGTCGTTTCCGTGATGCGCACTTCGATGCCGGAGGCTTTGGCTTCGGCAAAACCCGACTTGTTCACCACGATGTAGTAGGTCGCGGGTGGAAGAAGTACCGCAACAAATGTTCCATCACCGCCGGTTGGCAGTTTGCGCGCCAGCTGGTCGGTGCGCGCGTCTATGATCTGTACGTCGGCTTCGGCGATCGTCGCGCCGCTCGAATCTACAACCGATCCGCTGATGGCCCCGGTGGCGCCGCCTTGCCCGTGCGCGGTCCTGCCGGCCAGTGCCCCCAGCAGGAACACCACGGCCAATATCATTCTATAAGTGCTTTTCACGATTTCCCCCTCGAGAATGAACTTACAGGCCCACAGTGTCTGCGGAGAACCCCACCCAGGTTCTCAGCCGTCCTTGCTCTAGAAGGACCACAACGTATGGACGTGCTTGTGAGTGTGTCGTAACACTCACCCCAGTTGAAACTAACGATTCACTTTAGGCGTGTCAAGAAACGAAGCACGCAAAGTTTCCATTCTTTGTATCGGCCCCGCTTCCCCTTTTGACGGCTCCTGCCCGCTTCTGTTTTCCGTGATTTCCAGATTTGACAAAAACCTTACTTGACGCCGGAGCCGGGCGGCGAGACCATCAAAGCTGAGTCAGGTCCAGCCGCCCCGCAACCTGATGCAAATTTCGAACGTCTAATCTACAGTTCCTGTCAGCGTCCCCGTGAGGGGGTGACTTATGAATCCACGTACTGCCGTCAGGTCTATCATATTTGTCCTAGTGTGCGCCTTCATTGCCGGCCCGCGCCCGGCGTCTGCCGATGCAAGCCATGCTCGCATCATCCGGCTCAGCTTTGTCCAGGGTGACGTGCGTTTTTCACGCGACACGCATGGGGATCCGCTCAATGATGACAAAGCCCTGTGGGAAGCGGGTGTCTTGAATCTGCCCGTTCGCCAGGGCTATGTGCTCGCGACCGACCACGGCCGCGCCGAAGTCGAATTCGAAAATGGCGCCATGGCCTTTCTGAATGAAAATACCGTCCTGGAATTTTACGACCTGTCGATTGAAGAAGGCGCGCGCACGACACGCCTCATTCTTCGCCAGGGTACGGCTTCGTTTTCCGTAGCTTCCGCCAAAGGTGATTATTTCAGCGTGACCGGGGGCGACTTCACCGCCGAAGTGACCGGACGAGCCGCTTTCCGGGTCGACAATTTCGACGACGGCAGCACCGTTGACGTCTCGAAAGGCCACATCACCGTCGCCCACAAGAAAGCCTCGACTCCGCTCGACAAAGGCCAAGCGCTTTCCATGGCTGCCGGCCAGGACTCCGTCCAGGTGTCGCAGGCCAACGCGCCGGATGATTTTGATCGCTGGGCATCTGGCCGCGTGGACTCCGTCACAACGGCCACCAATGCGTCGATGCGCTACGCCAATTCTCCTTACTACTCTTCCGGCTTTGGTGATCTCTACACCTACGGCTCGTGGTTTTCTGCGGGCGGGTATGGTTACGGCTGGCGCCCGTATGGCGTCGGACTCGGCT
>DATHFT010000117.1:0-6785 GCA_035317965.1 Saccharimonadales bacterium (SeqCode) | reverse complement strand
AAACCGATCTTCAGTGGGCCCGCATACTGGGAGAATAAGGTGTACATTGCGGGAGTCAAAGATACGATCAAGCAGTTCTCTCTAGACACCGGGCTGCTCTCTACAGCTCCGGTCTCGCAGTCAACGGCGACTTTCGGATTTCCCGGCGCGGAGCTGGCCGTGTCTGCTAACGGATCAGCGAATGGGATTTTATGGGCTCTGGAAAACGCCGCTTACCGCATTCAGGCTCCTGCTGTATTGCACGCTTATGATGCGAACGACGTTTCTCATGAGCTGTACAACTCGACGCAGGCCGGCACTCGCGATACGCTCGGATTCGGAGTTGGATTCTCCGTACCCAGTGTAGCCAACGGGAAAGTATATGTCGGTACCCTCAGCGAACTGGACGTATTCGGACTGATCCAGTGACATAAGTCATGAATGTCAAGTATTCGCCCGTGCGCCTCCTTCGGGTTCCCAAATTCCCTTTTTCGCAGCCGTAAGTTTCGCCTGATAACAAAATACTTAGCGCGTCGAGCAAGCAGGCCCACCATTGAACAAAGGCGGCGAATTGGTGCGACCGGACGCTGAATTCTGCTCCCCAATGCGCCCGAACTGACGAACGTAGCCCGCCCGATACCACTGCGGAAAGGCCTGTGTGTCCGTTACCCAGGCCTTATTGGGGGCGTTGGGCCAATTACTGCAATTATTTGTAACGAAACCCCCTTATAAAGGGGGTTTCGTTACATTTTATGGTTGATTCGTCTTTTTACGTGGCATTAGAGAATGTACGGCAAACTGCCGTATATTCTATTGACTTGTACGGACAAAGGCCGTACATTTATGTCGTGGCATGGAAGAGTGGAGGCGTCGTCATGGCACAGGTACACAGCCATCGCTCACGAAAAGAAGAGCGGTTGGAGGCCAGAGTTACGCCGGCCCAAAAGCGACTCATTGAGCGCGCCGCCGCATTGCGCGGAACTTCCGTTACAGAATTCGTTCTCATGAGCGCACAAGAGGCAGCAACACGTGCGATCAGGGATTCCGAAGTGTTGAGTCTGCGCGACGAGGCACGCGAACTGTTCATCAAAACGATCCTCAATCCACCCGCCCCAAATGAAGCCGCCCGCAGTGCGGCGGAACGCTACAAGAAGGACATGAGGCTTTAATTGTCGAACGAGGGCCAAGAACCCAAGTTTGTTTTCGAGCCGCTCGGCCAAAAACATGACCGAGCGGCTTTTTCTTGCGGTGTCGAAGCCCTCGACAAATATCTCCAGAAGCAAGCCAGTCAAGACGCCAAGAAACATGCTGCCGCTCCGTTTGTTATAACGCCCGATGGAAAGACCATTGCGGGTTACTACACTCTCTCGCAATACGCCATTGATCTTGGGGACGTGCCAGAAGAAGTTGCAACGAAACTTCCCAAATACCCTGCCGTATCGGCAACTCTTCTTGGTCGCCTGGCTGTCGGCAATGACTTTCGCGGCAAAGGCCTGGGAGAAAAACTGCTAATGGACGCGCTGTATCGAAGCCTCAAACTGAGCGAACAAGTTGCATCGACGGGTATCGTTGTGGACGCGAAAGACGAAGAGGGACGGGCGTTCTACCAAAAATATGGTTTTATTGACCTTCCCAAAGTCAAAAAACGGCTGTTTCTGCCGATGGGCACGATAGAACGGCTCTTTGCGGGAAAGTAAGGCCCACTGCCAACGAGAGTCCACTAGCGCAGGTTGCGAATTCTGTGTCAGTGTTTTGGTATTAAGATACGGTCGCCCAAATGATGCGCCTCAAGAAAATCTCGCTCCTGAGGGAGCGCGTAGCAAAACTTCGTGGATACCCATTCAACATCCCAACCATTGCTTCGCTCGTTGCGCTTGAGATTTCGAGTCGAGTCTGTTTTTTTGTGGGTGAGAACGGCACTGGAAAATCGACCCTCCTGGAAGCAATTGCTGCTCACTATGGATTTGGACTGCAAGGTGGAAACCGTAATTTTTCGCCGAAGACGACGGACAGCGTGACGACGATTGAACCGCTGGTAAAAGCTTTGCGGCTTTCCTTCACAAAAAGGACCGGCGGCGGATTCTATTTGAGGGCAGAAAGTTTCTTCAATGTGGCGAGTTACGTTGACCAGGTAGGAGCCGCGGGGAGCTACGGAGAAAAAAGCCTCCACGACCAGTCGCATGGAGAATCATTCCTATCCCTATTGCAAAATCGCTTCACTCGCTCGGGATTCTATCTCATGGACGAACCGGAGGCGGCCTTATCTCCAGAGCGTCAGTTGAGTTTTCTCGTGCTCCTTCACGATTTGGTGAGAGCGAATGACAACATCCAGTTCATCATCGCCACCCACTCGCCGATCCTGTTGGCGTATCCGGGAGCACAAATTTTTTCTTTCGATGACGGAAAAGTTCACCAAATTGAATACCGCGACAGCCAGCCATTTCAATTGATCAGCCGATTCATCGCTGCGCCAGAGCGTTACATAAATGCTTTATTTTCAGAGTTGCCCTTTAGCGAGGACTAGCCAAGTCCTTGATTGACGCGCACGGCGGGTATTTACGACAGTTGAGGCAAAGAAGGAAGGGGAACAGGACCAACACGCCGTCAATGAGGATGGAGGTGGTGCACTGGCGGCGGAAGTGTAGAGGGTTAAGGACGATCTTATATTCTGTTGTGCAAGAAAATATGAAGTACACGGTTCGCACTTTATCCGCCGCAGGAGAGCCGGGGTCGGGCCCGGGCACCGCAAAACACTGAAGGGCCTTTAGCCCGATGGCCCACAGCTCCTAGCGAGATCGTGATATTCTTTAAGCGAAGTGACTTCCGCTAAGACTGTTGATCTGAGCGTAACACTTGGTGCGCTGCGCCTGCGGAATCCCATTCTTGCCGCCAGTGGCACGTTTGGATATGGAATCGAGTTTGCCCACCTGGTGGACCTCGACCGCCTCGGCGGATTCGTTACCAAAGGACTTTCCCGGGAGCCGATCGAAGGGGCCCCTGCGCCCCGGCTGGCCGAGACCAGCTCCGGGATGCTGAACGCCGTCGGTCTGCAAAATGTCGGCGTGCAGGCCTTTGTTGCCGAAAAACTCCCAGTACTGCGAAAATTTGATACGGCCATCATCGCCAACGTCTTTGGGTACACGCTTGAAGACTACGTCGAGGTGATCCGGGTTCTCGAGGATGCCGAGGGTCTTGCGGGGTACGAACTGAACATCTCCTGCCCGAATGTGAAGAAGGGGGGCATGCAGTTTGGGGCGGATTGCGTGCTGGCAGCCGAAGTGGTCGGGGCGGCGCGGAAGGCGGCGGTGCGCCGGCCGCTTTGGGTGAAGCTCTCACCTCTTGTTACAGATATTGGACTTATCGCGCGGGCGGTATCCGAGGCTGGAGCGGACGCTTTGACGGTGGCGAACACCTATCCCGCCATGGCAGTCGACCCGAGGACAGGAAAGTCCGTTTTGGGGAACAAGACGGGCGGACTTTCCGGCCCGGCCATCAAGCCCATCACTTTGCGGCTGGTTTGGGAAACGGCGAAGGCTGTAACGACACCAATTATTGGACTGGGCGGCATCGAAACGGTAGGCGATGTGCTGGAGTACGTAGCAGTAGGCGCCAGTGCAGTACAGGTCGGTACGGCCAGCTTTGCTGACCCTACGGTCAGTCAGCGACTTGTGGAGCAGTTGGAGCGAGGCGTTTTCGATGGTAAACGGTTTACTTTGAGAGAGATAAGAGAGAAATTTGCCATTGAAAATGGTTGACATAACGGGTCCCAGGTGCTACACTTTTTAGGATTTACGTAGCATAAAGAACACACTATGAGACATAAACTTTTCATGCTCTGGGCAGCACTTCGATGGGTTCCCCTGATGTTCCTCATCGCCCCCGTGATGGAAGCTCCGCTCGTAGCGCATTTGAGCGAACCTGCTAAACCGATCAAAGCTTGGGTAGGAAATGCCAGCTGGTATGGGCACGACTTTGACGGCAAGACGACCGCAAACGGGGAAGAGTTTGACTCCGAGGCGTTGACCGCGGCCCACCCGAACCTTCCGTTTGGCTCGATCCTGCGGATCGTAAACCCGAGAAACGGGAAATTTGAACTAGTACGTATCAATGACCGCGGTCCCTATCAAGAGGGACGGGAAATTGATGTATCCTATCGCGTAGCCCGGAAGATTGGTTTGCTGCATTCGGGCGTGAGCCAGGTCCGGCTGGAATTGCTCGAACTACCCAAGCGGAACTAACCCCGATGCGATCGGGGTCATAACCAATGACCTTCGACGCCCATCCACGAAGCAGCCTCATCGTAGCCCTCGATTTTGACTCGTTGTCCTCTGCGCTGAAATTCGCCAAACAGGTTGCCGATCTGGTGGGGATGTTTAAGATCGGCAATCAATTGTTCACGGCCGCAGGACCCGCTGCGGTAAAAGAAATCACAGCGCTCGGCACCGATGTTTTTCTCGATCTGAAATTCCACGATATTCCGAACACCGTAGCGGGAGCAGTCCTGTCTTCGGCGGCGATGACCGGCGTGCAACTGATCAACGTGCATGCACTGGGCGGGACCGCCATGTTGCAGGCTGCCGTACAAGCCGTGAGCGCCGGCGTTCCAATGGGCGCGGACCGGCCGCGGTTGCTGGCCGTGACGATTCTAACGAGCATGGATGAGCGGTCTATGCGGGAAGTGGGAATTGGCGGCCCGCCGAAGGCCCGCGTCGTGAAACTAGCGGAACTCGCAAAAAAAGCGGGTGTCGACGGCGTGGTGGCTTCGGTTGAGGAAGCCAAAGCGATTCGCAAAGCGTGCGGGCCGGAATTTTTAATTGTTACGCCGGGTGTGCGGCCCGTCGACCCGTCTGCTGCCAAGAAAAAAGACGACCAGGCGCGCACGGCGACGCCAACCGAAGCGATTCACGCAGGAGCGGATTTTATTGTAGTGGGCAGGCCGATCATTGCGGCAGCCGATCCGCGGGCGGCGGCGCAGGCGATTGTGGATGAAATTGCCGCGGCGAAGTAGTTCCGCTGGTTTGCTGGTTTCTTCTTTTGTTCTGTAGCATTTCGAAAGACGCACAAGAGCACCCGTTTCTCGCGCCTGGTCCGACTGGGACGCACACGTCCGTGCGCTCCCTCCGGAGAAAATTTAGAGCGTCCGCATCCCGAGAGCTATGTCTGAGCACACAAAGAGCGTGATTGTTGGAACGGCTGGTCACATTGACCATGGCAAGTCGGCGCTGGTCGAGGCACTGACGGGGACGCATCCCGATCGGCTGCCGGAGGAGCGGAAGCGCGGGATTACAATTGATTTGGGTTTTGCCTTTCTTGAACAGAGCGGTGTGCGTTTTGGATTTGTGGATGTGCCGGGTCATGAGCGGTTTGTGAGCAACATGCTGGCCGGGGCCGCCGGAATGGATCTCGTGCTGCTCGTTGTTGCCGCCAATGAATCGGTGAAACCGCAGACGAGGGAGCATTTTGCGATTTGCAGACTGCTCGGAGTCGAGCGCGGGATCGTGGTGCTGACCAAGTGCGATTTGGTCGATCGCGACACCGCCGAACTCGCGCGAATGGAAATTGCCGAATTTTTGCGGGGATCGTTCCTTGAGAATGCGGCGATTTTAGCGGTGAGCGCAAAGACCGGCGCCGGACTCGAGGAACTGAAAACCGCTTTGCTTGCGACGGCACGGGAAGTTCGCGGCCGGGACGCGACGCGGAGTTTTCGTCTGCCGATTGACCGGGCGTTTGCCATGAAAGGATTTGGCACGGTCGTGACCGGGACGCTCGTGTCGGGAAGCGTGTGCCCGGGCGATGAAGCCGAACTCTTTCCCGGCAAAGAGCGGTTGCGGGTGCGCGGAGTGCAGTGCGGCGGGAAGACTGTCGAGCGTTCCTATGCCGGGCAGCGGACGGCGGTAAATCTGGCCGGGATCGAACATACGGCGGTGCAGCGCGGGATGGTGCTCGGCGCGCCGGGAAAATACCGGACGACTTGGCGGGCCGATGTGCGACTGGAGCTGCTGGGTTCAGCGCCCAAGCTGAAGCAGCGTACGAAAGTTCATTTTCATTCAGGAACCTCAGAGACCGTAGCGGAAGTAATTCTGCACGGAGTCGGCGAACTTCTGGCCGGGCAGACGGCCTGGGGTCAATTGCGCTTTCAGAACGAGGTCGTGCTGCAGCCGGGAGATCGCTTCATTGTGCGCCAGCTCTCTCCGGCAACGACGATTGGCGGGGGCCTGGTGCTGGATGCGCTGGCGCGCCGGCCGATGGCCCGGGACACCGGGCGGGCCACGTACCTCGAAACACTGGAATCGGGAAAGCCTCTCGAGATTTTGGCAGCCATGACGCTGCGGTCGGTCCTTGGTCTGCAACTCGACGAGATTGCGCTGCGGACGGGTTGGACGGAGCAGGAAATTCGGGACACAGCCGAGAAGCTGGCGGAGTCGAAGAGACTTTGCGTAGTGGCTGACGAGCCGCTGGTCCTGGTTTCAAGCAGCGTGTATGAAGACACGCTGAAGAAAATCCTGGGCCGGGTCGAACGCTTTCAGAAGGAGAATCCGTTGCGGCCGGGAATAGCGCGCGAGGATTTGCGGACAGCTCTTGGACGGCGCGTGAAAACGGAAACGTTTCGCGCGGCCGTTGGCGAGCTGCTCGTGTCGCGGAAACTCGAAGTGCAAGGGGACATCGTACGGAAGGCGGGAACCGCGATTGAACTGCTGCCGGAGGAAGCGACGGCCAAAGGTCAGATCGAAGCCGCTTTTGCCAGCGCGGGACTGGCGGTGCCGGCGGTGACGGAGGTTTTAAAGGGGCTGCCGGTTGAAGCAAAA
>DATHFT010000116.1:0-4280 GCA_035317965.1 Saccharimonadales bacterium (SeqCode) | reverse complement strand
GGTCATGCCTGGCGCGCGCATCGTGTGTACGGTGACGACGAAGTTGAGACCGGTGAGAATGGACGAGAAACCGTTGATGAAGATGCCGATGACGGCTGGTGTGACAGCCGAATTGGAATAAACGCTGCTGAGCGGGGTGTAGAAGGTCCAGCCGGTATCAAGTCCGCCGGTTGAAAACGAATACAGGACGAACATACCGCCGATCAAATAGATGTACCAGCTAAGCAGATTGAGCTTCGGAAACGCGAGATCCTTTGCGCCGATCATAATGGGCAACAGGAAGTTTCCGAGTACTGCGGGAATCGACGGAATAAGGAAGAAGAAAATCATCGCCACGCCGTGCATGGTGAAAAGCTTGTTGTAGGTCTCCGGAGTAACCAGGAAACCTGCCGGCGTGAGCAGGTGAAGACGAATCATGGTGGCGAAAAGGCCGCCGATGAAAAAGAAAAAAGTGACCGATGCCAGATAGAGGAGGGCAATTCGCTTATGGTCCGTCGTCAGCAGCCAGGAACGAATTCCGTACGTGGCGTTCAGATAGTGCACGCGAGGCATTTCATGGGCCTGCGCTGTTGTTAGTGTGGTGCTCATAACTTATTTCTTCCCCGCGGCCGGAGCGATTCCCGACCCCGTTGCCGGCACTGGCTGCGCCTGCAAAGACTTCACGTAAGCGGTAAGCGCAAGAATCTGCTCTTCCGTCAACTGTCCCTGGAACGTGGGCATCAGGGGCGCATATTTCGCGACGATTTTGGCGTTCGGCGTGAGGATGGATTCCCTGATATAGGAATCATCAGCGGTAACCGTTGCGCCATCCGCCAAAAGTACTTTTGCGCCATACACTCCGTTCAAGGAGGGCGCGCGGCCGGTGCCGTCGCTCAAGTGACAGGTGTTACAGGCCTTTTCTGCAAATAGTTTTTCGCCGGCGACAACTGGATTGGCGTCGCCGCCACCGGAAGAACCCGACAGCCACGAGGCATATTCAGACGGCTCCATGACCGTAACCCAGCCTTCCATGACGGAATGGTTGGTGCCGCAATATTGCGAGCAGAAGAAATGGTATTTGCCGGGTTTGGTCGGCTGGAACCACATCGTGTTGTAGTGGCCCGGCACAACGTCCATCTTCACGCGGAAGGCGGGGACGAAAAAGTCATGGATGACGTCTTCGCTGGCCATGATAAGGCGCACGTTTCGCCCTATGGGGACGTGCAATTCGTTGATTTCGCGCAAGCCATTGGGCTGCTGCAGCTTCCACATCCATTGTTTGCCGACGACGTAAATATCGAGCGTGTCTTTGGGGGTGGTACGGTAGTCAACGTACACCACAGCGCCCCAACCGAACATGGCCAGAGACAAAATCAGCGGCACAATCATCCAGGCAGCTTCAAGCCGCATGTCCCCATGAATCGGGACACCGACTTCGACCTCGGTGCGGCGCTTGTATTTAAAAAAGAACAGAATAATGGCCACGGTGACAGCGACCGCAAAAAAGAGGCAAACCGCGATGATGAAAATCATCAGCGAGTCCACTTGCGGCGCGAAGTTGGACGCTTGCTCTGGATACAATGGCAGTTGCGACTGCACGGCTTAGTGTGCCCCTCTTTCCGAATAACCGCCTACGGCCTGGTTCAATCTTGCGCGAGCGGCTGCGGCGTCGCGCCGGCGAAAAAACAAGACTCCGCCGACAAAGCACAGCACGGTGAGGATGCCCCCGAGACGAACCAACTTGAGAATCGCGGCACTGTAAGTTGCCGCCGTGGGGTCGTAGTGATAGCAAAACAGGAGAACATGATCAATGGGAGAGCCGATTTTTCCGGCCGACGCGTCCACCAGACCCAAGCGCACATCGCGGCCAGGATATTCCACACCATAGAAGTACCGGGATATGCGCCCGTCCGGGGTAAATATCATGACGCCGCTGGCATGGGCAAAGAGACCGCTCTTTTGATCAAATTTGTACCGGAAACCGGCAGCCTGCGTTGCTGCGGCGATCGAAGCCTCCGAACCGGTAAGAAAATGCCACGCTTCCGGGGAACCTTCATGCCGGAAGTGCTGCAGAGCGATCTTCTTTTTCTCGGCAGCTGATGCGGTCGTATCTTTGGGATCGAAACTGATGAAGACCACTTCATAGTCCCGGCCCGGATTGAATGACAGCATACGCAGCGAGCCTACAACTCCCTGTTGAACTTGCTCGCAAAGCATCGGGCAGCTGTAATAGACAAAAGCAAGCACCACCGGCTTTTGGCCAAAATAGTCGCGCAACTGCACGTCGCGCCCGGTTTCATCGCGAAACGGCAGGTCGAGCGGCATCTGCGCATTGAGGGTGGGCTCAAAACCGACGTTTTGCAGCGCGGGCGGCATGGTGGACGCGGATGTCCCCAAATTGCTGGGCGCCGCCTGCGCCTGCGCCTGCGCCGCCGCCAGCAGCAAGATCAATCCTGCGGCGCAGCCTTTCGCGACTTGGGCAATCCGGTTCATTGTTCTATTTTTTCTTCTCCGCCGCAGCCGGGGGCACCGACGACAAGCCCTTTTCCGCAATGATCTTCATCGCGTCTTTTACGGGAATCTGCGCCACACCACCATCTTTATCGATCCACTCCGCTTTCTCGTTGGCCTCGATATCCGCTTTCATCTTATCTCTGAGGTCCTGTTGTGGGTCCGTGGTATGTCCCGGAACACCCTGCAACCGCGGCTCGGGCGGATAGGTGCGGTAATCTTCTCCGAGCGCGGTACGCGAAGGGGGCGGCGGCACATCGGATCGCGAAACAAAACTGGTCAGGAATTTCAAAATAAAGATGCACACGAAAAAGGAGGCGATCACCGCCAGCGCGAGCGCCACCAAATACCAATAAATCGAGCGGACCTGGACATCGGTCGTTTCAAAGGAAACGGTGTCGTGCAGAGGCTCACCGTTTCCGTGGCTCGTGTTGTGATGCTCAGTGCTCATGTTTTCCTAAAACCTCGGGAAGCTTCGGCTCGCCCAACGGCAAAAGCGGCTGTTGCTTCAGATTCCAAGCGAAGTATGAAAGCCACAAACTAATCATGGCGACCGGCACGATGAAATCAAGGGGATGCGGCCAGGCCTTGTCGGCCGAAAATTCCGGACGAGTCATCCAATAAAGATCGACCAGCCGCATGAAGATCATCCACATCGCCACTTTCGTAATTGCGCTCTTGTTTTTCTTAACGTCGCTCGACAGCAAAACAAAAAACGGAACGAAAAAGTGAAAAAGAACAACGATGATGGCGACATAGCCCCATTCGCTGTACAAGCGGGTCCGGAAGAAGCTGATTTCTTCAGGCTGATTGCCCGACCAGATGATGAGCAACTGAGAGAAATCAAAATAAGCCCACAACATGATAAACGTAAAAAGGAATTTGCCGAGATCATGCAGATAGCGTGGCTTCAAAATACTGGTAAACGGTTCGCTGCGCGAAAGCATTACTACGATAACGATCATCAACGACATCGCCGAAATCAGCTGACCAGCAACATACAGGAAACCGTAAATGGTAGAAGCCCAGTGCGGTGAAATGGACATCACCCAATCCGTGGATGCGAACCCGATTGAAAAGACGTACAGAACGATTCCCGGACCAGCCACCAGCTTAAACCGGCGCCGCAGCGAACGGTCATTCTGATTTACATCCTGCAAGCGCGACCAGCTGTTGAAAAGCAGCACCAGCACGAGCCATACGGCAAAATAAATGCCTGCACGAACGAGAAAAGCGTTGTGGGTCAGGTAGCTTTGCTGCATGTGCGAAAGAGGTTCGGCTTTGAGTTTTTCCGGATCGAGCCAGGCGCTGTACAAATGCCGCATCCCGAAAATGATCGGAACGAACAGCACCGCCACCAGTGGAAATGTTCTGGTGGCAGCTTCCAGAGGCCGCCGGATTACGATGGCCCAGAGACCACTGGTTAGATGTTGCAGCATCAATAGCCCCAGCGAACCCAACATGAAGCCCAAAATCAACATGTAGCTCATCAAGTAGGCTTCATAGAACCGGTCCGGAGTGCGCAATGCCAGGTAGGCGCCCGCTAGAATCGCGATGACGCTCACGACCAGAGAACGGTTCTGAAGGCGGCCCACGCTTTCTGGCGCTTGATATTCCTGCGCAGGCATTAGTGGCTGCCTCCCGTCGAATCCCGCATGCCGCTGGTCTCTCCCTTTTTCTCGCTGGTGCCAGTACCGGCGCCGCTGTTCACTTTTTCACGCAACTCCGGCGAAAGGTCCGCGCCATGGGCATTGCGGCTCAACTGCAACGCGCGCACATAGGCCACAATC
>DATHFT010000115.1:0-9352 GCA_035317965.1 Saccharimonadales bacterium (SeqCode) | reverse complement strand
GTGCCTCTCACCGGCATCAGCATTTCTTTGGCCTGTTACGTCGCCAGCATTGTGCTATCGCGGGCGTTAACAATGCGCTACTGAAGTTAACAGGCAAGGCCGTTAACCGTACAGTCAGCACCGCCCGGTAAACCTGCCGATAGTCAAATGCTACACTTCCGTCGTGGCCAGTCCTGACAGGTCGAACGGCTACGAAGAAGTCGCGTCCGTGTTCATAGCCGGGCGCGGGCGGAATAGTTTGGGAATGGGAGCCTCGGCTGTGGCTGACTGGTCTCGGATGCTGCCCGCCGGTGCAACAGTTCTCGATCTGGGATGCGGAACCGGCGTACCGATTTCGCAAGCTTTGCTCGATCGCGGGTTCCACGTATATGGGGTGGACGCCTCACCCACGATGGTCGCAGCGTTCCGAGCCCGCTATCCAACTGTCCCCGTTGAGTGTGCGGCAGCAGAGGATTCGCACTTCTTCAGTCGAATTTTTGACGGTGTGGTGGCCTGGGGCCTTTTCTTTCTCCTGGACGCGGAAGTCCAGTGCAGATTGATCGCGAAAGTCGCGGCCGTTCTGCCAAGAGGCGGCAGACTCCTGTTCACGGCCCCCAGCCAAAAGTGTTCCTGGGCCGATGCCATGACCGGGCGAAGCGCAATCTCGCTCGGCCTCAAGGCCTACCGAAACTCACTGGAGGCCGAAGGCATGTCGCTGATTGGAACCGGCCGTGACGAAGGCGAAAACCACTACTACTTCGCGCAGAAGAAATAAGTGTTACGCGTCTCTCGGCCCAGGTTGCCTGGCCGGCAACTCGGAAATTATCTTCCTCATCGGCTTAGAACCAGACTCTAAGCGCTAATCGCAGCATGGTGGCCGTGCTTGTCGGTTGCGGTCTTCGGCGGCGCGAACTCCTGTCCGTGATTGTTTTGATAAACTGAAACGGTTTTTCTATCCGCGGGTCTGAAATACCACGATATTACCGTCAGGAGTAGAAGTAACAACGCAGGAACATTTTCAGCCAGGGAGTCACCCGATGCGATATGTGAAAATACCGCTCCCGACATGGCAAAGAAAAAACCGGCATATGCCCATTCCTTTAGCAAAGGAAATTTAGGAATCAGCAATGCTACAACTCCCAGAATTTTCCAAACACCGAGTATGGTTAGAAAATAAACGGGATAACCCAAATGGGTAATCCCATAGACCCCGGGCGGCGACAGGGCTCCTTCGGCTTTCGCTTTGAACAGCTGCAATGCTCCCGTTGACAGCATTCCTAATGCAAGCCAAACGGTGGCGATCCAATAGATAATTTTATTTCTCTTCGTCATAGATCCTCCTCGATTCACGATTTTTGAGTGGCCTCGGGCGGCCACGTGGGCGTTTCCATACCGAACTGCTTGGCGTACTCGGCGTTCAGGCGCTGCCAACCGCCGAACTTCACGGCCTCGGGGCCGACCATGCGGCCGATGGGGGTTCCGCCGAGAAGGCGATCCAGAACATCGAAACAAATGTGCCACCCGGCAGCACCCATGGCGATGAAGCGACGACCGATGCTGGTCCACAGCGTCAGGCGCGTGCCGCCAGCAAGGGCTTCGAGTTCCCACCGCATATCGAAGTCACCCCAGTTGTACTCGAGCGTTGCCGGAGCGTCGGCTCGCGTCACTCTTGTTTCGCTCACGCGCGGCGCGGGCGTCCCGACAGTCGTGAGATTCACCGTGGTTCCAACCGTACCCAGGCTGCGATCGGCGTCAAAAGGCGCCCACTCGCGCAGATGGGCCGGGTCGGTAAGCGCCTGCCAGACTTTTTCCGGCGGGTGGCGCAGTTCTCTGACGAGGACGAGCGTCCACTTCTCGCCGTCCTTTCGTATCTGCGCCCCGCTGGCGGGACCCGGTGTGTACTGCTCGCGATCAGTCACCTTCTTCTCCCTTATCGTGAATGGTGCGCCAGCTGCGTGAGCTGAATGCGGTTGCCGCAGGTGTCGTTCAGCATCGCAATGGTGGAGCCGGTCACGTCGGTGGGCGGCATGGTGAACTCGGCGCCGCGGGCCTTGATCCGTTCGTAGTCGCCCTTGACGTCGTCGGTGAAGAACATGGCGGCGGGCTGGTTCTGTTGAAAGATGGCCTGCTGATACGCTTTGGCGGCGGGGTTGTTGTTTAGTGCCAGCTGCAGCTCCGTACCGTCCGGCTCTTCGGGCGAGGCTACGGTCAGCCAGCGAAATGGGCCCTGACTGAAATCGGTCTTCTTGGCAAAGCCCAGTACCTCCGTATAGAAGCGCAGGGCCTTGTCCTGGTCGTCCACGTACAGGCTGGTCACTTTGATTTTCATTTCGTTTCTCCTTTATGGCTTTCGCGGTTTTGGGCTGCGCCGTTTTCTCGTCGGCTTCCCGTCCGGCAGTGTTGACTCGTCCATGCGGTCGAGGTGGCGTTCAAGAGCGTCTACGTGAGCGGACCAGAACCGGCGGAAAGGAGCCAGCCAGTCATCCAGCTCCTGAAGTGATTCAGGTTTCAGGCGGTAGAGACGACGCTGTGCGTCCACGGTCGCTTCCACGAAACCGCCCTCGCGCAGCACTCGCAGGTGCTTCGACACGGTCGGCTGCGGCATGCGAAGTTGCCGCTCGATCTCCCCCACCGATTGTTGGGACGAGACCAGCAGGCTCAATATCGCGCGGCGGTTCGGCTCCGCAATGATTTCGAACACAGATTCCATTCACCTGATATACCCCACCAAGCATATACGTGTCAAGGCATATTCAAACAGGGCCCCCAGCGACGGTTGGAGTCGGGGTGCGGAGATCGACCGTCCGCTGCGTTTCCAGCGGATGCGATTCGGAGTTGCAACTATCTGAAGGGTTTAGTGCTGCGTTTTAGGTTGTAGTTGATCCGGCTCGTAGCCGTGTCGACGACTCGCCCACGAACAGGAAACTGGCTGGCGACCTCATCAGCGCTGCAACCGCGCAGTCCATCCGGTCATAACCGTCAAGCGCGCGGCATCGGTGATCAGACTGTTCACGAGAAACCGGCCATGCAGTTGAACATAACTGGACCAGGCAATCGCGAAGCTTTCTTTGCCAGCGTTCACGATGCCACAAAACCCGCGACCACGGCATCCGACGGGCAGCCGAAAGGTGAGTGTCGGAAATGATATTCGCGGCGAGTTTTGTTTGCGCTCCTGGCAACGAGCAGACCGGAACCGTCGATTGCGCCATGCGGTCAGGATGACAGCGGTTCTGTTCACCTACTCCAACTCCGGGTTCCGTAGCGGGGACAAGGACTTGAGGTCCTCCTGCGCAACACGCTGTATCTGCTGGTTCAGAGGAACGATGATTTCGTCGCCCTCCGGGACGTAGAGTCTCGCGTTTTGGTAGGCGCGAACGGCTTCTTCACGTTTGCCGCGCGCCATCAGGACGTTTCCGAATTCGATCCAGCGGGAGAAGACCTTGGGCTTGGCATCGAGAGACCTGCTCAAGAACAACTCGGCCTTCGCCAGGTCCGGCGTTTCGGAATACTCCGCGTCCAGAGCACGATAGAAAAGCCGGCTGGCCCGCGGACTCGGAAGCAGGAATGTGCCGCGAAAAATCAGGACATTTCCGAATCGCTGGACAGATTTGGTAGTGAGCAACGGTGAGTAGTCGGCTATCAAGTCACTGAGTGGACGGGACTGCACGTAGCACGCTGAGACGATTACAGTGCCGGTCACAACATCAGAGGTATCGGTCTCGGGCTGCGCCTTCCACAGAGCCTGCATCGAGGGCACCCGTCGCCAGCGATCCTCCGGAGAGGACTCCCAATATTCAATGTACGGAATCTCCCCTTTCGGCTCCAGAACCTGGTGGTAGTAGGCGGCGATCTCCTTGGTTCTCTGGCCGGAATCCGTGCTTTCATCCGCCAGATGCTGCCAGGCGTTATCTTTCCCGCCAACCAGTTCGTTGTAATACTCCCAGGGGCGCAACACAGGAATGGCGGATACCAGCGCCAGCAGAGTTGCGATTGCAATTCCGGCGAAAAGAGAGCGCGACCTTCGCTCCGATGCCAGCGACAAGGCGGCCGCTCCAGCGACCGCCAGGGACGGGAGAACGATCAAGGCATGGCGCATTCCGGCGTAGCTCGACGTGCCTTTCATCAACATCGCCAGTAAGAGCGCTCCGAATAGCAGAATGACGAGCAGGGGTTCTTTGCCGGGCCATGGGCGACTCGCGAAAAGCAACACGATGCCCGCAAGCGAAAGAGTCATTAATCCAAGTGGGACTTTCAACAGAATCACCGCCGGGAAAAAGTAAAACGGAGGCCGCTGCACGTAAAGTTTCCCCAGGAAGAAAACCGGTATCACCCTTCCCTCAACTCCGACATGAAGAATGTCGGCAAGTCCCCACAGATAAGAACGCGGCAACAAATGGGTACGAACCATCAGCGCAACTGTGGAACGCAGC
The DNA here is from genome assembly GCA_035317965.1 of Saccharimonadales bacterium (SeqCode). Classification (GTDB taxonomy): domain Bacteria; phylum Acidobacteriota; class Terriglobia; order Acidiferrales; family UBA7541; genus Acidiferrum. The sequence goes on along the minus strand of DATHFT010000115.1, from coordinate 4,943 downwards.
AAGGGACTGTGAAGATCCGCGATCTTGGTAGCCAACGGTCGGTTGAAAAGGTCGAGACCCACGGGGCTTTCATTGAAGCGAAACCGGTAAAGACCCCAGAGCGTGATCCAGGCCAGCACGAGAACGGCGAACACCTGGCCCAGACACCGCCATCGTGAACTGCCTCGCGCATTTTTGAAAACCGCGACCATACCGAGGACAGCCACGGCGACACCTACGATCACCCCGGTATGCTTCGCGCCCAAGGTGAGGCCTAATGCTAGCCCGGCAAGGATTATTTCGATTGTTTTGCCCCAGCGAAAAGCGCTCCACGCCAGCAGCACAGATGTGGCTCCCAGGAGAGCGACCGGAAGGTCGGTCAACACCACCGGCAGGTGGGCCGCTATCGTGGGATCGATAACCAAAAACGCCAGCGCCCCCACCGACATCAGCGGACCGATCTCGCTCCCGAAAGCTCGCCACACCGCCAGAGCGAAGCTCAGCATAAGAATTCCGTTCAGCGCGAACATGGCAATACGCGCCCGTCGCTGCACCACGTCGGGATTGTTCTCTGTAAACACGACAGTTTCCGTGAAGTGACGTTCGTCCCATTTCTCTGCCATAGGCCTGAGCTTCGGAGTCTTCATGATTGCCGGTGTCAGAAATGCGCCGACCCAAAGCTTCATTAGTGGAGGATGCTCGGGGTTGAGACGATAATCTCCCAGCCGGACATAGGTGGCGCCAGCGGTAATGTGATACGCCTCGTCGAGGTCAAAGCTGTCGAGACGAGTCGCGATTGCGGAGCGGAGAATTCCGCAAAGAGTAAGTACGAGAAGCAGCCCGAAGACAATTTTGTTCCGACGCACACCCGGCATGTCGGGAGTATAACGTGCAGCCTTGTAAACGTGGCTACAAAGTGTCGATTGCCAAGGCGGCTCGTTCGCGCAAAAACTAGCACCGGTCGACCTTACGGAACAGCACGGACCGGACTGCGAGTCATCGGAAGTCGGTCGCAGACAACGTCATGTGAACCGCCAGCATACCGCACTCCATTCAGTCACCGTGCGTGCCGGCAACTTGCGTATCAGAACCGGCCGGGTAGAGGCCTTTCGATCTGAATGGAATCTTCGACCGCATTGGGATTATTTAGTGAGCGCGTCGGTTGTTGATCGCATCGCCTCGCGTAGCCACACGTGACGCGGATCGCTGTTGAGTCTCGGGTGCCAGGCCATCAGGAAATGAAACGGATGCAATTCGCGGGGCGCTTTCACAACGCGCAACTCGCGATTGCCTCTAACCACTGAGTGCATACCACTGGTTACGGTAAGCACGAGTTCTGTGCCGGGGAGGCATTGCAGAGCCACGCCGAAGTACGGCACTCGAATACACGAAGTGCGTTTGGCGCCGACAGCCGCCAACTGCTTGTCCGGGATCGTCTGCACACCGGCATACGTAGCTACAACGATGTGGCTCGCCGCCAGGTACTGCCTGAGCGACAGCCGGTCGCCGAAGCGGCTGCCACGCGCGACGGCGCAAATCCATTCCTCCCGATAAAGTCTTTCTGAGTGAAAGTGTGAAGGCAGGAGTCCGTCATCGATGTGCAGAACAAGATCAACTTGTCCGTGCTCCACTAATTCGGCGATGCCGCTCTGCCAGGGAAGGAACTCAAAATCCACTTGGTAGCGTCCGTTTGCATACTGCCGGCACAAGCGGGGGAGCACAACGGTGCAGACATTGTCGGGGCCGGAAATGCGGAAGTGGCTCCTCTCCCTTGTTGGATCGAAGGGGTTCGGCGCAACCAGATTCTCCATCCTGGGCAGCAGTCCCTCAAGCTCCTGGAGAATCTTGCGGCCCCGCAAGGTGAGTTCGAAGCCATGCGGCGAGCGGAGCAGAAGGTCATCTTGAAACATGGCCCGGGCGCGCTGCAAAGCGCGGCTCACCGCAGGCTGGCTTAGCAGCAGCCGGGATGCTGCTGCCGTAACGCTCTTCTCCTCCGCAATCGCCACAAAGGTGATCAGGAGGTTCAGGTCGATTTGTCGTAGTTTCTCTAAACGCATGGCGATTATGACTATTATGCATGAACCGAATGAGGTTGTCCGGCCATCATTAACTATGTAAGTCAGTGGAGTGCACAAGGAGAGTTCGATGCAACGGGGAAACGATTTGCAACAGAAGCGGGTGGTCGTGGTGGGTGGGTCGTCGGGGATTGGTTTGGCGGTGGCCCAACAGGCGGCCGAGCAGGGAGCCAAGGTCGTTGTCGTCTCCAGCAATGCGGAACGAGTTCAGAAGGCGGTTGAATGTATCGGTGGCGAAGCACAGGGGCAGGCGCTCAACGTCGCGGACGAAGGAGCCGTTGCGACCTTCTTTGCCAAGCTTGGCGCTTTCGATCATCTGGTATTCACCGCCGGCGATAGTCTGCATTTGCACGATATTGCTTCGACGGATCTCCAACAGGCCCGAGGCGCGTTTGAGTTGCGCTATTGGGCCGCCCTCGCCGCAGTCAAGTACGGAAGCCCACATATCCGCAAGGAGGGTTCTATCGTGCTCACAACCGGAATCGCCGGCCAGCGCCCGCAAAAAGGATGGGTAATTGCGGCCAGTGTCTGCGGAACGATCGAAGCGCTAACACGTGCTCTGGCGGTCGAGTTGGCGCCCATACGGGTCAACGCAGTATCTCCCGGTGTCGTGCGCACGAACCTCTGGCAGGCCATGAGTGCAGCGGAGCGGGAACGTCTATACGAGAGCGTGGGCAGCAGTCTCCCGGTTGGCCGAGTCGGCGAAGCTTCCGAGATCGCGCAAGCCTATCTGTTCTTGATGCGGGAAGGATTCAGTACGGGCCAGACCGTTGTGGTTGATGGCGGTACGGTCCTGGTATAGCACGACGACGATAAGAAGTAGGTGGTCGAGGGGAGGGCAACTTTTTTAGAATCACTGCGTTTTGGACGCGAAATCGCCCGGCCTGCGCCGTATCCCTCTTTGCGGAAGCCTACCAAGCGTCGGCAAAAACAGTAAGCGCTCGTCAGCCGCTCACGGAAGGCTTTCTTCGTAAGAATTAGACGATCTTTAATTTTCTTTGCATCTCTTCCAAAGAAACTCCTTTGGTTTCCGGATACACGAACAAAACTACAAAGAACTGAAGCACCATCATCAGAGCAAAAAAGACGAACGGGTATCCGCCAGAAGAAGCGGCCAGCAAAGGAAAAATCCCTGATATCAGCGCATTCATGATCCAGTGAGAAAAACTCCCTAAACTTTGACCTTTTGCCCGGACGCGATTGGGAAACACTTCACTGATGAAAACCCATATGACGGCGCCCTGCGAAAAGGCAAAAAAAGCGATATAGCCGACCAGGAGCCACACGAGCAGATTCTGGTGGCTCTTGGTGATAAAAACAGCGGCAACCCCGCCAAGACAAGCGGCTGTACCAATAGAACCAATGAGCAACAATGTTTTCCGACCGATGCGGTCGATGACGGACATCGCCAGCATCGTAAAAACTAGATTCGTTCCCCCAATGGCGACCGCCTGCAAGTCGGAAGAAACTTTATTGAACCCCGCATAGGCAAAAATATCGTTAAGATAATACAAAATCGCGTTAATCCCAGAAAGCTGATTGAACATGCCGATGGACACTGCCAAAAAAATCGGAAAACGATATTTCCAGGACAGGAGCGAATCGCTTGAGGAGTGCTCTGCGTCTATCGACACGATGATGTCTTGAAGTTCCTGCTCGTAGTTCCCTTCTCCGGTCAACCGCAGGACGTCTCGGGCTTCTGAAATCCTTTGTTTCTTGACCAGCCAGCGCGGACTTCGCGGAATTCCAAACAGGAACAATAAAAAACACACGGCGGGCAATGCCGGAATACCCAGCTTCCAGCGCCATTCTACGGGACCCAACTGCATGGTCCCCACCAGGTAGTTGGAAAGGTAGGCGAGCAAAATCCCGAATACAATATTGAATTGGAAAAAACCGACCAGGCGTCCACGCCATTTGGCGGGCGCAATCTCTGCGATGTACATGGGCCCGAGAACGGAGGAACCGCCAATGCCCAGACCGCCAATGAACCGGAAAAGCACAAAGGAGGTCCAATCCCATGCAAAAGCGCAGCCCAGCGCGGAAACGACATACAGCACCGCCATAATCCGCAAACTGTCCCGTCGGCCAACTTTGTCGCCGGGTATTCCCGCAAGCAGCGAGCCAATGATCGTTCCCCAGAGTGCGGAAGATACCGTAATTCCTAGTGCCGTCGGCGATAAATGAAATGTATCTGTAAGCGCATGGGTGGTACCGGCGATAACGGCCGTGTCAAACCCAAAGAGCAAACCACCGAGCGCCGCCACAATCGTGCTCTTCAAAAGGTAGGAATTAAGTTTCATAGTTCCTTTTCGTGATCACCGCCAGGTGCGTTCCCGGCTGAATTCCTAGCGAACCGGTGCCGTCGCAACGCCAACATGTTTGTCGGCGCCGCCATAGTAAAACAGCCACCGGTTCCCATCGCGTACCATACCCTCGACGAAGACCACGTTCGGCACCTGCCCTACTCTTTCCCAATCCTTCTCCGGCGTAAACACCGGAGCGGATGCCCGGGCCAAAACCTTGGTCGGGTCATTCTTGTCAAACAGGACCCAACCTGTTGAATAGACCAACTTGTCGTCGGCTCCGTTGTAGATAAGAAAAATTCCGTCGGGGGTCACAATCGGTGCGGGGCCGGGCTCGACAACCTGGGAATCGAATGCCCCTGCGCGGCTGGCCACGACCGGGTGATCGAGCGCGTCCGTCCAGTGAATCAGATCGTCGGAGGAAGCCACGCCCATCTGTGTTTCTTTGCCTTTCGCATCGCCCAGGTAATACATCCAATATTTGCCGTGAATCTTCTCAGGTACGATGGCCCCCGACTTCGTCCACTTTACGTTCCATTTGCCTTTAAAACTGGGGATGATCACTCCGCGGCGTTGCCAATGG
>DATHFT010000114.1:0-16350 GCA_035317965.1 Saccharimonadales bacterium (SeqCode) | reverse complement strand
TTCGCAGCTGCGCGCATCCTTTCCAGCCTGCTCTTCGGGGTCAGCGCGCACGATCCGCTCATCTTCGGGGGTGTATCTCTGATTCTGGCGTCAGCCGCTGCTCTGGCCTGCTACATCCCCGCACGCCGCGCCACCAAGGTCGACCCGATCATCGCGTTGCGCCACGAATAAACCATGGCCTGGCCGCATCGACTGGCCGGAACCGTGGCTCCGCGGCGTTTGCCACGCAGGTTTGTTCGTTCGAGATCGTTTTCCGTACCCGTTCACTGCCATTGACCCGTTGCTAGGTCTTTTTGGCGACCAACAATACGAGCACAATCAAAAGCACTAGACCCAATCCACCGCTCGGATAGTAGCCCCATCCGGTGCTGTAGGGCCACGTCGGCAGTGCGCCCAAAAGCAGGAGAACCAGCAAAACGATCAGAACAGTTCGTACCATTGCTGCCACCTCCGTACGCCAGACGCATGCTAGTGTCGATTTGGCGCGAAAGAAATACAGACAATCTCGTAGGACGGTTCCGCGCCGCCACCCTGCCAGGTCGGACAGTCCAGGAACTAAACGGCATTCCATTTCCTCAGAAACAGCGCAACAGTGGCACGCATCTTGAAAAGGAACTGCCGTTTGGATTGGGCAAGCAGCTACAGACCAGCGGAGGTCCAGGCCACCAGCTCGAACTCTATTTCCGATCTAGATACGCTACGTTTACAAAGGCGAGTGCGTCCACGCGAACACTCGCTGCTCTCCGATCATTGGAAAAGTCCTCCTTGCCAGCGAGCGGCAACACCCGTTGTTCTTTCCGCAAAAAGGATAGACCGATAACGCATAACGCTGTGGCTCGTGCGTGCGATCATCTGTTTTTTCGATGCACAGCATAAAAATGCTTGACAAGCCACCATGCTGACGGTGTACCTTCTCCGAAATGAAACGTTTCATGTACGAGTATTTGGTCGTTATTTAGGTCTCGTCACAGCTACGGATTGCGAAAAGTCAGGGGTACTTTTCGATTCCGCAGTCTGAAACGTTGCCATCAATGGTTTCCAGGGTTGTTCCTTAGGAGGGGCGTAGTGATCCGATTCGAAAAAATCGCAATCATACTCTTTGTTCTTATCTGTTTGTTGGCCGTTCGTTCCGCACCAGCCCAGTCCGTTGCCGCTGTTTCGGGAACTGTGCTTGATGGTTCCGGCGCTGCGGTTCCCGGAGCGCAAATCACGGCTCGCAATTTAGGTACCTCACTCACCCGCACCGCGGCTGCCGATGAAGAAGGGCGCTTTTCCATTTCGCTTCTCCCGATCGGCGAATATGGGGTTTCGGTGACCGCGCCCGGATTTCGCACCGTAGAAAATACAAAAGTCGTGCTCGAAATTGGACAGAATGTGGCCCTGGATTTCAAACTGACGCTGGCTTCGGTTTCAACTGAAGTCAACGTTACTGGCGAAGCGCCCGAAGTGCAGGTCCAGCGTTCCGACGCGGCTCTCGGCCAGATAATTCACAGCGAACAAGTGTCGGAACTTCCACTCAATGGACGCAACTTCGTCCAACTCGCCTGGCTCGGCACAGGCACTGTTCGTCAACAGCGTCCGGGAAATTTTCTCAACGCTGGCGGCAGCAGCGAGGTTTCTTTTCGCGGCAGCGTCTCGCTCTCCTCTCAGGGCATGCGCGAAAATGCCAACGACTGGCTCTACGACGGTATCGACAATAACGAGCTCACTGCCGGCGGCGTCGGCTTTCTGCCGTCCATCGACGCCATTAACGAGTTCAAGGTCATGACCTATAACTTTTCACCGCAATATGGAGCGCGTGCTGGCACCACGGTTGTCGTCAGCAGCAAATCTGGTACCAACTCCTTTCACGGAACGGCTTTCGAGTTTTTGCGCAATGATGTTCTCGACGCCCGCAATTTCTTCGACGGTCCGCAAAAGGGAAAGTACAATCAGAACGAATACGGCGCCTCGCTCGGCGGCCCAGTTCGCAAAGACAAGACATTTTTCTTCCTGGATTTTCAGGTGAACAGCGTGCGCCAGGGATTGACCACGCTCAACTCGGTGCCAACTGCGGCCATGCACGACGGTGATTTTTCCGGAATCCTGGGCGGACCGGTGTTGACGACCGGCACCAGCCCGGTACCCGTGGTCAACCCTTGCGATGGCGCACCGCTTCTTCGGGGCCAAATTTTCGATCCCTCCACAACCCGCACCGTCGGTGGCGTGCAGTGCCGAGATTCCTATCCCGGCAATGTCATCCCCCAGGGTCAGATCAGTGGAATTGGTCAAGCTCTCCTCGACCTTCTTCCGAATCCAAACCTCCCAGGTGTTGCCAGCAACTATCTGGCAAACCCCGTAAAGACGCTCGATGATGGGCAGTGGGACGTCCGTCTCGACCATACGCTGACCAGCAAGGACCAAATCTTCGCGCGCTTCAGCTGGGACAATGCCTTTCAATATCTTCCGACCGGTCTTCCCGATTTCGGAGCTTCTGGTGCATTCGCCAGCAATCAGTCGTTTACGACTCACGCGCGCAATATGGCCATTTCTGAATCGCATATCTTTTCTCCGACCGTCGTGAATCAATTCACCGCAGGTTATAACCGGGTATTCAACTACATCACATCGTTCGGAACTGGCTCGAATCTGTCCGAACAGCTGGGAATCCCAGGCGCCAATCTGGGTTCCTTTGAAACCTCCTCGCTCACGCAGGTGACCATCACCGGTTTTGCCGGGGTCGGCGACCGCCAGTTTTCTCCATTCCAGGGCGGTACCAACGTGTTCCATTACACAGATACTGTTAACGTTTCCCGGGGCAACCATACGTTTATCTTCGGCGGTGGCTTCCGCGCCATGCAGGAAAACACGTTGGGCAACAACGCTCTTGCCGGGGCGTTTACGTTCAACAATTTGTTCACGGGTGAGCTGAATGGAACCGCCATCAATACCAACAGCGGAAATGCCGTTGCCAGCCTGCTGTTGGGTTTGCCCGCTTCTGGCAGTCGCAACGACCAAGCCGACGGTTATCTTCGCGGGCGTCGCTGGAAAGAATACCGACTCTTTGCCGGCGATAACTGGAAGGTAAACAATAGCCTCACGTTGGACCTCGGGTTGGCGTACGGCGTCACCACGCCCATTTCCGAAGCCGCGGGCCGTTACTCAAATATGGACTTTGCTGCCGGCACATTTTTTGTCGCTGGCGGCGGTCGCGATCCTCATGTTGGAGTGAAAACTGACTATTCCAACGTTGAGCCCCGCTTCGGGTTCGCCTGGACGCCGTTCCAAAACAAGAAGACCGTTCTTCGTGGAGGTTACGGCATCTACCACGACACCGGGGCAACCGGTGGCGCCGCCGGCCTGTACCAGAACGCTCCTTATGCTGCGCAGTACAACTTCTTGAGCGACAGCATCACCGCAGTTCGTACTCTAGAAACCGGCTTCCCGGCGAATGACCCCACGGTGCCTATCGAATCCTACACGGGTGTCATTCGTGCCCAGGATCCCGAGTTCAAACAGGGCCTTATTCAACAATGGAACCTCAACGTCCAACGCGAACTGCCGTTCAGCACGGTACTCACCGTGGCCTATACGAACACTCACGGCACGCGCCTCAGTCTGAAGCAAATTGACTTCAACACCGCGACTCCTGGACCAGGGAACGACCCCGCCGCTCGTCGTCCCTATCCCCAGTACAACCAGATTCTGGACACAGTCAGTGGTGGTTGGCTCGGCTACCAGTCTCTGCAGGTAAAAGCCGAACGCCGTGCGGGCAAGAGCCTTTACCTCCTCGTTGGTTACACCTACAGCAAAGCCCTTTCCAACGGACTTCGTCAGGAAATTACCGGAGACCCCGGCGTCAACTATTTCCCGCTGCTTGCCGGCGCCGATAATGGACTGGCTTCGACTGACCTTCGTCACAACCTGGTGATCAGCTACCTCTATAACTTGCCGTATGGCCGCGGCCAGCGTTTCGGTGCCGAGTCGAATAAAATCCTCCAGGGCATTCTCGGAGGATGGGAACTGAATGGGGTCACAAGCTATCACACTGGTTTTGGCCTTGGTTTGAATGTGCAGACCAATCAGAACGGCACATCGCTCGGCAACCGTCCGGACTTTGTCGCCGGGTGCAACCCGGTATCCGATGATCCGCGCTCGCAGTTCGTCGATAGCAATGGCGTTTGGACCAAAGCTTGGTTCGATACGTCCTGCTTCTCGGCGCCGGCAATCGGCGTCTTCGGCGACACCGGGCGCACCATCGGCGGACTCTATGGACCAAGCCAGCTCAACTTTGACACCTCGTTATTTAAGGTGTTCACCGTGACCGAACGGCTCAAGCTGCAGTTTCGTTCAGAGTTCTTCAACATCTTCAATCACACCCAGTTCGCCATTCCGAACACCACGTTTGGCAATGGAAACTTTGGCAAAATTACGTCTACCATCAACTCTTCGCGTCAGGTGCAGTTCGCTTTGAAACTGGTGTTTTAAGAAGTGAAGGCGGGCGGGGCCGACACCTTCGGCCCCGGTTTCTGTTGTTTCTAAATACGGGTCCCGGGAAAGAAAGTCATGAGCGCAGAGTCCACCAAGGGTCTCCCCAATCGTCGCGATTTCCTCACCACTTCGGCCGCAGTAGTGGCGACCGGCCTGGCCGCAGGGTACCCGACTCTGGCCGCTGCCACCCGGCCTACAAGTCCGGAGCCTTTCCCCGGTGCAGCGGATGCAACTCCCCACAGGGTCATCATTGACACCGATCCAGGCGTCGACGACGCGCTGGCCATTCTCCTGGCCTTCCGTTCCCCGGAGCTGAAAATTGAAGCTCTTACACCGGTTGCGGGCAACGTGCCCCTCGAATTCACTCTACCCAACGCGCTTCGGCTCGTAGAAATTGCCGGACGCAGCGACGTCCCGGTCGCCGCCGGCGCCAGCGCTCCGCTCATCAGAAAACTCGTTACCGCGGCATACGCGCACGGCGAAAATGGATTTGGCGGCGTCGAGTTCGCCGCGCCCAAAACAAAGCCGGTTACCGAAAGCGCCCCGGAGCTCATTCGCCGCATCGTCCGCGCCAGTCCCGGCGAAATTTCCCTGCTCGTTCTCGGGCCCTTTACCAATATTGCCCTAGCGCTTCGCCTTGATCCCGGCCTGGCGAAACAAATTCGCCGCATCGTTTTCATGGGTGGCTCGCTTTCCGGGGGAAACATCACGCCATCGGCAGAATTCAATATCTACGTCGACCCGGAAGCCGCGCACATCGCGTTCCACTCTGGAATCCCCATGACCATGGTCGGCCTGGACGTTACCCGCAAAGTGCAATTGAGCGACGCGCACATCAAAGCCATCGAAGCCGCGCAAAATCCTTCGGCCCAGGCCGCCGGCCGCATTCTGCGCAGCACCATGAACCGCATCCAGAAAATGACTCCGGGTTCAACCGCCGGCCCCACCATGCACGATTCTCTCGCAGCTTCCGTGCTCATCGATCCGAGCATCCTCACCATGGAAGACTATTTCATCGATGTCGAAACCCAGGGCCAACTAACCGCCGGAGAAACCCTGGGCTACAAGCGGTTCCCGATCCGCCGCTCACCGCCCCTGGAACTCGCAACAACGCCGGCGTTCGGTGAAAAGCAGGCTACCGGAGCCGTCCCTCCTGCGTCGGAACCATTTCACCCAAATGCCCAGGTGGCCATCCAAGTTGATACCGAAAAGTTTTTTCGTTTGCTGGTTGGACGCCTGACCGCGTAGGTGTTGCCGGCAAGCGAGGTTCACAAAAATTGACTGTTACCGGGAGAAAAAATGAAGCGCATCAACTGGGTCCTCGCATGGTTCGGGCTGGGCATTCTGATGCTGTCCCTGGCGAGCGCCAGTAGCGCGCAAGGGAAGAAGCGGATCATTTTTGACCAGGACGCCAGTGGCCCCGGCGGCACCGACATGATGTCCTTGCTGGTCTTGCTCCAGTCGCCGGACGTCGAGGTTCTAGGCGTCACCGTTGTCACCGGTGACGGCTGGCGGGATGAAGAAGTTGCCCACACTCTCCGGCTCCTGGAGCTTGTCGGACGCACGGATGTCCCGGTTCTAAAAGGCGCGGTCTACCCGCTTGTCCGGACCAAAAAATACACCGAACTCTGGGAGCAGCTTTACGGCAAGGCCACGTACAAAGGCGCATGGCGCGCCAACGGCCACGGCCCATACGAAATTCCCGAAATGAAGGAAGGCAAGCCGTCAACCGCGCCCTCTTCTGAAGATGCGGCTCACTTTCTGGTCCGCATGGTCAATGAACATCCCAACGAGATCACCATCTATGCGGGTGGCCCCATGACCAATCTTGCGCAAGCCATCAGCATTGATGAAAAGTTCGCCGAAAAAACCAGGGGTCTCATCTTCATGGGCGGCAGCATCAATCCCCACACCGAAGTGGCGGAGTTCGCCACCAACCCTCGTCACGAATTTAATTTGTGGTTTGATCCGGAAGCTTCGCACATAATGCTCACTGCGAAATGGCCCAGCATCGTTTGTACTTCTGTCGACGTTTCGCTGCAAACAAAGTTTTCCCAGGAAATGTTTGACGAGATTGCCAAAGTTCAGACGCCAGTCGCTCAGTACATCGCCAAATACGCGCATCCCGGCCGTGGCCCGCTCTGGGATGAATTGTCGGCCGCCGCTTGGCTCGAACCTTCCATGATCACCGGAATTCAGAAGAGCTATATGGACATCAGCATCGACCACGGCTCAAGTTATGGCGACGTCCTGATATGGTCGGAAAAAGTTAAACCGGAGCTGGAAGTTCGGATGGTCGACATTCAAATGACTGTCGACATGAAGAAATTTGGCGACTTTTTCGTTAAATTAATGACGGCGCCAACGCCCGGCGCCAAGGATCCGTTGATGTTGAAATAGCCGGAGTTCCGTTTCCGGCAGGAACGTTGCATCATGAACTTAAGTTAAGGAGATAAGGCCCTGGCAAAAATATTGGTGGTTGGCAGTCTAAACATGGATCTGGTGGCAATCGCGCCGCGCATACCCGTCGTCGGCGAAACCATTATTGGCGATACCTATTTCACTGAGCCCGGCGGCAAAGGCGCGAACCAGGCATACGCTGCGGGCCTTTTAGGCGGTTCGGTTGCCATGCTCGGCCGGATTGGCAAAGACGACTTCGGTCAGGAAATGCGCAACAATCTCTTGAAAGTCGGCTGCGACGTGGAAGGGATTCGCGTCGAAGAAGGCGTCAGCGGCGTTGCTTTGATTTTCGTTTCCTCTACCGGACAAAATTCCATCATCGTGGTTCCCGGCGCCAACACAAAATTTGCTCCCGAACACATCCGCGCGGATTCCAAATATTTGGCTGGCACCAAAGTCGTTCTTCTGCAGCTCGAAAATCCGACGCCGACGGTTCTGGAAGCGGCGCGCGAATCTCGCAAAGCCGGCGCCAAAGTTATCTTGGATCCAGCGCCTGCTCCAGAATCGCCGCTGCCCGATGAACTCTTCCGTTGTGTCGACGTGCTTACGCCCAACGAGACCGAGGGCGCCATTCTCGCCGGACTCCCTCCAGGACGTCTCGAGCCCCAGCAAGCCGCGCGTCTCGGCCGCCAGCTCCAGAGCAAAGGTGCCGCGACCGTGGTCATGAAGCTTGGCGACCAGGGATGTGTCATCGTCGATAAAGGCGATCCCCTGTGGCTCTCTGCGCCCAAGGTCGACGCCAAAGATACGACCGCTGCCGGAGACGTCTTCAACGCAGCGCTTTCCGTTGGCCTCAGCGAAGGACTTGACATGCAAGCCGCATGCCGCTTTGCAAACTATGCCGCTTCTCTGTCCGTCACTCGGTTGGGCGCGCAGGTCGCCGTACCCACGCGGAAAGAAGTGGATGAGTTTGCGTCCAGTGCAGCGGTCAAGCCGCCGCAAACCGTAAGCGCTTGATTTTGCCCGCAGCCAGCCGGGCTTCGGTTAGTTTGCAGAAATTTTCCGTGAAGGTCCGCTGCGCGTTGCCGTGTGCGGCGGAGCCACCGAATGCCGTACCTTCAGTTCGGTTGGCAACACGATGTTCTGCAGCGGCTCTTCGCCGGAGCCGCGCAGTCTCTTGATCAAGAGCGCCGCGCCGCGCGCACCCATCTGATACCCGGGCTGAAACACAGTTGTCAACGATGGATCCGTAATCTCGGCCAAATCAATGTCGTCAAAGCCCACCACGGAAACATCCCGAGGACATCGCAAATTCGCTTCTCGCAATGCTGAAAGCACGCCCAGGGCAATCAGATCGTTCCCGCATACGACTGCCGTAGGCCGCGGTCGCTGCTGAAGCAAGATTCTCATCTTTTCATACCCGCTCAAGCGGTCGAAGCGCCCTTCTTGAATGTATTCGTGCTCGATGTCTAGTTTTGCTTTTCGCATCGCGCTGTGAAAACCTTCCATGCGCGCCACCGCGTTCGTCAGATGCAACGAACCGGTAATCATGGCAATCCACCGGTGTCCCAATTTGATGAGATGATTCGTCGCCGCAAACGCCCCCTCTGCATTTCCCACCGTGACGGTCTCTCCAGTCCAATCTTCCGGGCGCCGGTCCAGGCAAATCACCGGCACATCCTTAAATTCCAGGTCCACGAGCGTCGTAATCTGGCTGTTCACCGAAGGAATCAGAATCAGCCCCGCCATGCGATAGGAATACAACTCCCGCAAGTACGATTCTTCCTTTTGCGGATCATTGTCGGTATTGCAGAGCACCAGACGAAACGAGTTTTGGTAGGCCACATCTTCTACACCACGCACCACGGCAGGGAAGAAGGGGTTGGTGATGTCCGGAATCACCATCCCAATAATCGAGGACTTGTTCCGTCGCAGCCCGCGCGCCAGCAAGCTGGGCTGATACCCCAAATGCCGGATCGCTTCGACCACCCGCCGTCGCATCTCTGGACGCACGGGCATCTTGCCCGAAATTACATTTGAAACGGTCCCCAGCGAAACGCCCGCCTCTTTGGCAATGTGTTTCACTGTGATTCTACTGTCTGCAATGCCTTTGCCGCGCGCTGATTTCTTGGCCATGGGGAGTGTGCTTGCCGGAGCTTGCCAGATATCCTCTCAATAAATAAAGACCAAAGCTAGGGGACCGGCAGGACCGAACGAACAATGATTCTGGCGCTGTCGATCAGAGTGCACCGCGCCGGGCTTCAGCGCCGAAGGTCATGAAGAGTTTTGTCCAGTAAGCTCTGGATGGCCCCGCTAAGCGTTGCTGAATCGTAAGGCTTTTGAATGACCGCGCCGTGCTTCTGGGCTATCTGCAGCACCGCTTCAATTCCTTTTGTGTAACCTGTTGTGAAGAGAACCGGTAAATTTGGATTGATGGCCGCCATCTGCACATAGGCGTCGGGCCCGCCGAGTCCAGGCATCACGATGTCCAGAATTGCAATGTCGATTTGGCTGGAATTTTGCTTGAAAGCTTCCACGGCTTCCGTGCCGTTGGCTGCTAAAATTAGCTTGAATCCCAGTTCTTCGAGCATTTCTTGAGCAGCCTCGCGGAGGCCTTCGTGGTCCTCCGCGAGCAGTATAGTCCCCGTGCCTTTGCGACCAGTCGAATCGTTTAGGTCCGGACAGTGTGCTTCGGCAACGCCAGACAGCACAGGTAAATACACCCGGAAGGTCGTTCCTTTTCCGACGGCGCTGTCGAGATTGATCATGCCATCGTGCTGCTTCACAATCCCGTACACGGTTGCAAGTCCGAGCCCTGTACCGCGGCCCATTTCTTTTGTCGTAAAAAAGGGCTCGAAGATGTTTTCCATCGTCTTTGCGTCCATACCTGTTCCCGTGTCAGAAACCGAAAGCAATACGTAGTGACCGGCCTTGGCATATGGATATTGACGGCAATAGTCTTGTCCGATCTCGGCATTGCTAGTTTCAATTGTCAGCCGCCCGCCATTGGGCATGGCATCTCTGGCGTTCAAACAGAGATTCATCAGAACCTGATCCATTTGCCCGGGATCGGCCAAGGTCATCCAAAGGTCGGCCGCGGTCGCCCGTCGAATTTCGATGTGCTCGCCAATAACTCGCTGAAGGAAAATAATCGCTTCCTCCACCGAACTGTTGATATTCAGCTTCTGCCGTTGCAAGACTTGCCGGCGCGCGAAGGCCAAAAGTTGCGACGTTAGTCGGGCCGCGCGTTGCGATTGCCCGTAGATCCGGTCAAAACGCTGATACACCCGGGTTCCTTCTTGCGCATCTTGTCTGCCAAGTTCAGCCCAGCCGAGGATGGCCCCGATGACATTGTTGAAGTCGTGCGCGATCCCGCCGGCCAGGCGTCCGATCGCTTCGAATTTCTGCAGCTGGCTCAGTTGCTGCTCGAGACGTTGGTGTTCGCGACGCTTTTCGGCTTCTCTCAGTTCGCGTTGAATCGAAGGAACAATCCGCTTGAGATTCGACTTCATTACGTAATCTTGCGCGCCACTCTTCAACGCGGCCACCGCCGTCTCTTCTCCAATCGTGCCGGACGTGAATATGAATGGAACCTCGGAACTGCGCGCCCGTAACAGCTTCAGTGCCGCGATGCCGGAGAAATGCGGCATCGCAAAATCGGAAACCACCGCGTCCCATTCCTGCGTTTCCAGGGCTTGCTGCATCGCTTCGGCCGTGTCCACTCTCCGGTGCGTAACTTCGAACCCTCCTTTCCGAAGTTCGGACAGAAGTAGCTCGGTATCGTTCTCAGAATCTTCAACGATCAGCAGGCGAAGTGGTGTGCTGTCCATTTTAAGGCCTCCTGCCTCCTCGGATGCTTACAGACCGGCGGTCGGAATCGCTTCGTGCAACGGCAACACCTGGAATGAGTCTTAAAGCTCTGGAATGCCGGGCTGTTGACCACTCCTGCGAGCGTTCGTCGGCGACGGGGTGATCCGGACAACCACGATCGCCAAAAGCAGAGCAAGGGGGAGCGAACGGCCCGCTCTTCTCAGGAAATGTCCAGAACCGCACTCGCTGGAGCCGTGGTAGGAGGGCGTTGGCCTGCAAAGCCATCCATTCGCAATTTGTCGGGTGCTAGGTCCGTGGTCCTCGAATTCATTCGGGGCGCGCGTCGGACCGAGTTGGAAATTAAGAGCCATCTGGAAAGGGCTGTAAGCCTCACTAAGGCTAACAGCCGGGTCCGGCGGCACTCACAAATATTGCTTTTGAATAATCAAAAGGTTAACCAGAGCGCAGAGTCAGTACGCAATCGTCACTAGCTGCCGGAAACGTTCGCCGCAACCCGCGCGGGAAAAAGACGCGGCATCGCCGCTTAGCTCCGCGAACGCCTTGGTTGGAGCCGGACGGGGCCTGTCAGCAGCAAACCTGCCTCATTCCGAGTACGTTCCAGCGATTGCTTGTCAGGCCCCGCTCGTTCTAGAAAATGAACCGCAAGCTGAGTTGCATGGTTCGTGGCATCGCAAATGTCTCCAAGCTTGTAAACTGACCCGCGCCGGACGAGTCCACCACGTTGTTGGGCAAACCGAGGTTCGGATGATTGAAAACGTTGAAGTTCTGCCAGGAAAGTTGGAATCGGGTGCCCTCGGTTACTTGAAAGTACTTGCCAAGCGCCCAATCCGCATCGACAAACATTGGTCCTCGCAGCGAATTGCGCCCGGCATTTCCTTCAACGAACGGATCGGGCGTAGAAAATACGGCAGGGTTGAATCCCAATCCGTCGGGAACGCCGCGACTCGGATCTCCGGCTTCATTGGGTCGCAGTGGAAAGTTGGAGTTCAACGAACTGTTACTGGAAAGCACCGGAGTAAACGGGCGGCCACTATATACGGTCGTCAGACCGGTAAATTCCCAACCGGAAAACACCAATCTCTCCCACAGATTCATATTCTGGAAAAAGCGCTTGCCGGGTCCGAACGGCAGCTCCACCACATGCCCGAGAGCAAACGCATGGGTGCGGTCGAATCCGGCAGGGCCATGCTGATCCTGAATGTCGTACGGCCCGAATTCTGCTGAATTGTCTCCATAGTTCAACGCCTTGCTAAAGGTGTACTGTGCCGTCAGGGAATAACCTCTCGAAAAACGCTTGGTCACGCTCACCTGAAGCGCGTTGTAGTCCGAACTGAAACAATTGCAGAAATTTGTGAGGTCTTGGGTATACCCAAACTGAGCGAAGTACGGACGATTATCGTTTGAAGCGCCCGGTCCTGGCACCGGAGCATTGGCGTTGATAAAGCTATACAAGTGTCTAGCTTCATTTCCCACGTATCCCACCTGAAATGTCAGTCCCGGAGCGATTTCATGCTGCACCGTTAAGTTCCACATATCGACCGACGCGGTTTTGCGGTCCAAAGGAATGCCCGTCGCTGACACGCCGTCTGGCAGGGGAAGTTCTCCGCTTGGCGGAACCAGCGGAGGCACCGGGAGCGGAGGTCCCTGGACGAGCGTGAAATCCAGCGGGACGCCTGCTGAAGCAGTCAGGTCCTGACTGTAATTGACAGGGAAATTGTGAGAAACCTGAATGCTGAAGAAATTCGGAAAATAACTTCGCCCGTAGCCTGCGCGAATGACGGTCTTGGGAGTCACGGAGTACGCGATCCCAACGCGTGGTGCAAAGTTCGTCTTCCGCGTATCAATATTCATGTATTTGTTCACGTTTCCGACATCGGCAACGAGCAACTGTCCTGTGCTGAAGTCAAAGTTGGCGCTGTTTTGCGGATTGGCATACGGCGCGCTGTACACCTCGTAGCGCAGTCCATAGGTTAGTGACAATTTCGGCGTTACCCGCCATTGATCTTCGACGAATCCGAAAACGTCCCATTCATATTCTTTGGGATTTCCAAGAAAATTAAATCGCTCGAAACTGCTGGGAAGTCCCAGCAGGAACGATGCAAATGCGTCTCCCGTGTTGGCATCAGCGGGGTTCCCGTCCCCGGTGACGTCCGCATTGAATTGAAATACTCCTCGCCTGCTGACGTCGCTCGCGCTCCGGAAGTTCACCATCCACCGGTAATCTCCACCGAATTTAAGATTGTGATTGCCCATGATTTTCGTCACCGAAGCGGATCCCTGGTGAAGCTGTTCCAGCTCGTGGAGAGGGGCGTTCGTGCCGATCGAGGTGCCCAGCTGAAACGGCTGTCCGCTGGTGAGCCCACCCACGTTTGAGGCGGCCGATAACGCTGTTCCATTAAAAATGAAATTGGATAAACCACTGGTGTCCGTGTTTTCCTGATTGATGTTGGGGATACCCACGTCGCTTGCCGTTGTTAGCCCCAAATCCAGCGGTTCAACGTCCACGCGATATCGAAAGTAGCTGTAACGAACGTTCATCAGCAAATTGGGTCCGAAAATGTGGTTGTAGTCCACGGCGAGATTCTGATTCCGCCCGAGAGAAGCTCCACTCTCCAGAGGGCCATACACGGATGGCCCGCCAAGAACATTCCCGTACGCGGTTGGAACCAGAATGTTCGATCCAAAATAATCGTAGCGTACGAACATGCGGTCTTTCTCGCCGATGTAGTAGTCCACACGTCCGTCGTACTGATTCGTGTCAAACTTCACGCTTCCAGTTCCCACGAAATTGCCGGTCGCCAGATCGTTGGTGGGAGCGGGAAGTAAAGCCAGCAACTGAGAAGCTGCAGGATCGATCATGCCCGAGGGGATCACATTGCCGGGTAACGGAGTTCGGGTCCCGGTTGACGGATCGTAATTGTAAAGTTGATTGCTGAACGCGCTCAGATCGCCCGAACGTTCCGCCATCGTCGGTACTGTGGTAACCACTCCTGATCCAATTCGTTGCCTTTGCCCTTGATAAACACCGAAGAAAAAGAGCTTGTTCTTGATTACCGGCCCCCCGGCCGAACCTCCAAATTGGTTGAAGCGCAGAGGCAACGTGCCGCCTTGTTCTGTAAACGGATTCTCGGCATCAAAATAGTTATTGCGCAGGAACTCGAACAAGCTCCCGTGAAGGCGATTGGTGCCGGATTTCGTTACATACTGCACCACAGCCCCTCCGGCTCTTCCAAACTCCGCATCGTAATTGCTGGTTGTGGATTTCATCTCGTCCAATGATTCCGGGGGCGGATTTACAACGGCGATTCCCAGAACGGCATCCATGTCGTCGGCGCCGTCGATCTGGCGATTTGTGAAACCAAACAATAATCCGTTTGTGTTGTTGGCATTTCCCCCTTGTGGATTCTCATTGCCGCTTATGTCGTAGGTGTTTCGAACCGTGCCCGGCGAAAGCAATTCGAGTTGCGTCACATTCTGCCCCAGAATCGGCAAGCGATTGAGTTCCTGATTGCCCAAAGTTGTGCTCACTTCGGCGCGGTCGGTGATCAGGGAAGGCTGGTCCTCGGCGGTTACCGTCACCGATTGCTGCACGTCCCCCGGCTTCAGCTTCGCATACACCCGCGTTTCCTGGTCAACGCTCACCACCACGCCTTGTTGTTCATTCGGTGCAAAACCCGGAGCTTCGATACGGATCGTATATCGCCCATTGGGAACCTGCGCCTTCAGGAAAAGCCCCTGGTCGTTTGAAGTTGTGGCGAATTGTGTTCCGCGATCGGCATCTGTAATGGTCACCGTCGCGTTCGGTACGGACGCGCCCGATTCGTCGGTTATGTTGCCGGTGATTGTTCCTGAAGTTGCTTGCCCAAATGCGCTTTGCAGCCACAAAAATGGAAGACCAAAAACGAGCAGCATTCCCAAAACGAGTCCTGCTTTCGACAAAACCCGTATTGGAAATTGAAACAGAAACACTGGTGCATCATAGCGGGACATTACGGCCTCCGATTGGACTCATCCAGGGCTGGGTTTTGAACGGAAAACAGCTCGTGCAGATCCTGAGGGCGTGGAAGGATTCCTGGAGTTATGAAAATTCTTCGAGCTTACTGGGCACTCGGTCGATTTCTTGGTAAACGCGCATCACAGGCGAGCGCGTCCGATCATTTTAGTCGTCGTTGGCCATTCGGCGAGGTCCTGGGCGTCGAGAACAAAAGTTTCGCCAGACAGTATGGATGGCTGAATAAACCCCCTGTTTATTCCTGTACTTTGCGCTGGCCAAGGCAATTCCAACAAATTGCATTGGGGATGCCCATACTGGGTTTCTTGTAGTTGCCCTCATTCCCAACGGGCAGCGCAAAATATTCTGGTACCGCCAACGTTTCTGATGCAGCAAACCCCGAAGGAGTTTTAATTAATTTGCAGTGTGTTAGTATGAGGCGCATCGCCACTGCGCGAATTTCGGAGGATCCATCTCCATGAAAGAACAGCCCCCAGTTTCCGGCCGTCGCGGCTTTCTCAAGACCGGCGGCGCCCTCGCCGCAGGACTTCTGACAACGGTTGCGGCCACGGCGCACAGTCCGGTCGCCGCCTTTCCGCCGCTGCCCGTTAATCCCCGCACCCTGCCCGCCATGCCCACCCGCAATCTCGGCCGGACGGGCTATAAGGTCGGAATCTTCAGCCTTGGCGGCCAAGCCGCCCTGGAGCGAGCCAACAATTTTGATGTGGCCGTACCCCTGATTCATCGCGCCCTCGACTTAGGTGTCAACTATATTGATACTTCTTCGATCTACGGCGGTCCCGATCGCTGGAGCGAACAGTACGTGGGCCGGGTAATGAAAACGCGCCGCCAGGAAGCCTTTCTCGCCACCAAGACGAAAGAGCGCACTCGGGATGGTTCTCTTCGCATGATCGAGAAATCCCTCAAGCTTCTCAACACCGATCACGTCGACCTGTGGCAGTTGCATGATGTCGGGCTGCCGGAAGACGTCAACCTGGTTTTCGGCAAAGGCGGCGCCATGGAGGCGCTGGTTGAAATGCAGGAGCAAAGAGTCGTCCGCTTTTTGGGCGTTACCGGTCACTACCGGCCCGAAGCCCTACTCGACGCCGTCAACCGCCATCCCTTCGATGCCATTCTCATGTCCATGAACGCCGCTGACACGCACATCCACAGTTTCACGGAAAAATTGTTGCCTCTCGTCGTGGAAAAACAGATGGGCATCATCGGCATGAAGGTTCCCGCGCGCGGCCGTTTGCTCCGTTCCTGGAGTCCGCCGACCATCGAAGCGCAAAAGCACACGTGGGAAGGCTCTGCAATCGCCACGCGCCCGGGAGTCATGAACATGCGCGATGCCATGCACTTCACTCTGACGCACCCGGTAAGCACAATCATCGTCGGATGCGACAACATCGGCCAGCTGGAAGAAAACGTAAAGATCGCGCAAGACTTCACGCCGCTTTCACAGCAACAAATGGCGGCCTTGAACGAGTTGGCGGCTCCGGTCGCAGAGCAGTCGCTCTTCTTCCGATTCACCGATCGCAGCCGCGGCTAGGCAAACGAGGTGCGCAGAGCTTTATTCTTCACGCAGAGTTTTCACCGGCTCAATCCGCGTCGCGCGATACGCCGGTAGGGCAGTCGCCAGCAGCCCGACCGCAACG
>DATHFT010000113.1:0-50073 GCA_035317965.1 Saccharimonadales bacterium (SeqCode) | reverse complement strand
GGTGCAGCGCGTGGTAGGCAGTGGCGTAGGGGACATGGATGCCCGCACCCTGTGCAAATGAAATTTTTCCGGGAAGAACGTGAACTTGTTCTTCTAGCGCGATGGTGAATTCGGCATAAGCGCCCGTTCCGGTTTTTGCCGTATAAACACGGTCGCCTGGCTTTATTTTTTTTACGCCTGTTCCCACGGCCTCGACGACTCCGGCTGCGTCGGAACCCGGTGTGTAGGGAAGCGGGGGCTTGATGGCATAGGTTCCTGCACGCATCAGGGTGTCATAGGGATTTACGCCGGCGGCATGAACGCGAACGAGAACCTGTCCTGCTTCAGGTTTGGGCGTGGGGATTTCTTGGAGCTGCAAGACTTCCGGACCACCAAATTCTTTTACTTGAATTGCTTTCATTCGCGTTCTCCATAACGCCGGAATATTTGATTTCAGTGAAATCGATTTTACTAGAAGTGGTCGTCGTGGTGGGCTGGAGCGATTTCCCTTTCGAGCAAGCCTGCGGATTGCCCCCACGCCGTAGTTTGCCAGTTGTCTTTGCCCTTCTTCAGAGGAATCCACGCGGGTAAGGACTGATTGAGGTACGTGGCCAACGCATAGACATACGGTTCGTACATTCGTCGAAGCCTGGCAAGGTTGCGATCTGCTTCTTCGCCATCTTGCAATTTCAAACCGTGCTGCGCGAGAGCGTCACGAATCAAGCGAAGCTGATCTGGCGTTAAGCGTTCATAGGGAACTGGCACAGGAGTTGTCCCGAAAACTTGCGATAAATCGACCACCGCATGACGCGCAATGGCAAACGTAAGCTCGGCCTGCTTTTGGCAAGCGTCTTCGACACCTACCATCACGAGCGCGCAAGTATCTAGAATGGCAGTGAGGGAAGCGATCCACGACTGGTTGTCATGTTGCGAACGGAAGAATGCGAGCACCGGATAGGACAAGTGGCTCTCCATCATCTCAGCGCACCAGCGTTCCCAGTCTTTTAGAAGCCTTGTCAGCGCTTCCTGACCATGCTCATAGGCGTGCCGCCGAAGAAGTTCTCCGGCAGTGGGCGGAGTGCCTGCTCGAGAATCAAGGAGGGAAATGTCCACCTCGCGCTTTGAAAATGAGCCGTAAATAAACGGAAGGTAACCGATCACCGCGGCCAGAAAGCCGAAACCAAGGCCCGCTTCGGAAACGACCAGCGCGCGGGCGAAGCCGGAGCGGGGTACTACGTCACCGAGACCCAGGGTGAAGAAAGTTGTCCCGCTCAGATAGACGTCCGCCTGAAAGCCCGGATTGCCGCTGGTCATCACCACAGCGGAACCCGTGCCGTATTGCATCAGGGCAAACCCCAGGATGAGACCGAAGGCCCACACAGCAACGAGAACCAGCAGGGAAAGCGGGCCGTAGAATCCAAGCAGAGTCTCGCGACTCTTGCGCGAAGACACAAGGCCGGTAAAAAATTTCCACATACCCCAGGTGACACGCAAAAAGAGGCGCGTGAGGCGGAACTGCCGCGTCACGCGCCTGGGAAGAATAATGGATTCAAAGGCATCCCAAATCACAATCAAAAAGATTGCGACACCTGCGGCGAATGCGCCCGGGGCTGTAATTAAATGAGACATGAAAGATCTAGAGTGGGGTCAAGAAATGAAAGAGTTACGATTCAAGTTTGGCGTTAACCGAAATTTCGGCTTTGAACAGCTTTGACACGGGACACCCAGTTTCCGCGGCTTTCACTGCGGCGTCGAACTTGGCCTGGTCGGCTCCTGGAATTTTTGCGACGAGATCGAGATGGCTTTTCGTGACCGAAAAACCGTCGCCAACCTTATCGAGCGTAATCGTTGCCGTCGTCTCCAGCTTTTCCGCCGTCATCCCTGCGCCGCCAAGTTGTGCGGACAGCGCCATCGTGAAACAACCCGCATGTGCAGCCGCGAGCAATTCCTCAGGGTTGGTGCCAACACCGTTTTCAAATCGCGTGCTGAACGAATATTGAGTTTGCTTCAGGACGCCGCTATCGGTCGAAATCGTTCCTTTGCCGTCCTTGAGACCGCCCTGCCATACTGCTGACGCTTTACGCTGCATAATTTCTCCTCTTTGTAGCGATTGACGCATGCCAACTCATAGAATTCGATTCTCCGGCCACAGGGAAGGGTATATTGAGAAATCGCCGATGTCGAGCGGGGCCGTAACTAGATGAATCCAATAAAAGAAATCGCGCACCGTCCCTGGCCTTTGCCAGCTAGAACCTGGATCATGGCGCAAGTTTGGCAGGACCTGCTCTTCGCCCATTGGCCGGTTCCGGTCGAGACGGTTCGCTTGTCTGTGCCTTCAGCGCTGGAAGTTGATGCGTTTGATGGCCATGCTTGGATTGGTATCGTGCCGTTTCGCATGTCCGGCGTGCGGCTCCGCGCCACTCCTGCCATCCCATGGCTCTCGGCATTTCCTGAATTGAACGTGCGCACGTACGTAACCGCCGGTGGTAAGTCCGGCGTATGGTTCTACAGCCTCGATGCGGCGAATTCTGTTGCGGTAAAAATTGCGCGAGCTTGGTTCCACTTGCCATATTTTCGTGCGCGAATGCGCAGTGAAGACCTGCGCGGCCAAATCAACTACAGCAGCCAGAGAAATCATCGCGGCGCATCGTTCGCTCAACTGGCTGCGCAATATCGCCCAACCAGCGCACCGTTCATGGCCAAGCCCGGAACACTCGAACACTTCCTAACGGAACGCTACTGCCTGTACGCGATGGAGCCTGGCGGCGAAATCACGCGCGGCGAAATTCACCATGCTCCGTGGAACCTGCAGCTTGCCGAATCTGAAATATCGAGAAATACCATGGCTGAAGCTGCTGGTTTCACCCTTCCAAATGAAAAACCGATACTCCACTTTTCGCGCCGCCAGGATGTCATTGTCTGGTCGCCGGAAGTGGCCAGGTAGTTGTCCGGTGCTCTACCACTTGTGGAAAATAAAAAACGATCCTGCTGCAATAAACCCGAATCCAGCCGCATAGTTCCACCTGAATTTTTCTCCGAGATACAGCACCGAAAACACCGAAAAAACCGTCAGCGTGATCACTTCCTGAATCGTTTTCAACTGGGCTCCGTTGAATTCATACGACCCAATCCGGTTGGCCGGCACCTGAAAGCAATATTCAAAAAACGCAATCCCCCAGCTCGCGAGGATGACCTTCCATAACGCTTCGCTCCGGTATTTCAAGTGCCCATACCATGCAAACGTCATGAAGATATTGGAAATTGTCAGCAGCAGAATCGTGCGCATGGAGTGCACCCTTTCTTCAATCCATTCATAAACGTACCTTCGGCGGCGTGTAGGCGCCAGCATTCTGGAAGCGCTGGGTGGCTGAAATTATAGGACGAGCAAATTTAGTTTGAACAAAAATCAGGAGTGACGATCTAAACGTTCAATGTGAGCGTGACTAGATCGGGCCGCGTCGTTGGCGGAAGCGGCGGCATTTTGGAACGATCGACGCGGTTGTAGGCAGTGTCGCGCTCTACCGGGATGCGGCCGGCCGCCCGGATCAGTCGTTCAAGGTCCGCTCGCGAAGTGAACTCCGACGTTACCGCGCCCGCATCGTGATAGATCTTTTCTTCAACCACGGTACCGTCGATATCGTTGGCACCAAAACGCAGCGCGATTTGCGCAATGCTAGGCGACAGCATGATCCAGTACGCTTTGATGTGCTCAAAATTGTCGAGCATCAAGCGAGAGACGGCGATGTTTCGCAGATCGTCGTAACCCGTGGGCTTCGGAATATGCGAAAGCGCCGTATTGTCCGGATGAAACGCCAGCGGAATGAAAGTCACAAAGCCGTGCGTAATATCCTGCAACTCGCGCAACTTGATCAGATGGTCGACCCGTTCTTCTTCCGTTTCCACATGCCCGTAAAGCATCGTGGCATTCGACTTCAAGCCCACCTCATGCGCTTGCCGCGCGACGCTGAGCCACATCTGCCCGCTGACTTTGTGGTCGCAGATGATCTTGCGCACCCGCGGATGAAAAATCTCCGCGCCGCCCCCGGGCAGCGAATCGACGCCGGCTTCCTTTAATTTCAAAAGAACATCTTTCACGCTGAGCTTGGCGATACGCGCGAAGTACCCAACCTCCACCATCGTGAACGCCTTTAGGTGGACGGTGGGGCAGCGCTGCTTCAATCCGCGGATCATTTCAAGAAAATAGTCGAACGTCAGATCGGGATGCAGGCCCCCGACCATATGAAACTCAGTTGCGCCTTCTCGCACGCCTTGTTCGGCGCGCTGATAAATTTCCTCCAGCGCAAAGGTGTAAGCGCCCGGAGCATTGGGATCACGCCCGAAAGCGCACAACTTGCAATGCGCCACGCACACGTTCGTCGGATTAATATGGCGATTGACGTTGTAATAGGTCACGTTGCCGTGGCGCTTTTCGCGGACATAATTCGCAAGCCATCCCACCGAAAGCAGATCGGGTGAACGATAAAGCGCAATGCCGTCTGCCATCGACAACCGCTCGCCGGCCAGGACCTTATCGGCAACTGGCTTCAGCTTCTGATCCGAGATTTTCAGTTCACTCATTTCAAATCCATCGAAAGCTTCAAATACGCCAAACCGCAGCAGCAGCGCCCCAGAACAACAGGAACAACATACTAATATAACCGTTCACGGCAAAAAACGCAGCGTCCAGCTTGCTGAGGTCGTCGGCTTTGACCAGGGAATGCTCATATGCCAGCAGTGCAGCCACGACGGCGATGCCTGTCCAGGCAGGCCACGGGAGCACAAAGCTGAAGGCCAGCCACCCCAGTAAGGCGACCACGCCGATGTGCATGACCCGCGCAATCAGTAGTGCCCTGGCGATTCCGAATTTTTTGGGGACGGAGAAAAGGTCAACGCTGCGGTCATACTCCAAATCCTGGCAGGCGTAAAACACGTCAAACCCACCGACCCACAGAGTGACTGCGGCACAAAGAATGAGCATGCGTGGGTCAAGCGAACCGGTAATGGCAATCCAGGCGGCTGCCGGAGAAATACCCAGCGCAAAGCCCAAAAACAGGTGTGACCAATTGGTGAAGCGCTTGGTGAACGAATAAAAAAACAAAATTAGGAGAGCCAGAGGCGCCAGCTTTAAGGCGAGGGGATTGAGCTGCCACGCGGCAAGAACGAAAACAACGACGGCGACAAGGGTAAAGATCCACGCGAATGAAACCGATAGCGCTCCCGTCGCAAGCGCGCGTTGCCTCGTGCGCGGATTTTCCTTGTCGTAGCGCAGATCGACGATGCGATTAATGGTCATCGCGGCGGAACGCGCCGCAACCATGGCGGCCACAATCCACAGAATTTGACGCCAGGATGGCCATCCGTGATGGGCTGCCCGGGCCGCCAGCAGCGCGCCGGTGAGGGCGAAGGGCAGGGCAAATACGGAGTGCTCGAACTTAATCATTTCGAGTAGCGTTTTGATTCGGTTTTGGCTCATTTTCGATTCAATCAAGTTTGCAGGCGACGCAAGAATCTGGCCCCGGTCCCGTCTACCTCTCTGCTCCGGCCTTTTTTGTCGCGGGCGTTCCAGCCCAGCGATACATTTTATCCTGCGGCAGTCCAATTTGGGAGAGGACCCGGCAAACATATTGCGTCACGATGTCGTCAATCGTTTTTGGCTGATGATAGAAAGCGGGGACCACGGGCATGACGACCGCACCGGCTTGTTGCGCACGCAACATATTTTCCAGATGGATCCGATTGAACGGTGTGTCTCTCACGCAAAGAACGAGCTTACGGCCTTCTTTGAGCATTACATCAGCGGAACGCGCCACTAGATCGTCACTCAATCCACACGCGATGGCACCTAGCGTCCCCATCGAGCACGGAATTACAATCATAGAATCCACCTCGTAACTTCCCGAGGCAATGGAAGCTCCCACATCCTTATTCGGCAAAGATTCGATTTTAGCGGATGGCCGGCCGAGAATCCGGGCAGGAAGTTGCTTCAAATCTCCAGCGGAAATTTCCAGTTCTTCGGCAAAAAGGCGCTGGCCCGTCTCCGTAACGACCAGGTGAACCCGCGCGACGCGCGAGTCTTCTTCCAGGAGCGCGAGGGTTTTCTGCGCGAGGATCGCGCCGCTTGCTCCGGTCACACCTACGGTGACGATTTGTCGTTTTTCTTGCGGCATAGTGTTTGCGCGGATAACTTCAGTCTCGCAGCCGCGCAAAGCCAAGTCAAGTTAAGGTGTTTTGCGTGGCGCGGGCTGATTTATACTGAACTCCCTGCCCTCGGGGAGACATCCAATGGGCAATACCAAGGCTCTTGATGTGGTCATGGAATTCATTAACCGAGTCAACGCCGGAGATTTTGTGCGCCTGTCAGAACTCATGACAGAAGACCATGTGTTTCAGGATGCGCTCGGCAAGCGTTTTGTCGGCAAAGAGAAAATGGCCGCTGGCTGGCGCGAATATTTCAAACTGGTCGGGGATTACAAAATCCGCCCTGATGAGTTTTTTCAGACAGATTCCGTCTTCGCCATCTTTGGTTTTGCCAGTGGAAGCTATACGAACGGAACCGCCAAGGCGGGTAACGAAAACTTCTGGGAAGTGCCGGCTGCGTGGCGAGCCGTCATTCGGAATGGATTGGTCGCTGAGTGGCGCGTCTACGCCGACAATCAGCCTTTACGCAAACTGGCTGGCGAAGCGGCCCCATAGCCTGAAGTACGAACAAGAAAGAATACCTGCGCTTCCGTTTATCTGAAATTCTCGTTTTTTCAAACGTTGGCTCCACTGTCCAGCACACCCAGGCGTTGCCGTTCTCGCAGTCCGTATATTCTTGGGCAAATGCTAGAATGCTTCCCACATGAACGAAGCCGACCTTATCAAATTGCTGGAAGCGGTTCACGCCGGGGATGTCTCTTCCGAGGAAGCGCTCACCCGGCTAAAACATTTACCGTTTGAGGATCTGGGATTTGCAAAGATTGATCATCACCGTGTGCTACGCCAGGGATTCGCGGAAGTGGTATTTGGCAAAGGCAAAACTCCAGGGCAAATTTCTGGGATTGTCCGCGCGATGCTGGCGAAAAAAGAATCGCGTTCCAACATTTTAATCACCCGTGCGGACGCCAAGGCTTTTACCGCAGTCAAAAAAGTCGCACGTTCGGCAAAATTTCATCCTCTCTCTGGCGTAATTTGCGTCGAGCGCAGCAGCGAAATTCTTGGCAAGGGAACCATCCTCGTTATTTCCGCCGGCACCAGCGACATTCCGGTGGCCGAAGAAGCCCTGATCACCGCAAAAATGTTGGGCAATACCGCGGAATATCTCTTCGATGTCGGGGTTGCCGGAATTCACCGCCTCCTCGACAATCGCGAAAAACTGCTGCAAGCCCGCGTCATTATCTGCGTCGCAGGAATGGAAGGTGCCCTCCCCAGTGTTGTGGGTGGACTCGTCGCCGTTCCGGTGATCGCCGTTCCCACCAGTGTGGGTTACGGTGCAAGTTTTGGCGGAGTTGCCGCGCTTCTCGGCATGCTCAACAGCTGCTCTTCCAACGTCACCGTCGTCAACATCGACAACGGGTTCGGGGCCGCATATGTCGCTTCCTGTATCAACCGATTGTGATTCCCGCCTGCGCCGGCCGGATTTTGTGAAAAACTAGTGCGGCTTCAGCAAGACTTTCATTACACCAGGTTTTTGTGCGAATTGAATTGCCTCGGCTGCATCCCGGAGCGGAAATGATCGCGTGATCAGCGGCGTTGGATTGACTTGCCGTGTACACAACAAACGGATTGCTTCATGAAATGGTCCGCAGCGCGAGCCGACAAGGGTCAGCTCTTTTACTACGATGGGCCATGTTTCGACGGGCGCGGCGCCATGAAATGTCGACTTCAGCACGAGTGTTCCGCGCGGTTCCGTCAGCTGCTGCGCGAGGGTCAGGCCTGAAGGCGATCCGGTGGCTTCGACCACCAACCGATAACTTTCTTTGCGCAACTTCAGGTCGTCGGAATTGCCGCGCACTTTTTTCACTGCAATTTTCGCAGCCCTGGCCAGCGCAAGTTTTTCCTCATGCTTTCCGTACATCGTCACATGCGGCAGGCCTGTGCGAAGCACTTGGGCAATGAGCTGCGCTAACTTCCCGTCGCCCAATACGGCAGCTGAACGGAATTTCTGCACATCAACTTGCGCAAGAATCTGGCAAGCTGCAGCCAGCGGCTCGACAAAAACTGCTTGCTCGTCGCCGAGCTCGTCTGGAACAGCATGCAGATTTTCGAGCGGCAGCACAAAATACTCCGCAAATGCCCCGTCGTGGTTGACAATCCCGAGCACAGTTCGCCGCACGCAGTGCGTTTTCAGCCCGCGCCGGCAAAAATCGCAAAGTGGTCTGAACCCATACGCTGAGCATGAAACATTGATCTCACCGGCGACTCGACGGCCAAGCCACCTCTGTTTTACAGCCCGAGAGACGCCATCTACCTCGACAACTTCCGCCACAAATTCATGCCCCGGCGTTCCGCGAAACGCATGGTACCCGTGCAATATCTCCACATCGGTGTTGCATATGCCGGCCAGTCGCGTGCGCAGCAGAGCCCACCGTTTGCGCAGCTTCGGCAAGGGTCTTTGCACGGGAGAAAGTTTCGCGTTCCTTACTTGAAAGGCCAGCAACGATTTTTCCTGATGACTATGTGCTCTTTAGCGGATTGCCTGAAACAGCTCGTACGGCCGCCGCCCTTAGTCCGGGCTGGTTTCCGGAAGTCTGTGCCGTGAACCAGACTACAGCAGGTGGTCAACGAAGCGCCGCAAGCAACGCGGCGGCGAGCGGTAATTCCTGCCCCAGGAAAACCGTTCGCAAGTCGAGCAGGATGCGATCATCCTCCACTCGCGCAATGACCGCCATGCCAGTCGCATTCGCACGCAGGCGCTGCTCCAGTTTTGTGGCGGAATAGCGCGCAGTAGAGATGCAAATCAGCTTTGTGGGCAGTGATTGCGAAGGGGTCGAGCCGCCGCCAGCAAGTGAAACTCCATCAGTGATTTCTATTTTCGCTTCTCCGGCGGGGAGTTCGTCTTCGATCCGACCCACGAAAGCAGTTGCGCGCTGTGCAATTTCTTCCACTCCCGCGCGCAGCATGCGCAAGACGGGTATTTCGTCCCAGGAAGCGCGATGGTAGGCACTGAGAGTGGCTCCCAGTGCCGCAACAGTGAGCTTATCAACGCGCAGCGCGCGGAAAAGGGGATGACGGCGTACGCGTGCGACCAGGTCCCGTTTTCCTGCAACAATCCCCGCTTGCGGTCCACCCAAAAGCTTGTCGCCGCTAAACATCACAATGTCCACACCCGCTGCGATGCTTTGCCGCACGGTCGGTTCTTCAATGTCGTGCGCGGACAAATCGGCGAGGCAGCCGGAGCCCAGGTCTTCAGCAAGGGGCAGGTTGGCGCGCTGGCTGAGTTCGACGAGCTGTTTAAGTGATGGCTTGTCCGTGAAGCCACTGATTTTGAAATTGGAAGGATGAACGTGAAGCAGAAGACGCGTTTTTTCGTTAATGACTTCTTCGTAGTCGGCGAGACGGGTGCGATTGGTCGTGCCCACTTCGCGAAGAATGGCTCCGCTTTGCTCCATGATTTCTGGAATGCGGAAGCCGTCGCCGATTTCAATCAGCTCGCCCCGTGACACGATTACTTCACCGCCACGGGCGAGGGCGGCGAGCGTCACAAGAACGGCAGCCGCGCAATTGTTCACTACGATCGCGGCTTCTGCCCGCGTCAAGCGTTCAATCAGACTGGAGGTATGAACGTCGCGCTTGCCGCGTTCTCCGGCTTCGAGATTGTATTCAAGATTTGTATATTGCATTGCCGTGCGGCGAAATTCTTCAACGACAGCCGCGGGCAGCGGGGCACGGCCCAGATTGGTGTGCAGGATCACGCCGGTCGCGTTGATGACGGGCTGCAATGAATGACTGAGGATATGTTCGACTTCAGCGGCGATCAATTCTTCCAGAGCCTCGGGCGTGGAGACAATAAAAGTTGCGTTTGGCTCGTCAACCAGCCGGGCACGCAGTTCGCCGAGGACCGTCCGGGCAACTTCCACCAGCAAGGACCGATCCACGCGTTTTGCCAGAGCCGCCAGATGTGCATGGCCCAGCAATTCATCCACAGACGGAATTTGACGCAAGAGTTCTGCTTGCGCGGCGGACAAACCGTTCTTGGCGCCTGAAGCCATGCGCCCATTTCAGCACAGCGCAGCAACGGCGGCAACAGGCAGCAGCCTGTACCAATGGACGGTCGGGCATTGGCGACCGTCCGGTATCCAATCGGTGGCGCGCGCAGCCCATCCGGTTGACGGGCCCTCTATGTACTCCTAGCATGGGAGGACGAGGTATAGCCCCGCGCATGGCTGGGTCCACCATTGAAGAAGAGCTGAGCAACCTTGAGCGGGACATCCGCCAGCTCAAGATCGAATACGACCAATATTTTGGTGGCGGCAGGAAACGTCCGCCTACTGAAATTGAATGGCGTATTGACATTGTGGTGAAGAAGTATGGTGAGCGCGGCGGCGACATGAAGTTCAGCCAGCGCTTTAAATTTAATAATTTGGCGCAAACGTATGCCAAGTACAAAGATATTTTCCGCAAAAAAGTAAAACAGAAAGAAGAAGGAACCGTAGCGCGGCACTTTGGTTCCGCGGCGAAAGCGATTGAAGCCGCGCGCGCGCAAGCCCATCCGGAGCCGGTTTTGGCCGAAGCAGCAGCAGTTGGCGGAGCAGCCAAGCCGTTTCGCATTACCTGTTCCGAACCTGAAAAGGAAGGCGAAAAAGTCGATCAGCTTTACAAAGCCTTTGTGGAGGCGAAGGAACAGGCCGGCGAACAGACTGGAAAACTTTCGCGCACGAGCTTCAATGAATTTGTTTTGAAAAAGACCAAGGATTTGAAAAAGCAAAAGAATTGCCGCGACGTCGAGTATATTGTCGAAACCGTCGAGGGGCAGGTAAAGTTGAAGGCGCTCGTAAAAGCGTAAGTGCAGTACTCCCCGCAAAAGTTTTCCACACTTCCTGCGCTTTCTTAATTCACCCACTGACGCTTACACTGTTGGTCTTTCCTTGGGAGGTCAGCATGGCTGTACAACGCGCGCTCATAAGTGTTTTCGATAAAACCGGAGTTCTGGAATTCGCCAAACGGTTGGCGGCGCTGAAGATTGAAATTTTGTCTACCGGCGGCACGGCGAAACTGCTGCGCGAAGCAGGCGTTACGGTGCGTGACGTTTCGGATTTCACCGGATGGCCCGAGATGCTCGGCGGGCGCGTGAAGACGCTGCATCCGAAAGTGCATGGCGGACTCTTGTATCGCCGCAAGCACGCAGAAGACGAGAAGCAGGCCGCCGAGCATGGCATTTTGCCGATCGATCTGGTGGTGGTGAATTTGTATCCGTTCAGAGCCACTGCTGCCAAAGCCGGGCTGACCGCCGAAGAATTGATCGAGAATATTGATATTGGTGGGCCGACGATGCTGCGTTCGGCGGCGAAAAATTTTGCGAGTGTGGCGGTGATCACGGATCCTGCAGACTACCAGCGTGTCGCAACCGAACTGGAAACAAGCCAGGAGACCACGCTCGCGACGCGGCTGGAGCTGGCCCGAAAAGTTTTTGCGGCGACTTCAGCGTACGACGGAATGATTGCCACGGAGCTGGAGCGGCTTTCGGCAGCAGCCGGGCACGTATCGTTGGAAGCGAAAGCGGTTTTGCCGGAACGCGTGCATATTGCTCTGCGGCGCAAGCAGGAATTGCGATACGGAGAGAATCCGCACCAGGCTGCGGCGTTATACGTCCCTACGGGACAACCGGCTTCAGGCTTGGCTGCCGCCAAGCAACTGCAGGGTAAAGAACTTTCCTATAACAATCTGGTCGATCTGGAAGCGGCGCGAAGTTTGGCGGCCGAGTTCAAAGAGCCGGCGGCGATCATAATCAAGCACAACAATCCGTGCGGTGCGGCAGAGCAAGGTTCACTCGTCGAGGCATACCGGAGGGCGCTGGCGTGCGATCCGGTGTCCGCATTCGGCGGAGTGATGGCGTTTAACCGCGTGGTGGACGCCGCGACGGCCGAAGAGATTGCAAAATTATTTGCGGAGTGCATTGCGGCGCCGGGATTCGATCTGAAGGCATTGGAGATTTTCGCAGCGAAGAAAAATTTGCGATTGCTGGAATTGCCGGCGGATGGTTTGCAGCCGGAGCGCGAATTGCAGGTGAAGCGAATTCTGGGCGGA
Source organism: Saccharimonadales bacterium (SeqCode) (assembly GCA_035317965.1). Classification (GTDB taxonomy): domain Bacteria; phylum Acidobacteriota; class Terriglobia; order Acidiferrales; family UBA7541; genus Acidiferrum. Next base: position 37,869 of record DATHFT010000113.1, on the reverse strand, counting down.
ATGCTTGTGCAGGAATCGGACACCGGCGAATTGAATGACGACACGCTGCGCGCGGTGACGAAGCGCGCGCCCACGGCCGACGAGATGCGCACACTGCGTTTTGCATGGAAGGTATCGAAGCACGTGAAGTCGAACGCCATTGTGTTTGCCAAGGACGGCGCGACAGTGGGCGTCGGCGCAGGACAGATGAGCCGAGTAGACTCGGTGAAATTGGCAGTGATGAAAGCGCAGGTTTCACTGGCGGGGAGTGTCGTGGCATCGGACGCATTCTTTCCGTTCCCGGACGGCGTTGAGGAAGCGGCAAAAGCAGGGGCCACGGCATTCATCCAGCCGGGCGGCTCGGTCAAGGATGCAGACGTGATCGCAGTGGCGGACCGGTTGAATCTGGCCATGGTGTTTACCGGCATGCGGCACTTTTTGCACTGAGATCGCGTCCGCATCTATTCCGGGTGGGGCGGCCGCAATCGACGGAACCAGTTGCTCAACAGCAGAACAGCGGGAACGGCGGTGAATTGTGCGAGGAGGAAATTAGGGACGTCGGCGGGGCGAATGCCGGCAAAGGTGTCGGTGACGCAGCGGGCGAGGGTGACCGCGGGGTTGGCAAAAGAGGTGGAAGCCGTGAACCAATACGCGGCTGTGATGTAAGTCGCGACGGCATAGGGCGTGGTGGCAGGACTTGAACGGCTCGTCGTGGAAATGATCAAGAGTAGTCCGAAGGTCGCGATGAATTCACTGAAAATCATGCCGGCACCGTGACGGGCGTGTTGCGAACGCGAGTAGAGCGGTAGGGCGAACATGGCATGGGCGGCTGCGACTCCGGCCAGTGCGCCGAGCGCTTGCGCGGCGACGTACGCGGGAACTTCCCGCCACGGGAGGTGTGCGAAAAAGGCCTCCAGCAAGCTTACTGACGGGTTCAGATGGGCCCCGGAGATGGGGCCGAAGGCGTGAAGGAGCGCGACAAGCGCAGCGCCTGTGGCGATGGCGTTGGCGAGCAGTGCGAGAGCGACGTTTCCCAGGGAAAGGCGCTCGGCCATGATTCCGGAGCCGACTACGGCGGATAACAGGAATGCGGTGCCGAGAAATTCGGCGGCGAGACGGCGGGAGAGCGGGTAGTTCATTTTGTGCCGATTTCGTCGATGTGTTTTCTAATGGCCAGGGAGTCCAGCGTCTTTAGTGGCAGACTGAGGAAAAGATTGATGCGGCGATCAAGGATTACAAAGGCGTCCCGGAAGGAGCGTTCGCGCTGTTCAGGAGTTCCGGTGACGGCGGCGGGATCGGGAACGCCCCAGTGGGCGGTCATCGGCTGGCCCGGCCAGAAGGGACAGGATTCTTTGGCCGCGTTGTCGCAGACGGTAAAGACGAAGTCGAGATGAGGGGCCCCGGATTGAGAGAACTCGTCCCAACTCTTACTGCGCAATCCGGATGTGGGAAGCCCTGAGGCTTCCAGTAAGTTCAACGCCAACGGATTCACGGCGCCCGCCGGATGGCTGCCCGCGCTGTGGGCGATGAAATTCCCTTTTCCGCGGTGCCTGAGGATGGCCTCAGCCAGGATGGAGCGCGCGGAATTGCCGGTGCACAAGAACAGGACCTGGAATGGCTGTTGCATGACGCTCATTTCCTGCCAGAGGCGTTTGTGGTGCAGCATTCCGGACCGCAACAAGGGCCGGCGGCAGGCTTTGCCGCGCGGACAAAGGCGCTGGTAAATTTGCCTTCGATTTGAGCAGCTACGGCGTCCACATCCAATCCACCGGCGGTAAGAAATTCGCGCGCCTCCTCCACTTGGTACACGCGGGTGGTCTCCACATCTACAGATTCGAAACCGGCGTCAGCGAGTTTTTGGCGATATTCGTTCTCTTCCAGGGCACCGGCGATGCAGCCAACCCAGAGTTCCATGCTTTTCCTGATTTCGGCAGGGACCGTGCCGCGAACGACGACATCGGAGATGGCGAGACGGCCTCCGGGTTTCAGAACACGAAAGGCTTCCGACAAAACGCGGTCCTTGTCGCCGGAAAGATTGATGACGCAATTGGAGATAATGACGTCGACAGAATTCTCCGGGAGCGGAATGCTTTCAATAGCGCCTTTGAGAAATTCGACATTGTCGATACCGGCTTTTTTCTGATTTTCGCGCGCGAGCGAAAGCATTTCGTCGGTCATGTCGAGGCCGTAGGCTTTCCCCGAGGGCCCGACGCGTTTAGCCGAGAGGATGACGTCGATACCGCCGCCGGAACCGAGGTCGAGCACGATTTCACCGGCCGTGAGCTGCGCCAGGGCTGTGGGATTTCCGCAGCCGAGAGAAGCGGCTACGGCTTTTTCCGGAAGCGAGGATTTTTCGGCATCGTTGTAGAGATTTTTGGTGATGGGATCGCAGCCGGTAAGGGACGCGCCCCCGCCGCAGCAGGCGGTGTGGCCATCGGCGGCCCGGCGGGCGGCTTCGGCGTATTTTTGTTGAACCGTTTGCTGAATGTTTGGTGGGATGTCGTGTTCGGTCATCTGGATTTCTCCCCAATTTGAATCAAGGTTTCCTTTGGAAGGGCCCGGCTGCGCGTACAGCATTCTTCATACAGAAAATTCAGGACCTCACGAAGGGAATCCGTGTCGGCGGCGTACCAGAGGAAAGTACCTTCGCGACGGACGGTGACGAGACCGACTTGCTTTAGTTTTTCGAGATGATGAGAAAGTGTGGAAGCGGGGATCTCAAGTTCGTCCTGGATGTCGCCGGCAATCATTCCCGAAGGATGAGAAGCCAGCAGGGAGCGCAAAATCTGCAGCCGGGGCTCGGCACCGAGAGCCGAAAAACGATCTGCGGAGTGCGTGACGAGGAGTGGGTCAACTCGTTTCATATTTCGATTATTGTAGAAATACAGAAATACGTCAATCTTTCTTTTTGCCAACGCTTGCCTAGGTCCCGGCATCAAAGGGAAGTGGTCACCTAGGCCTTGGAAACGGCGCTGCTTTCGCTTTTGACCGTATTTCCGCCGCATGGGATAATTTTAGTTTCCGGGGCTAATATGAACCTTCAACGGATTACGGTTGCCGCAGTACTTACTGGATTTGCCAGCGCTGCGGCCTTCTCGCAGGCGCTTCCCGCTGGGAAGCCGGACGAGCAAGCCGCGCCCATGCCAGCTCCAGCGGAAACCAAAGCGGCGCACCCGTCCGACCCCGCTTCTGACGCCAGCCGCGCCGATGCCTATTACAACTACACGATGGGCCATATTTACGAGCAGCAGTATGAGGCGACGAGTTCTCCCGAGTATGCGACGAAAGCGATTGAGGCCTACAAGAAGGCTTACGCACTCGACCCTAAATCGCCGGTTATCGGTGAACGTCTGGCTGAAATGTATTGGAAGGCGCAGCGCATTCGCGAAGCGGTCAATGAAGCACAGCAGATCCTGAAGCGCGATCCCAATGACGTGCAGTCGCGGAAACTGCTGGGCCGCATTTATCTGCGAAGTCTGGGCGATCTGAGTGCGGGCAATGGCCAGTCTGAAGTGGTGGGTCGCGCGATTGAGCAATATCGCGAAATTTACCGGCTTGACCCCAGCGATACGGAATCAGCTCTCTGGCTGGCGCGCTTGTACCGGCTCAAAAACGAACACGACAAAGCAGAGACCGTATTGCGAAGCATCTTAAAGGAAGATCCGGACAACGAAGCCGCGGTCGAACAGCTTACACAATTACTGTTGGACCAGGGGAAGTCCGCCGAGGCGGTTTCTTTGCTGGAGGGAATGAACGCGCAGTCTCCCTCGCCGACGTTGCTGGATCTGCTGGGCGACGCGTACACGCAGACGCACGATTTGCCCAAGGCCGAGCAAGCCTATCGCAAGGCCGTGGATTTGGACCCTTCAGAGCTGAGCCATCAGCGTGGACTCGGGCAAACGCTTCTGGCCGAAGACAAGTATGCGGATGCCCTCACCGTTTATCAAAAGTTGTCCGAACTCATGCCCGACGATTCCGACGTATACCTCCGAATCGCACAGATTTACCGGGAACTCCATCAACTGGATAAATCGGAAGAAAACTTGGTGAAAGCGCGGCAGTATGCGCCGGGCAGCTTGGAAGTGATGTACAACGAAGCGATGTTGTACCAGGCGCAGGGACGCTTTGAAGATGCGATCCGCGTTTTGTCGGATGCCGTGACCGGGATTAAGTCGCAATCCTCCGTTTTGCCGTCGCGGCGGCGTTCGCTGGCGATTCTGTACCAGCAACTGGGGCAGCTTTACCGCGATACCAACAACTTTCAAGCCGCAATTTATACCTACGAAGAACTGGGCCACATGGGCGACGACGAAGACCGTCGCGCTCGTTTGCTGCTGATGGAAACGTATCGCGCGGCCAAGGATTTGCCGAAAGCTCTGCAGACCGGTAAAGACGCGGTAGCGAAATATCCCAAAGACGCGTCGCTCAGAACGAGTGAGGCATTGTTGCTGGGCGAAAATGGACAAACTGATGAAGCTGTGAAGTTGCTGCATGGGCAGATGCAGGGAAGTTCCGCGGACCGCGATGCGTACCTGAATATCGCGCAGGTGTATGAACGCGGGAAACGCTACAAGGAAGCGGAAGAAGCGGCTCGCGCTGCGGAAGCTTTGCCGGGCGATCCGCATGAAAAGGAAATGGTGTGGTTCTTGCTTGGCGCGATATACGAGAAGCAGAAGATATTTGACAAAGCGGAAGAAGAATTCAAAAAGGCGCTTGCAGCAAATCCAAAGAATGGTCCGGTATTGAATTACTACGGATATATGCTGGGAGATCTGGGTATTCGGCTGGACGAAGCCCAAGCACTGGTCAAGTCCGCATTGAAAGACGACCCGTACAACGGCGCCTACCTTGACAGCCTGGGCTGGATCTATTTCAAGCAGAACCGATTCTCGGATGCGGAGGCGACTTTGCGTAGAGCGCTCGAGCGCGAAAGCCATGACGCAACGATCCATTCACATCTGGCTGAGGTTTATGCCAAAACCGGACGATCGAGTTTGGCCGCAGCCGAATGGGAAAAGTCGCTGGCCGAATGGAAGCGCGCGCTTCCAGCCGATGTCGAGAACGACAAAATTGCTGAAATTGAAAAGAAGCTATCGCAATCCAAGCATCGGGTGGCGCAAAAATCGGCCCTTACAGAAGCGAAGCCTCAGTAAAAGTATGAGCGAAGTCCGTATACCTGCCTTTGCGAAAATAAATTTGCGTCTGGATATTGTCGGGAAGCGTGACGATGGTTATCACGAACTGCGGACCATTTTTCAGACAATTTCCCTGCACGATGAACTGCGATTTTCCACTGCAAAGAAACCGGGCATTGCGCTGACGGTTTCCGGGAATGCGCCACTTTCGCAGGAACCGGTTGAGAAAAACCTGGTTTACCGGGCTGTCGATGCGCTCCGCCGGGAGCTTGGAATCCGGGGCGGAACGACGATCGAGCTGAAAAAGAGCATTCCTGCGGGCCGGGGAATGGGCGGCGGGTCGAGCGACGCGGCAGCGGCTCTCGTCGGATATTTGCGGCTGACGAAAAAGAAGTTGCCGAAAGCGCGCTTGCTGGAGATTGCGGCGGGATTGGGCGCGGATGTTCCTTTTTTCCTGCTGGGGGGTAGGGCTTTGGGCGTCAACCGGGGCGATGAAATCTATCCGCTAGACGACATAGCGAAACGGCACATTCTGGTGATTTCCCCGAAAGACATTCACGTGGCGACGCCTGACGCGTTCCGCTGGGTAGATGCCAAAGCGCTCTCATTGACAAAATCGGCCGGAAACTCTAAACTTTGGGAGTTCTGTGCTCTATGTTGGAGCGCGCAGGGCAGTGGTCTTTCGAACGATTTCGAGGGGCCGGTGTTCCAGCGACATGCTCGGCTTGCGGAAATCAAGCAGGAGCTGCTTCATCGAGGAGCTACAAAAGCCTCGTTGGCGGGTAGCGGTTCGGCGGTGTTTGGAGTTTTCCCGAGCCCAACGATGGCGCGCCGAGCCGCTGTTAGGTTTCCGCACGACCAGACTTTTGTTTGCGAGACGATTTCTCGTGACAAGTATCTCCGTCTGATAAAAGCCGCACCGTAACGGGTGCCTCTGTCGATTGCCGGGCCGCAGCGACTCCAGAACAGTTCCCTGTTGTCCGTTCTCAGTTGAAAGCAAGACCTTCGACTTTTTGGAATAGATCTGCGCGTAGCGCGACATTGGCAGTTTCTGAAGGAGCAACGGCTTCGTGAACGACGACCGGTTTAAGATTTTTACGGGAACCGCGAATCCGATTCTGGCGGAGAGCATTTGCCGTCATCTTGGTGTGCCGCTGGGCGAAGCAAAGTTGGGAAGATTCAGCGACGGTGAAATACATTTTCAGGTTTTGGAAAATGTGCGCGGCGCGGATGTGTTTGTGGTGCAACCTTGTCATCACCCGGTCGATCAGCATTTGCTCGAACTGTTGCTGATGATCGACGCGTTCAAGCGGGCGTCGGCCTGGAGAATTACCGCGGTGCTGCCGTATTACTGCTATGCGCGGCAGGATCGCAAGGATAAGCCGCGGGTTCCGATCTCCGCAAAGCTGGTGGCGGATTTGCTGGAAACGGCGGGTGCCAGCAGGGCGCTGACTTTGGATTTACATGCGCCGCAGATTCAGGGCTATTTTGATGTGCCGGTGGATCACTTGTATGGATCGCCGGTGCTGGTGGAGCACTTCCGCAACTTGAATTTGCCGAATCTGACGGTGGTTTCGCCGGATGCGGGCGGCGTGGAGCGGGCACGGTTTTTTGCAAAGAAGATCGATGCGCCACTGGCTATCGTGGATAAGCGGCGCGTGGACATTGACGTGAGTGAAGTGATGCATTTGATCGGCGATGTTCGGGGACGCAGCACATTGATTGTGGACGACATCATCGACACCGCGGGTACGCTGGTGAAGACGGCCGAAGCCTTGCTGCGGGAAGGTGCGACACAGGTTTATGCGGCTTGCACGCATGCGGTGCTTTCTGGGCCTGCGGTGGAACGGATTGCCAAGTCACGAATCACAGAAGTGGTGGCGACGGATTCGGTGCCGCTCAGTGAAGCGGGGCGAAAGATGGGCAAGATCACGGTCTTGAGCGTGGCGGATTTGTTGGCTCGCGGAATTCGGTCGATTCACGAAGAGACCTCGATCAGCGAATTGTTTATTTAGATCAGCCATACGCCGTCGGAAACAAGCTGGTGCGGCAAATTCGGAACGATTGATTTGCAGCGGAGCTGGAAACGCTCGAACAGTTTTGCAGTTGGCAGCAGGAAAAAGATTTAGATTCTGGGAAGGATGAAGGACATGGCAGACAAGATTGTAGTGGAAGGCTCGCCTCGCTCAGAGCGCGGCAAGAACGAAGCCCGGAGGATTCGCCTTACTGGGAAAGTTCCGGCCGTTTTGTACGGCGGCAAGGGCGAATGCATTGCCTTGACGGTGAACACCAAGCAGGTCGGAGCGATTCTGCGTTCGGCGACCGGGAGTAACACCCTCTTTCAGGTGGACCTTGGCGGAAAGCACGAACCGGCAATTTTGAAGGATTGGCTGGTCGATCCCGTCACCGGGAAACTTTTGCACGTTGACCTTCTCCGCGTGGCCATGGACGTCCTCATGCGCGTAAAAGTTCCGGTGCACACATTTGGCGAACCGTCCGGCGTGAAAGTCGAAGGCGGCGTGTTTGAAATGGTCACCCGCGAAGTCGAAGTTGAATGTCTGCCGGCTGACATTCCAACCGAATTCAAACTGGACGTGAGTGGATTGGGTCTGAACAAGGCCGTACGGGCCGGCGAATTGCCTTTGGATAAAACGAAACTGAAATTGATTACCGACCCGGAGCGCGTGCTCGCGCACATCGTTGCTCTGAAGGTGGAAGAAGAGAAGCCTGCCGATGCAGTAGCGGTGGCCGGAGCGACTCCTGCGGAGCCTGAAGTCATCAAGAAGGGCAAGAAGGAAGTCGAGGGCGAAGAAGCTGAAGCGGAAGTCAAGCCCGCGGAAAAGAAGAAATAGCGCTGCGAGCAAGCCCGCTCGTGCGGGGCTTGTGGACAGGAACCTATGCGGCTCATTGTTGGACTTGGGAATCCTGGCCCGGAGTATCAATGGACGCCGCACAATCTGGGATTCCTGGCGATCGATGAGCTGGCGAATCGCGGCGGGATTCGAGTGGAACGGCCGGAAGGGAAAGCGCTGGTTGGCCGGGGAAAAGTTGCCGGAGAAGAACTGATTCTGGCCAAGCCCCAGACGTACATGAATCTCAGCGGGATTTCTGTTAGGGAACTGCTGGGAAAGTACGAGCTGGGTCCTGAGGATTTGCTGGTGATGTTTGATGAACGCGATCTTCCCGCCGGGATGATTCGCATCGGAGAACGCGGCAGTCCGGGAACGCATAACGGCGCAAAGTCGGTGACGAACTCGATGGGAACACAAGAGTTCGCGAGGCTGCGATTGGGATGCGGGCCGGACCATCCGGTGAACGATTTGGCTGCGTATGTGTTGCGGCCGATGAAGAAAGCCGAGTTGGAAGTTGCGGCGGAAATGCTTGCGCAAGCCGGCGATGCGGTTGAATTGATCCTGAAAGAAGGAATCGCGGCGGCCATGAACAAGTACAACCGGAAAGTGCCTCCGGTGGCGGAATAGCAGAAAATCTGCTTCGCGGCGGGTGCTGAAAAACGGTTTTGCGGGTTTTGCGTCCGGAAGAATTAAGGAAAAGAGGTCATTGAGGTCTATATGGAACAGCGACTGTACGATTTGATTTTTATCGCGCGCCCGGCAACGCCGGAAGAGGATCTGAAGAAGATTCTCACCGTCATCGAAACCGCTTGCCATGAAAAGGGCGGCAAGATTGAGAAGACCGAACATTGGGGAACACGCAAGCTGGCATACCGCGTGGCGAAGCACCGCGAAGGAATCTATGTGTATCAGCAGATTCACACAGAACATGCGGACCTGATTGCAGAAATCGAGCGCCGGTTGCGCGTGCTGGATACGGTAATCAAGTATCAGACGATTCGTCTGGATGAAGACGTCAAGCTGCAGAAGAAGCTTTCCGGAAAGCGCGAGAAGCGTGCAGCGCGCCGTCCGCGCCGCACCACCCCGACTCCTGCCCCAGCGGCGGCTGCGCCTCCGGCAGCGCCAGAACAGGCTGCGCCTGCGAGCTAGTTGCGCAGGGTCGAAGCAAAGTTTTTCAAGGAAACTACGGCCGCATGGCGGCCACAACTGAATGGACCCAGTTCGGTCATCGGTGAAAGGTGGAAGGCATGGCAGAGGAACAGAAGCAATCAGGAGGAGCGCCACGGCGTGAAGGCGGGTCGGGCGGTCACGGCGGCCCGGGCGGCGGACACGGTGGTCCGCGTCGCGAAGGTGGTCCCGGTGGCGGTGGTCCTGGCGGGCCACGCCGCGGCAAGCGGCAATATTTTCGCAAAAAGAAAGTCTGCAAGTTCTGCGTCGAGAAGATGGACATGATCGACTACAAGCGCGCGGACATTCTTTCCCAGTTTGTGCAGGAACGCGGAAAGATTCTGCCACGGCGCATGACGGGTGTTTGCTCGCGTCACCAGCGCTGGCTGGGTGTCGCCATCAAACGCGCACGCAACATTGCTTTGCTGCCGTTTGCAGGCAGCGCTGCGGGCACACAAGCGCCGCGCGTAGTTGTTCCGGCAGCGGCGGCTACAAGCGCGCCAGCTACAAGCGCGCCAGCCGCGGTAGTTGAGGCCCCGAAGGCCTAAGAGATAGGAGCTTAGAGACTGGATATGCAAATTATTCTGCAGGAAGACGTTGAAAAGCTGGGACACCGCGGAGAAGTCGTGACCGTGAAGCCTGGTTATGCCCGGAATTTTCTCTTGCCGCGCAAGCTGGCAATTGAAGCCAGCAGCGGCAATATGAAGGCGCTTGAGAAGATTCGCAACTCGTTGGCAAAGAAGACTGCCACCGAGCTGGAGGCAGCGCAAAAGCAGGCTGGCTTGCTCAATGGGGTTTCCCTGAGCTTTAAACGCAAGACCGGCGAGAACGATCAGATGTTCGGCTCGGTGACGAGCGGCGACATTGTGGACGGCCTCGAAGCGCAGGGCTTCAAGATCGACAAGCGGCATATCGTGTTGAAAGATGCGATTCGCACACTGGGCGATCACACCGTGACCGTGAAGGTGTTCCGCGACATTACTGCGGAAATCAAGGTTCACGTCGAAAAAGAAGGGTAATTTCCCGCCTGCAATTGAGTTTTTTGAGAAAGGGCGCAGCTAGTTTGCGCCCTTTTCATTTTGTATGAGGCGTTTGTCCGAGCGACAACCTGACAAAAGTTTTGCAGAGTTTTCCGAAACCTTGCACAAGCACTTCGATTGACGCGCAGCCAACTTGCCTGCACAATGCGCACACAACATTCGAGAGCCAAAATAAATTTTGCAGAAATTTCAGCTCTTGCGCTCTGTAAAACAAAATGTTAAATAAAAAGTGCAGGGCGAAGAAAAGACGAATGAACTATGGCCGTTGAAGCAACCCTAGAGAAGCCTCTTCCAAACAATCTCGACGCCGAGCGGTCGGTGCTGGGCGCGATTTTGCTCGATAACAATGCGCTGAATACGGCGGTCGAGCATTTGCGTCCGGAGGATTTCTTTCTGGACCAGCACCGGCGCGTCTACACCCAGATGATTGCGCTGGGCGAAGTACAGCAAGCGATTGATCTGATTACGCTTACTGAAGAATTGCACCGGCGCGGCGATCTGGAAGCTTCGGGCGGCGCGCCGTACCTGGCTTCCCTTGCCGATGGCATGCCCAAGGTCTCCAATGTGGAGCACTACGCGCGCATCGTCAAAGAAAAGGCGTTGCTGCGCAATTTGATTCACGCTACGCACAACATTCAGCAGACTGCGTTTGACGGGGAGGATGGGGCTGACGCGATTCTTGACAATGCGGAGTCCTCCATTTTTGCCTTGGCCGACGACCGCGTTAAAGCCGGCCTCATCTCCATGAAAGATGTTGTTAAAGAGAATTTTGAGCGTCTGGAAAAAATCTTCCGGGAAGGGAAGAGCATTACCGGAATTCCCACCGGCTACAGCGAATTGGACAAGCTGCTTTCCGGTTTGCAGCCATCGGAACTGATTATTCTGGCCGCACGCCCTTCGCAGGGAAAAACGGCGCTCGCCTTGAATCTGGCGGAAAATATTGCGATACGCGGCGGCCAGCCCGTGGCCTTTTTCAGCTTGGAAATGTCCAAGGAATCCTTGCTCCAGCGTCTCGTTGCTTCCGTAGCCCAAATTGATGCGCATAAGTTCCGCACGGGCCACTTGAGCAAAGATGATTGGCGGCGGATGACGGAGGCGCTCGGAACCATTTCTTCGTCGCCGATCTGGGTTGATGACGCAGGTTCGATCAGTGTGCTGGAAATTGGCGCAAAGGCGCGGAGACTCATGCGCGATAAGGGGTTGAAGATGCTGGTTGTGGACTATCTTCAGCTCATTACGGCGCGTGGGCGGACCAACAGCCGGCAGGAAGAAGTATCCAGTATTTCCCGTTCTCTGAAGGGCCTGGCAAAGGAACTAAAAATTCCGGTGCTGGTGCTGAGTCAGCTGACGCGCGCCCCGGAACGCGAAGAGCGCGGACCGCAACTTTCCGATTTGCGCGAATCAGGCGCCATCGAGCAGGACGCCGACGTGGTCATGTTCATCTACCGTCCGAACTGGGGAAAGATGGATATGTCTCCTGAAGAACGGGATCAGGCAGAAGTGATTATCGCCAAGCAGCGCAACGGTCCTACCGACAAGGTGCGATTCGTGTTCAAGAGCCGTCAAACGCGGTTTGAAGAATCGCTGCCGGATGCGTTTTCGCAATTTGCGCCAGATGATATGTAAACCGCCCGCTGTTTAACACAATGTGTTGGAACTGACATAGCTCGGTGGCCATCCCGCCTTCAACTGAAAAGCCTACTGTAATAGAGCAACTTCCCTTGAATCAGCTAGTTGCGCACAGTCACCCGGTTCCAGGCGTGGCGGCTATTGGCTTGCAGGTTCAGGGAGACTGTTGTCGTTCTCGCGGCAACCAACGAGGCCGCCAGCCCTCGCCTTGTGAATGTCGTAAACTATTTTTCTTTCGGGATATCCATGGGAAACATACAAAAGAGCGCGCGTAACCAGGTCCGACGCCCCATCTGGGCCGAAGTTGATCTCTCCAATCTGACGTACAATCTGCGGGCCATTCAGAAGTTTGTAAACCCGCCTGAAGAGCAGCGAAAAACGCCGCGCAAGATTCTATCCATCGTAAAAGGCAATGGCTACGGCCACGGCGGGCCGGAAGTCGCAAAGGTCCTGGAAAAGGCCGGTTCCGATTGGTTTGGTGTGACGTGCACCGAAGAAGGCATTGAAGTTCGCAAAGCCGGCGTACGAAAGCCGATTTTGATTCTCACCGGATTTGTGCCCGGAGAAGAATCGCGGCTCATCGAACACAACTTGACGCCAGTCATCCACCGTCTGGAACAGTTGCCCATTCTCGAGCGCGCCGCGAAACGTCGCGGAGGGAAGAAACCAGTTTCCTTTCATCTAAAAATCGACACCGGAATGAATCGCCTGGGTATTACGCCGGAGGAGATGGAACCGTTTGCCGCGCAGCTGGCTCGACAAAGGCATCTGCAGCTCGGCGGCATCCTTACGCATTTTGCCTCGTCGGAGGTTTTCTCCGATACGCACACAGGTCAACAGACTGTCGAGCAGGAAGAACGGTTTTACACCGCGCTTGCGAGGCTGCGCGCATTCGGCGTCGATCCCGGCATCGTGCATCTGGCAAACAGCGCCGCCATCGTCACGCGTCCTGAAACCTGGGCGGACATGGTGCGTCCGGGAGCAATTCTCTACGGGTATCATCCCGGATACGATCCCGTGGAGAAGCGCGCGGAAATCGAAGCGCGCCTTCCGCTCAAACCGGTCATGAGCCTTCGTACAAAAATCATCAGCCTTCGCGATGTTCCGGAGGGCGCTGGCGTTGGATACAACGAAACTTTTGTCGCTAGACGCCCCTCCCGCCTAGGAGTCCTCGCCGCAGGATACGGCGACGGCTTGCATCGTTCGCTGGGCAATCGCGGAAGTGTGCTGGTCCGCGGCAAGCGGGTACCAATTGTCGGAATTATTTCGATGGACGTAACGATGATCGATGTTACAGATGTTTCTGACGTGGCCATTGGCGACATCGCGACAATTTATGGTGCTGATGGGGCGGAGCGCCACCCGGCTCACCTTGTGGCGCGCAGCATTGGAACAGTGACTTCAGACCTGCTCTGCATGGTCAGCAAGCGCGTCCCCCGCATCTATTTGTATCAAAAATCGTAGATTTACTATTCATATATAGTACTCGGAGATGCCTTTGTTGTGAACGTCTTGACGGGGTTTTACTGGGGGAGTATAAAAACACCGGCAGAAATGCGGACGTTTCGTGATTCCGCCAGCCTGGGTTCATCTTCATTCATACGGGCTGCTTGTCGCGATTTTGCAGTGAACGATCACTACTGTGAGGTCGTATGAGCCAGTTAGCTCCCAAAATGCAGCCTGGTTCCTCCATTTCATCCGTGGGCCCACCACCGGTTCAAATGCAACCAGTACCAGTCCGTTCATCGCCGGTCCGGTCCACTGCGGAATCCTGGGTTGTGCGTCTCATTCTCGTTTCGACAATTGCTTGTCTATGCTATCGGCTGAGCCCCTTTGGTTTGCATGGTTCACTGGCGTTTGCGACAGGCTTTTCTGTGGCTTTGGTAATTCTGCTTGCCGAGCTCCGTTTGCGTCGAGTGGCGCTGAGCGGACTGGTTGGCGGCGCGCTCGGAGTTGTTTCTGGTCTGTTTGCCGCATTTCTTTTTACTCTCATTATTTCCCACACTGCTGAATCGGAGTCCACCCGGTCTTTTCTGGAATATGCTTCGCTTTTTACCTTCGGTTATCTCGGTCTGATTTTGGGTCTCGGTCGCGGAGCGGAGTTCCCGTGGGCTCGATTGGGAAGTTCTTCTCCGACAGTTAGCGTGCCAGAAGCGGAATCCCTGAAACTTCTGGATACCAGCGTTTTGATCGATGGGCGGATCGCGGATATTTGCGAAGCGCAATTTCTCGACGGTGTGCTTTGTGTGCCGCAATTTGTTCTGCACGAACTGCAACTTGTTGCGGATTCCGGTGATCCGCTAAAGCGGCAGCGCGGCCGCCGCGGTTTGGAAGTCTTGCAGCGCATGCAGAAAATGCCACAAGTGGAAATTCGCATTCTTGATGATGATTTTCCGCAAATTCCCGATGTGGACCACAAGCTCGTCGAGTTGGCGCGGCGGAACGGCGCAAAGATCGTTACCAATGATTTCAATCTCAACAAAGTGGCCACGGTTCAGGGATTTTCTGTTTTGAACGTCAACCAACTGGCAAACGCGTTGAAGCCGGCCGTTCTGCCGGGTGAGCCCATGCGGGTGTTGATTCTGCGCGAAGGCAAAGAAGCAAACCAGGGTGTCGCGTATCTGGATGACGGTACTATGGTTGTCGTGGACGGCGCCCGCCGGCTGATTAACAAGAGTATCGACATTATTGTGACTTCGGTACATCAGACAACAGCAGGCAAAATGATCTTCGGCCGCCTGGATGACCGCAGCGAGCCAGCACCATCCCTTCCTCGTCCTTCGGTTCCCCAGGCCACTCGCCATACCGGAAGAATTGTTGGAGGACAGGGTTCGTCAAGTCTTCCCGATGAGCCGTCCGATCCCAGATTCCCGGAAGCGGACTGAGGCAGATTCCAGAATCAGGATAAGGGAAGTGATGTTTGTCGGCGAAGCCCAGCAGGGCTGTTTTTGACATTCTCTGATTCGCTCAGGGACCCACCTTAATGTAAACTCTCTAGTTTGCAGACCGTTCACCTACCGGAGTGACGGCAGCAACAATCTTATGAGCCGAATCGCAGCCATTCTCCCTGCCGCTGGCATGGGCACCCGTATGGGAGCCGATACTCCCAAGCAGTTCTTGGAACTCGATGGCGCGCCCATCTTGATCCATACGCTTCGAAAGATTGCTTCTTGTGCGCTGGTTACTGACATTATTGTGGCTACCCGCGTCGACGAGGTGCAGCGAGTCCAGGAACGTGTCGGTAAAGAGAAATTTGCCCAGCGTGTCCGTGTAGTGCGTGGCGGAGATTCCCGGCAGGAATCAGTGGCCGAGGCACTACGCTTAGTTCCGGACGATACGGAAATTGTCCTGGTACACGATGCGGTTCGCCCGTTTGTAACTGTCGAACAGATTACGCGAGTCATTGAAGAGGCCCGGCGGTGCCAGGCGGCCATTCTCGGAATCCCGGCGATGGACACCGTTAAGGAAGTGAAGCGTGCCAGCTTGCCGGAAGATGTAGCCCTCATCACCGGAACGATTCCGCGCGAACGCGTTGTGCTGGCGCAAACGCCTCAGGTCTTCACGACAAAATTGCTCAAAGAAGCTTTTGCCAAGGCCCAGGCCGATGGCGTCAGCGCTTCCGATGAAGCCGGCCTTGTGGAGCGGTTGGGGTGTGACGTTCATGTGGTTCTGGGTTCCGAGCGGAACATGAAAATCACGAAACCCTCGGACATGGATCTTGCCCGCTTTTATCTGGAAAACGAGCCGAATCGCGCATGAGCGTTCGTTGCGGCATCGGCTACGATCTTCATCGCCTGGACCAAGGGCGGAAGCTTATCGTTGGCGGAGTGGTTGTGCCATTCGAAAAGGGTCCGGTCGGTCATTCGGACGGGGATGTTCTGGCTCACGCGCTTTGTGATGCGATCCTCGGCGCTGGCGGGCTTGGCGATATCGGCACGCATTTTTCCGACCAAGATCCTCGCTGGAAAGACGCCAATAGTCTGATGTTTTTAGAGCATGCCAGGACGCTTCTCGATGAAAAACATTTTGTCATCGAGTATATCGATGCCGTGGTCATTCTTGAACGCCCCAAGCTCGGCCCCCATTTCCCCAAAATGCGCGAAGCACTGGCAAAAGCGCTTGGCGTTAGCGCGGAGAAGATCCATTTGAAAGCCAAAACAAACGAGGGCGTTGATGCTGTCGGACGCGGAGAAGCCATCGCTTCACACGTGGTTGCCACGCTTTCTGCGCATCGTAGGTAAGCCGTCAAGCATCGAATCGTCATGATGACAAGCGAAGAACAACAATCCGGCACATCCCTGGCAACCGCGAACCCGTTCAGCAGCGCGGAAGTGATAGAGATTCTTGTGGAGCATCGCTGGGTGGATGCTCGAGCGGCACTTTCTGCCGAACATCTGGCTTGGTGCGAAAGGGCGGCTGCTATGCTCGGTCCCCACGTTGCAGACCGAGCCGCCCTCGCGGAGCTTTTGTCATTGGTATTCCACTACGACGCCCAGGAGTTGTTTTCCCGCGTGGAAAGTCATGTGGTGCTCTCGCGCTACGCCGCTCGCGATGTGTTGCGCAGGTTGGCCTTGGCTCTCTTGGATGGTGCACCTCTCACCTCTGATCGCTTTAGCGAAATTATCACCGAGCTGAAAGGAGCCCTGGACGTAAGTCTCCGGGAACTATTTTATCCAATTCGCCTGTGCCTGGCCGGCAGGGAGGGAGAAGGCGAATTGGATCGCGTGATCTTGCTCATTGATTCTGCTGCCGCTCTGCCATTTGTTGTTCCAGTAAAATCGAACCACGCGCGAATTCTGGAATTCTGTTCGTCATTGGATTGATGGTTTTCCCTGCTGCCGACCCGAAATTTGCGAGCGGAATTTCATAACAACTTTTGCTACAGACTTTAATCCATGGACCGACTCACTGGAATTAATGCCGTTCGCGAAGCGCTCGAAGCGCAGAGCCCCATCGACCGCATCGTCATTGCCAAGGGCCGCCAGGACACGCGGGTAGAAGAGATCGTCCAACTGGCTCGTAGGCAGGGAGTACCAGTTCGCTTTGAGGATCGCGGGCAAATTGACCGCCTGGCCAACTCGAAAGACCACCAGGGAATCGTGGCGCTCGGCGCCTCGCGGGCCCCGGCCTCAATCGAAGATATTCTTGCTCGTGCCAATGCCACGTCTACTCAGTTTGGCTTGATTGTTTTATTGGATGGCGTCGAGGATCCGCACAACTTGGGCGCGATTATTCGAACGTCCCTGGCAGCGGGCGCTCACGGAGTCATCATTCCCGAACGCCGCGCCGCGGGGTTAACTGACACCGTTTCGCGCGCCTCGGCTGGCGCTTTGGCCCATTTGCCAATCGCCCGAGTGACCAACCTCGTGCGAACCATGGAAGAATTAAAAGAGGCGGGTTACTGGCTGGTGGGCCTCGACGAAGAGGGTGAAAAAAATTACACGGAAGTGGACTACACTTCGCCGACGGGAATCGTGCTGGGCGGAGAAGGCAAAGGACTTCACGAACTTACTCGCAAACGCTGCGATTTTGTCGTCTCGCTTCCAACGACGGGGCCCGTGAAATCGCTGAACGTGTCGGTTGCCGCTGGCGTCGTGCTCTTTGAAGCCATTCGCCAAAGACATCACCAGGGGAAATAATAGCCGCGTTAAGGGAAAACTACTTGTCGTACTGAATCAGCGAAAACGCATCAATTCCGTTCAGTTTCGACCGTCCATTGAGAAACGTAAGCTCCACTGCAAACGCCGCGCCTTCCACTTTTCCGCCCAGCTGTTGAATGAGTTTTACCGCCGCGGCCGCGGTCCCGCCGGTAGCCAGCAAATCATCACAAATGATGACGCGGTCGCCATTTCCAACGGCATCTTCGTGAATCTCGATCGTGTCCGTCCCGTATTCGAGCGCATAGGAAACACTGGAAGTCTTTGCCGGGAGCTTCTTTGGTTTTCGAATGGGAACAAAACCGGTGCCCAGCCGGTATGCCAGTGCTGGAGCAAAAATAAATCCGCGCGCTTCGATGCCGGCGACCACATCAATCGTCTGTCCTTTGTAGTGATCGCATAGCCGGTCGATTAGCAGGCGAAAACCCTGCTTGTCTTTGAGGAGTGTGGTCAGGTCATAGAACAGAATTCCCGGTTTCGGGTAGTCGGGCACTTCGCGGATCAATTTTTTCAAATCATCCATATAAACCGCTCCTTGGTTGCCGGAAGAAATCTCGTATCTGCTTTAGTGTCCGGAAGTGATCACAAAGCTGTTCTCGAATTGAGCGTCCGACTCTGCCGCTTCTTCTTGCACTTCGGACACGTTTGCAAAGGCCGGTCCGCGCCGCAAAGCTCCCCGTAATTCCTCGTGCTGCGCCGCTGTTCCGGTGGCAAAGACCTCTACCCGGCCGTCCGCCAAATTCTTGACGTAACCGCTGAGGCGCAACTTCCGCGCGGCATTCTGCGTGAAATAGCGGAATCCCACGCCTTGCACGGTTCCTGATACGAAATAGCGTCTGGATTGTTTCGTGTCGCTCACAAATCCCCAAAATTGTAGCAGAGAGCCGCCCCTTTGCGCTCGTACTGCGGACTGGGCGCATTCCAGCAAATTGCAGTAGACTGTTTGGGACCATCTGCATGAGGCTGCTTCCAGCCCATCCGGGCGCATCCAATATTTATGGCCATCCCCCGCAAATTCGTTCGCCGGTTGCAACCCGCGTCGCAACTCTTGGTATTTGCTGTTCTGGCCAACGTTTCCCTTTCGGGCGCGATCGCCGCGCGGGCCCAGGATTCAGGTCCCCTTACGCCTCCTCCGCCGGAGCACAGTGTTCGCCGTATAACGACGGTGGCAGATCCGGAAGCGCCGCCAGCGCTGCCTCCTGAGGAAATCATTCAGCGTTTTGCAAAAAAGGAAGACAATTATCTACTCTCCCGAGGCGGCTACAGCTATCACAAGACCCTGCGCATTGAGGAATTTGGGCCCGACGGCAAACCGGCCGGCCAGCTCACGATCGTTACCGAAGCGCGCCGCAACTCGGAAGGAAAAGTCTTCGAAAAAGTGCTGGAAAAACCGCAGTCCACTTTGCAGTATTCCCATGTTCTTCCCGAGGACCTGGGGACGTTGCTGCGCATGCCGCTTTTTCCGCTCACGACGGCCCAGCTTGCGAAATACGATTTGAAATACATTGGCCAGGAACAGGTCGACGAAATCGAGTGCTATATTTTTCAGGTAAAAGCCAAAGTCATTTCCCGGGACCAAGCCTTATTCGACGGAATCGTTTGGGTGGACACCAAATATCTGGAAGTTGTGAAAACCTACGGCAAGTGGATGAACGATCAGGGCGACATGCACATGCCCGCAGAGCTGCCCTTTGCGCTGTTTGAAACATATCGGGAAAATGTCGACGGAAAATACTGGTTTCCCAACTATTCTCGCTCCGATGGCACATTGCAGCTAAAAGAGCTGCAAATTCCCATGCGTTTGGTAATCAAATGGTCCGACTTTAAACCCTTTTCTGTGGAAGCTCCCGCTGCTCCAGCAACCAGCCCGGGGTCTCCACCCGGTACCTCCTCGCCGCCTGCCGGGAACAAACCTCAATAAGCCTCCGGCCGCTTTCAAAAACTTTTCAACGCTGCAGGCAGTTCAGCAAGGGAATTCAGTAGTTTTTCCGGTTTTTCTGCCCGCAGGCCGGCTTCTGTCGGGAATGAACCGATCACGCCAATCGCTCGCACCCCAGCGCGCCGAGCCATCTGCATATCCTGGGGCGAGTCGCCCACATACACACAAGCGGCAGGAGCAAGCCGCATTTGCCGCAAAGCCATCAGCAGGGGCTCCGGATGCGGCTTACGGCGCTTGGTATCGCCACTGCACACACGCGCAGCAAAGGTGCTCGTCAAACGAAAGGCGCGCAATTGCTTGTGAACGCGGTCGCGGTCTCCGCTCGTGACCAGTCCCAGATGATGCTTGGCCGCCAGTTTGGACAATACCCGACGCACGCCGACAATCAACTGGGGGTGGTATTTTGCGTAGTGCCTGCGCCACGCCAGGTCGGCGGCATCCCAGTGTTTGCGTGGAAGCCGGGCGGCACGGTACACCTCGTACCAATCGGGAGAGTAGTGTTGCGCCAATTCCTGCTCGCCCCAGTCGATTCCCATCTCCTTGAACATAGCGAAATATGCGGAAGAATCCGCCTGGTAGGAGTCAACTAGGGTTCCATCCCAGTCAAAAAGGATGCCCTGTAGCGGCATGCGTTGCGGGGCCATGCATCTTCAGAATAACAGAGATTGCATCATGCCCTGAGCGCGCGATCAGGCGCAAATCACCTTACGGGGACAATTCGCGTCGAATGCTGTGGTTTGGAATCGTTTCTCAAAAACATTCAAAGCGGGTTGGGACACTGTCATCGCGGTCGAATTCCACATCATCAAAGGAAGCCGCCACTCCGTACCATCCAGGCATCGCTGCCCGCTCGACACGGCTTACTCGCGCATGAGAGGCAATGACCACGTTTCCACGTCCCATGGGGCGGCTGACCAGCACAACTTCCAGCTCGATCAGCGTGCTAATGGGCAATTCTTTCGGAGAGAGAAAGAATACGCCTGTCGAACTGATGTCTCGCGTAACCAGCGTTATCGGGAAGCTTTCGGCCACGTGGTTGACACTGCGCAGCCGTAGAGGCAGTTGCAAGGAAGCGCGCGGGTACTGGCGCTGCTCGGGAAATACCCCGACTGCATGCGTGGGGACCCGCAGGAATCGTCGCGACTGCGTGGGACTCAGCAAAGGCTTCACCTGCAACATGGGTTCGCGGTCTGCAAGCGGCAGGCCCTGCGGGACCGGAAAAGTCGCCGCATGGCGTTCAGCATTTGACTTCGGCAATTGAGCTTGGAATGCTATTGCACGGCTATTCGCACTCATCTCGCCCTCAGTGAAGATGTTTTCTGCACTTCGTACTCGTCCTGCTCGAAGCTTTTGGTACTAAGGCCATCTACAGAGTTTGCCTTACCACTGCGGCGTGGGGCAGTAAACATCGCACTTGAGAGGGTTAAGGTCAACCTGTGGAAATCGCGATAAGTGCCCTAAGTTCAAACACTTAGTAATGGTACTGGATATGGGGCCGTATATGTGGTGTACGGCTTTGCGAAAACCTCTACCAATATGGTGCTCGACAGTTTGCCTCGCAAACCGTTATTTTGAAGATGTACGCTTTTTTATATGTCCAAAGATCCGACTTCCATTCCAGCCGCGTCCAGCTTGAAGGAAAACTCTTCGGCTGCTCCTCGAACTCTCATTCTGTTGGCTTTTGCCGCGGTCTATATCGTTTGGGGTTCGACCTACCTGGGAATCCGCATCGCCATAGAAACCATTCCTCCGTTCTTTATGGCGGGGATGCGGCACCTCACAGTTGGCCTTGTTCTCTATCCCATTCTGATAGGCAAGACGGGCATTCATCCCACAGCGGCCCATTGGCGCTCGGCAGCCATTTCCGGCATCTTGCTCCTGTTCTTTGGCAACGGAGGACTGAGTTGGGCTGAGCAACTCGTTCCAACGGGCATCTCCGCTCTGCTGGTCGCGACGGTGGCCCTTTGGCTTGTGGTGGTGGATTGGCTGCGACCAGGAGGCACCCGTCCCGTGCCACGGGTGATAGCAGGCCTGCTGCTGGGATTTGCAGGTATGGTCTTGCTCGTGGGGCCGGCACATCTGGGAGGCTCTGGGAGAATCAATCTTGTGGGCGCCGGAGTCCTGGGTTTCGCGTCCTTCATCTGGGCTTGTGGCTCTATCTATTCCAAACACAGCGCCATGCCCAGTTCGCCCCTGCTGGGGGTGGCGATGCAAAGCCTCTCAGCATCCGGGATGTTATTTCTCGCTGGCTTGGTCTCCGGCGAGTACCACGATCTTCACTTCGCCGCCATAACCCTGCGCTCCTGGCTGGCACTCCTGTACCTAATCATTTTTGGTTCAGGAATAGGGTTCACCGCCTATGTCTACATCCTGAACAAGAGCACGGCGCCCAAAGTGGCCACCTATGCCTTCGTAAATCCAGTCGTCGCCATTTTTCTCGGCTGGCTTGTCCTTGCCGAACCTTTATCGCTGCGCACGGTGCTGGCCGCTGCCGTAATCCTTGCCGCCGTGATTTTGGTGATCACCGCACCAAAGAAAGTTCAATCATCCCTGCAAGAGCCATCTGTTGTGCCGGCGGAATCCTAATTCTCAAGGTCTCCCGGCTTGCCGCTTTGGCGCACCTTTCCGGATAGATTGCATTTGCTTGCTGCGCTATTGTGAGCCTGCTGGGAGTGAGTGACCGGAATATGCAGACAAACCCTACCATTGACCGCAAATTGGCAGCCAGCTACTGGCGGGCAAGCGAGGCCCGCGATGCGCGTGCCGACGGCACATTTGTTCTGGCTGTGCGGTCGACGCACATTTACTGCCGCCCGTCGTGCCCGGCGCGACGGCCTCTGCGGCAGAATGTCCTTTTCTTCAATACCCGCGAAGAGGCCGAACGGAACGGTTACCGAGCTTGCCTGCGCTGCAAGCCTAACCAGATTTCCAGTTCCGTGTCTTTAGTCACGCGAGCTGCAAAACAGATCGCGGACTCCGGCGAAGATCCGCTGCGGCTCGGACGCATTGCGAAGACTCTGGGCGCCACCAGTGCCACGCTCCGCCGGGCGTTCCGCCAGGTTACCGGCCTGGCGCCGCGCGAGTTGGCCGAAGCGATGCGTTTGTCCCGCTTCAAAAAATTGCTGCGTGAAGGCAGCAGCATCACTTCTGCTTTATATGAAAGTGGTTACGGCTCTTCGAGCCGCGTATATGAGCGCAGCAACACGCAACTTGGAATGACCCCGGCTACATATCGTGGAGGAGGAAAGGGAATGAAGATCACGTACAGCATCGCAAAATCATCGCTTGGTAAGGTTTTGGTAGGCGCCACAGAACGCGGTGTCTCCGCGGTTTACCTGGGCGATACCGACAAGGCACTGGTTGCGGCCCTGCGCCAGGAATACCCGCGCGCTGAAATCGGCGCGGCGGCAGATGCACATCAACGTTGGGTTAAAGAAATCGTCCAACGCATCGCCGGCGAAGGGCCGCGCATGGACTTGCCGCTGGATTTGCATGCCACCGCTTTCCAGCGCCGAGTATGGCAGGAACTGCAGCGCATCCCGCGCGGCAGCACGCGCACCTATTCTGAAGTCGCAAAGGCGCTGGGCCAGCCCAAGGCCGTCCGTGCAGTGGCTCGCGCCTGCGCAACAAATCCTGTAAGCATCGTCGTCCCGTGCCACCGTGTAATTCGGGAAGACGGTTCTCTGGCCGGGTACCGCTGGGGACTGTCTCGCAAAGAACAGTTAATTGACCGCGAAAGAACAAGCGCCGTATAGAGAGAATGGCCCTTGCTAATTCGCCCGGGTAAAGCAAAAAGGGGAGCACGCCTGAACGCGCTCCCCCTTGAATTTCCTTTCCATGGAAACTACTTTTGTGGTTTTATGCGACTAACATTCTTGGGCCAGTCTTGTTTGAATTCCGATTCGTCGATCTTCAAATTTTCCTTCACATTCCTGTAGTGGAACAAGAAATAATCGCCTTCGGCGGGTTCAAAAAACTTCTGCTGAATCGGCATCCACGAAGATTGGTCGATCCACATCTGAATCTTGGCGATCTGCCCGCGAATCTGCGCGGATTTGGGGGTCAGCTCCAGAATCAGGGTGTTCTTGTTGTCCAGTTTGTCTTCTCCAACCAGGGTCACATCATAATTTTTCCTGACGTTTTCGCTCTTGGTACCGAACCCCAGCAGCACATATTGATCGACCATCGAGCGATTCTTGCCCAGGTCGTATTCTTCGACCCGATTAATTTTAGGACTGTAAACGTACAGTGAATCGCCGGAACGAAGAATGGTTCGCTTGTCCGGTGACGCAATCTCAATGCGCATCTTCTCGTCACGCCGCACAAAAATGCGTCCGGTTTCCGTCGAAGTGTCTTTTACGACTGCCGTGTATTTGATATGTTCCAGGTCGGCAGTCAAACTTTTGAAGCTTTTACCCGCGGCATCCATGCGCGTCAGGATGCTGTCCACAGTCCAACGCCCGGTTCCCTGTGCTGCTCTCAGGCCGGAGATGGTTGAACCGCCGGCGAAAACCAGCAATGCCAGAATGACCAATAAACGTTTCAAACTTTGCCCCTATCCAGCTGAAATTCGCTGCTGCCGAGTATCCATCGCAATCGTAGCATACAGAAACAGATGCATGAGCGAGACTTGGAGTTTCACAGGAGGGCCTGCTGCAAGTCGGGGAAAACCTGTATTAGCGCCGAATTTCCACTTGATACGCGATGACCGTGCCTTTATCGTCTCGAACCGCTTCAATTTTTGCGATGGAGAAGTGCCCGTTGTGCAAATCCGGCAGGGCTTTCTGCATGGCGTTGTGCAGATCGTTTTCAAGAGCCGGCGTTTGTTCTGGAGGAGCCAGAATCCGGGCGTCGACGCGATAGACGGCTTGCTTACCATCGCGCGAAACCAGCAATACCTCACCGGGCGTCGCGGGAATTCCCACCTGCGGCTGGTCGCGGAACCAGCTGCGCGGGGTCAACAGGACAAATACCAATATCAGAATGACGGCGAGATCGTATTGCCACGTCCCGCGTTCATAGGACCAGAAAAAAGTGCGCGAGAATATTTGTCCAATGCTGGCCATATCAATCCGCGGGAACTCCGTCGACGATCACACCGTCCCGCATATGCACCACGCGATCAAAATACGCGGTCGCTTCCGGATTGTGCGTAATCATCACAATGGTCTGCCCCAGGTCCTTGTTCAGCTGCCGCAGCATTTGCAGGACGATTTCGGAATTTTTCGTATCCAAATTGCCAGTCGGCTCATCTGCCAGCAAGATTTTTGGTTCATTGATGATCGCCCGCGCAATGGCAACGCGCTGCTGCTCGCCGCCGGACATCTCTGATGGCTTGTGATGCAGCCGCCCTCCCAGGCCAAGCAAATTCGTGGCAACTTCAAAGCGGTGCGGATCGAATCCATCCCCATGGATGAACTGCGCGATCGCAATATTTCCTTTTGCGGTGAGAGTCGGGAGCAAATTAAAGCGCTGGAACACAAACCCAATTTTGTGGCGGCGCAATTTCGTTCGCTCGGCATCGCTCATAGCTGTGAGGTCGTTGCCGTCCACCAGCACCTTGCCGCGTGACGCCTGCGCGAGCCCGCCGATTACGTAGAGAAGGGAAGACTTTCCGCAACCGGATGGTCCCATCACGGCCACAGATTCCCCCGGCTGTACTTCGAAGTTCACTCCGCGCAGAGCAGGCACTTCCAACTTGCCCGCGCGATAAAGCTTCCACAAACCTTCGGTCTTAAGTATCGGCTCCACTCTGTTTTTTCCCTGGAAAATCAACTCCACGGCAGGTTCTCGTATTGTATCTGCGATTTTCATCCCTGCCTAGCCGCGCAGACTCGCCTCATGCTCGTTTCCTCATCTCTTTTCCCGCAAAGGCAGAATACGCCACTAATCGTATGACAAAGCTTCAATTGCATCTTTGCGACTCGCCAGCCATGCCGGGTAGCTTGCGCCCATCAGGGCTCCGCAAAGTGCAATTCCGCCGGCTTTTAGTATCCAGCCAGGCGTGATCAAAATGGACAGGGTCGGAAATCCAGCCAAAAAAGCGGCCCGCACAAGATAACTCAATCCCACTCCTGCAAGAATGCCGAACACGCAGAGCACGGCGGACTCCGTCAACAGAGCCCGAATAATAAAGACCCGGTTGGCGCCGAGCGATTTCAATACGCCAATGTCCCGCGTTCGTTCAATTACCGTGGTGTACATCGTCAGGAAAATCACCAGCAAACCAATGCAAATGGCCAGCACAATCATGGCATTGATGAATGTCTGCAGCCCGGGAATATTCGTGGAAGTCATCAGCGACAGGAAATCTTTCAATGGGCGGACCGTGTAACCCGGTAGCTCGTGACGAATCTCTCCCATCACGTCTTCGGTGTGCTCTGGCCGGGTACACTTCAAAAGAAAAATTGACGCCTTGTCATGCGCGCCAACCAAATCCTGCAGCGTCGCAATCGGCACGAACAATCGCGCGCCCTTGCCGTGTTCAATAATTCCCGAAACATGCCAGTCATGATTCAACAAACTATACGTGTCGCCGACCTTGATGCTTTTCGCCTTCGCCGCCCAGTCGTCCACCAACAGATCGTCGGGCCCTTCCATGTCACGGCCCTGCAAGAAAACAAACCCCCCGGAGACGCTGCGAAAGCTCTCCCGGTCGATTCCGTACACCACATCTACTCCGCCGGTGGAATTGAACTGCAAAAGAGCCGGTGCCACCGCCTGAACATATTTCAATTCAGAAAGTCTGTCGGCAATCTTGATAGGCATGGGCGAGCCGCTGAAGCCCAGAAAAATGGAGGCGGCGGGAGGCTGCAGCATTATATCCGCGCCAATTCCTTCGATGCGCTTGGCCGTTTCCGTCAGGAGCCCGCTGGTCAGTCCAACAATAAGAACAACCAGCGCAACTTCCACAGCCACAGCCATCACTCCGATGAATGTTCGCAAGGGACGGTGCAGCAGGTTGCGCGCGACCAATTCGCCCATCATGGTTTCGACGAATCCTTCACCGGTTTCTTTTCCTCGCCATCGTCATTCACCTCGACCAACTCGGCGCCCGCTGGTTGCTCCAGCTTAAAACGAGCTGCCGGAACTTCTTCATTCAAAGAAACCTTCTGAATGAGCAAATCGAGCCGGTAATCATCGTGCGGCCGTTCAATGCGAATGGCGCGAGGAAACGCGGCGACTGGACGAGGGGCAGCCGGTGCGCCATTTGCGGCGGCGTCTGCGGCGCCAGAGATCCCCGCTTCGAGCGGCTGCCAGTCAGAGACGTGCACATCAGACAGCAACACGCCTCTCGGCCCGAAATTCTGCAAGCGAGACACCTCGAGGTTCGCCCGGTCAAACCAGACCTTCCGCAAAATTTCGGTCTGGTACCCGCCGCGCAGAACGGTCAGTACGTAGTAACGCCCGATCTCATCATTAAACTCTTCGAATAAAACCGTTTCTTGCTTGCGAATCTCATTCCACAAAAGCGCATCCACCAGGTGTTGCGGTCGCAAATTCTCGATTGGTTTGTTGCTCGCTCGTTCGACCGCCACAGGACCGACCAGGAACTTGTTCTTGGAAGGAATCGAGACGTGAAACGTAGTTCCATCGCTGGCCATATCAAAGACGGTCGTGCCGATCACCGGAGCTTGTCCGATCATCCGAATTTTTCCCGGCCGCGCGGCCAATAGAAAAGCTTTCACTTCGTGATACTCGTCGATCACCCCGCTGTATTTCGAACCCGCCGTCGGTTTCAACTGCACCGTCATGTTGACAGTCTTCACGTTCAGCGCAATGTGGTTGTATTTCTCGAGAAGTTCTTCTTTCGTGGCGTCCTGAGCCACCGGCCTTTGCGCCGTATCAACTTTAGTTTTGGTCTTGACTCCAGTGGTGGAACCACAGCTGCAGGAAATCACCGCCACTGTCGCCAATACCACGCATGTCAGCACACGCTGCATCAATCAGTTCCGTCCTTGCTAAATGAAACAAAGCAATCCGACAACCACTTGGATGCCCGTGAATGCATCGAAGTGGCGGCACTAGCTGCTTTAGTTAGGCCGTGCTATGTAGATATCGAAAGGCTGAACAGCGGGCCGCACACGACGAATAATTTCACTAGGCCAGAGCGTCTCACTCAGCAGCGTCACCCAGCCATCTTCCGGCTCACATATCGCGCAAAAAGTGTACCGCGAATAGGCCGCCTGGTAGGCATCCAAACCGCGCCCTGAAAGCTCGCCTTCCAGCGCCGTGTCTGCCTTCTCGGCGCCGTTGCCCGCACGAATCCCAAACGTCTCGCCCGCAAATCGCTCAAACAATTGACGCAGCAATTCCTGGCTCGGTTGCGGTAATACCACGCATCGCTCTGCTGCTTCGCGAATCGCCACACCACGCGACTTGCAAAATTCCCGTACCCGTTCTACATGACTGAAGAAATCCACAACGCAAGGCTCGCTCGCCACCATCGCAGGAAAAACGGCGGACCAAATCTGCGCGGCATCCTTGCCCTTCACTGGCTCGCGATTCTCGGTCTCCACCAGTTCCAAGCCTACGGCCTTCACGCCCGGTCCCAAATCCAACCCCTGCACGTCGAGCGAAAACGGAGGCAGTTTCAGCGCGCTGGCGTCGGGAGTCGTATTTCCGGTAGTGCTCACTCTTCGCTCTCCGTTTGTGGAAACTTCGCAATAAAGTCAGGCGCCTGCTTCCGCACATTCACCCAGTCAAAAAACGCGTCTGGCGTCTCCAGCCAAATCCGAAACCAGCTGGCGATCTCTTCCTTTTCGGCCCGTTTGTGCGCTTCCACCTTATGATTTCGCGCAATCATCTCGGCCCGGCGTTTTCCCAGCCGGGCGACATTTAGCACACGTTCGACCGCCGCGTGTTCACCCTGCGAGTTGAACTTTCGCATTAACTCATCCAGACGCATGATGCTTACCTCGGCGTCTTCCAGAGTCTTAAAATGAAGCAGATCCTCAAACTCTTCCTCGTATTGTTCTTCCGCTTCTTCCTGAAACTCCAGTGACACTTTGAGTCCGGCATTTTTCAAGACTTCGGCGATGTAGTCGGAACTCGTTTTCCCGCCTTCACCGTGCTCCGCCATCATTTTTCGGCGCAGCTGGTCGATCTCCGCCGGTGTCCAGTTCTGTACGTTAATTCCTCGCGCCGTTTGCAGGATCAGCGTTTTTTTTGTTTTTTGGTCTTCGCTCATTTCGCGGCGCCTCGACGATGTTTCCCCTGCGCATCCTTCTTGCCGGTTTCAACCGGGGGCGGATCGGCGGGAAGCCCCGCCAGCAGCCGACGATACTTCACCACATTCTGATTGTGGGCTGCCAGGGTGGAGCTGAAAAAATGGCCGCCCTGGGTGTTGGCCACAAAGTACAGATACTCCGTCTGCGCCGGCCGTAGAGCCGCGCGCAGGGAAGCTTCGCCCGGATTTCCAATCGGTCCCGGTGGCAGTCCGCTATGCACGTACGTGTTATACGGCGAGTCGAAGCGCAGATCCTTGCCGCTCAAAGACCCGTTGTATCGCCCTAGTCGTTCGAGAGCATAAACCACCGTGGGATCACATTGCATCGGCATTCCTTTGCGCAATCTGTTCTCAAACACTCCAGCCACCAGGGGCCGTTCCTCGGGTTTTGGCGTTTCGCGCTCCACCAGCGATGCCAGCGTCACAATGGACGTTACGGCGTGCCCGTCGGTGGCCATGGCCTTGTCTGGTGCCTGGGAACCGGCGATCAAACTCCACTCATCCTTAAACTTCTTCACCATTCCCGCCGCCAGTTCCCTGGCCACGGGGTGCCTCGACAGCTGATAGGTGGCCGGGAACAGAAAGCCTTCCAGTGTTCGGGCTTGTGGTGCGATATCGTGAACCAGCTCTCCATTCGTCGCGGCCGCCAAAAATTCATCCGCCTTCACAAATTTTCCGGCTTCCAGCTCGCGCGCGATATCAAACATGGTCTCGCCTTCGCGCACCGTAAACGGTTGCTGATACACCTGCCCGTTTGCCAGTTTCCAGAAAACATCTTTGCCGGTCACGGCTTGATCAAAAAAATACTCCCCGGCCTGCAACGTGCGGCGTGGATGCCGCCGTGCGTAGACTTCAAACGCAATCGCGCTTTTCACCACGCCATTTCGTTCCAGCAAGCGGGACACTGCGCGTCGCGACGTCCCGTGCGGCACATTCACAAATACACCTTCGGAGGAAAAAGCCCGGTACGGTTGCGTAAATCCGTACCACCACCAAGCCGCCGCGCCCGCAGCAACCAGCACCACCAGCAGGAACAGTCTGAGCAGAAATTTCAATTTACTGCTGCTCCTCTGCGGCTTCCGCCCCTGGCGCGGTTTCGCGGTCTAGAAATTCCTTCAAAATCACGGCAGCCGCCACCGAGTCCACCGTCATGCTGCCCGACTCCGCCTTTATCTTGCGTCCCGTCACGGGAGAAGACTTGCGCAGCACTCTTCCGCCGATCTCTTCCATTAACCGTTCCGCTTCCCAGCTCGTCAATCGCTCGTCGACCATCGCGACCGGTACGCCCAGCTGTTTTCTCACCCGCTCCGCAAACCGCGCAGCCTCGTCCGCCATTTCACTCTGGGTCCCATCGAGCCGCAGCGGCAGACCTACTACAATCTGCTTTACTCCGTGGTCTCTCGCCGTTTCCCGCAGTCGCCGCATATCTTCGTTCCGATTCACGCGCTCGAGAGTACCTAGTGGCTGCGGCATCCTGGTCGCCAAATCCGCAATCGCCAGACCAATTCTCGCGCGACCGTAGTCAATCGCCA
This sequence comes from Saccharimonadales bacterium (SeqCode), assembly GCA_035317965.1. Lineage (GTDB taxonomy): Bacteria > Acidobacteriota > Terriglobia > Acidiferrales > UBA7541 > Acidiferrum. The sequence continues at coordinate 7,710 of DATHFT010000113.1, read as the reverse complement.
GAATCACGCCCGCGAGGGCCTTGCTGGTGGAATCTTTGGGATCTGCCACCTGTCCAGTATAGCGGCTGGCTCTGAACTAAGCACCGTCTGAAGCAGCGTTTCCGCCTGGAAACCAACTCCTGCCCGTCGAGGAGAACTCCGGCCCGTCCACTAAGGCTGGCGTCCCCGGGTGCCGTTCATCCACCCAGGCCAGTAGCCCATTTCCTCCATCTCACGCCCCAACCCGCTTTCCTTCATCAGTACGTCCAGCTCCGCGCGGGACAAGCGCCGTCCGATCGGCTCACGACGATCCGCGATTCCCCAAACCGTCAAGGCGGCCAACGACGTCTGCAATTTCAATTCGCGGATATCCACTTTGTCGAAAGTGTCCGAAGCTGCATGATAATTCTGCAAATAGTTTGCTACCTCGTTGTTGGCCACCAGGGTCGGCACGCCTTCGAGGAGGAAATCAAAATTATCGGTTCCGATCGAAGCGTCGTACGTGTGCTGATTCACTCCCCAGGAGTCCAGCGGCTGTAGTACTTCCCGTACGCCCGCCTCGGTGTCGTGTCGCCCGCCCAGCGAATAACCTGCGACGCGTCCAATTCCTGAATCAAAAATTACCACTCCGCGGATCTTGTCCATCTCCTCGCGATGCGCTTTAACATACGCCCAGGAACCCAGCATGCCCTGCTCTTCGCCGGTAAACAGAATGAAGCGAATCGTGCGCTTGGGCACCAGGCCCAAATTCTTGATGGCCCGTGCCGCTTCAATCACCAGCGCCGCATTGCAGCCATTATCGAGTGCCCCGGTTCCCAGATCCCATGAATCCAAATGCGCTCCCAAAATTACCGCTTCATCCGGTTTTTCATAGCCGCGAATTTCGGCGACTATATTTTCCTGTTCAATGGGTCCGCCAATTTTATTCGGCATCGAAAAACGCGCGCGTACTTTGCCCGGATTTGCCGCCACAGTTCGCGCCAACCGCAAGGCATCTTCACGGGCCACGACCGCCTGGGGCAGGACTTCGAGTTTCCCGTCGCCCGTATTGGTGTGCCGGTACAGCAGCAATCGTTCCCTCTCGCCCGTCCACAGGATGGCAGCAGCGCCGCCCTTCACGGCCCATTCCAGGATTTCTCCCGGTTTCAAATATTCATTAAACAGATCCGTCCACGTAACGCTGACATCCGTGTGGACCAAAAGAATCGCGCCTTTTGCCGCGCCGCCCACCCGCGCGAAATCACCCGCCGTGCCAAATCCCACATCCACCAGCCTGGCTTCAATTCCGCCGTCCGGGGTTGCCGGCGACCAGCCTAGCGAGGCTAGCCGCACTGGAAAATTCGCCGCGCCCAGCAATTCCAGCTTCGTTTCGCCCTCACTCCAAGTCAGTGGCAGCATGTACTTTTCCGTGTGGACGGCCACCCCTTCGGCCCGGAACGCCGCCACTCCCCACGCTACGGCCTTCGCCAGGGCAGGCGATCCGCTCACGCGCCCGCCAATTTCATCGGTCAACCGACGTAAATTCTCTTCCATTGGCGAGGGCCCCAGCACCTGCGGGACAATCTTGGCTGCCGCCGCTGCGCACGACGACGCTTCTGTCGCCGAGCACGCGGGGCTCCCCTGAATCACCTGCACCGGCTTCAGCGGATCCTTTTTCTCCGGTGGTATCTGCGCGAAGGCTGAAACCGTCGAACCTAGCAGGCAAAACGGCAAAAAGACTGCAGGCCAGCATGTACTCGGCATCTGTAGACTCTCTTTCCAGAACAAAGCTGATAACGGGCAGTGCTCTATTTTCGCAGCGGATTATAGCGGACAACAGTTCTGCCGGCCTTCTTTTGAAGATTCAACAAGTTCACTTTTTGCCTTGCGCGCGGCGCGCGTGAGCCAGACAGCAATCGGCGACCCGGGCCACCTGGACCATCTCCAGCGCATCATGCACGCGCACTATATGGGCGCCATGCAAGATGCTCGCGGTAACGGTCGCCGCAGTGGCCCAAATTCGCTCTTCCGGCGGCAGGGGCTTTCCGTTTCTCGCCAGAGTGGCGCCGAGAAACGCTTTGCGCGAGGTTCCCACCAGAAGCGGGAATCCCATTTTGCCGAACTGAGCTAGTTTTTGCAGCAGTTCATAGTTTTGCTGGTAATTTTTGCCGAATCCGATCCCCGGATCCAAAATAATCTGTGCTTTGCGAACTCCGGCCTTCACCGCCAACGCCACGGACCTCTGCAAACCAGCCGTCACGTCCTTCATCACGTCCCGCGCAAACGGCCCCTTCTGCATGGTCCGCGGCTCGCCGCGCCTATGCATCAGGATCAAAGGCACTCCATGGCGCGCAGCAACTGCAGCGATCCTCGTGTCGCCGCGCAATCCAGAAACATCATTTATGATCTGCGCTCCGGCCTTGATCGCCGCTTCAGCCACTTCCGCCTTTTGCGTATCAATTGAAATTGGAATCTTTAGCAACCGTCGTACGCTGCCAAGTACCGGAAGCAGCCGCCGCAACTCCTCTTCGATCGTCACGCCTGCTGACCCCGGCCTTGTTGATTCCGCCCCAATATCAAGGAGGTCCGCCCCTTCGCGTTCGATCCGCAACGCCTGGGCAATCGCGTGTTCATTGGTATAAAACTTCCCGCCATCGGAAAAGCTATCCGGCGTCACATTCAACACACCCATAACCAGCGTGCGCACTCCCAGCGTGAGAGTTCCTGAAGGCAAGGCGAGCTTAAATTTGCGGCGTACCGTCATTCGATTCAGAGGGTCAGAAATCTCGGCAGGGACCGCTTCGCCGGTCGGGAGCTTGTCAATCCAGATCAAAATCCCGAATCGGTTTTCCCGCGGGCGCATCCTTGGCCTTTTTCATCGCTTCTTCAAATTTCTTGGCAAGGATGTCTTCTTTGTTGTGTTCGAGATTCCATGAATCGCGGAACTTGTCTTCGCGGTTTTTCTGCTGATCATTCAAAATTTTATTGGCATCCGTCAAGTCCAGCTGGGGACCACCCTTTACCGGCGCTTCATGCGAAAGCACGGCACCAAACATCGGATCGACCGTCAGTTTCGCCTGGCAGCAAGGGCAAACAACATGCAAATTTTCGCCGTCCTTCAGTCCCATAGCCGTATTCTACGCCCAACCGCGACAGCCAACACAAGGGCTCCACAAAAAACAGGGGCGCATACGCTGCGCCCCTGTTTGGCATGCCGAAAAGCTGGCTGAATCTACGCCTTAGCCGGATTTTCCCCTCGCGTAAATCCCGGCGCCGGCCGCAACTCCGGCCGCACCACCTTGGGATCGACAGTTGGCGAACCCTGGAATGGCGGCGGGGGCGGAATCCGTATCTTCTCCGGAAGCGGTTTGCCTTCCATGAGCATTTTCACTTCGTTGGCATCAATGATTTCGCGTTCCAGAAGAGCCTGTGCGATGCGCTCCAGGGTTTCGCGATTGTTGCTCAGAATCTGCTTGGCGCTGTCATACCCACCACTCACAAGGCGTTTCACTTCCTTGTCAATCTGAATCGCCGTGTCTTCCGAGTAGTCGCGGTGCTGGTTGATTTCGCGGCCGAGGAAAATGGCTTCGTCCTTTTTTCCAAATGCCAGCGGTCCGAGTTCGCTCATGCCCCACTCGCACACCATGTTGCGCGCAATTTCTGTAGCGCGCTCGATGTCATTGCCGGCTCCCGTGGTGATGTGTCCGAGGAAAATCTCTTCCGCCGAACGCCCGCCCATCAAAACCGCCAGCATCGCTTCCAGATACTCCCGCGTATAGGAATGCTTGTCGTCGGTTGGCAGCTGCATGGTAAGTCCAAGTGCCATGCCGCGCGGAATAATGGTCACTTTGTGGACCGGATCGGCTCCCGGAGTCATGGCCGCCACCAAGGCGTGCCCGGCTTCGTGATACGCCGTATTCTTTTTCTCTTCGTCGGACAAGATCATCGACTTGCGCTCGACGCCCATCAGGACTTTGTCCTTGGACATTTCAAAGTCGGTCATCATCACCATCTTGCGGTTGTTACGTGCGGCCCACAGGGCCGCTTCGTTGACGAGGTTGGCCAGGTCCGCACCGGAGAGTCCCGGGGTTCCGCGCGCAATGATCGAGAGATCGACGTCGTCGCCTACGGGAACTTTGCGCGTGTGCACCCGCAAAATTTCCTCGCGGCCTTTCACATCAGGACGCGCCACAACCACGCGCCGATCAAAGCGTCCAGGGCGGAGAAGCGCCGGATCGAGCACGTCGGGGCGGTTCGTCGCTGCAATCAAGATCACCCCTTCGTTGGACTCAAATCCATCCATTTCGACCAGCAGCGCGTTAAGCGTCTGCTCACGTTCATCGTGACCGCCGCCAAGTCCAGCGCCGCGATGACGTCCTACTGCGTCGATTTCATCGATGAAAATAATGCAAGGCGCGTTCTTTTTGCCCTGCTCAAACAAATCGCGCACGCGGCTCGCGCCCACGCCCACGAACATTTCCACGAAGTCGGAACCCGAAATCGAGAAAAACGGCACATTCGCTTCGCCGGCAATCGCCCGCGCCAGCAAAGTCTTGCCGGTTCCCGGAGGCCCGACGAGCAACACGCCTTTCGGAATGCGTCCGCCCAATTTCTGAAACTTCTGCGGATCTTTCAAGAACTCAATGATTTCCTGCAGCTCTTCTTTCGCTTCATCCGTTCCCGCGACATCCTTGAAGGTAACTTTCTTCTGCTGCGCTGAAAGCAGCCGCGCGCGCGACTTGCCGAAACTCAGCGCCTTGTTGCCGCCCGCCTGCATCTGGCGCATCAGGAACAAGCAAAACGCTACCAGCAAAATCAAGGGAGCGGCGTTCAGCAGGATCAAAACCCAATCGCCGCTGTGAACTTCCTTCACCTTGATCATCACGCTCTTGTCGCGCAATTGCTTTACCAGATCCGGGGAAGACTCCTTGAACACCGTCACGTGAAATTTTTGGTTGGCCGGAGTGGTGTACTCGCCCTGCAAGTCATAGCTGTTGGGTGAAAGATATAGCGTTACTTCCTTCACCTCGCCGCGGTCCACCTTGCCCATGAACTCGCTGTAACTCGGCTCCTGCTCGCGGGCTTGTGCGCCGTTTCGCGACACCAGCTGCCAGAGCATCACGCCGAGAAATACGATTGAAATCCAAAATACAATGGTCTTTGCCGTGGAACTGGAATTCACGTTGTCCTCACCAATGCCGTCTTTGTGCTTGCAAAGACTCGCCGTCGGAAGCTCTTGCTAATTACTTCTTCCGGCGCTTACTACTTTTCTTAGACGCCTTTTTCTCCCCAGAAGATAACTCGCGGAGATTGCGTCCCGTTCCATTGGCTGCGGCGAGGCCGTAGCCAACCCACACTTGTTTAGATGCGGTCCGGAAGCCGAAGTAATCGGGCTCCAGCGCCACTCGCCGCTTCTCTGGCTTGTCCAGCAATACCGCCAGCCGAATCGACCGCGGCCTGCTTTCGCCCAGGCGCCGCAGCAAAAAGTCCTGCGTAACGCCGCTTTCGAGCACCGCATCCACCAGCAACACGTCCCGGCCTTTCAGGTCCGGCCGTGTGCCGAAAAATACTTCGCGTCTGGCGTGTCCACCGTCTTCGACGTCTTTCACGTCTTCCCGCACAAAGTGACAGACGACCGGCGCCTGGATCTGTCTCAGCAGATCGGCTCCAAATACAAACCCGCGGTCCAGCGTGACTACCGCGTCCAAACGGCGGCCTTCCTGCGCTCGTGAAATCTCTTTGCCTAGTGCCACTACCCGGGCTGCAATGCGCGTCGCGGAGAAAGCCACGCTTTTGTCGGCACTCACGAATGTTTGTCCTCGGTGATTACAATTCCAATCCGGGTTGCGTCACTTGCCGCAAATGCCGTCGCTACCGGAAAGCCGCGGGCCCACACGAGAATCCCGCCGCTCGTGATGACCGGCCAACCGTCGCGCTCCCACCGGCTAACCCGCTTCTCATTCAACAAACGTTTCATCTTATGTGCATTACGATGTCCTGCAGGCCAGAATCGGTCTCCGGGACGCCAGTTCCGCAGCACGAGAGGAAACTCCAAGCGGCGACGATCGAGCACCGCTCCTACGTAACTAGTTTCTCCCCTCTTTGCTGTCCAGTCAATCTCCCTGAGGCTGAAAGCGCAACCTAGTTCCGGTACCTGAACTGCCGCCGAGCCCTGTAGCATATCGATGTTGTACTGGTAGGCGCGTGGCGCGGAAGTTTTGCCTGGCGTCTCCTGCCGTACGCGCGAGCTGTCCCGCTTGGCGGAGCGCACCGAACTTGGCGCGGCACTGGTGCTGCTGCGCAAAGACCCAAGAAACACCAGGCTTTCCCGCTCGCGGCGAACTTCCACCCCGCCCGGCAGCAGGAGCAGTTTCCCATTTTTTCCTTCCTGCGCCAGTTTCAGGATCGCCTCCACGTGATGCGCGGAAATTTGCCCTTCGCCCGTTTTCACATCCTCCACGATGCGCCGCACCAGTCGCGAAGTCAGCGCCACAGAGTTTGAAACAAGATTGTCTGCGCCCGGCTGCAGCAAATCGCCAATGGCGATTCTTTTCCGGTCGCTGTCGGCGCTGACCGTAGCCTGCATGCGTTGGCCTGCCAGCTGATCGAGCAGCGCTTCATCGTCGCGAGCGAACTCGGCCAGCTGCGCCAGATGCGCCACAATTTCGCTCTGGAACTGTTTTTCCAGAAAGGGAATCAGCTTTTTGCGGATCCTGGCCCGGGTCTTCGTCAAATCGCGATTGCTGGCGTCTTCGCGCCAGGTTTGTTTTCGCGCGCGCAGGAACTCGCGCAACTCTGTTCGGCGCAGGCCCAGTAAAGGACGCACGATGTGTTCCGCCTGCCGGTGAACTCCTGCAAGTCCGGCTAGTCCTGTCCCGCGCAAGATATGCGCTAGCACGGTCTCGGCTTGATCATCCGCGGTGTGCGCGGTCGCGATGAGTGTCAACTGCTCCTGGCGCACCAGTCCGGAAAAAAAATCGTAACGGCCGCGCCGCGCGGCATCCTCTAAATTCGCGCGCTCCCGCTTGGCCTGTGCTTGAATATCGGCGCGCCCGCTCAGGAAGGGAATTGCCAATCGCTTGGCCAGGTTGGCCACAAATTTTTCGTCCGCGTCGGAAGCCCTCCCGCGCAGCGTGTGGTTGAAATGCACTACACGCAATACAATTCCGAGCCGCTCGCGCAGCTCCCACAGCAGCAAAAGCAGCGCTACGGAGTCCGCTCCGCCGGATACCGCCACTCCCACGCGATCTCCCGCACGCAACAGTGCGTGCTGCTGAAGAGAACGGACGAGTCCTTCAAGCAAGGACTCCCTATTTCGTTTTTTTTGTTTTCCGCGCATTCATCCGTATCGCCGTCCCCTAAATATTTTTACGAGCCGTTCCAAAATATGGCTCGTATCCTACCACCTGGAAAGGGGTTACCGCGCCGCTGTGAAATCCTGTGGAAAAGCAAAAATAGTGTGTTGACTTTTTGTGGTTCGGCTGAGATACTCACTGGGTTGTTCACACCTTTCTGCTGGACAGGGAGGATTGCTCTTTGACAATCGATACGATGTGCCAGAATCTGTTCGAAACTATTGGAGCCTTTCGAGCGCCAATAGTCTGAGTTTAATCGAGCGACAACAATTCGCCTGACAGGCTGCCTGGGATGCAAATCCCGGGATTTTTTTTCGTCAGGCAACCAGTTTCAAACGAGAGTTTGATCCTGGCTCAGAGCGAACGCTGGCGGCGTGCTTAACACATGCAAGTCGAG
>DATHFT010000112.1:0-4665 GCA_035317965.1 Saccharimonadales bacterium (SeqCode) | reverse complement strand
CCCGAACCCCTACATCGACCGCAGCATGCTCAGCACCATCGCGATTTGTCCGGAATGGTAAATCGCGTGATGCACGGCTCCGTGAAACAATTTCTCATAGGGATAATCCCGCCGGGAACCTGCTTCGACAAATCTTCAACGGGAAAACGGCGAATTCTCTCCTCGAGCAGGTCGCGGCTCTCCTGCCATCGCGCCACCAGCTCCGCCCAGGGAATGGGTGGCTCGGCCCATTCCTTTTCGGCCTCCCAACGCGGCAGCGGTGTGCTGTCAGACGCCCGTCGGATTCTTTCATTCCAGAGTAGTAAGTGTTGCAAGAGCTCTCGAATGGTATGGGCCCCCCCGGCGGGTGGCGTACCGGCCGGTTCTGGCGAAATCTGCGCCAAAAGCTCAGCGACCGAAGGTCCGTACCAGGCGCCTTGGATGGTCACGGCCCGATAGGTGTCGGCGATTTGTTGTATTTGGCTCATCAATGTTCACCGTCGTATTTTTGCAACAAGAGTTTAATGATATCCACGGCACCAACAGCAGGCCTCCGCTAAACCGAAGGCAACCACCTTCAGAACGGAAAGCCCGTCCCTAGCTTCCGTGAATCGATTTCGCCCGCTCCAGGGCCCAAGTCGCAAAATTCTGCCACACCACCGTTTTCCCGATCGGCAGCTCAAGCTGTTGCATGACGATGAGGAATGACCCGCCCCAGATCGTCGCCGGGTGCACGGTCCGCAAAGACCACAGGTCGTACAGCGCCAGCATTGCCAGAAAGGTGTACGCGAAGACGTCGATCATAAACGGCGCTCGCTCGATGATAGCGAAGGGCCAGCGATTGATGGCGGCCTCCATCAGCGTAATCGTTGCGATGAGGATCAGCCGATTGTGCACCGCCGGACGAAAGCGCGCGCGAAACGCAAAGAAAATCAACATGCCGAAAATCACCATATCGCCAAGAGTTCCCGCGTAAAATGCTTTGGCGTTGACCCCGAAGCCGGTGCCGTCCCTTCGCAGCAGATCGGTCCCCGCCAGGGCACCCAAAAACACCATAGCGCACGCCAGGCCGAAGCCGGCCATCCCCAGACGCCGGTGGACATCTATCCGTCCTGCCGACGCGAGCGAGGTTTGCACGACCAGCAACACGATCCAGGCCGTAAACGCCGCCCCGTGCAGGTGAACCACCCAGTTCGGAAGCGGTGCCCGGAACATACCCGCCAGATAGTACGTTTTTGCAAAACCTAGAAATACCGTCCCCAGAAGCAAAACGGCCATTCCTGAAAAAAAGTACCGCTCGTACCGTTCCCGCGCGTCCCTGCGGTCTGGCCCGATGCCGGACGCCTGCGAATTTCGTGGACGCAACGCATCCGTGGTCATGGGTTCACTCCTCTCGCGTCGATCGGGTTCTGAAAACCGGCCGAATATTGCCAGCATTCTATACCCGTTTCGGCACCCGGACCGGCGCTCCCTGGGATTCCCCACGCTGAGCTGCCTAAGGCGGAATTTGCAGCACTTGGTTGCAGTCCAGGTCGGGGAAATGGGCCGCGCATTCCCCCCAGCTGCATGTTTAGCCGCTCGTGATTTCATGTTATTTTCTTTCCCAACGGAGGGGCCATGGCTAACTCCAACACGTACGACCTCGCCATCATAGGAGGCGGCATTGCCGGCTCTTCGCTCGCCAAATCCATGGCCGAGTCTGGAGCGCGCGTATTGCTCCTCGAAGCTGCACAACAATTTAAGGACCGCGTCCGCGGAGAAGTCTTGGTTTCCTGGGGGGTCGCAGAAGCAAATTCACTCGGACTCGAGGACGCCCTGGCCAAAGCCGGCGCTCACAAGCTGCGCTGGTGCAACAATTATGTCGGCGCGACACAAACCGAACGCCGCGACCTCCCGGCAACTACGCCTGCCAGCGCTCCCGTCATGACCTTTTATCATCCCGCGATGCAGGAATATGTCTTACAGGCTGCCGAATCCCGAGGAGCGGACGTGCAACGAGGCGCCGAGGTGAGCCTCGTCACAGCCGGCTTCCCCGCTGAATTGCACTGGAACCACGGCGGCCGCTCTGCAAAAGCCGAAGCGCGACTGGTCGTTGTCGCCGATGGCCGGAATTCGCCATTGCGTCGCACCCTGGGATTCGAAGTGAAAAAAGAAACGCACACTGGCTGCATAGCGGGGATCATTTTCGAAAACGTCACCCTTCCAGACGACACCCTGTATTGGTTCATCAATCCGGCTATCGGCGAAGCGATCGGCTGGGCTCCAGAAGGCGGATCGCGGGTCCGAACATATCTTTGTTATTGGGGAGATCGAAAACCTCGTTATCAAGGTCCTCAGGACGTGCCGAAGATTCTCGCAGATTTTGCCTGGACCGGAATGGCGCCGGAATTTTTTTCAAACGCGCAACCATCCGGACCGCTTGCGACCTTCGACGGCGCAGACACCTGGGTCGACCAGCCCTACAAAGAGGGGGTGGCCCTTGTGGGTGACACGGCTGCGAGCAACGACCCCACTTGGGGGCAAGGATTGTCGATCGCCTTGCGCGGTACGCGCACCCTGCGTGACTGCCTCTTGCGCAATCAGGATTGGCACAAGGCCGGTGAAGAGTACGCGCTTGAGTTCCGCCGCTGGTATGGAATCATGCGGACCGTTACCGGTTGGTTTCGGGAACTGTACCTGGAGACGGGAGAAATTCCGGATGCGCGCCGCGCTCACGCGTTCCCATTGTTCGCTCAAGACCCGACTCGGGTACCCGACTTGATCTTCAGCGGCCCGGACGTTGCGCTCCATCGGGCTTCAAAGATTCGCTTTTTTGGTGAAGATAAACTCGGCGCCGCTGTGTCGGCGTGAAGTTGACTCGTGTCTAGTGTCCCGTGCTCGCGGCGGCTTCCTGACTCTTGCGCTTGGCTCTGTCGATCCCGTCGAACATTCCCAGCATCTCGTCCGACTCCTGCGATCTCTTTGGACCAAATGTAGTGCCATCGGCAAACACCACCAAGTCCAAATCTATTGTGTAGGCGGCAAGCTGGCCGTCGGGCAAATAGGAAAACTTGCGCGAGTCCGCAACCCAGCTCGATCCAGGCGCGAGATAGTCAGCGGGGTTCCCGTGGGTTTCCAGTTCCTTGGTGGAGACTCGACGGATGCGATTTCCGGTCGCGGGATCAACGAAGGAAGTCGTAAAAAGATATCCGCGGATTGCCGTAGCACTCACGTTGGTTAACTCGACGGTCAACTTGTCCTGTCCGCGTTCATCGCGCCACACGCCCGATTCGATCCGCAACGGACCGATCGTCCGCGATTCGATATTTCCAGCATGCGGGGGACCCTGCTCGGGCAGAATAGGAGATACAAACTTCTGCAATTCGGTTTTTTTCTCGATGAAATCCATGCCGTCTAGCGTACCGATCAGTCTGTGAGATTCTGGCAGCGCCGCCGGTCCCCAAACCGAACCATCAGCAAATTTCAGGACGTCAACTTTGGCAGTAAAACTCGGGTGCTCTCCAGGGACCTTCGTCGGTACTGCGCACACAGTGCGCGTCCACTCCGCGCCACTTTCAATCGCTGGTTCGCGCGAATCGCGGACCTCCTGCAGAGTCTCGTCCTGGAGCATCTTGCCGTTGCGTTTGTCCCCGACAGCCAACCGGACCAGATATCCGCGCAGCGGCTGCGTACCAAGGTAATGAAACGCGACGACGAGACCCTGGCCTTGTTTGCAATCGGCATTCAGCCCCAATGAAAACTCCGTAGTTACATCCAAAGGGGAAGCTTCCAGGCGTGGGTCCTGCGCTGCCGCAGTCTGTGCGGCAAAAAACGCGCCAAAGACAACGCCAACGAGAATTGCTGTGGGTTTGCGGTCCATGGTTTTCTTCTCCTCCTTGACACTTTCTGAAGCGGAAGAGGCGCTGCGGCCAGAGCAGCGCACTGCACGAGTAGCATCCTCTTCCGCTTTGGAATTTTCAAGCAAAGATCCAAGCGCCGGCAGAAGGCACCGCAGGATTGATGAACGTCTTGGGAAAAGGCCGCGCCTGCCGGAGATGTCACGACACAATGGAAGCCCACCCCCCCAGAAACTTTGACAACCCTTGAAATTTAAACCATCTTTTCACCTTCCTGTAAGACTCCTTCGCGGCTTCTCGTCTAGATTCCCTCCTGAGATACGCCTCGCCACCCGGGCGTTGGGAACCGCTCAAGGCAATACACAAAAACATCAGGAGGAAACTCAATTGAACCGACAGGGAAAAGGATGGCAGGTGTCCCGACGCATGTTCTTGACCACGGTTGCCGCGTTGCTGGTCGCCGCCACCACAACCGTTCTGGCCTCCGGGAAATTCGGACGCGACGATCGACATGACCACGACGACAATCATGACCGCAGCACGTACGCGATCGGACTCTGGGGTGACTTGCCATACTCCGACATCCAAGCAACAGTTGGCGTACCGAACCTGATCGCCGATATGAACCGCCACGATCTTGCCTTCACGGCTCACGATGGCGACCTCAAGGCCGGAAGCGGAACGCCTGGCTCCCTCACTCCGACCGTGTGTAGCGATGCCGTCTACGCGCAAGGCCTCAAGTATCTCAACTCGCTCAAGGCGCCTGCCGTTCTCACTCCCGGCGACAACGATTGGACGGATTGCGACCGCCCGGCCAACGGCGGGTTCTCCTCCCTCGAGCGTCCCGACC
>DATHFT010000111.1:0-32009 GCA_035317965.1 Saccharimonadales bacterium (SeqCode) | reverse complement strand
CGATGGCGTTGCGGAGACTTTACGCGTGGCGAGGACCGCGGGAGAAGGTTGCGGCCGGCCAAGATTCGCCTGAAGAAGTTACCGTTTAGCTTCGCGCCGTTGCCTGAATGGCCGCCGAACCGGCAAGAAAGTTTCCTGCGCGACGACCGTTGCCAGAAAAACGGACCTGCCCCTGAGAAAATATCAAATCGCAAAACTTTAAGAGCGCGCGAGATCGGCAAGGACGGCTTCGGCAGCGCGGCGGCCGCTGTGCATGGCGCCGTGGATCGAGGCGTTGTCGCGGTGGTCGCCGGTGACGTAGACGCCGGGTCGCACGCGGACGGCCCGCTCGGGTGGTTCAAGGGCTCCGGGGAATTGTTGCGGTTGCGCGTGGGGGATCCGGTAGCTTTTCAAGAATTTCCAGGAACGAGCCACCGGGCCGAACCAACTTTTCATCTGGGCGATGATGAAGCCGCCGAGTTGGGCATCGGTCAGTTCTTGCATACCCAAAACGGTTGCCGAGATCAGATGCTTCCCTGCCGGGGCGTAGGATGGAGCTACTTTGGTGATGACTGCGAAATTATTGACCGGCCCGGCGCCGTCCCCGTTCAGGACGACCAGCGGCTCGGCAACCGGAGCTTCTTCGGCGGAATAGTAAAAACAGGTCACACTGCGCGAGGCGGGTTCGGCTTCGCCCACCAGATGCGCGGCGCTGGGGCCGTCGGCGGCAATGACAATGGCGCGGGCGCGGAGCGATTCACCGCCCGCAAGCGTAATCTCATCCTCGTGCAGCGATTCGACGCGGGCGTTCAGGCGCACAGACCCGGCCGGGAATTTCCGAGCGATCTGCGTCGGGATGGCGCCCATGCCGCGTTCCGGAATACTGCTGTCGCCTTCGGAAAGCATTTTGAAAATAAATTCGAACATTCGGCTGGAGGATTTTAGTTCGCCATCGAGGAGAATTCCGCCAAAGAAAGGCCGGAAGAAACGGTGGATCAATTCTGAGGAGAAACCTTCAACGGCCAGGGCTTGTTTCGTGGTGCGCTCGGGCCGCGTGAAAATCTCCTCGATGGAGGAATTTTTCAGGCGGCGGCGAAGGCGGGCGATTCGCAATTTATCAGTGAGCGTACCAAAATCCGATTTCAGCGCGATACCCCACATGCCGGGCATCCGCCACGGATCGACCAGTTTGTTCATGGTGCCGGCGAACCAGGAAAACGTTCCGGCGGCAAATGGCTTTAAGTTGAGCTGGGAATAGTCGAGGACGTTTCTGGCTTCCGGATAGGCTGTGAGCAAGACCTGGAAACCACGGTCGAGCAGATAGCCCTCGACTTCGTCGGTGCGAACGCGGCCGCCAATGCCATCGCCTGCCTCAATAATTTGAAAACTGATGCCTTTTTCCTGCAGGTGGTGGGCACAGCACAGACCTGCGAGGCCCGCGCCAACAATCAAGACATCCGGACTGGACGACATTCCGCTGGTTTCCTCAAGAGGCTGGACAGGGCCCCGCTACCCATACAAGGGAATCCCATATCCTGAGGCATGGGGTGGATTCTGCGCAAGGGAAAGGAATAGAGCGGAAATTCAGCGCCCGCGCCCGCCGAGAACCCGCACACAACGACACGTGGGAGCGCAATGAACGCACCAGCGAAAGCCGGCAGGAATCAGGAAACGGTGGCCAGCGACAGGTAGTCGGGGCGGTCGGAGATGAGTTTGTGGCGGAAGGATTTCTGGATTTCGCCATTTTCGATGAGAAAGACGCCGGGCATTTGCTGGATGTCCCCGGCCGGAAAAAATCCGAAATGACCGTCAACGATGGCGAAGATCATGCGGAGGATGGTTTCAGAATTGAAAAACTGGCGAATGGGAATGCGGGAGAGTCCGAAGGATTTGTAGAGACGCGCTGCGGGGTCGCCGAAGCGGGGGACATCGGCAAGATTGTAGCCCTGCATGAAGTCACGGGCTTTGTCCTCCGTGCCCATGTGCACGAAGGCGAGTTGCGGGCCGCGGGCGGCAATTTCCCCACGCCGGTCGGCCAGATCAGAAACCATTTCACGGCAGAAGGTACAGCCGAAATGGCGAAGAAAGACAAGAAAGACGGGGCGCGCGGCACTCAGGGCCGCCAGAGACTGGCCGTCCGGGGAGAAAAACTCACTACAAAGAGCGGTGTCGATTTTTTGCAAGAAGAGCACGTCAGGTTCTATTTTGCTCGGAAACGGATTGCTTTGCGACTGGTTGTACCGCGGATTCGCGCGGCTACAGGGTAATGATACGACTTTTGCTGGCCAGTGGATCTGAGGAAACGGGGCGAATCGCCCGGAACTTAGCGGCGGGAAAGCTGGGTCGAGCCGTGACTGCTGGCCGGAAGGGCGCCGGAGTGGAGATATTCTTTGGCACGGGCATCCGTTTTGAGATAGGCATCCCAGAAAGCGAGTGCAGCGGAATTGGTGTATCCGAGAATGGCGTCGGCCTGGGGCACCTCGGTTGCGGCCAGCGCTCGCGTGCCGGTAAAGGACATGTGGTTCGCGCCATCAATAAAGAGATGGTACTTGTCGCCGACTGGACTGAGACGAAAAGGAAGCTTGTGCCAATCGGGGCTGGCAAGGGGGCCGAGACTATCTTTCGAGCCTGTGACACCAAGGTAGGGGACCGAGATTTTTGCAAACGACTCATCGCTGAGGCCGAATTGTCCGGAAGCTTCCGGAGAAAGGCACAGGACGGCTTTAACGCGATGATCGAGGAAGCTGGTGGCGGGACGACTCGGAAGATCAACCGTGGCCCCGGCCACGGCTTCGGCAGCAAAAGAACCCATGGAATGCCCGGCGACACCGATGCGGTTGGCATCGATTTTTTCCGCAAGCGCCGGGACACGTTTTTCGAGTTCGGGAAGTGAATCAACAACGAAGGTAATATCGCGAGGACGATTTTCCCAGAGTGCGGGACGTCGAAGAGCGTCACGGATCGCTTGCAGGGGGCGCATATTTTCTTCGCCGGAGTTGCGGCGCCCGAGAGCGGAGTCGTCATGGGTGGGCTGAATGATGATGTAGCCGTAGCTGGCCCAATGTTTGGTCAGGACTTCGCAACAGTTCTGCGAGCCTCCGGCTCCATGCGAAAAAATAATGACCGGAAACCGGCCCAGGTCGGTCGGGTAGAACACGCGCATGTGAATGTCTTTATTGCGTTTGTCGTCGTGAACGGCGACGTCGGCGATTTCCTTGACGGGGAACGGGCCAGGCTGGAGATGGTAGCCATCGGAGTAGGTTGGCACAGGAGCTGCGTTCGGCATAGCACGCGCGGGAACGGCCGCCGCCGCGGCCAACTGCGCATCCTGCCCGAGCGGAATGGAAAAAGCCGTGCCTCCGCTGGTGGGCCGGGTAATGACGTAGGCTGCCGACATGCTGAGTATGAAGATCACGGCCACATTGGTGACTTGGCGCGTTAAACGACGGCGACGCAGATAATCGCGCGGGAGCGAGAACGTAGCTTTGCGGGCGTGCGAAGCAAGGGGCATGTAGTTCCCCGCGGTGGCTGGGGATTCCACGGACGGGTGCATGAACCCTTCGCGAATAAGAAAGTTGTGGAGGCGATTGCGCAAGGAGGCGTTTTTCCGCCCGTCGGCGGCAGCACGATCAGCATCAAGTCCCGTGAGCATAGAAGTTCCTTGGCCGCAAATCTTGGCCGCGATACAAGGGCGGTTTCGGGACAAATCAGGCGGGCGAGGAGGTCCTGAATGGGTTGGGATGCCTAGGATAGCAAAAACGGTGTCATCCCGAGGTCCTCTTTTTAGCTGGGGCCCGGGTGCGCGGGATCTTGCCCCGGCCCAGCCAAGCCCCGAAACCCGGGGGCCCGGGTGAACCTTGACTTTTGCCGGGAGCAAGCTATTGTCTCGTGCGGGTGTTCTGCCTACGGGGGAGAAGCGATGCGTCGCAAAGGATTGTTGGTTTTAGGGTTGCTGGCCTTGACCGCGGCCGAAGGACAAGCGCAAAAGGCCACTGGCAAAACGTATGTACTGAAGGCGGCGCGACTATTTGACGGGAAAAGCAATGCGCTCGTGAAGCCAGGTGTGGTGGTGGTGCGGGACGGAGAGATTGTGGCGGCGGGCGCTAGCGCCAGCGTTCCTGCAGGCGCCGAAGTGATTGATTTAGGCGACGCCACGCTGCTGCCGGGATTCATCGACGCGCATACGCACTTGACGATGGCCCACTCGGATGATTGGAAACAGAATTTCATCAATGGCTTGCAGAAGACCACGGGAGAACAGGAACTCGATGCCAGCGTGAATGCGCGAATTACCCTGATGAGTGGAATCACAACCGTGCGCGATGTGGGGTCGGTGGATTTTCTGGATGTGGGATTGCGGAATGCCATTCAGAGGGGAGTGGTGCCGGGGCCGCGGATGCTGGTGTCCGTGCACGCGATTGGAACGACCGGTGGACATTGCGATACGACCGGATATCGCGAAGGAGCGTTTGGCAAAGAGACCACCCCGGCCGAAGGGGTAGCGAATGGGCCGGACCAGATGCGGTACGCCGTGCGACTGGCGCACAAGTATGGCGCCGACATTATCAAGACCTGCGCATCGGGTGGCGTGCTGTCTCTGGCGGATGATGTGGATACGCCGCAGCTGACGCAGGCAGAACTGGACGCGCTGATTGATGAGGCACATGCGCTAAAGCGGAAAGTGGCGGCGCACGCGCACGGAGCGGAAGCGGCGAAACGGGCGATCCGCGCCGGAGTGGACTCGATCGAGCACGGCTCGTTTCTCGATGATGAAGCATTGAATATGATGAAACAGCACGGGACGTATTATGTGCCCACGCTGATGGCCATTCAGGGCCTGAAAGAGCAGATGGACGCAGGCGCTTATATCCCTCCGGCAATTCGCGCCAAAGCCGAAGCAGCAACCGCCTCCGTGCACAAAACGTTTCAGAATGCGCTGGCCAAGGGAGTGCGAATTGGAATGGGGACCGACGCCGCGGTTTACCCGCACGGGCGCAACACCGAAGAATTTCACCAGATGGTGGATTTGGGGATGAAGCCGATTGATGCGCTGCGGGCGGGGACGTCGGCGGACGCGGATTTGCTCGGGCTTGCCGACACCCTTGGCTCGCTTGAACCGGGTAAACTGGCCGATGTGATCGCGGTGCCGGGAGATCCGGTTGAAAATATCCGGCAGACCGAACATGTTTTCTTTGTGATGAAAGAAGGCGTGATTTACAAGAACGAACCCGCGGCCCGCTGATCGCTCAGGGTCGGCCGAAGGGCTGCGGGTCCGTCGTCTTGGGCAAGCTGGTGAATGACCTTTGCGTTGCAAAAGGGATACCGTATGGCTGAACTTTCAAACACGGTTGCCGATGGACTCGCGAGCTACTACGAGCATATAGCGGCGGATTTGCATAAATGGACTGATCCGCTACCTGAAGAACAATTCTGGCGGAACCCGTTTTCGTTCGGGAATAGCGTGGGACACCTGGTGCTGCACCTTACCGGAAATCTGAGATACTACATTGGCGCGCAGGTGGCCGGGACCGGCTATGTGCGCGATCGTCCGCGGGAGTTTGCCGAAAGCGAACGCCCTCAGAAGGCTATGGTGCTCCAGGCTTTTGATCAGGCGATCGCCATGGTTGTGGATACGATCCGCAAGCAAACGCCGGACGGCTGGTCGGCGCCCTATACGGCGGTAGGGCAGGAAAACACCAGGAACCGCTTTAAGATCTTGCTGCATTGCGCGGGGCACGCGTATCACCATGTGGGGCAGATTATTTATTTGAGCCGGGAACTGGCCAAGCCGGGCTGACGGCACTGTGCCGTCGCAATTGCAAGTCGCGGGAAAGATTCTTTCGCGGTTACAATTGCGTGGCACTCGATGACAGCAGAAACCGAACCTTCCGATAACTTATCGACTGTTTCTCCCTGGCGGCCGCGGGCTGCGGCGATCCTGCTTTCCCTACTCGTCTCTGTGCTTATTGTCTCGCCGTCGTTCTGGCTGGGAAACGCTTCAGGGCACGATATCCAGTTCCATGCCGGTTCCTGGCTGGATGCGGCGGGGCAATGGAAGGAAGGAATTTTATTCCCGCGCTGGACGGAATGGGCCAATCACGGATTTGGCGAGCCGCGATTTATTTTTTATCCGCCACTTTCCTGGTTGCTGGGAGCGGCGCTCGGTCTTGTTGTGCCGTGGAACTGGGTGCCGGTAGCGTTCATTGTGCTGGTCGAGACACTCGGCGGGTGGAGCGCGTATGCCTTGGCACGGCGGATGCTGCCCGAGCGGGCCGCGCTGTTTGGAGCGGTTTGTTACGTTGCGAATCCCAATGCCCTGCTGATCATTTATACGCGCAGTGATTTTGCCGAATTGCTGGCGACGGCTTTTTTCCCCCTGGTGATTCTTGCCGCCATGCAAGTGGCTGCCCTGCTGGAAAATCGGGCCAGGAACCGCTCGGCGATTTTGGTTCTGTTTTCTGTATTGTTTGCCGCCGTTTGGCTTTCGAATGCGCCCGCCGGAGTCATGATGAGTTACACCGTAGCCCTGCTGTTTGCCTGGGCGGCTTGGGAGAGCAGATCCTGGAAGCCCCTCGTCGCCGGAGGATTTGGGATTGTGCTGGGCTTTGGGCTGGCTGCTTTTTACATCATTCCGGCGGCCTATGAGCAGCGGTGGGTAAATATTGCGCAAGCACTTTCCTCTGGTTTACTGCCAACACAGAATTTTCTTTATACCGATATCAACGATCCGGAACACAACGTTTTCAACTGGGTCGCCTCGACGGCGGCGATTCTACTGATCGTCGGGACGGGACTGGCAGCTCTGGCCGCGCGCAGGACGCTGCTTGCAGATGGCCGGACGGAAACAATTCGCGTGTGGCGCGCGCTGCTGCTGGTCAGCGCAACGGCCACCGTGCTGATGCTGCGTTTTACCTGGCCGCTGTGGCACGTTCTGCCGAAATTGCGGTTCGTTCAGTTTCCATGGCGGTGGATGTCGATTGTGGCTTTGGCCTTTTCATTTTTTCTGGCGGGCGCGGCGGCGCGCAAGCGATTCGCGGTGGCGTGGGTCGTCGTGATCTGTGTGACCCTGGCGGGCACGGGGCTGACCCTGGCAGCGATCGCCTGGTGGGATACCGAGGATATCCCTACGTTGCAGGCGGGGATCGCCCAAG
This sequence comes from Saccharimonadales bacterium (SeqCode), assembly GCA_035317965.1. Classification (GTDB taxonomy): domain Bacteria; phylum Acidobacteriota; class Terriglobia; order Acidiferrales; family UBA7541; genus Acidiferrum. The sequence goes on along the minus strand of DATHFT010000111.1, from coordinate 24,879 downwards.
ATCAGGGCTTTGAGGGCACCGATGAATACGACCCGCAGGGAGATGACCACTACAGCTTGCCGGCGAAGGCGCCGCGCGTCGAAGTGATTCATGGAGTTCACGAGCACGGCGCCGTTGCCGAGACCCGCGTAGCGATTGTGCGTTGGACGGGCGATCTACGAGAAATCCATGTCCATTCCCGAGTACCGATGCGGCTGGCCGTGCGGCTGCTGAACTATCCGGCGTGGCAGGTGACAGTGAACGGCGTGCCTGTCAAGACCGAGAGTCCCGGCGGAGAGACCAATCAGATGATCGTTCCGGTTGCCGCGGGCGATTCGGTCATTGCCATCCGGTTCGGGCGCACGCTCGACCGAACGCTTGGCGGCGAGGTCAGTTTGCTCAGCCTGATCGGCGCCCTGCTGTTGTGGTATTGGCCGGCCAAGAGCCAGGGGCTGCGTCAGGAAACATTGCCCGGGCGCTGATGGATGGCCCAGCTGCGCGGCGCAAACCGGCTAGCGGCGGTCGACGGCGGGGTGGCGGACGTCCTGGCCCTGGACGATGTAGATTACATCTTCGGCGATGTTGGTGGCGTGGTCGCCGATGCGTTCAAGATTTTTGGCGGCGAGGATCAGTTCAAACGCCGGGAAGACTACGCTGGAATCGCCCATCATGTAGGTGAGAAGTTCGCGGAAAATCTGGTCGCGGTAGTGATCGACGCGGTCGTCACTGGCGAGAACTTTGTTGGCCAGTTCGACGTCGCGGCGTACGACTGCGTTCAGAGCGTTGCGGACCATTTCTTCGGCGAGTTCGCTCATGCGCGGGAGATCGACGTAGGGCTTTACGCGCGGGTGGCGGAGGATTCTCAGGGCCCCTTGCGCGATGTTTACGGCTTGATCGCCGATGCGCTCCAGATCGTTATTAATACGGGAAATGGCGAGAACCAGGCGCAGGTCGGCGGCCATCAGCTGATGGAGCGCGAGGAGCTGGACGACGCGGTCGTCGATTTCCAGCTGCAATTCATTGATGGCCGTTTCTTCTTCAAGAACGCGGTTGGCGAGTTGCTCGTCGGAATCCAAAACGGAGTGCACCGACTGATGAACGGCGCGCTCGGCGAGGCTGCCCATCCAGAGCAGGCGCTCTTTCAACTCGTTTAGATCCTTCTCAAAATGGCGTTCCATGCTCTTTTCCCTTCGTGCCTCAGGTGGATGCGTGCCGAATCTTTATGCGCCGGGTAACCCGCTCGCGTCTCATCCAAAACGGCCGGTAATGTAGGCTTCGGTACGCGGATCGCTGGGCGTGGTGAACAGATGAGGCGTGGGGCTGAACTCGATGAGTTGTCCCATGAGCAGGAAAGCGGTGAAGTCACTGACCCGCGCGGCTTGCTGCATGTTGTGAGTGACAATGGCGATGGTGCACAGGTCTTTGAGCGAAACCAGGAGTTCTTCGATTTTTGCGGTGCTGATGGGATCGAGAGCCGAGCACGGTTCATCGAGCAAGAGCACTTCGGGTTCCACCGCCAGAGCGCGCGCGATGCACAGACGCTGCTGCTGGCCGCCGGACAACTCGTAGGCGGATTTGTGCAGATGGTCTTTCACTTCATCCCAAAGCGCGGCGTGCCGAAGGCTTTTCTCAACGGCATCGGCCATCGCTAGTTTTGTTCCGTTGATACGAAGACCGTAGGCCACATTTTCAAAAATGGATTTGGGGAACGGATTGGGACGCTGGAATACCATGCCAACGCGGCGACGCAGAGCCGTGACGTCCTGGGCCAGGATATTCTTGTTGTCGAGGAGGATCTCGCCTTCCAGCCGCGCGTGACGCACGGTTTCGTGCATGCGGTTGAGGGTGCGGAGAAGCGTGGATTTTCCGCAACCAGAGGGCCCGATCAGAGCAGTGACTTTGCTATTGGCAATTCCCAAACTGATATCAAAAAGGGTTTGCTTCGTACCGTAGTAAAAGTTCACCTTGTGGATGTTCATGCGCATCGACAGGGCGGCGGCGGGCTCGCGGCTGGAAGCGTTGGTGACGGGTGGTGTAAAGTTGACAGACACTGCGGGCCTCGCAGAAGCATGCATGATTTAAGTCCTCGGAACCGCTATGCCGCGGGCAAGGATCGCCCGGGCAATAATATTCACAACCAGAATCAATGCCAGCAGTACCAGGCCTGCGGCCCAGGCCTGCCGGTGCCAATCTTCGTATGGGGAAATGGCATACGTAAAGATCATCACGGGCAGAGACGAGGTCGGCTCGCTCCAGCCATGGGACCAGTAACGGTTGCCGAAAGATGTAAAAAGCAAAGGAGCGGTCTCTCCGGCTACGCGAGCAAAAGCCAGGAGTATGGCGGTGAGAATTCCGCGATAGGCAGCGGGGACAATGACCGTGGCGATGGTCTTCCACTTGCTCGCGCCGAGGGCCATGGCCCCTTCGCGCAGCGCGCGAGGAACGGCCAGGAGGAATTCCTCGGTGCTGCGCAGCGTGATGGGAATCATCATCATGCCGAGCGCGAAACCACCGGCCATTGTCGAGAAATGCTTGAAGGGGAGAACCACCAGGCTGTAGGCGAAAATTCCAATGACGATCGAAGGGACACCGTTGAGGAGGTCGGCGGCGTAGCGAACCACGAAGGCAGTCTTCGAGCCGCTGAATTCGGCGAGATAGATGGCCCCAAAAAATCCGATGGGAACGCCGAACAGCGTGGCGACGAGCAGCAGTTTGCCGCTGCCGATAATGGCATTCGCCATTCCGCCGCCGGTTTCGCCGACCGGAGCCGGGAGCTTGGTAAAGAAATTCCAGCTGATGGAGGTGCCGCCGTTGTAGACGAGGTAACCGAGAATCAGGAAAAGAACGGAGACCGCGACAAAGGCGCATAGACCGGTCATGGTCAGCATGAAATTGCTGATGAATTTGCGCCAACGCAGACGGCCGCTCATGTGTGCCCCATTCCGCTGCCGCGTTGCGAGGTGGCCACGATGAGCAGGCGGGCAAGGCCATTCAGGATAAACGTGAGGAAAAACAGAACCAAGCCGAGTTCGACCAGCGCCTGGAGATAGAGATCGCCGGTGGCTTCTGTAAATTCATTAGCGATGACCGCAGCGATGGAGTAGCCCGGAGAGAAAAGCGAAGGGCTGATGGTAACCACATTGCCAATGACCATGGTGACGGCCATGGTTTCGCCAAGAGCCCGGGCGAGAGCGAGAAAAATGGATCCCATGATCCCGGTGCGGGCGAACGGCACAACAACCTTCCAGGTGGATTCCCAGCGCGTCGAGCCGAGCGCCAGAGCAGCTTCACGTTGATCGCGCGGAACGGAGAGCAGAACTTCGCGGGAGACAGAAATAATATAGGGAATGACCATGATGGCGAGAACGATGCCGGCGGTGAGAAAGCCGAGGCCATACATGGGTCCGGTAAAGAATGGCAGAAAACCGAGAGTCTTTTTAAGCGCCGGCTGGATGTAGTCGCGCATAAGCGGTATGAGCGCAAGGAAACCCAACAAGCCGTAGATCACACTGGGCACGGCGGCGAGCAAGTCGATGAAAAATTGCAGCGTGTCGGAAACCCGGGCAGGGGCAAGTTCAGCCAGGAAGATGGCGGCGCCGATACCGAGCGGAACGGCAAGCAAGAGCGCCAGGCCGGAAGTTACCAGCGTGCCGTAGATGAACGGCAGTGCCCCGAATTGATCGAGGATCGGATCCCAGACTTGCGTCGTGAGAAAGTGAAAGCCGAATTTGTGACGGGGAAGAGCCGAGCCTCGCCAGAGCTCGAAGATCAGCAGCAGCGTAACGAAAACGACGGAAGCGGCGAACAGAAAGGTGATGAGGCGCGCGATTTCGTCTCCGTCGCGCAGCCGGGACCAGAACGAACGACGGGAGCCCGCTATCGGGGCCCCCGCATTCGGAACAGTTGTGATAGTGCTCGCCACGATTTAGTCGTCCAGATCTACTGAACCTGGTCGATGGCCTTCAGTTCTTTGGCAATCACTTCCTTGGGCAGCTTCGCGTAGGACAGGGTTTCGGTCAAATTCTGCCCATCGGTCACCATCCACTTGAGGAAGTTCTTTACGGCATCGCGCTTGGTTGCATCGGAGAATTTTTGTGGGACCAGCAGCCAGGTGAAGCTGGAGATGGGGTAGGCGGTTTTTCCCGGAGCGTTGGTGATGGAAACACGGAAGTCGTCCGGAATTTCCTTCGCCGCACCCGCTGCGGCTGCGCTGACGCTGGCGAGGTCGGCTTTGATGAATGCGCCGGACGGATTCTTTACCGCGCCGTAAGGAATATTGTTTTGCGCGGCGTAGATCAGTTCGACGTAGCCGATGGAGTTGGGTGTCTGTTTGATCAAACCGGTGACGCCTTCGTTGCCCTTGCCGCCGAGACCTTGCGGCCAGTTCACGGAAGTGCCCTTGCCGACGCGGCTTTTCCAGCCGTCGCTGTTCTTGGAAAGGAAGTCGGTCCAGATATACGTTGTGCCGCTGCCGTCGGAGCGGTGGACTACGACGATGTCGTTGGCCGGAAGATTCACGCCTTTGTTGGCCGCAGCGATGGCGGGGTCATTCCACTTGTTGATGTGGCCCATGAAGATTCCAGCGAGCGCTTCCGGGGTGAAGTTCAGTGCGCCTGAAACTCCCGCGACGTTGTAGGTGGGAACCACCGCGCCGAGAACCGTGGGGAAGTGCAGAATGCCGCTGCCACTGTGCTTGTCTTTGAAAGCTTTAATCTGATCGTCGTTCATCGGACCGTCGGTTGCGCCGAAATCCACCGTGCCTTCGGTAACTTGTTTGATGCCTGCGCCGGAACCAACGGACTGATAGTTAAATTGAAGATTGCCGTTCTTTTTGTGAAATTCATCGAACCATTTGGAATAGATCGGGTACGGGAAAGTTGCGCCCGCACCGTTGATCAGGAGTGCGTTCTGCGCCACAACGATGGTACCGAGGGCGAGAACAACCAGGAGCAGTCCCGCGATTCTCTTCATGCGATTTTTCTCCACAGAGCTGATTTGTCTCTTCCGTCGAGTGCAGTGTGCTCTTTCCGTGTTACGGAAGTGTTACAAACCATTCAGAGTTGAATGAATCGCTGGGCGATTCCGATGCAAACCTCTAGCCGGAAGATAACAGAGGACTTGCGAGGTTACATCGTTCACAAACCTGAAACAAAAACAGGCCGGAGCAGGGGTTCCTGCTCCAGCCTGTCCTCGTGGGGTAGCGGACCAGCCTAGAAGGTAAAGATGGTGTCGAACTGGAAGCGCTTCAAGAGCCGCTCTTCGGTCGGGCTCTGGGCGGTAACCAGCTGGCGGCCGAGGAAGCCTGTGAAGCCGAAGGTTATGTTCCGGTAAGCCTGATAGAAAACTTCGATGCGGTGTTGCGCAACGTTGGTCGGCTGGCGGATGTCGCTGAAGTTAAACGCGGAAACCACCGCGTCGCGTTCAATGCGCATGAAGGTGTAGCCAAAGCGGAAGTCATATTTGCTTTTGGTCTGGCCGAGTTGTGCTTCCGCCCAATACGCATGGCGCTGGTGCGGATCGCAGGTGGGAGTGGTGACGGTGCCGCCAGCCAGCACGGCGTCGGCAAAGATTTGCATGTTGGAGCAAGCTTCGGTGTTTACCGCATAGTTGAAGAGGGCATAAATCGGCCAGCGAACGTGCCCGGTATCAAAATCCGCGCGCAGAATGCTGTCGGAGATGGCGTACTTGGAGGCAAAGAAGCGCTTGCCGTTGATCACGCCGAAGTTGTTGGACAGCGTCGCGGATCCGAACCCGAAGTTGCCGCCGCCACTATTGGGAACGCCGGAAGTGGGATAACCATTGTTGGTGCCGTTCGACGTGTTCTGGTTTTGCGCGATGCTGTCGGCGTTGGTGTAGTTATAAAAAGCGGTGTCCGCGGTCAACTTCACGCGCGGGCCCAGACGCCAGCCGGTCTGGATTTGTCCGCCGTACAGGCCCGTGTCCGGTCCGCCGCTGACTTCAAACAAAGGCGTTTGGAACGCCACGACGCCGAAGTGCGATAGGAATTTATCTTTCCAGTCCCATACGACCTGTTCGCTGGCGCCTTCCGGGTTGATGTCGTTGTCGAAGGTGAGTTCGGTGCGGTACCAGGTATAGGCAAATTTACCGGCCGTAACGCTGAAGGGCTTGAACTGGTGCGGATTGTAGGTAGCAAAGGCCCGGTCGAGCGCAAAGGATTTGCGGGTGAAGAAACCGGTTTCCGTCGAGTTTGTCGAAATCGGGTCGCCCACGTCACCAGACGCCAGCGAGAAGCCGGCCGTAATATCGTCGTTGAGTTTGGTGGTGACATTGAAGCGCAGACGAAAGCGCTCGCGATGACGATCGGCAGGAGCGGCGGCATTGGCTGCGCCGCCACCAAAGAACGGTTCATAGCGCAAGCGGAGGTCCCCGTTGAACTTAAGATTGCTGAGCGCTGCGATTTTTGTGGATGTTTCCTTTTTCGTGGTGTCGACATCTTTTTCGACGCGCACAATGCGATTGTTCAACTGAGAATCGGTCTCTTGTTCGCTGGCGGCGGACGTCTTCAGATCCGCGGTGGCCGCGGCTGCTTCAGAAGCCTTGGCAGTGGCATCGGAAGCCTTGGTATCGGCGGCGGCGGCGGCTTGACGCGCTTCGTCGATCTGGCGGTCGCGCTTGGCCAGCTCATCCTTCAAAATCTGCAGCTGTTGCTGCTGGGCTTCAACGCTCTGCCGGAGTTGTTCGAGCTGCGCTGCAATAGCCGCGTCCCTTTTCTCCTGTTCCAATTGAGCCTTGGTTTTTCTGCTTTTGGCCTTCGGCGCCGGCGTGGAGGCCTGCGGATCGGAGTCTTTCGGTGTGTCTGCTAACACGGTTCCGCTGGTCAGGAACAGCGCGAGTGTAACGGCTGCTAGTTTTTTCATTTCCTCTCTCTTTGAAAACAATATTCGACATACGTGCCGAAATTATGCGAACTACCCCGGGGCAGAAGGTAAAGGTTGCGTCTTACAGCTACGTCAACTGAATGTGAATATCCTGTAATGAAAGGAAGGACGTCCACGTAAGATGTTGAGGTAAAAGTAGTTACTGAACTACTGTGAGATCAACGACAGGAACAACAAGGTAGAGGAGCAACAGCAACGGAGCGACGGCCAACCGACAGTTGGGACAGTCTGTTGAGCCATCGATTTATTTTCTGACGTTTCAAGCGAACAACCTCACGCGACGAGAACCCGGAATAAAGCAACTTCAGCTTGAAAAGAGTACCGATGTGTCGGCGAACCGTCAAGCAATTCTTAAAAAAAGGGGAGATGGGGACCGGAGCCAGGGGTGCTCTGGTCCCCAGGTAGGACATGGATTGAAGATCAAACGAGGTCAGTGTGCACGTTGCGGGTCACCGGCTCATGAAGGAGATGTAAATTCTCCGTGACGTCGGGCGGCTGGGCTTCCGGTTCGCCGGCGGCATCGGAGCGCAGCAGGAGGCCCCGACCGTGACGCACGTCCAGACCGCGAACCCAGAAAATAATATCTTCGGCAATGTTGGTGGCGTGGTCGGCGATGCGTTCGAGGTGCCGGGTGGCCAGGATGAATTGCAGTCCTGGACTGACGAGCGTCGGCTCTTGCGTCATGCGCTGGAGAAGCTGTTCAAAGATGCGGTCACGGTACTGGTCGACCAGATCGTCACTTTCCAAAACCTGAGTTGCCATATCGACATTGCGGAAAATCAGTGCGCCAAGGCTTTTGCTGACCATGGTGCGGACGGCGGAAGCCATCGGGGCCAGCTCTTCGGGAATTTGTGCTCCGGGCATTTCGCGAAGGGAGATGACCCGCTCGGCCAGATTGACGGCAATGTCGCCGATGCGTTCCAGATCGTTGGTAATTTTCAGTGCGGCGACAATGAGACGCATCTCATCGTCGCTGAAAGCGCCGCGCCGCAGAAGCCGAATGGCATGTTCATCGATGACAATTTCCATTTCGTTAATCCGCGGTTCGAGAAGAAAAACTTCGCTGGGAAGAGCGGAGGTGCGATCGCTGTCGAGGCTGACAATGGCGTCAAGAGCGCGGTTCATGGCGCCTTCAACGGTGCGGGCCATCGATACCAGGTAGTTGACCAGAGTGTCGTAGAGAACGGCTTCAGTGAGACCAGGCGAGCTTGCCACGGGAAGCTCCTTTCAGAGCAGGGCGCGATTCACACCCCCGCTCATCGCTGAAAGCGTGCGGCCGGCGTGGTTACGGCACGTTGACGGCGAGATGAACAAGCCGCTAAATCTAAGGCCGGCCGCAGGAGCAAGGGTCTCCCCTTGTGCTTCGACAAGAGAACGGCTATCCTTCCTGTCGAAGCGCAAGGGGAGAGAGTGAGCGACCGCATTGAATTGCCGCAAGGCACGCTTGATTTATTGATTTTGAAAACGCTGGCGCTCGGGCCGCAGCACGGCTGGGCCGTTTCCGAGCGAGTGCAGCAGGTCTCGAGCGACGTTCTGAAAATTCAGCAGGGCTCTTTGTATCCGGCTTTGCACAGACTGGAGCGTCGCGGCTGGATCAAGGCGCACTGGGGAGCTTCGGAAAACAACCGACGCGCCAAATTTTACGAGCTCACGCGTGCCGGCGAGAAGCAACTGGAAGCCGAAGAGAGCGCCTGGAGAAAACTCGCAGCCGCCGTGGGACAAATACTCGAATCCGCCTAGGAGCTTGCCATGTTCAGCGATCTTTTGATCCGTTTGCGTTCCGTGTTTCGCCGCGACGAAGTGGAATCAGAGCTGGATGAAGAGCTGCGATTTCACTTTGAAAAGCAGGTGGACAAGTACGTTGCCTCCGGCGTCGAGCGTCCGGAAGCGTTGCGGCGCGCACGGCTGGAAGTCGGCGGCCACGAGCAACTGAAAGAAGAATGCCGCGACGCGCGCGGAACCGGCTTTGTTGAAACGCTGCTGCAGGACGTGCGCTACGGGATCCGCGTACTGCGGCGCACCCCGGTTGTGACGAGCATTGCGATTCTTTCGCTGGCGCTGGGGATCGGCGCAAATACCGCGATTTTCAGCATGATCAATTCGGTGATGCTCCGCTCCCTGCCGGTGCCAAAGCCAGCGGAACTGGTGCAAGTGGCCATGCGCACCCCTCGATCGGCGGAGCAAAGCACCACCATTGTTACCAACCCGATTTGGGAGGCCGTGCGGGATCACCAGGATGTTTTTTCCAACATGTTCGCCTGGAGCACGGGCATGCGACCGAATCTGGCGCAGGGCGGTGAAGTGCAGTCGGCCGAAGGCATATTCGTCAGCGGACGCTACTTTGAAACCCTGGGGGTACGGCCCGCCACCGGCCGGTTGATTCAGGACGCCGATGATCACCGCGGTTGTCCGGCCATTGCCGTGATGAGCTACGGATTCTGGACGGAGCACTACGGCGCTTCGCAAAAAGTGATCGGCAGCTCGGTTTTGTTCGATGGCCACCCGTTTCAAATCGTGGGGGTGACGGCGCCAGGATTTTATGGCGTCGAAGTGGGGAAATACTTCGATGTTGCGGCTCCCATCTGCACAGCGGCTCTGTATGACGAACATGGGTCGCGGCTGGACCGTCGCTCGTTTTGGTGGCTGGCCGTAATGGGACGACTGAAGCCGGGCGTGACCCTGGAAACGGCCAATGCGCGCCTGGCCGTGGTGGCGCCGCGCGTGTTTCAGGAATCGCTGCCCACGAACTGGAAAAAAGATATGCAGGACGGTTTCCTGAAAAATACCCTTCTGGCGACGCCGGCCGCCACGGGAATTTCCGGGTTTCGCCAGGAGTTTGAGCGGCCACTTACGATTTTGATGGTTGTTGTCGTTCTGGTGCTGCTCATTGCGTGTGCAAACATCGCCAGCTTGATGCTGGCGCGGGCCAGCGTGCGCAGGAAAGAAATTGCTGTTCGCAAGGCGCTGGGTGCCTCACGCGGAAGACTGATCCGGCAACTTCTGACCGAGTGCGTTTTGCTGTCGAGCAGCGGAGCGCTGCTGGGTGTCTTATTTGCCAAGTGGGGCAACGCCTTGCTGGTTAAATTCATGTCGACGACCAGAACCCAGTTGTTTCTGGAATTCCCGCTGGACTATCGAGTTTTGGGATTCACCGTGGGAGTTGCGGTGCTGACGGGGATTCTGTTTGGCCTGTTCCCGGCCCTGCGTTCAACGCGGGTATCTTTGCTGGCGGCGATGAAAGGCAGCGCGGGAGCCGACACGACGGAGCGGCAGCTGAAGTTTCGCGCCGGAAAATGGATTGTCGCTGTGCAAGTGGCGCTTTCGCTCGTGCTGCTGGTGACGGCCGGTCTGTTTCTGCGCAGCTTTTCCAAGCTGAACCGGCTGGATGTGGGATTTGACCGCAACAATGTGCTGATCGTTAACGCCAACATGAAAAACGGAAAAGTGCCGGTGGAAAACCGCATAGCCACCACGCAACAGATCGAAGACCGCTTGCGCGCGCTGCCCGGAGTAATTTCCGCCGGCGCCTCCCTGCTGACGCCGTTGAGCCATTTTGTATGGAACGAGAATGTGATTATCGATTCCCCCAATGCGCCTAAAGGGGACGAAGCACTGGCGTATATGAACTTTGTTTCTGCCAACTATCTGCCGACCATGCGCATACCGGTGCTGTCTGGCAGAAATTTCAATGGCCATGATGCAAAGGGAGCGCCGCTGGTGGCGATTGTGAACGAGACGATGGCCAGAAAATTTTTCCCGGATGAAAATCCGATTGGGAAGCTCTTCAAGCTCGAAGGAGGGCCAGGAGCAGCGCTTACGGCCTATGAAATCGTCGGCGTAATGAAAGATACGAAGTATGAAACCGTTCAGGAAGCGACTTTGGCGCAGGCGATTTTTCCCTTCACGCAGGTGAAGGAGCCGGAGGAAGAGCAAAACTTTGAATTGCGAACCGCCATGCGCCCGTCCTTGCTGGCGATGGCCGCCGAAGAAGCGATTGGCGGCGTGAACAAGTCGCTTCCCCTGGAATTTCAAACGCTGGCGCGGCAGATGGATGAATCCATCACGCGCGAACGATTGCTGGCAACGCTGTCCGGTTTTTTCGGAGCGTTGGCCTTGCTGCTGGCGATGATCGGATTGTACGGCGCATTGTCCTTTCTGGTGACGCAACGGCAAGCGGAGTTTGGAATCCGCATGGCCCTCGGAGCGGCACCAAACTCCATTCTCGGACTGGTGATGAAGGACCTTTTGTTTGTATTGGGGGCCGGAATTTTTGGCGGAGTCGCTACTTCTCTGGCCACGGTTGGCTTGCTGCAAAAAATGCTGTTTGGACTTGCGCCGCGCGATACCTTCACGATCGCCGTGGCGATTGCGACTCTGGTACTGGTAGCGGTCATCGCCGGATATTTTCCGGCGCGGCGGGCCATGCGCGTCGATCCGATGGTCGCCCTGCGCTATGAATGACGGAGGGCCAGAACTAGATGGGTGTGCGGTGGCCGTTGCCGCGCGTCGCGGGGCCCCCGGCTCCATTCACACGAGGCACACCTCGCTCAGGATCAAAAATAGGAACGGAAAAGTGGAAGTGCGAGCCCTGGCCTACTTCGCTTTCCACCCAAATGCGTCCGCCATGGACCTCCATGAGGTGCCTGGCGATGGCCAGCCCCAAGCCAGTGCCGCCTACTTCACGCGAGCGGGCGACATCGACGCGGTAGAAGCGTTCGAAAATGCGCGGTTGATCGGCTTGCGGAATACCGATCCCGGTATCGGCCACCGTGAAAACCACCTCCGCAGCATCGGCGCGGGCGCTGAGGGTAATTCGGCCGCCGGGAAGCGTGTACTGAATCGCGTTGTCGAGCAAGTTCTGCAAGACCTCGGCCAGGCGGCGGCGATCTCCTGCGATGTCCGGCAAGCCCTCCGGTACGTCGACGGAAATATTCAGTTCTTTTTGTGCTGCCCGGCGCTGAGCGGTCTCCAGACAGCTGTCGACGAACGGCGACACGCCCATTCGGTCGATTTCGAGTTCCAGTCGATCGGCATCCATTTTTGACAGCTTCAGGAGATCGTCGGTCAAACGCGCGAGCCGGCGGGCGTGTTCAAGGATAATGCCGAGAAAGCGTTCGCGATTTTGTACGTCTTCAAGAGCACCCGTAAGGAGCGTCTCGGCAAATCCCTGGATAGCGGTGAGCGGCGTTTTGAACTCGTGCGAGACGTTGGCGACAAAATCGCGGCGGACCCGTTCCAGCTTCCGCAGGTCGGTGATGTCGTGAAGCACGATGACGGCGCCGGAATTTTCATCCCCGCGTACCGCGGCAACTGTAGCTGCAAAAAAATGCTGGCGCAGTGTGCCGGTCACCACTTCGGTTTCCACCCGAGGTTCACCTTTTATAACGTTTCGCACCGCCTCCAGCAGTTCGGTCTGGCGAACCACTTCGACCAGGGCCCGGCCCGACTGCGGAGGAACGTCGAGGCCGAGGATTTCGACAAATCCCTGGTTGGCAAAAAGCAAGCGTTCCGAGCCGTTTACAACCGCAACACCTTCAACCATGCTGCCAAGAATGGCGGAGGAAAGATTCCGCTCGTCCTTGAGCGTGCGAATGGTGCGATCCAGGCGTTCGGCAGTTTGATTGAGTGAACTTCCCAGTTCTCCAAGAGCGTCGCTGGTATTGTCCGAGGGCAACGCCCGAAAATCGCCTTCCGCGACGCGGCGGGAAAATTCTTTCAGACGATCGACGCGCCGGGAAAAGGTTCGTGACACAACGAGCGACGCCAGTCCGGCAACGACCAGGATGAAAAAGGAAGCAAACCACAAGCTGCCGCGGAACGAACCCAGGATATCGTCAATGGTCTGCAGGGGAAACGCGAAACGCAAGACCACTGTCTGGCCCGACGGCAGGGTTTGCCGAACCGCATAGTAGAGCAGGTCGCGGTTTATCGTGGCGCTGCGACGAATGGAGTGGCCCTCTCCGTTGGCCATGGCTTCACGAATTTCCGGGCGCCCGGAGTGGTTCTCCATCGTTTCGGGTTCGGATTGCGAATCGGCATAGACTGTGCCGTCGGCGCCAATGACCGTGACGCGTTCACCGCCGGCAGCGACCTGCGACGTCCACTGGTGAAGCGCAGCAATTTCCGGTTCATGAACCGCGGGAAGCGCCGGCAATTGCCAAACGCGCGCCTGCGCGATGCGCGCAATCATCGCGAGTTGATTGAACCCGCTGCGCTCGTAGTCCCGCCGCAGTCCGCGCTCGGCAAAAAAATCCACCGCAAGCAGAACGCAGAGAACCAGCGTTATGAAGGCCAGAGCGAGTTTTGAGAAAAGGTTAAGCTGCACGGGTTTCGAACAAGTATCCCGCACCTCGTACAGTTTTTAAATGGAGAGGATTTTCGGGGTCGCTTTCGATTTTTTCGCGGAGGCGACGGACATAAACGTCCACGCTGCGTGGGGTGACAAAGCGGTCGGTTCCCCAAACGGCGTCCAGGAGTTGGTCGCGCGTGAAAACCCGGTTGGGACGCGAAGCTAGATAGTAAAGAAGCCGGAACTCGAGGGTGCTGAGCGGAACGGGCTTTCCGGCGTGGCTGACCCGATAGGAGGCGGGATCAATCGCGAGTTTCCCAATTTCGATGATGCGCGGCGCGTCGACCGGAGGCTCGGCGCGGCGCAGCAATGCTTTCACGCGGGCGAGAAGCTCGCGCGGACTGAACGGCTTGGTTACGTAATCGTCGGCACCCATTTCGAGGCCGACGACGCGGTCGGCTTCTTCGCCACGCGCGGTAAGCATCAGAATCGGAAGGCGGTTGAGGGACTCGTCTTTGCGAATTTCGCGGCAGATATCCAGGCCCGAGAGCTTGGGCAGCATGAGATCGAGAAGGAGCAAATCAGGCGGCGTTTTTTTCACCGTGCTGAGGCCGCTGCTGCCGTCGTGCGCGGCAGTCACCTGGAATCCTTCGTTGGCGAGGTTGTAACGAACCAGCTCAACGATATCGCGGTCGTCTTCAATAATTAGGATGCGCTTCATACTGTTCGAGCGTACCGCACGCCGGCTTGGCGAGAGTGTATCGTAGGTCGTTCCATTACGATAGCCATTGGATTGATTTGATTGATCTTGATCCGGTCGGTTTTGCACAACTGATTGTGACATTCCTGTTTACGGGCGTGGTAACACGCCAGTTACATGAATGTGAATGGCGTGTTAAAGCGGTTCTGAGCCGCGCGGGTGAAAAAAGCTCCCCTCAGTCGGTGGTGGTCGTGGTGAAGGCCAGGGATAGGAGCGTTTTCTGCTCCATTTCGTGCGCTTTGGCGGAACCCGTTGCAGGACTCGCGCTGGCCGAGCGTTTCACGGAACGGAGCCGCAACCCAACGGACTTGGCCAGCGATTCCAGTCGCGGCACGACGTAGAAGTACGCTCCCATGTTGCGGGGCTCTTCCTGGACCCAGATGACTTCGCGGGCATTGGGATGTTCGGCCAGCGCGGCAGAAATTTCCGTGCGCGGCAGAGGATAGAGCTGGTCGAGGAACAGGATGGCGGTGCTCGTGTCCTTGCGCCGGCGCCGTTCGGCTTTTAGTTCGTGGCCGACTTTTCCGCTGGCCATCAGGATGCGCTTGGCGTCCTGAACTTCTTTGTCGCGAACCACGGTCTGAAATCTCGGCTGCGTAAATTCAGCGAGGCTCGAGCTGGCGTCCGGATGGCGCAGCATGCTCTTCGGAGTGAATACGATGAGCGGCTTTCTCCACAACCGGCGAACCTGGCGACGCAGCATGTGGAAATATTGCGCGGCCGTGGAAGGCTGGCAGATCACTATGTTGTCTTCGCCGGCGAGTTGCAGATAGCGTTCGATGCGGGCGCTGGAATGCTCTGGGCCCTGACCCTCGTAGCCGTGCGGCAGCAGCAGCACCACGCCGGATGGCAAGTTCCACTTGTCTTCACCGGCGCTGATGAACTGGTCGATGATGACCTGCGCCCCGTTTGCGAAATCGCCAAATTGCGCTTCCCACAGGACCAGGGCTTCCGGGTAGTCGCGGCTGAAGCCGTATTCAAATCCAAGACAGCCGCCCTCTGATAGCGAAGAGTTATGAATTTCGCAGAATGCCTGGTCCGGCGAAAGATTTGCCAGCGGCAAAAATTCCTGTTCATTTTCCGTATCAATCAGCACGGAATGCCGCTGGTTGAAGGTGCCGCGTTGCGAATCTTGTCCGGTCAGGCGAACGGGATTGCCTTCGAGCAGAATGGAGCCGAACGCCAGCGCTTCTGCAAAACCATAATCGACGGCGCGCTTGCCCTGGCCCATTTCCGAGCGCTGTTCGAGCAACTTGACGATTTTCGGATGAACATGGAAACCTTCCGGCGCGTGCACTAGTTTTGCGGTAATGGCGGCGAGCGTTTCCGCGGGAACGCCGGTATCAACTTCATAGGAAGCGTCGTAGCGGCCGCGCGGGTAGGGCGACCAGTAGTCGGGCAACTGCCGCATTTCAGGAGCCTTCGTCAGTTCGTGCGCTTTGCGCTGTTCGTCTTCGTATTCGGCGCGCACCCGCTCCACAGTCCCGGTGGTGTCGATTCCAGTGCGCTCGGCATAAATTTTCCAAAGCGCCGGATGATTCTTGATTCGTTCATACAGGCGTGGTTGCGTGATCGTGGGATCGTCCACTTCACTGTGGCCGTGACGGCGATAGCCGATGATGTCCACGACTACGTCGCTGCCAAATTTTGCGCGATATTCAGCAGCAATTTGGCCGACGCGCACGACGGCGTCGGGATCTTCTGCGTTTACGTGAAATACCGGGACCGATTGACGTTTGGCGATATCGGAAGCAAAACGCGAAGAATGTTCCTGCATGGGGCGGGTCGTAAAGCCAATCAGATTGTTGACAATGATATGGATGGTGCCGCCGACGGTGTAACCCTGAAGATCGGCAAGATTGAGTGTCTCGGCCCAGATGCCTTGTCCCGCGAATGCGGCGTCGCCGTGCATCACGATGGGGACAATCTTATTTTTGCTCTCTGCGCCGTAGCGCGTTTGCTTGGCGCGCACCCGACCCATGGCCACGGGATCAACTGCTTCCAGGTGACTGGGGTTGGAGACCAGATGAATCCCAATTTCTTTGCCTGAAGACGTGAGGTACGTTCCCGTCGCGCCCACGTGATATTTCACGTCGCCGGCGCCGAGTACGCTGCGGGGATCCACATCTTCAAATCCGGAAACCACTTCATGGGCCGGCTTGCAGGCGGCATGAGTCATCACGTTCAAACGCCCGCGATGGCTCATGGCCATAACCGATTCAACCGCACCATGTTCGCCGATACCGTCGAGGATGGCGTCGAGAAGGGGAATGAGTGCGGTGACGCCTTCCAGCGAGAATCGTTTGCTGCCGAGGTAGCGGGCCTGGAGCACTTGTTCAAAGAGATCGGCGCGGATCAAGCGTTCGAGGATTCTTGCCTGATCGACGGCCGGGGGGGAACCCTCGATGCGTTCGGCGATCCATTCCCGGCGATCGGGTTCGGGAAGGTGCATGAATTCAGCGCCTATTGTTCCGCAGTAGATGCGGCGGGCTTCCAGAGCGGCTTCCCCGGTGAGCGAACCGAGATCGGCGCACTTCAGCGGCGCAAAGAAACCGAGTGGGTCCAGATTCGCTTCGCGATAGCCCCAATTACGGAATGCGCTGAAAATGCGCTCGCGATTTCCGTCCGCGGGTGCCGTTACCGCGGCCGACTTCTTGCCTGGCTTGGCGGTCTTTGCCGGGCGCGGTTCTTCAAGGGTTGTCCGATGTGCCATTTCTTTTATCCAGTCAATCACTATTTTGCCACAGAAAGCAGAACTCCGCAGGGAGCGGGGCATCTTCCTATTTACCGGACGGACACGCAAAACGGGCGACTTACAGGGAACGGACTTTGCATTCCAGATAAGTCGTTATTTCCTCGGGGCTAAGGTGAGGAGGAAAACGGACCGGAGCGCCGATATGGACTCTGATTTCTCCGGTTTTGGCGAAGCGGCGGTGTTCGCGCTTCATCTGCCAGACGCCGTCGAGGCGAATGGGAACAACGGGGATGTTCAGGCGCCGGGCGAGGATGCCGACGCCGCCCCGGAAAGGAGCCATTCCACCGGATTCCGAATTGTTCACCTGGCCTTCCGGAAAGATAAGGACGCTGTAGTCGCGGTCAACCGATTCCGCTGCGAAACGAAAGCTTTCCCGGACGCCTGAAAATTGCGGCAGCGGGAAGACGTTAAAGAGTGCGGTCACGAGCCAGTAGCCCAGTTGATAGGCCAGCCGTTTGGCGACGAACCAGTCGGCCGGCGGTTGTCGCATTTCCGTCAGGGATTCCCCGCCCATGGCGATCGTCAACCGATGCCGATAGCGGGCGGGCAAAGCGGCGAGAATGAGCCCGATGTCGGCACGACGGGTGATGTGATTGGAGATGACCAAAACAGGACCGCGAAGATTTTTGAGGGTGTCGCGACCCGTAACGCTCGGACGTCCCAGGATTTGCGTGGCAGGCAGGACCAACGTGTAATAGACCGCAAGCCTCGTCCACTGCACGATCCGGCGCTGCGCCCAGCGCGGGTAGCTGTATTCCGTGCGCCGGGTGTAGGGCTGCCTGAGCAGTTCTTCGATGTCCTGCGTGGTCTTCGCTTCGGCAAAAGAGGCCTCGTTTAGTTCCACCTGGTATTTTTCTTCAAGAACGCTCATCAATTCAACGCGATCAAGAGAGGAAAGGTTCAGTTCCTGTTCGACGCGTGCGTTTGAACTCTCATGATTTGCGAAACGGGCGAGCAGTTCGGCGATTGGACTCCTGGTATTTGCGGAGCCCTGTGTTTTTCCGGAAAGTATTTCTGCGGCACGCGCGGAAATCAACGCTAGACGCGGCTTTCCTGTCGGCGTGCGGGGAAAGTCGGGCTCCGGCCAGAGCAGCCATTGGTTCATGCGTTGGTATTCAGCAAGCGAGTGATTGGCGGCAGCGATGGCGGCGCGCGCCGGGCCTTCTCTGGGACCCTCGAGCAGCAGCACCGCGCACGGTTCGGCGTTGCCATTTTGCCCGAGAGCAATGACCACGCAATCGCGAACTCCGGCTTGTTTTCGTAGTTCGGCTTCCAGGTCTTCTGGAAAGACATTTAGACCAGCGGAAGTGACAATGACGCTCTTCTTCCTCCCGCGCAATCGCAGGTTGCCTTGGGCGTCGAGTTCTCCAAGGTCGCCGGTGTGCAGCCAGTCTTGTTCGCGTGGCGTTTGTAAAGGATCGCGGACAGAAGCGGCCCGCACAGTTCCCTTTTGCCAATAGCCGCTGGCGACGTTTTCGCCGCGCACGAGAATTTCGCCATCGTCGGCCAACCGGAATTCGCGGCCTGGCAGAATTTTGCCGACCGTGCCTCCGGCGGCCCGGAATGGATGGTTAAGGCTGACGAGCGACGCGGTTTCGGTCATACCGTAGCCTTGAACGACAGCGAAGGCGGCGCGCTTGAAGAAATCTTCGGTGTCTTCCCGGAGAGCAGCGCCACCGGAAATGAAGGCCCAGAATTTCCAGCCGAATTTTCGGTGGATACGGCGGAAGATCCAGGCGCGCCGCAGGAACCTGCGGTCCTTTGCGCTGGCAAGTTCTTCCTGGAGCCCCGGACCTCGGGATGGCCATTCACGGACGAGGAAATCGCGCAGCGCGTCCAGCATCCGCGGAACGGCGACCAGGGCCGTCGCTCGTTCCCGCTTCGTCGTTCGCACGATTTCTGCCGGATTCGCCGAGGGCTCAAACACCACTGTTGCTCCGAGGAGTGGGGGAACGAACAGGGTCATGAACTGCCCGAAGACGTGGCTGAGCGGAACCAGGCTTACAAAGCGGAGAGGATGAAACCAACGTTCGTATTTTCGGTAGGGATCGATTCCTGCTTCGAGTGGTTCGAGATTGGCCAGGAAATTACCATGCGTCAGCACGACGCCCCGAGGTTCAGCGGTGGTTCCCGAGGTGTACAGAATTTGTGCGATATGGCGGCGCGTAACCGGTTCGGATGAAAATTCACAAACACCGGGGAAAAGAATATTTTGCTCAGCAATCGGTCCAACGGTGTCGGATAAATCCTCCAAAACGAGGCTGGTTACGGCAGGAATTGGCGATCCGTGCGCTCGGGCGGCGAATGCCAATTTCACCCCTGCGTCGTTTGCGACTCTGCTGGCAAATTCAGGCGTAGCGCCGTCGTCCAGGGGAACAGCCACAGCGCCCCGTAGCAGACAACCCCAAAACGCCGCCATCCATTTCGCAGAATTTGGTCCCCACAGGAGGACGCGCTCGCCCGCTTGGATTCCCCGTTTCTCGAGTGTCAAAGCGCACCCGACCGCCAACTGAGCGAGTTGCGCGTAAGTCCATGCGTCGCGGCGGCCGCCGCGACGCTCGACGACGGCGACATCCTTTCGATAGCGCGCGAACTCGGCAAAGAGCGATAAGAGATTTTCTCGAGCCATGGCTAGATGTTCGTTCTACGCCTCAGGTTCCGGTTGAATGTTACTCCTGGAGGGAAGCACGTCCTATGCCACCTGGAAACATCCCGTTGCATCTATATAAAAGCACTGAAGCGGAATTTGCGGTATGTCGGGTACAATAGAGGCTTACGGTCGCGGTTGGTCGACGAGGCCCGGGGGCAGGTTCGCCCCAAAATTCAGCAGTAAGCAGGGATGATGCCAGTACCTATTTCACAGGCTTGGACGGTTGCCAGCTACGTCCTCAAACAGAAGATTCGGGGGCGCAAACGCTATCCCTTTGTGCTGATGCTCGAACCGCTGTTCCGCTGCAATCTGGCGTGTGCGGGATGCGGCAAGATCCAGTATCCGGCGCACATTTTGAAGAAGGAATTGACGCCGGAAGAATGCTTTAAGGCCGTGGATGAATGCGGCACGCCGATGGTTTCCATTCCTGGCGGCGAACCGCTGATGCATTCGCAGATCGACAAGATTGTGGAGGGTCTGGTCGCCCGTAAGAAATATATCTACCTGTGCACCAACGCTCTGCTGCTGAAAGAAAAACTCCATCTGTTCAAGCCCAGCAAGTATCTGACGTTTTCGGTGCACGTCGACGGGCAAAAAGAGCATCACGATTTCTCAGTGTGCCGCGAAGGCGGCTATGATCTGGCCATTGACGGAATTCGCGAAGCCCTAAGGCAGGGTTTCCGCGTTACGACCAACACGACCTTGTTTGATGGCGCCGACCCGAACAGCGTTCGCGGTTTTTTTGACGAAATGATGGAGCTTGGCGTTGAAGGCATGATGCTTTCGCCGGGTTATTCCTATGACAAAGCGCCCGACCAGAAACACTTTTTGGGGCGCGCGCGCACGCGGCGATTGTTCCGCGCGATCCTGTCAAACCGTAAAAAGAGCTGGCAATTCAACCAATCTCCCCTGTTTTTGGAGTTTCTGATGGGCAAACAGCACTATGCGTGCACTCCGTGGGGAATGCCTACCTACAACGTGTTCGGCTGGCAAAAGCCATGCTATCTGCTGCAGGACGGGTACGCCGATACCTTTCAGGAATTGCTCGAAGCCACGGCCTGGCAGAATTACGGCACCGAATCCGGCAATCCCAAGTGCGCCAATTGCATGGTGCACAGCGGATATGAGGCCTCTGCGGTCGATTACACATTCAGTGGATTGCGGGGGCTTTGGACGACGGTAAAAGCAACTTTCGCGGGCAACTATGCCGACTCGGACGCGCTGGCAATGCTGACCGAACCGACCAAGCCCGTTCACGCGTACAATCCGCTGGTACAAATTGAAGCGAGTAAAGGTCAGTTTGAGGAGACCCGGGCGTGAGCACTCCAACCCACGCCGAGCGGCCCGGCCAGGGCCAAACGAGTATTTCGTCGCTGGAAGCAGATCAGCTCGAAATCGCACCGGGAACGGCGCGCGCCGGTATTGAAGGTTGGGTGCCGGAGCTGGTTAGCGAAGACGATCTGCGCACGGCCCTCGAGAAAGCGTTCGATTATCGCGGAGACGTGACCGTCACACGCAAAGATGGCGCCAAGGTGGACGGCTATATTTTTGACCGCGTTGCGGGCGCGACCCTAGCCAGCAGTTTTGTCCGCATCCTGCTCAAGGATTCCAATGAGCGGCTCAAAGTAGCCTATTCCGACATCGCGCAGCTGGCTTTTTCGGGCCGCGACACGGCTGCTGGCAAGAGCTGGGACGCTTGGGTCCGGAAGTACTGGGAACGGAAGGCTGCCGGAGAGAGCGAAATTGCCATCCAGCCCGAGTCCTTGGACGAATAAAAAACCGTGCCTCCGGCCCGGTTCCCGGGGCGGCAAGTTTTAGTTAACTCATTTTATATCAATTACTTAAAGGCAAAACCAGGGTCCCACCGAGTTGTGGCTATGCGTAGACAAACCCTCCCATTTCTGGTACTATGAAATTGTTCGAATAGACAACTTGTAGCCAGATTGAGCGGCTCAGGAGGATGTTGTGCAAGCGATGCAAGAAGGTCAGACCATCAAGCATGAAGTATACGGGCTGGGTATTGTAACGGCTTCCGACGGCGAACGAACTTCGGTTGATTTTGACGATCACGGAGCAAAGCTCTTTGTGACCAGCATCATGACCGCCGAGTTGATCGGCGAAGCGCCGGCAACGCCTCCCAAGACCAAGCGCCGCCGCAAGGCTTCAACAGCCGCCAAGGCTGCCAAGAAAGCTGCTGCTGCCGCCGCTGCAACCGCAGCGTAACCCAAAAAAAAATTTTCAGTTCAATCCGTTCAGAGCGACTTTGCCAAATTGGCAAAGTCGCTTTTGTTTTTTGCAGCGCAATCAAGACCATTGCGATTTTAAATGTTGGGGGCGTTTACTTCCTGGCGGATTCGGTCTGTTCAAACGCGTGATAGGAGGAACGAACCAGCGGCCCGGCTTCCACATGCTTGAAGCCCATGGCTTCGCCCAAGATCTTGAATTCGGCAAACTCGTCCGGGTGCAGGTATCGGACAATCGGGAGATGTTCTTTGGTCGGCTGCAGATATTGGCCGAGCGTAAGAATATCCGTGCCTTGCGCGGCCAGATCCCCGATGGTATCGAGGACTTCTTGTTTTTCCTCGCCGAGACCCAGCATCAAGCCCGTTTTTGTGGGCACTTCCGGGTGCGCTTGCTTGGCACGGCCGAGGAGTTCAAGAGAGCGCTCATAGACAGCGCCTTTGCGTACCTGCCGATAAAGTCGCGGCACGGTTTCCGTGTTGTGATTCAGCACATCGGGGCGCGTGGCCAGCACCAGATCAAGCGCGTCCCAATTGCCGCGAAAGTCCGGAATGAGCACTTCTACTTTGCAACCGGGCACGCGGCGGCGAATTTCCTCTATGGTGCGGGCAAAGATCGCGGCGCCGCCATCCGGCTGGTCGTCACGATTCACAGAAGTCACAACCGCATAGCGCAGACCCATTTTGGCAACGGCTTCGGCCACGCGCACCGGTTCTTCCTCATCTGGAGGACCGGCGGGTTTTCCCGAAGGCACCGCGCAAAAGCCGCAGGAGCGGGTACAAATGTCACCGAGAATCATGAAAGTGGCGGTACCGTGCTCCCAGCACTCGCCCATGTTGGGGCAACGCGCGCTCTCGCAGACGGTATGCAACTCCAGCGTGCGCATGATGCGCTTTACGTCCTGGTATTTCTCGCCGCCGAAGAATTTGACGCGCAGCCATTCCGGCCGCGGATGCAGGTCGGGCGAGATCACACTGGGCAGCGGCGCATTGGAGATGATGTTGAAGGGAGAGGCCATCGGGCTCGCTCGAACTTCTTATTTTACGCCGATCCCAGGGCCCGTACAAATCCGTGTGTCTTGGCAGGGAGCCTGAATCTGTCCTGGAAAACGGCTGTGAAGGGAAAGCTACAACGGCTGACGGGAAGAACGGACGAAATCCCGCAGAACGGTCACATTCGGACCGTATGCGCCAATGCGCCCCGCGTCCACCGGAAGCCCCAACCGCTCCGCCAAGTCCAGATCAACGCCGGCATCATCGAGTTCGGACAAGCTGAAGCCCGCGGCTGGCTGAACCCGGTTCATGCCTGAAGGATAGACAGGCCGAGGGGGGCGGTGACGCTGCCAGGGGCGGCGCGCCAGTTCATAGAATTGTTGCCAATCGCGTTTGTGCCAGCTCGTCATCGATTCTCTAGTACGTCCGCTTTCAACCGTTGGATGCAGCAAGCATCCATAAGGTTCACTTGCAATCACGCTTGCGATTCAACGTTGCCTGGCCCCGGGGCACCTGCCCAGCTCGTTGCCGTGCTATTCATATACTTCTATTCGTCCCGGAACGATATATTCCTTATCTGATGTTTCAAACACGTTACGGGGCAGAATGTTTCTTGCTATCCGTCTGGCGGGCCGGGGACTGGCCTGCGGTCGCAACGAGAAACCAGATGACGGTGCATGGCGCTGGTTGCCAATAACCGTTTGCCATGAGCGGGCGGGGTTCCAAACGCTTGCGCCTTCCGAGTCGCCCGGGATACTACACAGATTCGTCGAGACAAGCCAGTGCCTTCTTGAATGATCCGTTGGTGCTTGAAACGGGGCCGGGCACAAAGCCGCCCCTTGGTATTTTCAGGAAGGACCTGCGCGGCACTCGGCCTTCTTGCCGCTTATTCGATCTCTAGACTTGCTTTACCAACGATTGCCGCGGTCGCCGCGATCCCCACCGCGATCTCCGCCTCGTCCACCGCCGCCACGATTCCCACCACCGCCACGTCCGCCGCCACCGCCTCCGCCTCCGCCTGGGCCGCGCCCGCCGCCGCCTCCGCCGCCGCCACCATAACCGCGACCTCCGCCGCCGCCACCACCGCCGCTACGCTCAGCCTGCGGCCGGGCCTCATTCACAACTAAGTTTCTCCCGCCAAAGTTCTGCCCGTTCAATGAGTTGACCGCGCGATCTGCATCTTCATCGTTGTTCACTTCTACGAAGGCAAATCCACGCGATTGTCCTGTGAAACGGTCGCGGATGAGATTTACGGCCGAGGGGGTTACTCCGACCTGCGAGAACCATTCATTGAGCTGGTCTTCCGTCGCGGAGAATGGAAGATTCCCGATATAAAGCTTCTTCACCTGCCCACTCCTTCTGCCCGGAACCCACTTGCGAGTTGCGGAGCGCGCTGAAAGAACCAGGAATCGGGCGCGGACTGTTGGGAGATGCGAACGGCCGCGAGTGCGAGACCGAAACTTCAGCGGTCACGGGCATGGTCTCGGAAAATAGGGTGATTTGCAACCTTAAAGAACTGAGGGAAACCCTTTAGAAATGGGGTCGCGCGAGCCCTGTACAGCCGTTTCGAGATTTCTTGCTGTAGCTCTGGGAGACCGGCCCCCGGGCCCTATCGCCGGTTGGCCCGGGTCTTCGGCTACTGGCAAAACCGGAACAGAAAAGCGCACTGCGAATCGTCCCGCTTCTTTTTCTGACGGGTATTTCTCCCCTTTTCTTTTTGTGCCGGCACGTGTCGCAGGCTATTTCAACTCATGAGGCCACACCGCATTGCCGGTTACCTGCTGATGCATGTGGGGCAGAAAATCTCTTGAGAAAAGTGCTCGCGGGCCGTCTGCGGGAAGGTCTTGCGCCAGAGGAAGTCCCCGCCGTCGGGCGAGCGAAATACCCTTGGCTTGCTTCCCGAGAAACCTTCCCGGCGAGGTCCTGACCTGGTTCTCGTCTATGTTCGATAGCTGGCGTTGATGCGGACGTATTCGGCGGTGAAGTCACAGGTCCAGTAGCGGGCTTTGGCTTTGCCAGCGTGCAGATCGACAACGATGAGAACGTGCTCGCCGAGGAGCTTGTTGCTGGCGGCACGTTCGTTGAAGTCGAGTGGCTGGCCTTTGCGCAGAACGGGGATGCCGGCCATTTTAATGTCGACGAGAGCGGGATCGAATTTCACGCCAGAGCGGCCGGCAGCGGCGAAAATACGGCCCCAGTTGGGATCGCCGCCAGCGAAAGCAGTCTTTACGAGCGGCGAAGTGGCAATGGTGGCAGCTATACGCCGCGCAGCGGCCTCGGTTTTGGCACCGCGCCCTTCGATTTCAATTACGCG
>DATHFT010000110.1:0-34845 GCA_035317965.1 Saccharimonadales bacterium (SeqCode) | reverse complement strand
CGTGCTCTGGCTGCTGAAGGTTCCCGCCGATTTGCTCCAGGTCACACCGGCGCTGCCCACGTCGTTACTCACTGTCGCCGTAAACACCTGCGAACCGGTTACCGTCATTCCTCCGCGCACGGGCGTCAGAGTGATGCTGATATTTCCAGTACTCCCCGAAGTGACCGTAATTGTTGCTGTGGCAGTTTTCGTCGTATCCGCGACCGAGGTCGCAGTCAGAGTCACTGTCGACGAGGGGACCGTAGCAGGAGCTGTGTAGGTAATGGAAGTTCCCGAGGTACTGGTTGCGGCCGACAGGGCTCCGCAGGTTGCACCAGAACATCCCGACCCGGCTAGCACCCAGCTCACGCCCTTGTTCTGCGAATCGTTTGTGACCGTGGCCGTAAACGCCTGCGGGCCGCCAACCGGCACGCTCGCCACCGACAAACTCAGGCTAACTACGATCGCCGGTGGAGGATCAGTGCCCCCATTCGATGTATCGCCGCATCCGCCCAGCAGGGCCACGGCCAGCCCGGCGAAACACAGAACAACTTTCGAACTCAAATTCAGAAAATCGGCAGACAAGCGCATCGAGTCGCCCTCGGGTTGCAGTTTTCGCGGCATGAAGCTGGGGGGCATGGTCCTAACTTGGATGAGCGCGGATGGATAAAAGTATATGGCCGTCCCGGTTTCATTTCCGCACGCCCCCACTCTAGAGGACCTGGCGAGAAGGGCTCCGCCTAGGAGTTGGAGGTCCAAAGCTTGCGGATATAGCTCTTTACGCGGTTTACAATCGTGTCGGGAGGCGGCGGCGCAGGGGGTCTTACAGCAGGTTTGGCAGCAGCTGGCAGCGCGGCAGGAGGGATCGCGGTGGCCACCACGGGAGCGCCCTCGACTCGCCCCTGGAAGATGAGGGTCGGCCGCACGCGTGCCCGGCGCACTATGGTCACCAGTTTCGGATCAAACTCGGTAGAAACCTTCGAACTTGCGTCGTAGGCCAGGGGAGGCATAAAGACCTGATATTCCGGTTCCTGTCTTGTCGGCAGCACTGCTTCCGGTTTTGCCGGCGGAAGCGGCTTGGGCTCCAGCTCTTTTTTGCGAATTTCCTCTGTCGTTGCCAGCCGGCTGATCTCAATCGCCGGCGCAGCCCTGCTCACCTGAACATCGCATGTGCAGCGTCCCGCGCTGTTCAGCAGAGTGTCCAGTTGACCGTTAACAAGCAGAACGTCACCGCTCTGCGGAACCAGCACGTTTTGTCCGGTAAGCTGCTGTTCGATGCGCACGGCGCCGGTATTCGCCCGCACGCACATCGCTCCGCTCGCCTCCAGTCCGAAAACGGAATCCTGTGCGCCGCCGCCAATGGCGATGGGCTGGGCCTGGATTTGCGGAGTGTAAACTGTCAGCGCGGGTTCGCGATCGATATGGGCGTGCAGCATTCCACTATCCAGCGCGATGGTAAGTGAACCGCCGGACTTGAGCACCGAAAAATGCGCAGGGCCGCAGATGGAAATGGTGCCGCCTTCGACCAGATCAATTCGCGCCGTGCCGGATTTTACTCGTACGTCGCTTCCACTGCGCAGAATGGTGTGCACCAGTCCGTGCGTCGCTTCCACACTCATGGGACCAGTAACCGCGATAGCTTCTCCGTCGATTTTCCCGACCGCTTCACCCGGCGGATTGTCCGGGCCGGCTGCGGCAGTACCCAGAATTGCGGCGCCGCATAGAACTACGGGCGCGGCTGCCCGCAGGCCGCGAAGTGCTAATTTCTTGGAATTGAAATAGGAAAACACCAGACGCTACTCCTGCACGCTACTGCGCAAACACACCTATACTATACGTCGATGCCCCAGCGGCCGCACGCGTAGATAGGGAAGATGGCACCAGACGCAGGAAATAATCGCCAGGCAGAAATTTCTCCCCACGGAGACAGCGCGTCTGCTCCGGAAGCGACGGCTGGGCCTGAAACTGTCAATGCGCACTACGATACGCGGCTGCCCACGCTCAAGTGGTCACGGCGGATCCAGATTCCCGTGATTGCCGCCGCGGTCTACAGTGTCATTCGAACCATTGGGCCTACGCTGCGCTACGAGGTGCTCGGCTGGCAGCACGCTGAGGAAGTCTACGCAAATGGCCAGCGATGCATCTGGTCCTTCTGGCATCGCGTGATTATTCCTGTCGCCTGGTGGGCCAGAAATCGCGGAATCGTGGTGATGAATACCACCGCCTTCGACGGCCAATGGACCCGCAAAGTCATCGAGTGGCTCGGCTTCAACACCGCCCAGGGAAGCTCTTCGCGGGGTGGTCTGCGCGGGCTGGCGGTAATGGCGCGGCGACTGGCCGAAGGGCTGGACTGCGCGTTTACAATCGACGGTCCGCGTGGCCCACGCTACGTCGCCAAACCCGGCCCGGTCATGCTCGCCAGGAAGACCGGCTGCCCGATCCTGGTCTTCCACGTTGGATGCGATCGTGGAAAAACTCTTGAAAAAACCTGGGACCATTTTCTCTTGCCAAAATTATTCGCGCGCACGGTGATGATTTTCGCGCCGCCCATTTTTGTTCCCAAAGATGCCGACGCCGAACTCCTGGAGGCGAAACACGGGGAGATGCAACGGGAACTCGAGCGTGTCCGCGATCTCGCCGAATCCTGGTTTTCCCTCACGGAATCCGAGCGCCAGAGCCATCGCGGCAAGCTGGAAAATGAGAATTTTGCTCTACGTTAGGTTTTCCGCGCGTTCCGTGAGTTTGACCTGCAGATCCATTTTCTTGCCGCCACGATAGATGGTGATCTTTACGGTGTCGCCGGGACGCTTACGATTCAGAATCACATTTACATCCAATTGATTGCCGACTTTTTGGCCATCAATGGCGGTCATTACATCTCCGCCGATGGCGATGCGCCGCATTCCGGCTTGTGCGACTTTGTCGCCGCCTTTTATTCCTGCAGCCGCCGCCGGCCCTCCCCGCGTGACGCTCTCCACCAGCAATCCCTCTTTTACCGGTAAATCAAGGGCATCGGCGAGATATCCGGCAATGGGAAGCGTTTGTACTCCGAGAAATGCCCGGTGCACCCGCCCGTCCGTCATCAAATCAGTGGCAATGCTTTTCGCCGTATTGATGGGAATCGCAAAGCCGATGCCGGCCGTAGTTCCCGAAGGCGTGTAAATCGCCGAGTTGATCCCGATCACTTCGCCATGCGAATTGATGAGCGGGCCGCCGGAATTTCCACGGTTGATTGCCGCGTCGGTCTGGATCGCTTCGTCAATAAAAGTGTTTTGTCCCGTTTGTACCGTGCGTCCAAGCGCACTCACCACGCCCGTGGTCAGCGTGGACTGAAATCCAAACGGATTGCCAATGGCCAGAACTTTTTGTCCAACTTGAATGGTGCCGGAATCGCCCAGCGGCAAAGCCACGATCTTCTTGTCCTTGAGCTCGATCTTGATCAGCGCCACGTCGTTGCGCTGATCCGCGCCGATCACCTTCGCTGGGTAGCGCGACTGGTCGCCCAATACCACTTCAATGGACTGCGCTTCCTGTATTACGTGAAAATTGGTCAGAATGTAGCCGCGCGGATCAATCACAAAGCCCGAGCCGGCGCCTTCGACCGGAACCGGGTCCATGAAGAAATCGTATTCAGTAGCCTTGGTCAGGATATTTGCAACAGCCGGAGAAGCTTGCCGATAAACGCGGACATTGATGGATTCATCATCGGTCAGCACGGCATCGCGTTGCGCCTGCGTCGACACCGGGAGCGCATTGGGTGAAAGCGCGCTGCTGGTGCCGGAAGGCACCGCCTCCACGCTGGTGGGCTGCCGGGAACTGTAGCGACCGCCCGCCCAGTACGCCGCGCCAAGAAGAATGAGAGCGACAATTACAAATCGTGCCCGATTCGATGAATTCGATGCCGTCATGGTATTCGTCCTTCCAACCGCGTGTCCCTAGTATAGAAAAAATTGCCGTGCGGCAGAACCTCACAAGCCCGAATCAATGTATTTCTCGGTCTGCTCCTGAAGCAGCTCCATCGGCAAACCGCCATTCTTCAGGATCACATCGTGGAATTCGCGGATATCGAACTTTGCGCCCAGGCGTTGTTCCGCCTTTTGCCGCAAACCTTGAATGGTGAGTTGGCCGATCTTGTAGGAAAGAGCTTGCCCCGGCCATGCAATGTAGCGGTCAATTTCTGAAACGGACTGGTCCGGCACATGCGCATGAAAAAAATCGACAGCTTGTTCACGGCTCCAGCCCATGGAATGTATCCCGGTATCTACAACCAAACGCACTGCGCGAAACCGCTCACTGCTCAGCTGGCCATAGCGGCTGTAGGGATCGCCATAGAGTCCCAGTTGCCTGCCGAGCGATTCGACGTACAGGGCCCAACCTTCACTGTACGCGCTATTGCCATAAAACTTACGAAATTCCGGCAGTCCGGTGATGGAACGCGCAAGCGAACCCTGAAAAATGTGTCCGGGAACCGCTTCGTGTAAAACGAGCGACTCTTTGTTGGATTTCATCTGTTGTTCGGGTTCGTAGGTATTCAGATTGAACCAGCCGGGTGCGCTGCCGTCGGGTGCAGGAGCTTGCGCATTGGAAGCGGTGGCGGCCTCGCGATCCGGAGGAATCGCGCGAATGCCATAAAGCAGCATGGGAATGTGGCGGAAAAGATTGGGCAGATTGGGCTCAATGATTTTCGCGATATTGCGGCAATAGATCAGCATGTCGTCTTTCGACGTGAAATGCTGCTCGGGCATCGCGGCCATCTTCGCTTCAAATTCCGGGAGGGTTCCTGTAAAACCGGATTCGCGGGTGAGCGCCAGCATCGCGGTTTCGATGCGCTGCAATTCATCTTCGCCGATCTTGTGAATTTCGGCCGGAGTCAGTGTCGTGGTTGTGTAGCGGCGAACCAGCACTGCGTAGGAAGCCTGTCCGTCTGCGATGGAACCCAACCCAGCCTTGGCACGCGCTTTCGCAGCGTACGGCCCGGCAATGTAGTCATGCAGTTTTTTCCAGGCCGGCAGAAATTGTCCTTCATAGGCTTTACTGGCTGCGTTGCGCAGAGTGGCTTGCTCGTCTGCCGGAATGCCGGAGGGGAACTGCCGGAACGCCAGCAACAACGCGGTAGTCGAGGAATCCTGGGCCATCTGGGCGGCCAGCTGTCGGCTGACCAGATCCACAACGTTGCGCGGTTGCACCATTCCGCGCTGAACTGCTTCTTCCAGGATGGCGATGTTTTGATCCACGTAGGCAGGAACGCCGTTGATTCTGGCGATGATATTTTCGTAGTCCTTAACGGTGTGTCCCGGCATGCGGTCCACAGCCACGTAAATTCGATTGTGCAGACCGAAGAGCTGGTTCACGCGGACCAGATGCGTTTCCACATCTTCCGACGCCAGTTGTTGCTCGGCGTCGTACTGAAACAGGCGCACGCTGAGCCGGTCTTGTTCTGACAACTTGTTAAGAGGGAACGCCTTAAGTTGTTCCAGTTTTTTCTGAAGGTGAACGCGCCGCAACTCGCGGCCCGCTTTCGACCAATCATTCCAGCGGTCGTCATATTCGTGGCGCCCGATCGACGTTGCGCTTTCTGGAGACTCCCTCAGTTCTTCCTCAAATGAGTCTGCAAAAAACTTCTTGAGCCGTTCGGAATCGGCTTGCGCTCGAACGGAGAAGGGCAGCAGTAACACGCAAAGAACAGACACGAGGCAGCGCCTGCTGCTCTGTCTGGAGACGTGAACCGGTCCGGCCTTTGCTAACCTGTCGCTCATCCTCTGCCTGTCCTTCCATTCTTTATTTATTAACTGCTGCTACCGTCGTTGGACGGAGCCATCAGGGCTTTCGTTTCCCTGCCGCCTGACGAATATTGTCCACCAACGCTTCGACCTGGCGCCGCGTCTGCTCAACCGTTCCGGAGCAATCGATGGTATGGGTGGCTTGCTGAAGTTTGTCGGCCACCGCAAGCTGCGCTGCGATGCGCTGCCGCGCTTCTTCCTCGCTAAGCCCCCGCGCCAACAATCGTTCAAGTTGTTGTTCCGGGCGGCACCAGACGACAACCAGTCCATCGAGATCTTTCACGAAATTCGCTTCGACCAGCAGCGCCGCTTCCACAAAAACCGCGTCATGGGTGCCCGTGTGTTCCCAATCCTGCAACTGGCGAATCATTGTTTCATGCACGCGTGGATGGACAATGGCATTCAGGCGTTTCAGTTTTTCAGGGTCTGCGAACACCAGCGCCCCGAGACGAGCGCGATCGATGCGTCCGCCGCCGGTTGTAACGTCTGGCCCGAAGGCCTTAACCACTTCATCGTAAGCTGCCTGCCCGGGTTCCACTATTTTGTGCGCGAGAGAATCGGCATCCAGGACGGCAAAACCCATGCCGAGGAGCATCGCGGCCACTGTACTTTTTCCGCTCGCAATTCCGCCGGTCAGGCCCAGTTT
This sequence comes from Saccharimonadales bacterium (SeqCode), assembly GCA_035317965.1. GTDB lineage: Bacteria > Acidobacteriota > Terriglobia > Acidiferrales > UBA7541 > Acidiferrum. The sequence goes on along the minus strand of DATHFT010000110.1, from coordinate 28,440 downwards.
TAGCATGTCGGTGTTTATCGCGCCGAGGCAATCGATGTGGCAGATGGGTTGGGTGTGCCGCGCCGCAGGCGAGCGGCCTTTACCGTATTGCTCATGAGCATGGTGATGGTCATGGGGCCCACGCCACCGGGAACCGGACTGAGTGCGCCCGCCGTGTTGATGGCGTCGGGATGCACGTCGCCAACCAGCGCGTTGCCCTTCGCGCGGAACTTTTCCAGCCGCGCGGCGAAATTCTGGAAGAGCCGCTCGGCTTCGCCAGGGTCGGTCACGCGATTCGTTCCCACATCAATCACCGCGGCACCCGGTTTGATCCAGTCCGCTTCCACATATCCGGCTTTGCCGATTGCTGCGACCAGGATGTCGGCGCGGCGCAGAACGCCGGGCAGATCGCGCGTTTTGGAATGGCAGATGGTCACCGTGGCATTGGCGTGCATGAGCAGCAGAGCCATAGGCTTGCCTACGATATCGCTACGCCCCAGTACGACGGCGTTTGCCCCTTCCATCACGATGTCGTTGCGCCGCAGAATCTCCATGCAGCCCGCCGGAGTGCAGGCGACCAGTCCCGGGCGTCCGCTCACCAACCGGCCCAGACTGACGGGATGAAACCCGTCCACATCTTTTGCGGGATCGACCGCTTCAAGAACCCGCTTGGTATCGACCTGTTTCGGCAGTGGAAGTTGGATCAGAATTCCGTCTACCGTATTGTCTCGGTTCAGATCCTGCACGAGTTGCAACATTTCAAGCGTGGTGGTTGTGGCTGGCGGGGTAATCAGCCCGCTCGAAATGCCCAGCTGCTCGCAGGCCGCAATCTTGCTCTTAACGTATAGTTGCGACGCGGGATCTTCGCCGACCAGCACAGCAGCGAGGCCCGGCCGCACTCCGGCCGCCGTGAGCAGGGACACTTCGTCCTTGAGTTCGGCGAAAACCTGGTCACGGATCTTGAGACCATCCAGAACGCGAGCAGTCATGACAAAATCATAGCACAGCGGAAAAAAGACGAAGCGCCGGCCGCCAATACGGCAGAGCGGCGGCGCGCCGGCGAGGTTCTCTCGGGTCGCAGCAACGGGAACTTCAGGGCAGGCCAGGCATCTAAGAGCAAGGAGAATTCCCGACCGTGTTTGCAGAAACCGAACGCAGGAAACTTGAAAAAATAGCGCAGCGGGATGGCCGTCTGCCTCCGGGACAGTCTCTGACACTGAAGTGGCCGGTCCTGCACTGCGGAAGCGTTCCGCGCTTCAATCCCGAAACCTGGGACTTCACCGTTTCCGGCATGGTGGAACGGCCGGTGCGGCTGAGCTGGGCTGAATTGCGCGCACTACCGCAAACCGAAGTCAGCTCCGATTTCCACTGCGTCACGCGTTGGAGCCGGCTTGATAATCGATGGACGGGGGTGCTGTTCACCGAGGTTCTGAAGCTCGTCGCGCCACAACCCGGTACCGAATTTGTCTCCGTGCAAGCCGAAGAGGGATATACGGCGAATGTTCCGCTGGCTGATTTGCGGCGGCCCAACGTGTTATTCGCCTTCGAGCACGATGGCCAGCCGCTCACCGCGGATCATGGCGGTCCCGTTCGCCTCATCGTGCCGCACCTCTACGCTTGGAAAAGTGTGAAGTGGGTGCGTGGTTTTATGCTCCTCGACGAGGACCGTCTCGGCTTCTGGGAACGCAATGGCTACCACGCGTACGGCGATCCCTGGACCGAACAGCGCTATTCCGGGCGATGAGAAACGCAACACTCGGTTGCTTGCCATTCGGCCTGCACTGACAGGTGAAACAAAGAAAAACGGCTGGCAACTCTGCCAGCCGTTTCTGATCTCGAGAAGTAAGCGGAATTACCGATGTCCGCCGCCGTGTGAGCCGCCGCCGCCGTGGCCACCGCCACCGCCGCGGAATCCACCACCACCACCGTGAGACCCGCCACTACCACCGCGGAATCCGCCATTACCGCCGCGGAATCCACCGCGAGATCCACCATTGTATCCGCCGCGACCAGAGAATGCCGGGCCTCGTCCGCCGTAGGAGGGGCCACGACCGACGTATCCGTGAGAACCATTCCCACCGCGTCCGTAGTACCCGCCACGGCCACCATAATAGCCACCGCGTCCGTAACCACCGCGTCCGTAATAACCACCGCGTCCGTAGTATCCGCCGCGACCATGGTATCCGCCACGACCATAGTAGTAACTACGGCCAAAGCGTCCGTGAAACCAGGGGCCAGCTCCGATGAAAAGTCCGCCTACAAAATAATCAGGCCCGTAAAAGCCATAGGGAGCGCACGCGTACGGATAATAGTCGTAATAACCATACGAACAGACCGGGGCCGGTCCATAGTCATAGCTGTACGCGGGTCCTACGCCGACGCCGAAAGAAACTTGAGCTTTTGACGGAGCTGCCGACAAGCACAGCAAAGCGCCGAGAAGAGCGACGTACTTTAGATAACGCATTTGAATGCCTTTCCTCAGATCCTGAGCCAGGTTCCAACACGCTGGATCTGACAGCGTTCCAGGCGCCTCCCGATTTATCTTCCAATTGAGGAGGTCGCCTGCTTATTAGAACACCAATATACACCCAGAGTTGCGGCGCTGTATCTACAGTAGATACAGGGGTTTGGAAGCCTTTCCGTGAAGTTGCTGAAATCGAGCGGGATACGGCCGAGCGCGGCAGCGCGAAGTGAAAAACGCCCGAGTCGCGTGTGGCGACTCGGGCGGACCTTACTTCAAATGGCGCGGCGCAATTCGCCCCCCGCACAAAAGCAATGACCTAGTAGATGTCGTATTGCTCCCAGTGCAGGGTGGCGTCGGACTGGATGATGATGTGTTTGTGCGAGGTTTGCTCGAGTTCATCGATAAGCATCGACTCGCGGGTCTTGAGGGCCTTGGCGATTTCTGGATTTACGCGGACCGTCAGGTTTGGTCCTTCGTGTCCTGCGGCTGCCATTTTGCGGGCTTCTGCTTGGATTTCATAGCAGAGGGTCGGAATGGATTTGACCATGCCGGAGCCGGTGCAATAGGGGCAGGGCTGGCACAGAACGCGCTCGAGCGCTTGCTTGGTGCGTTTGCGCGTGATGCAGACCAAGCCGAATTCGTTGAAGCCCAGGGCCTTGCTGGGAGCCTTGTCTTCTTCCAGGGCTTGTTGCAAAGCAGTGAGAACTTTTTCCCGGTTGCGGCGTTCTTCCATGTCGATGAAGTCGACGACGATGATGCCGCCGAGGTCGCGAAGGCGAATTTGCCTCACAATTTCTTTCACCGCTTCAAGATTGGTCTTGACGATCGTGTCTTCTAGACGCGTGGAACCTTTACCGACAAATTTGCCGGTGTTGACGTCGATAGCGACAAGCGCTTCGGTGTGGTTGATGACGATATAACCGCCGGACTTGAGCCAAACCTTCGCGCGCAGGGCTTTGTCGAGTTCGTGCTGAATGCCGAACTCTTCAAAGATGGGCGTGTCTTTTGTGTACAGCTTGACCTTGTTGACCAGTTTGGGCTGGAAGCGGCTGACGAACTCGACGACTTTGCTGTATTCCTCTTCGTTGTCGATCCAGATGCCGGTGAAGTCGTCGCTGACATAGTCGCGCAGAATGCGTTCGACGAGATTCAGATCGCGATGGAGAAGAGAAGGAGCTTTGCGCTCTTCGCTCTTCTGCTTGATTTCGTTCCAAGTCTTGCCGAGAAAATCGATGTCGGCGCGAATTTCGTCATCGGTAGCGCCGCCAGCGGCCGTGCGCACGATGAATCCGCCAGGATAGCTGTTGCCGGCTTCGCTGACGAGACGACGCAGACGCGAACGATTTTCCGCCGAGACAATCTTGCGGGAAACCCCCGTGTGATGAACCGTCGGCATGTACACCAGGAAGCGCCCCGGCAAAGCGACGTGACTCGTGATGCGGGCCCCCTTTTTGCCGAGAGGCTCTTTCGCGATCTGGATGACGACATCCTGACCGGCTTTGAGCATTTCAGAAATGAGTTGCGGACGGCGTGACGGTCCGGAATGACCGTGACCGTGATGTCCGCGGTCATGGCGCGGACCGCCGGGTCCGCGGCGTTCAAAACGGGGGCCGCCACCGGGACGTCCTCCGCGATCTCTGCCGCGCGTATCGGGGCGTCCTCCGCGGCTGTCGGGCCTGCCGCCACGCCCTCCGCGGTCCCTGCCGCCACTGCGGAACGGACGCTGAAAGCGCGAACGCGGATTGCCGCCGATGCGCGCTGAATCGCGCGGGAACGGTTCGCGAGCTTCTGCCGAACCTGCCGCGCGGGGGGCGCGAGTTTCGCCTGGCAGAAGAATTACATCCTCTTCAACCGGCGCCGGTGCATGGATATTTCCTTCCCCTGCGGCTTCGGCCGCTTCCACTTCCTGTTGTTCGGATTCTTCGGCTTCCTGTTCTTCAGAAGACAATTCATCTTCCGGTTCTTCTGCTTCATCGGCGTGTTCAACTTCGAGACCCGGATGATCACCGAGAGCCGCAACGTGTTCCGCACTTTCGTGCGCGGCCTCGGCTTCGGCTTCGGCGCGGCTTACCGCGCGACGCGCTTCCGCTTCAGGGGACTCCGATTCCCGTGCGCCGGGCACCTCAGCAGCTTCCGAGGCTATGATTTCTTCCTCTTCGTCTTCCTCGATTTCTTCTTCCTCTTCAAAATCCGCTTCGCCTGAAATCGCCACCGCTTCCACATCGGCGGTTGCTTCCTCGTGCTTCGCTTCGACGAAATCTGCCGACAGCGCAGCCACCTGGTCCTCACTCAGGTCCGTTTCACTACGCACGGAGTCCGGCTCGAGGGCATCGGCGGATGGCTCGGTCGGGTCCGCTACTGCAGATTCGTCGACTGGCACTGCTTCAGAGCCGGCATCGGCCAGCAGCCAGCGGGGAAGTCCGCCGGTAAAACGGCGCGGAACAGTTGTTCCTCCAGAACCTGTCGTGGGCAATCCACTCGCCGAGCGCGGCGAAATATCTTCAGGCTGCGGCTGGGGCTCGTGAATTTCTTCTTCCATCACCGGAACTGCGGGAGCCGCGGCGGGCTTGCTGCGATATTTGGCCAGAGACTCGCCCGGCAGAAGAATCGGCTCTTCCTCAGAACTTGCCGGAGCAGAGTGGCTGCTTTGCCGTGGTTCTTCCGGACGACGATTGTCGAATCCACGCTGTCCCGGCCCGCGCGGTTCGAATCCGCGCGGTTGGCCGCCACGCTCCGAGCCGCTGCGATCATAATTGCCGCGCGAATCGCTGCTCCGCGTTTCACCGCCCTGAGCAGGGGCATATTTTGAGGCCGGCAGATTGCGTCCTCCGCCGGGTCCCCCTTGCGGGCGTCCACCGCGCCCGCGACTACCGCCGCGACGTCCAAAACGTCTGCCGTCGTTGCGCCCACCGCGGTCTCCGCCGCGATTGGGACCGCGGTCGCTGCCGCTACCGCGGTCGCTGCCGCGATCGTTGCCCCGGCCGTAACTCTGACCTGGCCGATCGCTTCCTGTGCGGCTGGGATAATTTTGCGTGGGGTTGTAGTGCGGAGAAAAATTCTGCGGAGCCGAAGCATTGGAGTCGGGCTGGCGCTCTTCGCTCTCGACGTTTCCTTCTTCGTGCGCCGCCAGGGGCTCGTCGTGACGGCCGCTGTCCGCTGCGTGAATCTGTTCGTCCGGTCCCTGCTCGTCGTGCGAGCCATGCTCCTCAGGCGATGCCTCTTCGCCCGGGCCGCCCGCGTGGGCCAGCGTTTCGCCGGGAAGCAGTTCAACCCTGGTGGTTACCGAGATGGCCGGCGGAGCAGCAGGCCCTGCCTGGGAGTGCTCATGACCGTGGCCGTGGTCATAATCTTCCAGGTTTTCAAATACGTCGCTAACATAGAGGAAGGCGTCGCCGTCCAGACCTATGTCCACGAAAGCGGACTGCATGCCCGGAAGGACGCGGGTGACTTTTCCTTTGTAGATGCTGCCGACAAGGGCGAATTCTTTTTCGCGCTCGATGTAAATCTCAACCAGCTGACCTTCTTCGAGAATCGCGACGCGCCGTTCGTGGGAGGCCGCGGAAATTACCAATTCTTTTGACATGAAAAAAACTCCTTATATGTCATCCCGGTTGCACCGAGGATGAGCAGGACGCATCGCCGCAGGTTTTAGCCCTTGCGTGTCCGGAATAGGAGAACCTGCCCCGTGGCAGCAGGGGCATACGCTGACGACACCAGTACCGAGGTGTTGTGGCGTTCGAAGCGGGAGGGGAGGGCCGACTGGCAGCCGCGAGTAGCGATGACCGGGGAGCGGTCACCGATGAACTGGCTCCTCATGCTTTCGAGGTTGGTCCGTTGCCGGTTACTTGCCGGGCGAACGGCGGACGATGCTGTCCTCATTCTTGAAATCGTTTCAATCCATGACCGCTAAGCGGTCATTTAAACGTATCCGGTGCGTTCCGCCGAAGCAGGAACGTCACTCGGGCTGGCGGTTCGTCTAGTTGACGAAACGGCGAATCCTGACGTTCATCACCAGGCCAATCGCCAGAAAAACAAACAGTGTGGCGGAGCCCCCGTAACTCATTAAGGGTAGCGGGATGCCGGTAACCGGCATAGCACCGATGACCATTGCCACATTTACCAAAACATGGAACCCAAGCGCCGCTGCGACGCCCATCACCAGAAACATTCCAGCGCGATCCTTCGCGCGCTGAGCATTCTGCACTAAACGCAGCAGAAGCGCCATATACAAACCGAGGGCCAGAATAACGCCCTTAAAACCCTGTTCTTCAGCCCACGCCGACATGATGAAATCGGAATAGCGTACGGGGATGTAGCCCAGTTGATTCTGACTGCCGTTACCAAATCCTTTGCCCCAGAAGCCGCCCGAACCCACGGCAATTTTTGACTGCAACAACTGGTAGCCGGAGCCCTTGGCGTCCTCTTCCGGATGCAAAAAAGAGGTGATTCTCTCTCTTTGATACGGCTTTAAAATATGCTGGCTTACCGGAGGGTAGAAAACGCTTCCAACCAACAGCAGACCAGCCAACGAAATCACCGCCGCGTGCTGCCACTGCAGACCCGCCAAAAATGCACCTACTGCCAGCATCGGCATCAGCACCAGCGCCGTGCCTAGGTCGGGTTGCTTTAGAATCAAGCCCAGCGGCAAACCTACGATGAGCCCCGCTTTGATTAAATCCCGGAGTGAGAGTTCGTCTGTGCTCACCTCGGCAAAGAAGCGGGCCAGTACAATGATTATAACCAATTTAACCAATTCCGACACCTGAAGAAATTCGCCGAGGATGGGGAGCCAGCGTTTGGCTCCAAATCGCGAATGGCCGAACAGCAGCACGGCGGACAGTGCGGCAATCCCGATGAGGTAAAGAATCGGAGCTTGGTCGAGAATCAAGTGATAGTCCAGCCGGGACAGCGCAAACATCAGCACGAAGCCGATGATCAGCCAGCGCACTTGTTTCATGTGCATGCCGTCGAGCGAACTGCCATGCGTTGCGGAATAGATCTCGACCACGCCGAGAGCACAAATCGCCGCCAGGATGGCCAGCAGCCACCAATCGTAATCGCGTGAACCGGGAGCGTCCTTCATGGCCTCGTTCTTTCCTTTTGCCTGCTGCCTGTAAAACAATTCCTGCGGCGCAGAAAACACCTGCGCAAAAGCAATCTACCGCTCGGGTTCGCCCTCACCGTGCGAGTCGTCCGGGGCTCCAGCGAGCTTTTTCGGCTTCAAGACCGGCTGAACCGGCAGGGCGCTGGCGGCGGTGGCGGTCTTGTCCAAGCCTTCCTTCTTGTCACTGTTGGCAGCGGTGATGTGTCCTTCGGTGCGTTTGTTCTTTTTGTCGTAGTACGCCTTGATGATGTCGCGGGCCACGGGGCCGGACGCTTCGCCCCCGTGCAGTCCGCTTTCCTGAACGAGAACGGCGACGACGATTTCCGGATTCCGTTTGGGGGCGTAGCCGACAAACCACGCGTTGTCTTCGAATCGTTTCTGTTTGCCAACTTTATTCCGTGTGTCGTAGCCGATGACCTGTGCCGTTCCGGATTTCCCGCTTAATTCAATGCCGGCCAGTTTTAAGGCTCCTCCAGTTCCGCCCGGTTGATTAACCACGCCCCACATGGCATCGGTAATTTTTTCCACCGTTGGCTCGGAAATAGGGAATCGCTCTTCTCCTACCTTTTGCATGCTCATCAATAAGTGCGGTTGCTTAAACACTCCGCCCGACGCAATGCCGCCAATCATGCGCGCTAATTGCAAAGGAGTAGTCGTAACCGCGCCTTGCCCGATAGCGACAGAAATTGTTTCACCGGCATACCACTTGCGATGGAAAAGACGCTGTACCCAATCTTCAGAAGGCATCAGGCCAGTTTCTTCGGAGGGAAGATCAATACCCGTCTTGTGGCCAATGCCCAGTTTGCTGCCGTAATATGACAGCCGATCGATGCCGAGCCGCATACCGACGGTATAAAAAAACACATCGCACGAATGCAGGATGGCTTCGTGCAGATTCATGACCCCGTGTGCTTTCGGACCTTTTTTCGCAAAGTATACGTAGCACTTGAATTGCCGGCCATAAAAAGTACCGTAGCCGGGGCAGAAGGTCGTGAGACTTTCAGGAGGATTCTTGTCCTCAAGCATCGCCGTAGCGGTCACGATCTTGAAGACCGACCCGGGCGCCAGCTGCGCTTGGATGGCCCGGTTCAGCAACGGGTGGAGCGGATCGTCGTTGAGCTCTTTCCAATCCCTGGCGGAAATGCGCACCGCAAAATCGTTGGGATCAGGCGTTGGACGGCTGACCATCGCCAGAACTTCCCCGGTCCGCGGATCGAGCGCCACGACTGCGCCCGGACGCTGTCCCAGCGATTGCTCGGCGACTTGTTGCAAGTCGTAGTCGATGGTCAGCTGAATCTGCTTGCCCGGAATGGCTTCCTGGGCGGTTAACTTGTCGACTTCTTTGCCGACGCTGTTGACGACCACGCGCCGCATGCCGTCAGTGCCCATGAGCATGTCGTTGTACTGGCGCTCGATGCCCGTTTTGCCGACAAAGTCGCCGGGGCGCAGCTTGCCGTTGCTCGCTTCAATCTGCTGTTCGCTGACTTCACCGACGTACCCGGTCGCGTGCGACAAAAACCCACCGGGAATGTAACGGCGGCGGGAGACAGAAATCATTTCGAGAATGGGAACATCGGAGCGGTGCGACTCGATAAAGGCAATGTCGGCCTCCGAAGCTTCCGGTTTGATGATGATGGGCTGAAACTTGGGAAGGTTTCTGGTATTGGTGAGTTGATCCCGCAAGTCGTCGAGCGGGATGGCCAGGCCATCGGCGATAGCCGGCAGATACTTGTCAATCAGGGCGGGATCGTCGCGAAGCAGAAGAACGCTGAAAGAAGGCCGGTTGTCGACCAAAACGCGGCCGTCGCGATCGAGCATTCGTCCGCGCGGCGCGATGACCGGAATCGAGCGCACGCGATTGCGCTCGGCCATCGACGAATATTTGTCGGAGTCGATGACCTGCAGTTTCCAAAAACCGATGAGCAGCACGCCGATCATCCCCACGATTACGTAGGAAGCCACGGCCAGCCGCCCTTGCGGCAATCGATTATCGTTCCGGAACCAGTACGACACGAAATCCCCGTGCGCGAGAGCCTCAAGTGCTCAGGGCTTTTTTAAGCGCTCCGGATTTTTCCGGAGCATTCTCGCATTTCGAAAAAAATACAGCGTACTTTTCAAGAAAAATGCCGGGCGTTTTCTCTCAAAACCGCGGTTGAAAAATTCCCCACATACCTGGTGACTGAAATTTTTCCCGAATCTTCGCTGGACTCAACTGCGTGAGGCAGAAGAAGTCTTTTTAAACGTAGCACCTGGCTGGAGGCCCCGCAAGCCGTCCTATAGTGCAGGTTTCAGGCTGGTTACGGGGTCGCGAAACGGTTCCGGGCGGCGCCGCATCTTATCGTCAGCACCCGAAATTTCGTGTGCGCGCGCTATTGAAATTTCCAATGCTCGGTTCATTTCCGGACTTGTATAATAGTCGGTGGAGATCTGCATTCTATGCAACACGTTTTGCAAGGTGAAAACCAAGGCCAAAGTGAAAACCAAGGCCGGAATCTGAAGCTATTATCCTACTCCGCCGTCCTGCTGGCCGCCGCTCTGGCGGTAACGATTGGTGTTTCGCGCATGAAGTCGGCGCCTCCTGTCGTCGGACGGTCGGACATCAAGGTGGCCACCGTCCAGCGTGGTCCGTTGGTTCGCAAAGTCCAGGGGCTCGGCGTTCTCGTCCCGGAGGAAGTTCGCTGGCTGGCGGCGGCCACCCCCGGCCATGTCGATCAGATTTTTGCCCGCGCCGGCGCCCGGGTAAAACCCGACACCGTAATTTTGCAATTGAGCAATCCGGACCTTGATCGGCAACTGGTTGACGCCGAACTCGCCACAAAAAAAGCCGAGGCCGAGCTCGCCAATCTTCGGGTGCAGTTGCAGGTTCAGCTTTTGACCGAAAAGGCACTCGAAGCTCAATTGCAATCCGATACCACGGAAGCCAAATTGCAGTCCGACCGCGATGAAGCCCTGCAAAAGATGGCTCTGGGCACGGCGATGAATGCCAAGATCTCACGCGCCCGCGCCGATTCACTCGGGATTCGCGTGCAGATTGAAACGGAAAAACTGGCTATTGCTGAGGAAGCGCGGCAAGCGCAGCTCGCGGCAAAACAAGCCGAAGTAGCGCAGGTGCAAGCGCTGTACACCCTGAAAATACAGCAAAAAGAGGCCTTACAGGTGCGCGCCGGAATTTCCGGCGTGCTCGAAGAAGTGACGGTCGACGCCGGGCAACAAGTGGCGGTCGGAACCAACCTGGCGCGGGTCACCGGTTCGGCGCGCCTTATGGCCCGAATCCACATTCCCGAATCGCAATCTCGCGACATTCAGCTCAACCAGAAAGCGCAAATTGGGGTTCAGGATCGTCCGGTGGCCGGACGGGTTCTGCGTATCGATCCTGGCGTGCAAAATGGCAGCGTTAATGTCGATGTGAAGATGGAAGGCGCGCAGCCCGCCGGCGCCCGTACCGATTTGACCGTGGACGGCACCATCGATGTCGACCGCGTCCCCGACGCCGTATACGTCGGTCCCACTCTGGAAGCCCGCCCCAACTCGCATGTCTCGCTTTTCAAGCTCAGTACCGACGGCAAACAGGCGCGGCGCGTGTCGGTAAACCTTGGCCAAGTCTCAACCGATGGGGTCGAGATTGTGGATGGGTTGCAGGCCGGTGATCGCATCATCGTTTCCGACATGTCTACCTGGAACAGATACGACACGGTCCAGGTGCGGTAGTCGCGCCGGACTTTTCTCGTTTCCTTTTCTAATTCTTGCCCTTTCGCATGGAACTTGTTTCTAGTTCCCGCCTTGCTCTGGTGTCCGCGGGCAGGCTATCGTGAGAAACTAATTTCTGAACCATGGAAACGCAACCACAGAAACCCTTGCACCTGGCGCTTATCGGCATGTCCGGCGCAGGAAAAACATTTTGGAGCAAGCGCTTTGCCGCCAGCGGCTGTCCGGCCATTTCTTGCGACGACCAGATTGAGCGGAAACTCGCTCCCCGACTGGCAGCGGGAGGTTATGCGGGAATCAACGGAGTGGCGGCCTGGATGGGCTGGCCCGACAGCCCCACCTATGCGCAACGTGAATCGGAATATCTGGCCGAAGAAATCGCGGCGATGGATGAGATCCTGGTAAATCTGGAAAAAAATCGCGACCAACCGCTGGTCCTGGACACCACCGGCAGTGTCATTCATATCGGCAACAATCTTTTGATGCGTTTGCGGCGGCAAATGACCGTTGTTTACCTCGCGGCTTCTTCGCAGGAACAGCAGCTTTTGATTGAACGCTACCTCAGCGATCCCAAGCCGGTGCTTTGGCGGGGTGCGTTTCGGCCCAAGGCAGGCGAATCGCCGGCCGATACCGTCGCGCGCTGCTACCCGTCGCTCATTGCGGCACGAAGACAAAGCTACGAAGCGCTGGCGCATTGCACGCTGCCGGTTGCTATGTTGCGCGATGGCGCGCTCGATGCAGCTGGCTTTCTTGAATTGATGCAAACGAAGACCCGGCATCCGCGTTGAGGGCCATCCGAACCAAATTGGGGACGACCAGAAATCGATGAGATATCGCAGCACATCCAGGGAAGCGCCGCTCACCTCACTACGTGGCGCCGTTCTGCGCGGACTCGCTCCCGACGGCGGCCTGTATATGCCGGTTGAAATTGCCCGGCGCACTCCGGAAGAGCTGGAAGAATTTCGTAAACTTCCATTCACCGAGGTGTGCTTCCGCGTCGTCCGTCCCTTTGCCACTCCCGATGTGCCCGAAGAAGTCTTGTGGCAAATCGTTGCTGAGGCCATTAATTTTCCGGTGAATCTGGTTTCCCTCTCGCCCGGACTCCATATTCTGGAGCTGTTTCACGGGCCGACTCTGGCGTTTAAGGATTTTGGAGCCCGCTTCATGGCCCGTCTCATGGGGTATTTTGTCCGCGGCGAGTCGCGTCAGCTCACGGTCCTGGTTGCGACTTCGGGGGACACCGGCAGCGCTGTCGCGCACGGATTTCTTGGCGTTCCCGGCATTCGCGTCGTGATTCTTTATCCTTCAAAGCGCATTAGTGAAGCGCAGGAAAAACAATTCACCACGCTTGGGGAAAACATCACGGCGCTGGAAATCGCAGGAAGCTTTGACGATTGCCAACGCCTTGTGAAACAGGCCTTTTGCGACGAGCCGCTGAACAAGCGTGCATTTCTTACCTCGGCCAACTCCATCAATATCGGCCGGCTCCTGCCGCAAATGTTCTATCACGTGGCCGCGTATCGGCAGCTCCCGGTTGCTTCGGTACCCCTGATCGTTTCCGTGCCCAGCGGCAATTTCGGGAATCTCACCGCCGGACTTTTTGCAAAACGCATGGGCCTTCCCGTTGCAAAATTTATTGCGTCCACCAATGCCAACGATGCCGTGCCGCAATATTTGAGGAGCGGGCGATTCCTCCCGCACCCGGCGGTGGCCACCATCTCCAACGCCATGGATGTCGGCAATCCCAACAATTTTCCGCGGCTTCTGGATTTATGCCGGGGCCGGCTGGAATATGTGCAAAAGGAAATTTGGGGTCACGGCGCCAGCGATGATGAAACGCTCGCCGCGATGCGATTGATTCATGAGCGCTACGGCTATATCGCCGACCCCCACACCGCCGTCGGCCTTCTCGGATGGGAGGCCTACAAACGCGAACATCCCGAACAAGCCCAGGGTCTGGTGCTGGCGACCGCGCACCCGGCAAAATTTGCAGACATCGTCGAACGGGCCATCGGCTCGGCCCCGCCGCTGCCGGATCGGCTGGCTGCCTATCTGGAGCGACAAAAGCTGTCCATCCCCATGCCCAGCACCTACGAGGACTTCAGGCAGTTTCTTCTGGCCCATTGAAATGCGCGGATCTGCAGCGGAAAACGGGCCGACCCGGGCCTAGGATTTCCGCAGACGATCGAGAAGGGTAAAGAGAAAAACAGCGACGAAGGCGTTGATCAGCGCAGCGATGCCGAGCCGCATGGTGAACCATACCTCGGGCTGTGCCAGAAGAATGCGCCGCGTCAGGATGATGATTCCCTGGTGCACTCCGAAGAAAAGCACCGTGAGTGCAAAGCGGGCGGCCGGATGCTCGGTATCCAGGCGGGCTCCAATCGATGACGCCAGATAACCAATAATTGTTTTGGCGATTCCGTAAAGACCGAGCGGCACGGTCGGTCCGCTGAGGCTGTCCTGCAAGAGACCGATCATCATGCCCAGCAGCAGGCCGGTTGAAGGATTGCGCCGGCTCAATCCAAAATAAATGGTGATGAGCAGCGGCAAGTCCAGTACCGAAAATTTCGGAAAATAAATCGGAACGAACGCCTGAACTCCCAGAGTGAGAACGGTGACAAAAATTACCGAGCCCGCATGAAACTTGTGCACTTCAATGTGCGACTCCATGCTCCGAATGTCGAAAGATTCGTTCATGGTTTTTTCGTCTCGGTGGTTGCCGCGCCGGCAGGTTTGGGCGGAGTCCCCGGATCGGCGGCTTTCTTCAATTCCAGTGGCTGTAGCGTCAGCAGCACGATCACTTCCTCCAACCGTTCCAGGTTCGCGCTAGGCCGTACGCGGATGAGCTTAAAGGGGTTTCCGCTTTTCACCTCGGAAACCACGCCAACGGGCAGGTCGCGCGGGAAAATGCGGTCCATGCCGCTGGTCACCACGCTCTCGCCGACATTTACCGTATCGTCGTTGGAGACATACTTCATCGACAGTCGCGGCTCACCCAGGCCGCCAACCGGACTTTGAATTCTGGTGCTCGCCAGCATCGCTCCAACGCCACTCTCTTTATCCGTCAGCAGCAGGACCAGAGCCGTGTTGGAATACGATTCAACAACTTTTCCAACGACTCCATCCGGAGTGATCACGCCCATGTTTTTCTTGATGCCGTCTTTGTCGCCGCGGTCCAGATAGATGGTCTGGCTCGCCGCGTCGGCGCCGGTTCCGATTACGCGGGCCGCCAGCATGGGCACTTCATGGTGCGACTGCCGAAAGTTCAGGAGGTCTGCCAGCCGCTCGGCTTCGGTGGCTTTGCCCTGGAGCTGGGTAATCTGCAGTTTCTGCCTGTCGTTTTCCTGCTTCAGTCTCTCGTTTTCAAAGGAAGTATTGCGCAGCGCAAAATAGTGATTCCAAATTCCTCGAATGCTGCCTACGCCGCTTACACCGGCCCGTTCAAACGGTGAAATCGCTCCCACGGTCCACGCCCGAATCAGTCTCCCCTGCGATTCGCTTTTGATTTGCACCGCAAGCAGCAGCACTTGCAGCACAACAACGCCTGCGAGAAGAAATATGGATCGATGTCGAGAGGGAATAGCGACCATGGTTTTCTGATAACACAGATCAAAGTCTGTGCAGTTTGTCCCCGGGTAACTCTATCGGCTGCCACTCGTTTGAGTGCAAATTGTTGAGGCGGAATCGCCGCACCGGCGCCGCATCGGAAATTTCTTTAATCGATGCAAACCTGCCGCAGCAAGCGGAAGTCGCTCAACATCTTTCCGGTGCCCAAGACGACCGACGCCAGCGGATCATCGGCAATCGACACCGGCAAACCGGTCTCTTCGCGTATGCGCTTATCGAGATTTTTCAGCAACGCGCCGCCGCCCGTCAGCACAATGCCCCGGTCGCTGATGTCCGCTGAGAGTTCAGGCGGTGTGCGTTCCAGGGCTACCCGCACCGCGTTCAAAATCGTAGCCACGCATTCCGCCAACGATTCGCGAATCTCGCTGTCATCGATGGTAACGGTCCGCGGCACGCCTTCAATCAGGTTGCGGCCCTTCACTTCCATGGTCAGCGGCTTTTCCAGCGGATAAGCCGAACCAATTTCCATTTTGATTTGTTCCGCGGTGCGTTCGCCGACCAGCAAGTTGTACTTGCGCTTCAAATACTGCATCACCGCTTCATCCATTTCGTTGCCGGCTACGCGCACGGAACGCGAATACACAATGCCGCTCATCGAAATCACGGCAATGTCCGTCGTTCCGCCGCCGATATCCACCACCATGTTTCCGGAGGGTTCTTCAATCGGCAAACCCGCGCCAATCGCCGCGGCCATGGCCTGTTCGACGAGATAGACTTCACTGGCGCGCGCGCGGTACGCAGAGTCCTGCACGGCGCGCTTTTCCACCGGAGTAATTTCGCTCGGCACGCCAATCACGATACGCGGATGCACCAGCACGCGCCGGTTATGCGCCTTTTGAATAAAATAAGTCAGCATCTTCTCCGTAACTTTGAAATCTGCAATGACGCCGTCTTTCATCGGCTTGATGGCCACCACATTTCCCGGGGTGCGTCCCAGCATGTCTTTGGCTTCGCGCCCTACCGCCACCACTTCACCGCTCGACTTGTTGATGGCCACGATCGAAGGCTCGTTCACCACGATTCCTTTGCCGTGCGCGAACACCAGCGTGTTCGCCGTGCCCAGATCGATTGCGAGATCGGATGAAAACAGACTGAACACCGACCTCAGGTTGTAACCGCTCTTATTCATTACTCTATCCCCCGCAAGAAAACACTTTGCTGCGCCGCCGAGACACGCTTTCAGCGAGCAACTTCTGTCTCGCTCTGGCGAGCATCATCTATTGTCGCCGTACTTGCCGCTGGCGCAAAATCGCGCCGAACTCCCCCGGAATTCCTACTTCGGAATGACAATCGAAATCTGTTGCTTCGCCGTTCCGCCACGCCGGTTTTGTCCGATCACCACAATCGTGTGCTGCCCCGGCTCGAGCGGCTCGGTGAAATGCCGGAAGCTGCCGTCGGGTGAAATGTTCGGCACCGGCTGTCCATTGATAATCAACGCAGCACCGGGCTCGGTGCGGCCGATAATTTCCGCAACGCGCCCGTGAATCTGCGGACTGTCAATTTCCAGCATCATCTCCTGCGCTCGGCCCTGGGATACCAGCGTGAACTTGAACGTCTCGCTGACTTCGCTGTTTTGTTTCTTCACATCCGTTGCCACCACATTCCAGAAAAAATCTCCTGCGTCCAGCCCGCTGATCTCCGCGCTCGTACCGGAAACTCTGGCTTCCTTCACGGTTTTCGTGAACATCGCCGTCGCGCTGATTCGCAGCGTGTAGGAGATGGCGTTGGCGACCGGCTTCCATTCAAACCGAATCGAGGTGGTCTTGGTATTTTCCGCGATAATCGGCGCCAGGTTCAGCGGTTGGGCCAGTTCCGGCGGAGCTAGCACGTCTGACTTCTGGAATGGCCCTCCACTCGGAATGTTGACCTTCTGGTATTGCGTCAGCTCAACTCGCTCTTGGCCCCGCTTCACTTCCGCGCTACCACTCGACACTACGATTTCATTTTCCTTGCTCTGCGGGTCCGCTTTCACCGCCGCGCGGCTGTTCGGCCGCAATTGCGCGGTCGCGTCTTCCACAGTCACCGCCGCTTTTGAATCGGCCTGCGCCCAATTGGGCGTCGCCAGATCCACCGCGCCCGTATTGATGCGCATCGCCACGCTGGTGGGCTTGTTGCTGTCGGTGTTGTTTTCTTCCACCGTTACCAGGGTGTCGGGCTTGATGGTATAGGTGGTTTCGTCCGCAAACGTGATACGCGCCGCGCCATCCGATCCCGTCTGCACCAGATCGCCCTTATCGAGCGAAGTCCGGTAATCGGCATCCACCCACTGCACCGAATTCACTTTTTTCACCTGAACTTTGCCGTCCAGGTTCACAAATTTTGCCTGCTTCTGATCCGGCCGCAATCCTTCATTTTCGACCGGGGTCACGGCGCTCGTAATTTTCTTCATGGCCACCGCATACCAACTGGGCGCCATGAAATACACGCCTCCGAGAATAACTGCCGCAATCAGTAGTACATAGATAGCCACGGTCTTGTAGGTGACCGCGGTCCAGTACACTTCCACACGCCGGATCTTCGGCGCGGTCTGCGGCTGCTTGGGGTCGCTGGGCATCTGCCTGGTCACAAGGGTCGGGTCATGAATGCATCAAATTTTGAATTTAGCACAGCCCTTCGCGCGCGGCGAAAATGCGCGGGGCAGCGTAGTCAAATTGCAAATAGCCGTTGCGTATCAAAGCCAGGCTGGCAGCAGTGCCAGGCGGCCGGTGGTGGGTGTGGTGAGCTTCGTCAGGCACGGGCAGGCCGGCGCCGGACCCGTTTCGTCATTTCCTCGGCCGTACAAAAAACCGTTTCTTGTCCACCGCGGCAGGGACCGCCACGTCAAAAAATCCCACCATCATTTCCTCATACGTCTGCTCGCCCCAGCGCACTGCCGCCTCGGGATCAGGATTGTGCGGATTGTTTTTTGAATTATCGAACCACGCTACTGCCTGCAGCTCCGTTCCCGCCGCCAAGAACCGTGGCTCCGCCAGCCGATAGCTCATCTGCCAGTGAAAATGATACCGGACACCCAGCAATGGCTCGATTTCGGCGGATTCCGGTTCGCTTGAATCGCGGGCATGCCGGGGATGAATAATGTTGTATTCGAAACGTTTTCCCCGCAGATGCATGTGCGGCATGAAACTCAGCAGAGTCGCGTCGTTCGGAATCGTCCCGCGCGCTTCCACGCGATAATTCGGAGCGCCGGGGGGAATCACAAAATGATCGTTGGTCAATTGCAGCGTCAGCACGCGCTGTGGCGGCGGCTTTTTTGAAAAAATCAGCCCCATGCTCGTTCGGTCGGCGACCCGCCTTCCATTCGACGTGTAGTGCATCTGGAAAACCAGGTCCGATCCGGCAGGAATGAGTTTCGCCATGCTTGCGGGCCAATTGTCGGGCGAACTTCCCGGAGCGTACACCAGCAATACGTCGCTATCGGTCCAGTGCGCCCCGGCGCGGTCCGCCGGATCGCTCAGGGTCGAAGCGGTAAACGGTTTCCCGACCGGAGCATGTCGCAGCCAGTTCGAATCCGGCGGCCGGATGTAAACCACGGCATGATGCACATTGCTGCGCAGGAGCGGCAGCACTTCCGCTGTCGCGACCCAGCGGTCTTCCCGGAACCGTGTGGGGACAATTTCGTAGGTATACTCAATGTCGCCTTTGGCCGGCAGCCAAACGCGCTCCGGCATTTGCAGAACCACATCCGGGTGCGGAATGCTCCAGCCCTTGGCCCATTGTTTCGGCGGAGGCGCGTCGGCCGGGTCCCCGGCTGGAGCATGCGCCGTGTCCCAGGCAGCCAGCGTGGCGATTTGCTCGGCCGCGAGCGAAGGATCATTCAAGAAATGTCCCCGGTCCGCGTCGGCAAACCACGGTGGCATGGATTTGGCCTCGACCGCAGTGCGAATCGCCGCGGCAAACGGTTGGGTCTGTTCATAGGTTTCCAGGGCCATCGGCGCAATACCCCCGGCACGATGGCATTGCTGGCAATGCTCCTGCAGCAGCGGCAAAACATCACGATAAAAGGTCGGTTTCAGTTCCGCCGTCCGTGCGGCCTCCGCTCCTGGTCCACGCCACCCGGCAGCCGTCAGCAAGGCAATTCCCAGCACTGGGAGCGTCCACAGGGCTCTCGCGTTTTTTCTCTTTCTGGCCATGCGCCCGATAAAGCTCCTCTCCAATCTGGTTCGCCGCCCGATTGCGGTACGGGCCACCTTTCTCTTATAATACAAAGTTTGTCCACCGACTCGGGAGACTCATCGAATGGCAGGCTCTAAGAATGACAAACGGCAACTGATGTCACGCCTCTTGCTGGGATTTGTTGTCCTGGTGCTGGCAGGCGGAATGTTGCTCTATCTCGTGCCGCAGGGCCCCGGCTCAATTACTGGTGAAGGTTCCTCTGAAGTTGTGGCAAAGGTTGGCGACCTCAGCGTGACGGTTGCCGATGTCAACCAGCAACTGGCACAAATCGAACAGCGCAGCCAGGTTCCGAAACAGCTCGAGGGCTACTATGCCCAGCAGATTCTGAAGCAGCTCATATTTCAAAAAGAACTCGAGTACGAAGCCAAGCGCCTGGACATTACCGTTTCTGACCAGGAACGCGCCGCGCGCATTCGGCAGTTCATCCCCACCGCCTACAACGGCGATACGTTTGTGGGCATGGACCGTTACGCGCAAGAAGTGCAGCAGCGAACCCAATTGAGCGTTCCGGTGTTTGAAGAACTTGTTCGTCAGGCGCTGGTTGAAGAAAAATTCCGCAAATACGTAACGGACGGCATCAGCGCGGGACCGGCCGAGCTGCAGCAGGAATTCGTCTACCGCAATGAAAAAGTGAAGCTCGACTATGCTCTTATCAAGCCGGAAGACCTGGAAGCCAGAATCAATCCTGCTGAAACCGACGTCAAAGCCGCCTACGAAAAAAACAAGGCCGCCTACAGCATTCCTGAAAAAAGGGTCGTGCGCTATGCGCTGGTGGACATCAACCAAATCCGCCAGAACGTCCAGGTTTCCGATGACGCGCTCAAAGCCGAATATCAGAAAAACATTCAAAGCTACGCGGTACCCAATCGCGTCCATGCCGAACACATTCTTTTGATGACGGTCAGCAAGACGGACGCGGAAGTCGCCGAAATCAAGACAAAAGCAGAAGACGTCTTGAAGCAGGCCAAGAAGGGCACAAAATTCGAAGATTTGGCGACGAAGTATTCCGAAGATCCCGTCTCCAAGACCAAAGGCGGCGATTTGGGCTGGCTCGTCCAGGGACAGACGGTTCCGGAATTTGAAAAAGCTGCCTTCAGTCTGGACAAGGGCGCCATTTCCGATTTGGTCAAAACGCAGTATGGCTTTCACATCATCAAGGTTGTCGACAAAGAACCCGCCCACACCAGACCGTTTGAAGAGGTCCGCGACTCCCTGCGGGGTCCGTTCGCTGTGAATGAGGCCGACAGGCAAGCAAGCGACGTGGCCGACAAGCTTGCCGCCACTCTCCGCCAGTCCAATAAAATTTCAATCGATGACTTAGCCAAGCAATATCATCTGACCGTTTCCGATACGCGCCCGGTGACCGCTACCGATCCACTTCTCGAACTCGGCAATTCCGCCGAAGTTAAGGAAGCAATCTTTCGCATGAAACAGGGAGAACTCAGCCAGCCCATTCATACCGACCGCGGCTACGTGGTTCTTTCCCTGAAAGAAGTCCTGGCGGCGCACCAGGGGAGCCTTGAAGAAGTCCGTGACCGTGTCACGGCCGAGCTCAAGCAGCAGAAAGCTTCCGAGCAGGCTCGCGCCAAAGCCGAAGAGCTGGCCAAGCGCGCCAAATCAGGTGAAAAATTTGAGACTGTCGCCAAGTCCCTGGGCCTTGATGCGAAAACCAGTGACCCGATCGCCCGTGACGGCTCCATTCCGAGTGTCGGCAGCGGAAAATCACTCGCAGCAGCCTTCCTCATGAAGGCGGGTGACGTTTCAGATCCGCAAAACCTGGGCCTCAATTGGCTGGTCTACCGGCTGGCCGAGAAACAGGAGCCGGTCCAGGCCGATTTCGATAAGCAAAAGAAGACCCTGGCCGATTCCGTCCTGCAAACCAAGCGCGGAATCGCCTTTGAAGCCTTCCGCATCTCTCTCGACAATCGCTTGAAAGCCGAGGGTAAGCTCACCACCATG
Source organism: Saccharimonadales bacterium (SeqCode) (assembly GCA_035317965.1). Taxonomy (GTDB): domain Bacteria; phylum Acidobacteriota; class Terriglobia; order Acidiferrales; family UBA7541; genus Acidiferrum. The sequence continues at coordinate 7,429 of DATHFT010000110.1, read as the reverse complement.
CCCGACAAACTGAAGACTTTCGGCACGGTTCCTGAAGGTAACAGCTAGATTCTAAAAGCTTTAAATAATTTTCGCCGGGGCCTTGCCTTTCTTCTCTCCGCCCGCTAGCCTATTTGTGTCTTGATATGCCCTAGGCGCTCTTCCCAGCCGACTTTGCCCTGCAGGCGTCTCGAGAACGACCAAACTACGCACACTGTAACTCAACATGGTTCGCCAATCAGCCATGGCCACTTACCGCAACTCGCAAAGATCGATCGCACCGGTGAAAAGGAAAATGCCCTCACGAACTGCTTCGCCCGTCCGTAACGATTATCGCTGCAGCATGGAACGCAACCAATCCGGGAAGTATTGTGTCCGCATTCAGGTCCACTACCCACGACACGCCTGGACACTGGGGGTCTTCTTTCTGGCTTCCTCCTTTGATCGCGCGATGAAAAAGCTGGAGCAGTCACTTGACTTCCTCCAGCGGCAAGAGGAAAAGCTCTGGTTCTGGGGCGTAGATCGCGCCGAAGACCTGGGTTTTTCCGCAGAATTCCTGAAAGAAGCGGGCCTGAAAATCGATCAGCGAATCGAATTTCCTCGCAAAGCCACCAATGTGTCCTTGAGCCCAGAACGCGACGTTCCCGCCTTTGTCCTGGGCCCGATGCGCCGCGGCCTGGCTGAATCGGTGGAATCCCCCCGCGCTTTAGCAGCCGGGGACTAGTCGCCTTTTCAATTCCTGCCTGTCCGCAAGCAGTGTATTGACTTCCTCTGGTTGATTGGCCATCATGCGCCTGTTCCGGTGAGCTCGGTTCAGCGCGCCCGTCCCGGCCGAACCACTTCAATGAGCCCACTTCAGGAGTGAAAGCCCAAAAATCCGCTCTGTTCGGGCTGACGCCTTTGGCGGCAGCGGGCTTGCCTGCAGGGCTGCTGAACGCGGTCCTAACCCTGGTCGCGGAAAAAACCAAACAGGGCCAATACCCGCTCCCGGAACCGGCGCAACGACGGCGGCCGTCACTTCGCTGCGCAGGACTGGCTAGAGCACGGTTTTGCAAACAAGGTTTGCTCAGCGTAAAGGAGAACAATCCATGAAACGACAAATCACCCGACTATTGCTGGCAGCATCCGTTTTGTTTCTTGGTTTCACCGCAGCCATCTCGCAGCCGCGACCCGCGCTGGGCCCTGCGCCTGCGGCCATCCCGCAAGCAGCGCCGGCAGCCGGTGACCTGCTCGATCTCAATACCGCAACCCTCGACCAACTAAAGCAGCTTCCGGGCATCGGCGACGCGTATGCCCAAAAGATTATCGACGGCCGGCCCTACGCTAAAAAGACGGACCTAACGCGCAAGAAAATTATTCCTCTTGCGACCTACAAGAAAATCGCGGACAAGGTCATCGCCAAGCAGCCCGCGGCCACGAAGTAATTGGGAAACCGCGCGGAATCGCGACAGGGAACTGCTCAGTCAAGAATGAAAAAAGGCCCGGCGAGAGTCACTCGTCCGGGCCTTGGCAAATTTCTGCAAGCCTATTTCTCTCGCAGGATCACTTCGCCGTGCCCCACCAGCTGCTCGTTCAGCCACAAACGATACTTATACGTCGCCGCTTTTGTCCCAATCCGCGGCGGACCGCTCAGCAGCCGCATTCCCGCCGGCGCTTGAAACACATTCGATGAAAACGGGCAGCGGTTCACATCAAACTCCACGCGCAAATTTCCCGCGTCGGAAATCCAGGAAACCTGGTCGCCTTCATCGAGCACCACGGTCTGCGGTATCAGTCCTACAAGTACAGGGCGTTCAGCCATTGTTTTGTTCGAATCGCGGCTCGCTGCCGCCTTCGAGGCTCCTCATTTGATTGATATTAGAAGACGATAGCACATCCGGGGCAAGACTTCGCGCGGCGCTGGCGCATACCGGGTCCGGCAGATAACGCGCGGCAAATTCCACGCATCCAATCAGTTAGCATACCTGTCCCACGGTTCGCTTGACCGCTACCCGCGCCAACCGTAGACTTGTAGTGTGTAGGGCCGTGCAAAAGCTAGCCTCATTTTTTCTTAGCACTGGCAAAATTTATAAACAGCATCTGATCTTGGATGCGAAGGATCACGCCGGATGGCTTCTGCTTTGCGCGCTTTGTCTATACCACTGCCAAATGGTTCGCGTATTTCCGTAGTTCTCACGCTGCCTTTTGTCATCATTCATCTCCTCGCACTTCTCATATTTTTTATTCCGTTTCACTGGTCTTATCTCATCACCTGCGCGGCGCTTCTCGCTGTGCGCATGTTCTTTGTCACTGCCGGCTATCATCGCTATTTTTCGCATCGCGCCTTTAAGACCAGCCGCGTCTTCCAATTTGTCATCGCTTTCATGGCCATGACTTCGGCGCAAAAAGGCGTCCTCTGGTGGGCTGCTCATCACCGTCACCATCATAAATATTCCGATCAGGAACTCGACCTGCATTCTCCCACGCTGTTCGGATTTTTCTGGTCGCACGTCGGCTGGATTGTTTCCGACAAATACAACGACACCCGACTGAACTACATTGGCGACTTCGCGAAATTTCCCGAACTGGTCTGGCTCAACAAATATCACCTGATTCCTCCGGTGGCACTCGGTGCCGCTCTCTGGCTGATCGGCGGATGGCCGCTTTTCATCTGGGGCTTCTGCCTGAGCACTGTGCTGCTCTGGCATGACACTTTTACCATCAACTCGCTGTCGCATCTTTTCGGTTCGCGCCGCTATGACACGACGGACACCAGCAAAAACAACTGGTTACTCGCGCTCATGACCCTCGGCGAAGGTTGGCACAACAATCATCACCACTACATGGCTTCGGCGCGTCAGGGATTTTTCTGGTGGGAAGTCGACATCACGTACTACACGCTGAAAACTCTTTCCTGGTTCGGCTTGGTCTGGGATCTGCGCAAAGTTCCAGCGCACATCCTCAACCCGGAACAGGAACTCGCCGCCTGACCCATCTCGCGGGTCTGCAGCAACCGAACTTGAACTTCGGCCCGGGCTGTTCTGCCTGCGGTTCTTGTCGCACTACTGTTTCTAGCTCTTCCCGGGTTCTAGCGTTGGGCAACTTCTCGAGCGAGTCATCCTTGCTACCATGCTTACCTGATTGTCCGCACTGGCTTTAGGCCCAAACATGGACATGGTGTTACAAGGCACAGCATCATGTTGAAACGAATCCTCATCGTCGACGATAGCAGCCTGATTCGGCGCAATCTTCGCCAAACGTTTGAGTCCGTAGAGGACTGGCGAGTCTGCGGCGAAGCAGTGAACGGCCGCGAAGGCATCCAGAAGGCCAACGAACTTCGCCCCGATCTTATCGTGCTGGATCTCTCCATGCCGGTTCTAAACGGCCTGGAGGCCGCACGCAGCCTTCACGAAACCATGCCCGAAGTTCCCCTGATCCTGTATTCCCTGCACGCGGACAATTCTGTTGAAATAGAAGCTCGCGCCATCGGTTTCCGCGCGGTCCTGTCCAAGGCCGCTGGTACCGACGTGCTGCTCGACGAAGCTCGCAGTCTTCTGGAAACCAGCTGCTAGTGCCGGTAAAGCCATACGGTACGCTGACGCACATCTTTTTACCGAGCAATAGAGTACACTCCCCACAGTCCTACTAGCATTTCTCTGCCTCTCCCTGCGGCAGTCCTGCGAAATTCGACAGTCTTAAAAAAAGGACTTAATGTCGTCCAAAAAATCTTTGCGCCCTGGGCGCGAAATTCCGGGTGTGCAGTCAGGCCAGCAACCAGTTCGGAACCAAATTTTATTGGAGCTTCCGAAGAGCGAGTGCGGCGAGTTATTTTCAAAATTGGAATTTGTCGATCTTCCGGTGGGTTCGGTGCTCAATGAAGCCGGCGAAACCATCAAGTTCGCCTATTTCATCAATGACGGACTGGCCTCCGTTTTGACGATCGTAGCGGACGGCAAGAGTGTTGAGGTGGGCTTGTGTGGTCGGGAAGGTTTTGTGGGAATTCCGTTGACCGCTGGGTTTACCACCAGCCATACCCGCATCATCATGCAGGTCGGCGGAAGTGGTTTCCGCATCAAAGCCGCTGATCTGCCGGCCATACTCCGCGAAAGTCCTCGGCTGGCGACCAGCCTCCACCGTCATGCCCAGCAAATGAACATGCAAGCTTCCCAAGTAGCCGCTTGCAATCGCATACATGAGGTCGAACAGCGCTTGGCCCGCTGGCTGCTGATGTCGCAGGACCGTTTGGGCGGCGAAATTGTTCCCCTGACCCAGGAGTTTCTCGCCCACATGCTGGGCACCCGCAGGGCGAGCGTAACCGTCGCCGCGGGAATTTTGCAGAAGGCCGGGTTCATCAACTACACGCGCGGTTCGGTCAAAATCAAGAACAGGGCTTTACTGGAAGAAGCCGCCTGCGAGTGTTACGGAACCATCGTCCGTCAGAGTACGCAGTGGCAAGCCGAAGTGCAGTAATCATTTCTACTTGAAAAACCTGATAGCCGAATCGCCTTGAACACCGTACGCTGCCGTACGTAAGGTGCTCTCCAGCTTCATGGCTGCCACCTTCTAGGGGCGGTTCATGACGAAATCCATCCTCATTGTTGACGATAACGATTTGGTCCGCGCTCATCTGCGCTATTTTTTCCAGCTCCAGCACGCGGACTTTGAAATCCATGAGGCCGAAGACGGTTTGGAAGCCGTTGAAAAAGCTCCACAAATTATCCCTGACTTGATCATCCTCGATCTGGCCATGCCGCGGCTGAATGGTCTCGAAGCCGCGCGCCGGCTCCGGGCCATACCCGTCAAGGCGCCGATCATTCTTTTCACCATGCACGCTTCCATCATTCCTCAGAGTGAAATCGTGTCCGCTGGGGTAAACGCAGTGGTATCGAAGTCCAATCTGGCCGATCTGCAGAAAACAATCGCGACATTTCTTAAGTGATAAAAAACGGATTCGCGGGCATCCTCCCCCGGGATAACTCCGTCTCCGAGCCGTTCAGGACGTCGACACTGTTGGTCAACTGGCATACCCCGGGTTCTAGGAAAGATGCCAGCCAGGAAAGCGTATGAGGTGCCGTCCAATACGTAGCGATCCGTACCGCACGCTGCGGATGGCCACCGATGCATGGCGGTCAGTCCCTCCGCCAACGCTCTTCTGCGATCCGCCCATCAGAACGTATTCCAGCATCCCCTGCGCGATCGAGGATATGTCTACCTTGCTGCTGAAACGGAAAAAACGGGCGATCTCGAGCGATCTCTGCTCGGCTTCGCGACCGCCTTCCGCCATGATAAAAAACGCGCAGGCGCTGCTACCCCCCAGGCGCGGATGCTCCTTGACCTGTACTGCAATTCTATAGAGTCGCACTACACCCCCCCTGATTGAAACGGGCGTTGGCACGTGAATTCCCTAGTCTCCGCATCTCTATAAAGGGGACGGAAACCCTCGTTTGATTGCGGACCGCTGGTCGCTTGTTTCCGTCGATTCTTTCCAAGCGGCGACCGATTTTGGCGATGCTCTTCCACCTGCACCGCCTCCTCGGTTGTACCTCGCTCCGGCGATCGAAAGGCGCTGAAACGAGGGAATTGTGACCCACAGTCAAGTCGGCCCGAGACGGATTTTGCCGGCCTGCCGCAGGTAGTTCTAACCCCGGCCTAGTGAAGTTTGCTATGTTAGCCAACGACTAGTGATTCATACGGGATTCTCCCTATTCATTCATCCCCGGTTCACAATGTAGGGTATCCTACGGATGGATCGGGCCCGAACTGAACATGGTTCCCCGGGGCTTTGGGACGGAAAATGACCAGGATTCTAATTGTTGATGACAATCCGAAAATACTGAAAGTTCTCCGGCAGACCCTGGGAGAAAATCCTGAATGGTCAATCTGTGGAGAAGCGGCCGACGGGCTTGAGGCTGTTAGCAAAGCAGCCGAGTTGCTACCGGACATCGTGATTCTGGATTTGACGATGCCCAAACTAAACGGGCTTCAGGCCGGCAGCGCGATTCGGCTGGCCGCGCCGAAAATACCCCTGCTGTTGTTTACCCAGCACAATGTGGACACCGCGCTTGAGAATGAGGCTCGAAAATCCGGATTTAGCGGTGGCGTATCGAAGGGCTCGCTCAACTCCTTGATCGTCGGAATTGAAACCCTGCTTCGGGGCGAAACCTATTTCCCGAGCAAGCTCGCTCTTCGTACCCAGGGCAGTACTGCTCAACCAGCCGAGACCACTCCGGCGGCCCCACTGGACGAAGCGTCAGACGAGGCGTCGTGATGGAAAACCCTGATTGATCACCCCTTAGTCTGTCGCTGCGCGACCGCGCCACTCTGCGGATTGCAAGCGGGTTGTGAATTTCGAATTTCCCGGGAATCGGCTTGTGAATTAACCCTGCAACCCTGACTCGTTCGGGTGTGAATTCTGCCTGGTTTTCCGCTGTCCCGTTCGCGGTTCTTGCCGCCCTCTCTTTTTCCCGTCATTCCTGACAAAAATCCCCTTTTGTTTCATGAACTTCCAGATGTTCTGCGCAGGTGTGTGTCCGTTCATCGCAAATTCCGTCCGGGCAATTCTAGTTCACTCGCTGCCGGTGCTCACCCTGCACCGGGGCCACGGTTCACTGGTCCTTGCGGCACCCCTGTGCCACAATCAATCCATGGCCACCGCCACAGAAACCCGCGACATTCAGAAGCACGTCCTCCCCAACGGCCTCGTGGTTATCACCGAGACCATGTCCCACGTGCGCTCCATCTCCATTGGCCTCTGGGTCCGCAACGGTTCGCGCCGCGAAATCGCCGTCGAAAATGGCCTCGCCCACTTCATTGAGCACATGGTTTTCAAGGGCACCGAGCGACGCTCGGCTGAAGCCATTGCCCGGGAAATGGATTCGGTCGGCGGCATGCTCGACGCGTTCACGTCCAAAGAGCAGATCTGTTTCAACGCCAAAATTCTCGACGAGCATCTACCCATTGCCTTCGACGTCATCGCCGATCTCATTCTTCGCCCGAAATTTGACGACGAAGACGTCAAGAAAGAGCGTCAGGTCGTACTTGAAGAAATTAAAATGGATTTGGACAATCCCGAGTACATGCTCCATGAAATTTTCACCAGCGGATTCTGGCCCGATCATCCGCTCGGCCGCCCCATTCTTGGCACGCCAGACACCGTCAGAAAATTCAATCGCGACGGACTTCGCACCCGTTTCCAGAATTGGTTCGCGCCCGATCAGCTGGTCATCACTGCAGCCGGCAACGTCAAACATGAGCAAGTTCTCGAACTCGTGCAGAAAGAATTCGGCCACTTGCAACCGGCCGGCCCAACGGAAAAGCATGACGCTCCGCCCACCGCGGCGCCGATTCATCTCGAGACCAAACGTGACCTTGAACAAGTTCATCTCTGTCTCGGAGTCCCGTCGGTCCCGCTCGGCCACGAGGATCGCTTCGCCATCGCTCTTCTTAACAACCTTCTCGGTGGAGGAATGTC
>DATHFT010000109.1:0-2326 GCA_035317965.1 Saccharimonadales bacterium (SeqCode) | reverse complement strand
CGTCGAGGGTCGCAAAGACCCCTGGGTGGCCGTCGGTCGGCATCTTGGTGATGCCGCTGAAGCCTGCTTCGGCGAGCATTCCCATCATCAGTTCGCAGCCTTCGTTCATACTGCGATTTTCGGCGGCGATGGAGGGGTGTTGGATCCAGTTCTGCAGACGCTTCAACGCTTCGTCGTGGCGCTTCTTGATTTCGGCGCGGACGACGTCCATGTCCGCAGAAGCTGCAAATAGCGATCGCGGCAAGGAAACAGCGGCGCTGCTGACGGCAGCGGTGGCTGCGACACCTTGAATAAAGGCCCTGCGACTACCCTGCGAAAAGTCGATCATTAATCCCTCCACAAAAACTTGCGGGGGAGACTATATCGCAAAGCAGGGGATGGCGACCACCGGGAGCGTGGCCTGCCTGGACTCGCTGGCGAAAACCTGCAACGAATTTGCGCGAAGGGCCGGGACTGCGTTCGGGCTGCCGTCTGAATCGGGACTCAGAGTACAACGCTGATGGCAAAACGCGTTCCGGGATAGTACGGGTCGTACATGTAGTAGCCGTCATCTACGTAGTCGATGTAGACATCGTCGGTGTAGTACCAACCCGTAGGCCATGGTTCGACGAATCCAAACCAATAGCCGCCATACTGAAAACGGGAATATCCGCCAACCAGAACCGGGTTGCCAACTCGGAAGTGGTGCTCACGGCCGAAGTTGGAATGAAAGCGCTCCTCGGAAATGCGACCGCCGCCCCGGGCACTCAGGCGAAGCGCGGGCTGCGCGCGTTGCCTGGCGATGGCCTGTTGTGTGCGCTGGGGACGCCCTGAGGATCGGTCCTGCTGTTGTTCGTGGCTGTTGGCTTGGACCTGCTGGTTTCTTTGCGCCCTGTCTTGTTGCTGCGCTCTTGGTTGTTCTTGATGACCATTCCCTTGAGGCTGCGGCGGTCTTACCGCCTTGCTCTGTTGCTGTTGGCGCTGTGGATCCTGCCCTTTGGCTTCCTGCTGCGGAGGTCTTGCGGACTTGCTCGGTTGCTGTTGGCGTTGCGAATCCTGCCGCGCTTTGGCTTCTTGCTGCTGCCTGGCGGAGTTGTCCTGCGGCTTAGGATGCTGCTGTTCTTCGTGGGCCTTGTCCTGCCGTTGCGGCTTCTCTTTAGCCTGCTGCTGCGCAGGTTTGGCTTTTTCTTCTTGTTTATCCGGCTTCTCTTGCCGCGCCTGAAGTGGAGCGGCCATCGCGAATACCACCACAAGTGCTGCCATGCGAATCATGCCAGTTGGTTTCATCGTGTTACCTCGAGTACATCTCCGTCACAGCCGAAACTTGCCCCAGCGGAACAGCCGCGCCGACAGTACGAGTCATGTTCCGTTGTCTTGCGCGAACCCCGTGGGTAATCAAAGAGAACCAGCGCGAAGAATGCTTCACCGTGCGTCTTGCCTGGCAGATGCCTGAATGATTGTGACAGCCGGCCAGCGTCCGCAGTCTGGCGGCCATGGGCCCGCGTTTGTACAGGCGCCCGCTCCAGATCCATCAAAAGGAGTCGCCTGAACGCCCGGCAAGCCCTTTACTACAAGGCAATTTTAAGCAATAGGAATGAACGTGTCTGTTCACTTGTGCACAGGGTTGCTTTGCCGAAAGCCCGCGCATGGGAGCAAGACAAGAACCGGAAAAGTTTCGCGGGTGAACACCACCCCGCGGCACGCTGCGCTTCCCGCCGGGTTCAACTTGCGAAGCCCCGGGACGGCCAGACCATGCCAGGGCCCCTGCGTACGTTACCGTACGCGCTTACGGACCGGCGTGATAACATTCTCGGGGCAAGCGATGAGAATGCGCGGAGAGCCGTGGCTGAAATCTGAGAGTTCGTCGCGGGAGTAATGTGCGCAAGCGAATCGTAAAGAAGCGCAAATCAAATCTGCGGACCAAGGCCGGGCTCGACTTCGATTTGAAGGCCTTTCTGGATTCATCTGGATTGGCAAAAACGGTCAAAGCATTCGGCAAGACGGACATCGTGTTTTCGCAGGGCGACCCGGCCAAGACGGTGATGTATTTGCAGGAAGGCGGCGTGAAGCTGTCGGTTCTCAGCGATGCGGGGAAAGAGGCGGTGGTAGCGATTCTCGGACCCGGGGACTTTTTTGGCGAAGGATGCCTGGCCGGACAGCCGGTGCGAATGGGGAACGCGACGGCGATACTGGAAAGCACGGTGCTGTTTATTGATAAAAAGGAAATGCTCCAGAAGCTGCACGAACAGCACGACCTTTCCGATCGCTTCATTGAATTCATGCTGGCACGCAATATTCGGATTGAAGAGGATTTGATCGACCAGCTGTTTAATTCAAGCGAGAAACG
>DATHFT010000108.1:0-12464 GCA_035317965.1 Saccharimonadales bacterium (SeqCode) | reverse complement strand
TGGGCCTAAAAATTTGGTCCCTCGGACTGCCGGACCACAAGCCGTGATCCGTCGCCGCATAAACTTTGTCTGCCGAAAAGCGCAGATCAAAGACTTGCGCTGGCATCTCCTTCATGGCGCGGCGGAATTGCCCGGAGTTCTTCGCCTTCCGTTGAGGAGCACGGATATTCTGCTGCACAAGAAACTTCCATTTTTTCCACGTTTTCGAAGCAACATCGTATTGTGCGAGTCCACCTCGCGCATCGAGCAAAGCAAACCATCCGGCAGCACCCGCCAAAATTTTCCGGATTGGGGACGGAGTATCCCCGGCAAGCGGGATCCATGTCTTGCCCGCATCGTGGGTCTCTTCGAGGATTCCCGGAAGACCAGGCACGCGCGCCAGAAGATGCTGTGGATCTCCGGGGTCACCAACGAGATCTGCCACAACATAATGTGACAGTCCATCGTTTGCAGGGACGAACGACCTGCCCGCATCATCGCTGACCAGGACCCCGTGTCCTTCCGTGCCCAAAATCAAGCGCTGCTCCGGTTCAGAACCCGACTTCTTTGCAAACGCTACGCCATTGATTACCCAATCGCGTGGCGAAATACGCGACCAATTTTCACCAGAATCTCTGGTGACCCACAGGCCCTCTGTGGTCCCCGCGTAAAGTACAGACGCATCGGACGGATCCTGCACAATAACTTGCGTGCGCCGCGAGGTGTAAGGAATACCCTGCAATTTGGTCCACTGAGCACCGCCATTTTCGCTGCGATAGATACCTGAGCAGGCGCTGGCAAAAACGCGATCGGGGTGCGCGGCGTCGATGCGCAGGCTCATTACATCCGAGTCGTCGATCATTCCAGCGGGAATAGCAGTCCAGTTTTTTCCGCCATCGATTGTTTTCCACGGGAGATGATACGTCCCCACATAGATCGTTTGCGGATTGCGCGGGTCGAACGCAAGAGAATCGATGTTGCGAAGTTCTTGATCACCAACGGGAGTGATGCGTTGCCAACTGACTCCATCGTCGCTGGAACGAAACACTCCGCTGCGCGTACCAGCTATGAAAGTCTCCGGAGCAGAAGGTGACTGTTCGACCACGCGCACCGCTTCCCCTCGAAGTCCCGCCGGAACCCACGCCCTTCCCGCGTCTTCGGTGCGAAAGAGGCCGCCCCCGGCGGAAAGTTCCTGATACCAAACCGCAGCAAATAGTCGCCGCGCCGAACGCGAATCGACCACCAGACGTTGAACCACTGTATCGGGCCGCAGGTCCACGCGCCCCCGCAGCTCCCAGCGTTTTGCGCCGTCGTCGGAAGCATAGATATGCCCGTCAGCCATCCCCAGGTAAAGATGGTCAGGCGCAGCAGCAGCCAGGGAGATTACATCACCACCTGCAGGTCCGATGCGGTTCCATTCCTGAGCAGCGATGGAATTTGCGCCAATCGCAAGAACCAGGACCCCGACGCAGGAAAAAAGAAAATCTCTGGGCTTCAAACGGTCTCCGCAAATTGGGAATCTAGATGAGTTTAAAACAAAACGGGCTCCTGAGTTTTATCTCAAAGAGCCCGCTTATCGGTTGCTGCGGTTATGCCGCGAGCCAGCTCGTCTCACCGACGAGCTCGCTCGCCGCGTGATTTAGTACGTTGCGCCTTCTGGCACGATAACGAAGTCCACGCGGCGATTTTCCTTCTCCATGCCCTTTTCCTTTGAGGCTTCACCGGTACGGGTGGAGACACGGGAGGCATCGATACCCTTTTCACCGAGGTACGCTTTAGCCAGGTCAGCGCGCGTCGCGGCAACCTTGGCAGCCTTCGGTTCCTTGGCATCCGCAAAGCCTACGATCACCAGCTTCGCGTTCGGGTCATTCTTGAGGCGCAGGGCGACGTCGTCTCCAACGCGCTTGCAAGCGTTGTCAAAACGGGTCGCTGCGGGCTTGTTGTATCCGCAATCGCCAACCTTGGTCGCCTGGGGCGGAGGCGGCGGCTGCTGCACATCCACGTTGGTCGAAGCATCGGCATTGCCGCCGCGGCCATCGCTTACCGAGCACTTCACGGTGTAGCTGCCTGGCTGCAGTCCGGTTGAATCAAATTCAACTTTCGCGCCGCTGCCGACGATTTGGCCGCCGGTGGTGCTGTAGTTGTAAGTCAACGGATCGTTATCCGGATCGCTGGCAGTTGCGGTGATTCCGGTGCGCTCGCCCGGCATGATGGGGCTGCGATCGGTCGCGCAGGAGATCGTCGGCGGAGTGTTGGGCTTGGGAGCAACAGCGACGTCGGTCGCGCAGGTTGCCGTTCCACCCTTGCCGTCGTCAACTTTGGCATTTACTGTGTAGGTGCCTTCTTTCAAGCCCGCTGGACTCCAGCGCACATCAGCGCCGTTGCCATCAACGGTGCCGCCGGTCGCGGTGTAGCTGTACGTGAGAGCGTCGTTGTCTTCATCGCTGGCAGCCACGTGAATCGCAACGTTGTCGCTCGAACCTGTGTATACGGAGGCGGGATTGGCTGAGCAGGACGCGACCGGCGAATGATTGGGCGGAGGCGGCGGATTCGGAATACCGAAGCGCAACACGATGCCCGTTCCAGCGCGGAAGCTATTCTGACGAGCGGTTGCGCCGAGAAACTGACCAGAAAAATTTGTATTGAAGTAATCCAGTTCGGCCACGCGCCAGGCCAGATTCTTCAGAATGACCATGTCCACACCGCCGCCAGCTGCCAGGGCAAAGGTACTCTGGCTATCTCCGCCGGTCAGCTGCGGTCCGCCATGCGCTCCGCCGACAAGAAATTCGGCGAATGGTACGAAGTGATCAAATCGGCGCAAATTCAGGCGCGGACCAAACAAATAGCTGGTGATTCCGCCGCTGGTGCTGAATCCTGCAGTTGAAGCGTTTACATTGCGGCTGCCGAAATGATAGCCGCCGATTTCAGCGGTCAAACCGAGCCATTTGTTCGCGTTATACGTAAAGGAACCCGTAGCGCCGTGATTGTTGAAGCTATCAAACGGATCGCCCGGATTGAAATTCAGATACTGATACATAGCCGCGATTTCATAGCGGGGCAACAAACGGCCCGGCGCCTCTTCCGTGACCTTCGAACCAGCAGCTGGGAACGGACTCGCCTTTGGACGGGGCGAGGAAGGCAATGCAAACACGTTACGCGATGCCGGAGCTACACTCGCGGCATTTCCTGCGGCTGCATTGGTTTCTGCGGTCTTATTTTCTGCAACGGCATCATCTGCTGCACTGCTGCTCTTTTGCTGAGCCCATGTCGGCAGCGCCAGGAGCGCTCCCATCGCCACTACTGAACACCACTTACGCATCATATTCCTCCATAAAATCATCGCCATCTGAATTATCTAAACCTGTTTGGTTGATGCGTCCGCCCATTTCAAAACCGCTGCGTTGGGCAGACTCCGTATGACGTATCGCAGCAAAACCCCTGCCGTTTCCGTGCGGGCCGCCACACGCAGTAAACGCCTCTCCCGGCAGACACCCTGCGCACCAAGGGGAGAACTTTCAAAAACTACAAAAACGGTGCTCTAAGCCTAGTCCAGAATTCCCTATCTTCGCAAGTACTTCCTCGTCCAACTACAGGCCCTTTGGAAGTTTTCCGCAAACAACACGCATCCACGAGAAGAGTTATCCCTGTGTTGGTTTGATTGTTTTGAACGGGGAAAAGACGCGCTCTATTTTTTGATTTACACCGAATTCAGAAAAAATTTGGGCCCGGACGTGCCGGCCATCCCCAAGAGGACAACCTGTTTTGCACTCCGCTGCGCTAAACTAATCCTCGGCATGGATCCGGTAACGACGATCGACTTGTATTGGGACGGCCAACCCCGGTGCGTGGCCTCCGCATTGCTTGAATCAGATGGTCACTACGCCCTCGTGGACCCAGGCCCTGCTTCCACCTTACCGGCTTTGCGCGAGCGCCTGGCGGGACTTGGCCTCACACTGCAAAACCTGGACGCCGTTCTGCTCACTCATATTCATTTGGACCATGCCGGTGCCGCGGGGGCTATTGTCCGTGAAAATCCGCGGCTTTCTGTGTACGTCCACAGGGTTGGGGCACCGCATTTGATTGATCCCTCACGATTGTTGGCCAGCGCAGGGCGACTATGGAGCGGCGACATCCATCGGCTTTTTGGTGACCCATTGCCAGTCCCCGCGCAGAACCTGCAAATCCTTGAGGGTGGGGAGTCCTTCACGATTGGCGCCCGGCAAATCGACGTGGATTACACTCCGGGCCATGCCTCACACCACGTGTCTTTTTTTGATCAATCGGAAGGAATCGCTTTCGTTGGCGACACTGCCGGCGTTCGCATTTCAAATCACCCCTACATTATGCCTGCGACTCCCCCTCCGGAAGTTGATCTTGCGCAGTGGGAGCAGTCTCTTACAATGATTCTTGCGCGAGGTCCGCGCCAACTGTTTCTGACTCATTTCGGTTTTGCAGAAAATCCAGAAAAGCATATCGAAGTTTTCCGCGAGCGGCTACGTGCATGGAATTCCAGCGCGGAAGAAATACTCCGCGACACTCCTGACAACAGCAAAGCGCAGGCTGCGTTCATCGCCGCAGCGCGGCGGGAGATCTCTCAATATGTTCCGGCTGAGGAAGTGGAACAATACGCTTTCGCAGCTGGTGTCAATTTTTCTTTTCTGGGACTCGCGCGCCATATTCGCGCAAAGGCCGTGTGAACCAGCAATCTTGTGCGCAACCGGCGTGGTCCGCGCTGGTGCCGGGATCCCGGAGTTTTCGTTCGGCCGCAGTCCGGCAGTTCACACCCATCACCTGGTTGCCGTTTTCAAGATTTGAGCGCCCCATGGACCGGACGTGCCGTTCCTTTAACCCTGAGGAACGGCACGAAGACGGAAAACCTACGCCGAAGTCTCTTCGGAGGTCGATTTTTCCAGTGCAGGGGAAGCACCTTCGGAGGAATTCGCATCCTCAGCTTTGTGACCTGCACTCAGAGCTTCGACCAACAGATCGACAATTTTCCTTGCGCCACTACCATCTGGATCTTTGTCCGGGTTGTATTGGGCCACGTCCAGACCGATTAGGTTCTTGTTCTCAGCAATCGTGGAAAGCGCAGCGCGGACCTCAGCAAGCCGCAGCCCCCCGCTTCCCGGGACATTCACAGGAGAAAACTCTTCTTGAGCAATTACATCGGTATCGAGATGCAAAACAAATTCGCGCGTGTCCGCGTGAATCGTGGTGAGGACTTCTTGAGCGGCCCTGACCGCCCCTTTGGCCTGAATCTCGGTGGCCAAGACGTGGCGCATTGGTGAAGTATTCAGAAATTCCTGTTCGCCGGGATCGAGTCTGTCAATTCCAAATAACGTGACATCCGGCTCGCGAACGATGGATGGCTCTCCCCAGAAGCGCACAAGCTCCGGCGAGCCTTTGCCAATGACATGCGCTACAACCATCCCGTCAATACGCCCGGAGGGCGTAGTGGCAGGAGTGTTCAGATCCGCATCGCGATCAAACCACAAGAGATTCAGATGCTTGTAATAGCGCCGAGCACCGGTCAACAAGCCGATTGCCTGTGCGCAGTCGCCGCCAAGAACCAGGACCAGCGCGCCGCTCTTTACGGCAATCTCGGCCCGCGCCTTTAAATCCGTAAGACCAGCTACAATCGCCGGAAGATTTCGGGCCCGTTGATGTTCCGGATCGTCGGCAAAAAGCCGCGGCGCACAGTCGCCATGATCGATCACTTCAAAACCTGCAGCTTCGAGCTTTTCCACGATTCCTGCAGCACGTATTGCAGCCGGGGCCTTTTCGCTGCCAGGGAGAAATGCAGCAGCGCTCGAAGGCGCGCCAATCAAGGCAATCTTCTTCGACTGACGGACGATTTTGACCGCCAAGGTTGAGCTCCTTCTTCACAAACGACCTGGTGATTGCTTTTCGCCGGAGCCAAAGATCCTGGTCCGGAAACAAATCCCCTGTACCGCCTTACCCTACCGGACTAGCGCCTGGGCGCGGGCGCGATTGTCGCCAATTCCGCGGGTAGCGTAAACCGAACATCCTCGCGAATCAAATCCAAATCGCGCTGGTCGGTAAATCCGCATTCGGCAAGGCGCTCGCTGACTTGTTCAACGAGAACTTCGGGAGCGGACGCGCCGGCCGTTAAACCGACGCGTGCAACACCTTCCAGCCACTTCACGTCGATGTCTTTGGCGGAATCGATAAGCTGCGCTTTAACACCGCTGCGTTGCGCCACTTCCACCAGACGGTTGGAATTCGAGCTGTTCGGGGAGCCCACGACCAGAATCAAATCCACATCTTTGGCAACCTGTTCAACCGCTTCCTGTCGATTCTGCGTTGCATAGCAGATATCGTCGCTCGCTGGTCCCTTGATGGCCGGGAACTTCTGCCGGAGACGCGCTACAATTTCCTGAGTGTCGTAGAGGCTCAGTGTCGTTTGCGTCAGGAACGATAATTTCTCCGGATCTTCGACCTCCAAAGCGTCAACAGCAGCTACAGAATCGACCACGATCGTGCGGTCGGGCGCTTCTCCCGACGTACCGACGATTTCCTGATGGTCTTTGTGTCCAATCAAAATGATGGTCCGCTTTTCACGCGCAAATTTCAGCGCTTCCAAGTGAACTTTCGTCACCAGGGGGCATGTCGCGTCGATAACTTTCAGCGAGCGTATTTTCGCCTCTTCTCGCACGGTTGGCGGCACTCCATGTGCGCTGAAAACCAATACTGCGCCATGGGGAACATCGCCGATGGATTCCACGAAAATTGCTCCGCGGCGGCGCAACTGCTCGACGACATAGGTATTGTGGACAATCTCGTGATGAACATAAACGGGCGCGCCATACGCTTCCAGCGCCAATTCAACAATGTCCACAGCGCGGACTACACCTGCGCAAAAACCCCTCGGCCGAACCCTTAGCAATACTTTCCCATTCGTCGCTGTCTGCATTGTCATCCTAGCTCGATAGATTCCGAAGACTCTATCATAACCCACTCATTGCGGATGCTGCATCTCTTTTGTTCAGAACGGTTTGCCCCCTGTTCCATATTGGCGCTGCAATTTAGGGCAAGGTGTGGCTAAACTCCCGGCATCATGATCGCTCCCATGGAAGTGGCACCGGTGACTCTGGAAGGACGGCACGTTCGGCTGGAACCGCTTTCGCACGGGCATGCCGAGGGTCTGGCAGAAGTGGGACTTGCAGAGGAGCTGTGGCGCTGGATTCCCACGCCGGTACGCAGCAAAAAAGAAATGGTTGAATATCTTGCCGCGGCACTGGACGAGCAGCGGCGCGGCATTTCGCTTCCTTTCGCCACCATCGAAAAAACGGGCGGCCGCCCGATCGGCAGCACGCGATTTGCCAACATCGATTGCATTCATCATCGCGTGGAGATTGGCTGGACGTGGATAGCCCCGAACTGGCAACGCACTGCTGTGAACACGGAAGCTAAATTCCTCATGCTTCGCCACGCGTTTGAAACTCTCAAGTGCATTCGCGTGGAACTTAAGACCGACTCTCTCAATGAAAAATCTCGCGCCGCCATTCAGCGCATCGGTGCGAAAGAGGAAGGAACCTTTCGCAACCACATGATCACGGCAAGCGGCCGGCTTCGCCACTCGGTATATTTCAGCATCATCGATTCGGAATGGCCGGCCGCCAAAACGGCTCTTCAGCAGAAATTAGATTATTTTAGTAATAGTAATGGCGCGGTTATCCGGTAAGGACCGTATAACCAACTCTCGCCGCGACTCTCCGGAAACAGGCGGCTGACCCTACTTGTTCCTGTAAGCTGGGCAAGCCCAGTTCAATTGGCAATCTCGTGCGCCCATGCACCACCCGGCCACGAGAATTTCACAAAAGCGCTTGCGTGTCATCACGCCAAGACCCAGATACTGGTGTCGTGAGATGCCATTGAAACGATTGCATTTTGGAGACCTTGAATGTCACAGTTCCCCATCGCCGATCCGGCGAACCGCAGGCGCAGCGAGCGCGTCATGCTGCAGATGGCGGTTACCGTCGTCACGGAAACTCCAGATCGCGTGCAGGTGCAAGAAGACACGCAGACGCTGGTGGTCAATGCGCATGGCGGCCTTCTCAAGTTGAAGATGGAAGTCCATACAGGACAGCCGCTCGTCCTGCTAAATCCAAAAAACAAATTGGAGCAGAGTTGCCGGGTGGTTCGCAGTGAACCCTCGTCGCCCGGAACTTTTGCCGTTGCATTTGCGTTCGACCATCCCGCCCCCAATTTCTGGCCCATCGTTTTCCCTCCCGCCAATTGGGCTTCTCCTGTTCTGCAGTAATCGGTTGGGCGCGGATTCAGCTCTGCTCCCCCGCAGTCCGACTTGCCGGCCGCTCTATTCCTCATTTCGCGCGCAACTATGACGCCCTTGCAGGGTTCAACAGGGGAAAGCGAAATGGCTGTGTTTGGGAGGCCTAGGAAATGCAATTCAAGACAATTTCGAAACGCGCATCGCGTCTGTTGGCTGCCGTAGTTCTCGGCAGCGGGCTTCTGCTGGCCGGGTGCGATGAACATGTCGAAGTTATTCGGGATTCCACGATCCCCGTGCTTAAGCATCAGACCTGGGCCTGGAGGCCCATGCAAGCGACCCGGAAAGCGGGCCCAGGCACAGACCGTCCGGTAGTATCCCGGGATGCGATTCGCCGCAATGGAAATGTTGCCGCCGAATCTGATCCGGTGGACGACATTACCCGTCGGCAATTGCGCACTGAAATCGAACGCCAACTCAACGCCAAGGGATTGGCGCAAGTCGGCGATCCGGCAACCGCCGATTTTCTTGTCGACTATCAATTCGCAATAAGGGGTCGCCATGTGACGGTCGAGCGTGTTTATCCCGGTGGGTACGGAGGTCTGGTCTGCGGCCCGTTCGGTTGCTGGAACGGATGGGGCTACGGTCCTCCGGAAGTCAACTATCAGAATATCCGTTTTCGCGAAGGCACATTTGTCCTGGACGTCCTGCAGAACGGTTCGAAGCATTTGGCCTACCGTGCCATTGGACAAGAGCCGGCGCATCATCCAACCTTTTCGCGAAATCAGATCGAAGATATGGTCCATGCATTGTTGAAGGGCTTAAAGCCAAGAGGCTAACGTAAACCGTTTCCGCAAATTCTCAACGCACAGAAGCCCGGCCAGTCAGGTGGCCGGGCTTCTGCATTTGTAAATAGCGCTGTCTCCTGGCGCTACGCGTCCTGTCGATCTCTGATATCCGTTCGTCAGCGAATTTTTGCTGCCGCCATCTGAACTGGAATCTGCAGGCTGTTTGGCCGCGCGCGAAAAACTCGGTGCGAAACGCCGGGGCTTTCTTGCCCTCGCGCGCGCTTCCTTCTATCCTTGCCTCATTATGATTCTTAACAATAAAGTGGCGCTCATCACCGGATCCGGTCGCGGCATTGGCCGCTCAATCGCTCGCCTGTTTTCAAAAGAAGGTGCTTCGGTCTTTCTCACCGCCCGCACCGAGAAAGAACTTGCGGCTGCGGCGGCGGACGTTTCCGCGCAGGGGGGCCGTGCTGATTTCACAGTCGCAGATCTGACCCGCGCGGAGGATTGCGCCGCCGTCGTTGATCACGCCCGCAAAAAATTTGGTGCCATCGACATCCTCGTGAACAACGCCGGGCACTACGGTCCGGTCGTTCCCGTGGAAGATTACCCCCTTGAAGAGTTCGACAAAGTTATCGCTGTCCATCTGCGCGCAACATTTCTGCTCACCAAGCTGGTCCTCCCCCATATGTACGACCGCAATGACGGCGTTATCCTAAACATCTCCAGCATCTCGGCGAAGGCTGCTTTCTCCTGGGGCTCTGCCTATGCTGCTGCCAAAGCCGGGATTCTCGGACTCACCCGCGTCACCGCTGCAGAAGCCGCCCGCAAAGGCGTGCGCGTTAACGCAATTTGCCCGGGGCCTGTTACCGAAACCGCCATGTCCAAAGAACTTGGCGCAGAGCTGGCCCGCAAACTTGGCGTCAGCGAAGAGGAACAACTGGCCGGCTTCCTGAATGGTCTCCTGCAGGGCCGCGCACAAACTGCCGCCGAGATCGCCCGTGCGGCGCTGTTCCTGTGTTCCGAGCATTCCAGTGCCATGACCGGCCAAGCCCTCAATGTTGATGGAGGAGTGTGCTTCTACTAGTTGGAGCGGAGCGACGACACAAAGTTGTCAAATAACAAAAAAAGGGCCAGCCGCTCTCTCAGGACGGCTGGCCTTTCTTTATTAACTTCGCTGCAAATCCGGATTCGTGCTGAAGGAGTCAGCTGCTCCGGAATTTGCCTGTGCTCTGACCTGCGTCAGAAATTCGTTCTAACAATTCGACTAGCGGACAGCAACTGACCCCGGACGGCGGAACGGTCGACGTGCCAAATCATCCAGGACTTCATAGCTCCGGCGTGCCAAATTCACAGCCGGGTGGCGGCTATCCACGAATCGGATCACCCCCATTTCCCAGACCTTGTGCATCATGTACAGGCTGATAACCACAAAGGCCACGGCCACAAAACCCACCGCGAATAATGCAAACACAGCCAGAAGTTCGCGCACGAAGTAAACCTGCAGAGCCGCCACAACCCCCAGCAGCCACCACATCCACTTCCGGCTTTTATCTGTGTTCTTCATCGTATTCCTCTTGGGTAAACCCCTACTGCTCGGACTGGAGAGCCTTGTTTTCTGCTTTGCTCTTCGCAGGATTAGATGCGGCAACCTGTCCTTTGGGTCAATCCCCAATCCCCTTGACCTGTCCCATTTGACACCAGGCCGACCCCAAACGCGATGGTACAAAAGGCACATTTTCCACCCTAAACGACTCTCCTAGTACCCCTGTTTTCCGTCAAAAATGCTTCATATACTTCTGATAAAGAACAACTTCCATGAAAACAGACTTTCGCCAAACCTTTCGCCAGGGTTTCACTGTATGCCCTGTGGAAAAACCTGTCCTTGCGGACAGGGGGCCAGCGTGCCAAGTAGTGTCACGGTCAACCTGTACGGTCACGCACCTCGGCTGCCCGGCCCCCGGAAGACTCCCCCCGTGAGGGTGCGGTAAACCCCGCCTTAGCAGTGCTCCTGAAATCAGGGCTGGCTCGCAGCTTACCGACCACGGTACAGAGTTCGCCTATAGCGAGCGATAGGGGACGTTGCGGGCCCGCCGGCAATACGCGGCCGGCAAACATTGTTTAAACGAAGAGGACTATGGTCTAATCTCGCCGCACAGCGTCCTGGCACCCACAATGGAAATTCTTGGCCTTTTCGGCGTACTGCTGGTTCTGCTCATTCCCATTCTTGCCATCGTGGCCATCGTGCGGGTGCAGCGATTCGCGGAGCTCTTTGGCGAGTTTCGGCCACAGGATCTTCTCGCGCGCATGTACGCGCTTGAACAGCGCCTCAGTTCACTGGAAAAAATGTTCCAGTCGCGAATGCCGCCAGGAGCCACACTCCCGGCACAGGACGTCGCTCGCCCCAGAGCCGTAGAGCGTCCCGAGTCTGTCTCCCCTCCCGTCCATCCGGTTCCTTCCGTTTCACCCGCTTTCGGCGAGTCCGGCGAGTCGCCGGCCCAACAACAGGCCCTGCCCAACCTTCCTCCGCTGTCAACGCCACCGCCGTTTCACTCCTCCGGTGGCAAAACATCTTCTTCTCGCAGTCTGGAAATTCTCATCGCCGGACGCTGGTTCAATCGCATCGGAATCCTGGCGCTCATTGCTTCCGTCACCTGGTTTCTAAAGTACGCCTTTGACAACAACTGGATCGGACCTTCCGGCCGTGTCGGTATCGGAATTCTGCTGGGCGCAACAATGCTTCCCTGGAGCAATTGGCTGCTCAAGCGCGGCTACTCCTATTTTTCCGAAGGTATTGCGGGACTGGGCGCGGTGGTCCTCTATTTATCTGTGTGGGCGGGATGCCAGTTCTATACGCTTTACAGCCGCGACGTAGGCTTCTTCGCCATGATTGTGGTTACGGCGGCGATGGCTGCCGTTGCGCTAGGCAGAAATTCACAGCGTATCGCCCTGCTCTCTCTCATGGGCGGATTTCTCACTCCGCTGATGGTAAGTAGCGGCAGAGACGAACAGGTCGTGCTGTTCACCTACATCCTGTTGCTCAGCGCAGGAATGCTTCTCTTGGACCTGTTGCGCGACTGGCGAATCCTTGGCCCGCTATCGTTGGCCCTGACCCAAGCCTACTTTTGGGGATGGTACGACCGCTTCTACAATCTCAATCACCTTGAACGAACGATTGTATTCGCGACGCTTTTCTTCCTTCTGTACGCCGTACTGCCCTTGCTGCGCATTCTGAAGCATTCTCGTTATCACCGGAGCGACCTGGCCGTTGCCTTGGTAAACTCGTTCGCGTATCTGGGAACGCTTTATGTTCTGCTCTGGCCACAGGATCGTTGGCCGCTTACACTTTTTGTGATTGCTCTCGGTGCGGCCCATGTCGCCATCGCACGGCTGATTCCGGCGACCAACAACAAGCAAGCAGAACTCGTCCGCGCGATGGCGACATG
>DATHFT010000107.1:0-8410 GCA_035317965.1 Saccharimonadales bacterium (SeqCode) | reverse complement strand
CCAATAGCAGCCTGTCGGCGTCTAATGAAAAGGTAGGGATGGCAAAACAGCGACCCATTTTCGCGTGTTTGTTGACGGCTCTGGCCGTGCCGTGCGCGTTTGCCCAGTCGATTCTCCCGGAAAAAGTTGGCGATTGGCGGCGCGGCATTTGCGCAGCGGAGCCAGCGCGGCCGGCACTCGGCCAGGAGGCGGGGCTGCGCAATTTCAGCTCGTGCAGTTTCGCCTCCGGCGACAACTCGATCACCGTCACACTCGGACAATATAAGGATCCCAGCGCGGCCTACGAAATTTACACTTCGCGCATCACGCCGCAGATGAGTGCGTCCACACTTGCAGCAAAAATCGCGAACACCGCGATCAACAGCGAAGCTCTTGTCGCGCAGACGGGCGACTACGTTATGGAGGTTTCCTCGCCGCGCATCATTTCAGCGGGCGATTTGCAGGAATTGATTGAAGCGATTCACCAAAAGGCCGACAAAACGCCGTTGCCGAACATTCGCACCTTTCTGCCCGACGAAGGCAAAGTTGACGGCTCGCAAAGGTATGCTCCGGGCCCGCAAAGTTTCCACTTGGCATTGCAAACTCTAAAAGCGGATAACTACAGTTTCCTCGAGCGAGAAATCGGATTCGATCCGAGCGCGGACGTGGAAACGATGCTGGCGCGGTATCGTTTCAAGAACAATGAAAGCGCCGTCTTGCTGGCGCTATACCCGACGCCGCAGATTGCGGAACGGCGCTTGCGGCACGTGAATGAAGTGCTGGCCGCGAACGGGGAAACGCGCACAACATTCCAACGCCGGGGTTCCTTGCTGTTCGCGGCCCTCAACGCATCTTCAGCAAAATATGCGGACGCGCTGAGGAATGCAGTGCAGTACGGCACATCCGTCACCTGGAATGAAGGCTCCCACGAACTCACCGACCCGCCCATCACCAGCACTGTGGTCAAAATCATTATCGCTACCGGAGTATTCATGCTGGTGGCAATCGTTTTGGGGATCGCGTTCGGCGGCATTCGCATCATCATCAAAAGGCTTTTTCCCGGGAAGGTATTTGACCGCCCGCAGGACATTGAAGTCCTGCAGATGGGATTGTCCGGGAAGAAAATTGACCCCACCGATTTTTACTAAGCTGCCCATCCGTGGGCAATATTGCCAGCCTCGTACATTTCCACGTTGCGTAACTAAAATTCCTGCGCCGCGTCTAATGAATGATTGTCCTCTAACAAAGCTTGGTGTTGGCGTCGGGGTGTCGTACTATTTTTTGTGACACGGGATGGAGAACTTCTCGGATATGTTTGGTCCAAGTCGCTACAGGTTTGCCAAAAACGTCGTGCAAATTCCCTATCAGGCTTCACTGCTACTGTTGGCAGTTGTAAGCCTCAGTGTGTCCGGCTGCGGTGACAAGAACAGCGCCCCGCAACCGGGCGCGGCGCCTCAGGCCATGCCGGTTCAGGTACAGGTCGCGGCAACGGAAAAAATTCCGGACACGACGGAATACCTTTCCCAGTTGAAGTCGCGCCACTCGGCCATCATCAACCCTCAGGTCGAGGGCCAAATTACCAAAATCTTTGTGAAGTCCGGCGACCGCGTCACCACGGGCCAGGTTCTTCTTGAAATCGACCCGCTAAAGCAGCAAGCCACAGTCAGCGGCCAGGAAGCTTCGCGGGCCGCGGCTGAAGCCTCGATGCAGCTTGCCAAAACAAATCTGGATCGCGCAAAACGCTTGTACGAAGCAGGCGTGATCCCAAAACAAGATTTGGACAACGCGCAAGCAAGCTACGCTTCGTCGGCCGAACAAGTCAAAGCGCTCAAAGAGCAAGTAAATCAGGAGCGGGTGCAACTCAACTATTACCGCGTGAGCGCTCCCATGTCCGGCATCGTCGGCGATATTCCTGTTCGTATGGGCGATCGCGTCATGGTCACCACGCTTCTCACCACTGTCGACGAACCCGGCGCGCTGGAAACTTACATTTACGTTCCCGCAGATCGCGCCAAGGATTTGAAGCCGGGTCTTCCGGTGAAATTGCTGGACGTGGCGGGCCAGGCGCTCGCCGACACCAAAATATCCTTCGTTTCGCCACAAGTCGATCTCGACACGCAAACCGTGCTGGCCAAAGCGCCCGTACCCAACTCCCGAGCGACGCTGCGGATGTCCCAGCAGGTCCGCGCACAAATCACCTGGGGCGTGCATGAAGGTCCGGTGATTCCCATCCTCGCTGTGAGTCGCATTAACGGCCAATTTTTTGCCTTCGTCGCGACCAGCGACGGAAAGGGCGCAACCGCGCACCAGAAGATACTGAAACTTGGCGACACCGTCGGCAACAACTACGCCGTCCTCGACGGGCTGAAAGCCGGTGACCACATCATCATTTCCGGCACGCAATTCTTGCAGGACGGTTTTCCAGTTGCTGAGCAAATTCAGGGAGCCGGTGCGGCTTCGCCTCCCGGGGCCGGGGCCAGCCACTAGACCCGATGAGTCCCGCACCCGACATGAAGCACTTTTCCAGAACAGGTGGAACTCTTCTTTGATTGATTTCTTCATCAATCGCCCCGTTTTTTCGACTGTTTGCGCTCTGATGATCGTCCTCGGCGGCGCCATCTGCATTCCCACGCTTCCCATCGCGCAATTTCCAGACCTAGCTCCTCCGCAAGTTACCGTCACCACCGCTTACATCGGCGCCAACGCCCAAACGGTCGAATCCGCCGTCACGATCCCGCTCGAGCAATCCATCAACGGCGTGGAGGGCATGAAGTACATCACTTCGACTTCCGGCAACGACGGCACCAGTTCGATCAGCGTAACTTTCGACGTCAGCCGCAACGTAGACTTGGCCGCCGTCGACGTGCAAAACCGCGTCAGCCAGGCACAGGGCCGGCTCCCCAACGAAGTCAAAAGCACCGGCATCATCATCACCAAGCAGGCCACCGGTTTCGTTCTTGGTGCAGGGGTGTACGCCGAACACGGCGAGTATGACAGCCTGTTTCTCAGCAACTACATGGACGTCTACGTCAAGGACGCCCTGAAACGAGTGCCCGGAGTCGGCGATGTCCAGATTTTTGGCGAACGCAAATACGCCATGCGCTTGTGGCTGGATCCGGCGCGCATGTCGCAACGCGGGCTGACGGCCACCAACGTCATTGCCGCGCTTTCTGAACAAAACGTCCAGGTCCCGGCCGGACAAATTGGCCAATCGCCTGTTCCCGAAGGCCAGGGCTTTCAAATCAGTGTACGCGCCATCGGCCGGCTCACCGACGCCAAGCAATTTGAAAACATTATTCTCAAAACCGGCACGGACGGCACCCTGGTCCGGGTCAAAGATGTCGGCCGCGCCGAACTCGGCGCCGAAGATTACGGCTCTCTGCTCCGCTTTAACGGCCACGATGCTGTCGGCATGGGCGTCACGCAGCTACCCGGCGCGAACGCTCTCGACGTCGACCGCCTTGTCAAAGCCGAAATCTTGCGACTTAAAAAAACATTTCCACCTGGAATCAATGTGGCGGTCGCGTTTGACACCACCACGGTCATCGGCGAATCCATCAAAGACGTCCTCATTACCCTCGTTGAAGCCATCGTGCTCGTCGTAATCGTAATTTACTTATTTCTCCAGGATTTGCGCAGCACCTTCATTCCCGCCATCACCATTCCGGTTTCACTCATCGGCACTTTCATTTTCGTGAAGCTACTCGGATTCTCCATCAACACTCTGACGCTGTTTGGCATCACGCTGGCCACCGGTCTGGTCGTCGATGACGCCATTGTGGTCATTGAAAACGTCGAGCGCCACATCACTGAAGGAATTACCGAGCCCCACAACGCGGCATCGGTGGCGATGAAAGAAGTCGCCAGCGCCGTCATCGCCACCTCTCTCGTGCTCGTTTCCGTTTTCGTCCCCGTAGCGCTCTTTCCGGGCACCACCGGCATCCTGTTCCGCCAGTTTGCGCTCACCATCGCCTTTTCGGTGGCCATCTCCGCATTCAACGCTTTGACTCTTACTCCCGCGCTCTCGGCAATTTTTCTCGGCCATCACCGTGAACGCGCCCAGGGCGCTTTCTTCCGCGCCTTCAATCGTGTGGTTACGGCAGGCACCGAAACGTATCGCAAATCGCTGCACTTCTTCGTGGACTGGAAATTGGTTTCTCTCCTGGTCTTTATCGGGCTGATTGGTTGCACCTATTTCGTCTACATCAGCGTCCCGCGCGCATTCATCCCTGAAGACGATCAGGGTTACCTGATGTTTCTGATTCAGGCGCCGCAGGGAGCTTCGTTGCAATACACCCGCGACATCTGCGCCACCGTTGAAAAACAGTTGCTGGAGGTTCCGGAAATCGACGGAGCATTCACGATTGCCGGTTTCAGTTTTAGCGGCAGCGCTCCCAACCGCGCCATGATTTTCACCAACTTGAAACCGTTTGAGAAACGGAAGGGCGAAACGCACCGCGCCGAAGCCATCATCCAACGCTTGCGCGGCCCCCTGATGGCCACTCCCGGCGCACTGGTCATTCCATTCAATCCGCCGGCCGTGCAGGGCCTTGGCCAATTCGGTGGATTCTCTTTTCAATTGGAAGATTTGGGGCGCAACTCGCTCCAGCAAATCTCCGACACCGCAAATCAAGTCATCGCACAGGGCAATTCGGGCAAGGTTTTGACCGGCCTGTTTACAAGTTACACCTCGAACGATCCCCAATATCTCGTGAGCATCGACCGCGAAAAAGCGAAAAGCCTGCAAGTCCCGCTGAGCCAGATTACCGACACTCTCCAGGTGTACATGGGCTCGGTGTACGTCAACGATTTCGATTTCAACAACCGTTCCTACCGTGTCTATGCTCAAGCCGACGGCCGTTACCGCACCCAGGCGAAAGACATCAAGCAATACTATTTGCGCTCGGACATGGGGAAGATGATTCCGCTCGACAATCTGGTTACCATCGAGCAAACACAAAACCCCCAGGTTATCAGCCACTTCAACTTGTTCCGTTCGGCAGAAATTGACGGGTCCCCTGCGCCGGGACGCAGCTCCGGCCAGGGCATCGAAGACATGGAAGCGCTCGCTAAAAAAGTCTTGCCCAATGGCATGACCTACGAATGGAGCGGACTCTCGCTTGAAGAAATTCAGTCTGGCGGAAAAGCCGCCATCCTGTTCGGCTTGGGAATTCTGGTGGTGTATTTGACGCTCGCCGCGCAATATGAAAGTTACGCGCTGCCGTTCATCGTCTTGCTGGCTGTTCCGGTGGCCGTCCTGGGCGCGATTGGGGCAGTTCGGCTGCGCGGTTTGCAGAACGATGTGTATTGCCAGGTTGGGCTGGTGATGTTGATCGGCTTGGCCAGCAAGAACGCGATTCTGATTGTGGAATTCGCCGAGCAATTGCGCCAGCAAGGCATGTCTGTTGTAGAGGCGGCCGTGGAATCGGCGCGTATCCGGTTGCGCCCGATTTTGATGACCTCGCTCGCGTTTATCTTGGGCGTCGTGCCACTCGTGTTTGCCACCGGCGCGGGCCGCTCGGGACGTATTTCCGTCGGCACCACCGTCTTTGGCGGAATGATCGCGGCGACAACCTTGAACCTGATATTCATACCCGTGCTTTACGTTTTGGTGAAGACGATCGTTCCCGGCAAAAAGCCAGGCGCAACGAAACCACCGTCGGCACCAAGCCATTCCTGAGCGGTTCTGGCGCAGAGAGGCACGAAAAGCCTACGTTCTACCGGACGCGGATTTGCTGGTAAAGCTACGGTTGTGCTGTTCCATTCCCGCCAAAAGCAACATGGCCAAGACGATGATTGTCACGATTTCAAAACTGGCCACGGCCCACTGGTAACCGATGAGATCGCGCAGCTTATATTGGATTGTGTTGGTAGGGGCGGCCAGCAGAATCCCGAATTGATACGCGAGGCCGGGCATCAAGCCGCGAGCCGCGTCGGCGGAGAGTTCGTTCAGGTGAACCGGGATTACGCCCCAGGCGCCTTGCACCCCCATCTGCATCAGGAAGGAACCGACCAGCAGCAGGGCAAAGCTGCTGCCAAAGGCCCAGACGGGAATGATGACCAGCGAAAGGCCCATAGCGCAGATCATGGCCTTGCGGCGGCCGGCTATTTGCGAGAGGTGGCCAAAGATGATCGCGCCCACGACGGCGCCGACATTGTAGAAGATGGCCATATTGGCGACGACTTTGGAGGAGAGTTTGTGAACTTCTTTTAGAAAATCCGGATACAGGTCCTGGGTGCCATGAGAGAGAAACATCATGAAGGTCATCAGGACCACCAGGTACGCGAAGCGTTTCCATTGTCGGCCAATGGCGCGCAGGATCTGGCCCGTGGACGCGGCGCGCTGCTCCTTCCAGGCTGCCGATTCCGGCACCTTGGTACGGATATACAACGCAAGAAGCGCAGGGAGGGCCCCAATCCAGAACATCGGCCGCCAACCCCAGTGCGGCAGCAAGAAGCGGGTGGCCATGGCGGCGAGCAGATAGCCGATCGAATAGCCACTCTGCAGGATGCCGCTGAGAATACCGCGCAGGCGTACGGGCGCCGCTTCCATGGCGAGTGATGCGCCAACGCCCCACTCTCCGCCCATGCCAATGCCAAAGAGCGCGCGCAGGATAATAAACGTCGTGAAATTGGGAGCGAATCCGCACAGCAATTCAATGATCGAAAAGTAGATTACATTGGCCATCAGCGGTATGCGGCGGCCGTAGCGGTCTGCGAGCAAGCCGAAGATAAGGGCTCCGATGGGGCGCATGGCCAGGGTAGCCGTGGTGGTAAGAATTATTTGCGATTTGGGAACATTGAACTGGTGGGCGAGGTCGTCAATCAGGAAAACCACAATGAAGAAGTCGAAGGCGTCGAGCGTCCATCCGAGAAATCCGGCGAGGACGGCGTGATGGGCTCCGGTATTTGTTGAAGGGACAGCGGCCGTAGTCGCCAAGAAAGCGGTCTCCTGAAGTTGGTGCGTAAATAGAGCGCAGGCATTTTAACTCATCTGCGCGTTTTTGGTTCGGCATTGACGGAAGAGCGGGCTAGCTGATCTGCCGCACCAAGGCCTGGAACCGCGGTTCAGAGCGAAGAGTATCGAGTCGCAGATCCGATTTGAGTTCCCAAACCAGGTCCCAGGATTTCTCCTGGTGCGCTTTTTCCAGAAACTCGAGCGCTTTGTCTTTATTGCCGAGTCCGGCGTGAATCGTCGCCAGCATGTACGGTGAGACATAGCGGGTCTCTGATTTTGCCTCCAGCTCACGCAGGATTCGTTCCGCTTCGGTCCGTTTGCCGGTAGTCGCGTAGGCATGCGCGAGAGCCGCCGTGGCATCTTGATCGCCGTCCGACATTTCAATTGCTTTCTGGTATTCGCGGATGGCTTCCTGCGATTTTCCGGTACCCTCGTAGCCGACGCCGAGAAAATAATGTTCCAGCCATTCATTAGGGTCTGAAACAACGCCTCGGCGGCTGACTTCCACCAGTCTTGGGTAATCGCGAAGCTGATAGTGCGCTCCCGATTCAGTAACGGCAAAGCTGTAGCCGGGGTCCAGTTCCCGGCTCTTGGTGATTTCAGCGAGCGCCTCGCTGCGATTGCCAATCCAACTGAGATAGGTGGAACGATCGGCGTGAGCGCACGCATAGTTCGGCGCGAGCGACACGGCGTATTGGAATTCGCGTTCCGTCGCTGCCTTGTCGCGGTCATATTGCCAGCTGAGCAAGGCCAGTGTGTCGTGCGCTTCGCCGATACTGTCGTCCAGCTCGAGCGCTATGTGCAAGGCTGCTTTGGCGGCCTTATAGGCTCCGGCCGGAGACAGTTCCCGGAAAGACGCCAGATACACATAGCAGTCCGCCAGTCCCACATAGCCCAATGCAAAATTGGGATCCTTTTGTACTGCTTCTTCAAAATAACGCTTGGCCACTCGCAGCTCGCGCGGTTTTGAAAATCGCGTCGAGAGATAAAAACGCCCCTTCAGGTAAGCCTCGTAGGCCTCCGGGTTGACTGAATGCGCCGCCGTTCGCGGCCTCTGTTGTTGCGGGGTGACCTGCACCCGGATCTGTTGCGCAATTGCCTCCGCCATTTCCCTTTGCAGCGTCAAAATGCCGCCCAACTCACGCTGATAATTTTCGCTCCAGACATGCCGGTCGTTGGGTCCGTCCAGCAGCTGCACCGTGACCCGGACCTGATCGCCCTCGCGACTGACCGAACCCTCCACAATTCCGTCCACGCCCAGTTCCCGCGCAATTTGCGGCAGCCGTTTTTGTGTTCCCTTGTAACTCATCACCGAAGTGCGTGAAATCACTTTCAATGCCGGAATTCTCGCCAGTTCGGTAATCAACTCCTCGGTCATTCCGTCGGCAAAATATTCCTGATCCGCATCACCAGAAAAATTTCCCATGGGTAACACCGCAATCGAGCGGATGAGCGGTACCGCCGGCTTCCCGT
>DATHFT010000106.1:0-129076 GCA_035317965.1 Saccharimonadales bacterium (SeqCode) | reverse complement strand
AACGCGGAATCGGCGCAAAGCCGCCAGTGACCGGCCGCCGCCCGGCACCCGTTTCCGCCCTCAGCTCCCGCTTCATTGACATGAAAATTCAGGGAAGCGTATAGTCAGTCCAGTCAAGTAATCCACATTGCCAACGTCTGTCGAGGCCGCTAATCGCCGAGCGGAACAGGTGCTAGGGTCGGGGTCAGAAGGGAACAGATGTTCCAGGCATCGCACTTCTCGTATTTTCGGCGTAGCGGTTTTGCGTCCATTTTCCTTCTGGTATTTTTGTTGGCAATTTCACTTGCCGCGCAGCAGCCCGGCCCGCCAAGCGCTGCCCCCGCTGCCAGCAATCCTGCGCCCCCCGCAAAACAGGAGCCGGCGCCGGCAGCTCCCAAGGCCGGTGACAATTCCGAATTGTCGATGCACGACAATCCCGCAACATTTAAAGTGCGCGTGAACCTGGTGCTCGTTCGCGTCGTCGTGCGCGATTCCCAGGGACGGGTGATCCCCAATCTACGCAAGGAAGATTTCAACCTCGCCGACAATCGCAAGCCGCAAACAATCTCAACTTTCGGCATCGAGACACCGGGATCACACGCGACGCCCATCGCAGCCAGCAGTTCGGCCGAGGCGTCCCCGGAAGCCATTGAAAAGGGCGCTCCAGGAAAAGTCTTGCCCCAGCGATTTGTGGCGATGATGTTTGATGATATTCATCTTACGATGCAGGACGCCGTATTCGCACGAGATTCGGCCACCCGCTTTTTCGGCGCCATGACTCCTGCAGATCGCGTGGCAATTTACACCACCTCTGGCCAGGTCAGTGAGGAATTTACGAGCGATCAGGCCATCCTGAAGAAAACCCTGAATGGAATTATTTCGCGCCCTCCGGCCGGAGCCGCCTTTCACAGCTGCCCGGAAGTTAACTATTACCAGGCTGATCTGATCGAGAACAAAAGAGATTCGCAAGCGCTGGCCGTAGCCACCGAAGAAGCCCTGCAGTGCGCTTTTAGCGGCGATTCCAGGCAATATACGACGGCGCAGAGCATGGCGGAGGCGGAAGCCGTCCGCACGCTTACTTTAGGCGACACGCAGACCGAGTACGCTTTCCGCCATATGGAAGATGTCATGCGGCGTCTAGCGGGAATGCCGGGACAACGCGTGATGATGTTCGTCTCTCCGGGATTTCTTACCACAACGTTGCAAACAGAAATGTCGGACATGATGGACCGCGCCATACGCGCTGGAATCGTGATTAATACCGTGGATGCGCGCGGCCTGTTCGCTCCGGAAGTTTTGGGAGATATTTCCGACCCTCCGGTCGACACCATAAAAACGACGGGATACAAGTCCAGCTACCGCGTACAATCCGAACTCGCGCAGGGCGACGCCTTGGCCGAACTCGCCGACGGCACCGGCGGGACCTGGTTTCATAATCGCAACGATGTGGACGAAGGGATGCGGCAAGCCGGTGCGGCTCCTGCGGTCACCTATCTTCTGGGATTCTCGCCGCAGAATTTGAAAATTGACGGACGTTACCATCTATTGAAAGTAACGCTGGCCAACAAGCAAAAAGGCAGCATTCAAGCGCGGCGCGGATATTTTGCGCCCCGCACGCTGAAAGATCCGGTCGAATCCGCCAAGCAGGAAATCCAGGAAGCGATCTTCTCTCAGGAGGAGATCCTTGACCTTCCTCTCGAATTGCATACTCAGTTTTTCAAGAAGGACGCGGCGGAAGCCAAACTGGCAGTGCTCAGCCACCTGGATCTAAAAAGCTTTCGCTTCCGCAAGGCCGACGGCCGCCACGTGGACGACGTGACGGTGGCGACGGCCATTTTTGACGAGAACGGCAATTACATCACGGGCGGCGAGAAGATTGTCCAGATGAAGTTGCTGGACGCTACCTACGACAGGTTGAGCAAACCCGGCATCACCGTAAAGTCCAGTTTTGATGTGAAGCCCGGGAGTTATCTGGTACGCCAGGTCGTACGAGACGCCGAAGGAACGCAGATGGCTGCGAGAAACGGCGCGGTAACCATTCCTTATTAATTCGTTGGCTGGTGCACGGAGGAAATTATGAAATTCCAGGCCGCTGGGTTGTCGGGACGTACGGGCTTTGCTTGGGGACTGGCTGCATTTCTCTGCGCCGCGCCTGTTCGCGTGATGGCGCAGTCGGGGGAGGCGAACCCGGCGCCGCCGAATCCGCAGGCTGCTGCACAAGCGACGCCCGCCAACCTGCCTTCAGGTCCGGTCATCAAATCGGAGTCGCGGCTGGTTCTGGTGGACGCTGTGGTGACGGACAAGAAGGGAAATTACATCCACGATCTGACGCAAGCGGATTTCAAGGTATACGAAGACAACAAAGAACAATCCGTTTCCAGCTTTTCCGCGGGCAGCGACGTAGAGGTCCAGGCCAAAGGCCAGCGGCGGTATCTGATTCTTTTCTTCGACAACTCCACGATGCAACCGCCCGACCAAATTCAGGCGCGCAACGCAGCAACCAAATTCATTGACGCCAACGCCGGCCCGGACCACCTCATGGCTGTCGTCGATTTTGGCGGAGCCCTGCGCATCAGACAGAATTTTACGGCGAATGCCGATTTGCTGCGCAGCGCTGCAAGCGGCGTGAAGAACTCGGCCGTGGATCCCAATGCGCAACAGCCGGTTACCATCGCGTCCGCGGGATTGTCTTCCCTTAGCAACGCAGAAGCGGATTTTGGCGCGCGCAGCGTGCTATTGGCAGTGCGCAGCCTGGCCAAGAACCTGCGCGGCGTGCCAGGACGAAAGATGGTCGTTCTGTTTTCCGCGGGCTTCCCGCTTTCTCCCGAGAATGAGTCAGAACTGACGGCGACAATTGACAGCTGCAACAAAGCGAACGTGGCGATTTATGCTCTGGATGCCCGGGGTTTGACCGGCGGCATCCCCGCGGGAAGTGCCGCGCTGCACGAGCCATCCGGCCGTCCGCGCCAGGTCTCGACTCGGGCCGCCGGGCCAAAGAGTTCGCAGCCTCGTCTACTCCTTGCGGCGTATCCGCAGCGCCCTGGTGGCGGTGGTGGTGGCCGTCCTGGAGGCGGTGGAACGGGAGGAGGCACGGGAGGCACGGGAGGCGGTGGCGGCAAGGGCGGCACCGGAGGAGGCACGGGCGGCACCGGTGGTGGCGGTAAAGGGGGAACCGGCGGCACGGGCGGAACTGGTGGCAAGGGCGGCACCGGAGGAACCGGCGGCGGCACCCGCGGCGGTGGGGGTGGCGGAACCGTTCCCAGGGGCACGCGGCCCAGTGCGTTTAATTCACCCTATTCCCAGCCAAGGACTATCGTTCCGCAATTTCCAACGTCGGTGGCCACCAATCAGCAAATCCTGGCCGCGCTGGCCGAAGGCACCGGTGGATTCACCATCTTCAACACCAACGATTTGCTGGGTGGTTTGCAAAAAATAGGTCGGGAGCAAAACGAATTTTACATTCTTGGGTATGTTCCTGCCGTTACGGCCGAAGGCAGCTGCCATACCTTGAAGGTAAAGATGAATCGCGGTGGGTTGAACGTGCGTTCGCGCAGCGGATACTGCAACGCCAAACCGAGCAATGTGCTGGAAGGGAAGCCCATCGAACGGCAGATGGAAGCGCAGGCTTCTGGAGCCCAGGCCGGTTCGATCCGGGGAACGATGCAATCCCCCTATTTCTATACCGCGCCGAATGTGGCCCGCGTGAATCTTTCAATGGAGATTCCCTCGGAAGCTCTGCAATTCAACAAGGAAAAAGGGAAGTATCACGCCAACATGAATGTCCTGGGAATCGCCTACAAACCCGACGGCAGCATAGGCGCGCGCTTCAGTGACACCATTAATCTCGAGCTGGAGAAAGACGAGTGGAAGGAATTCACCAAGATTCCGTACCAATACACGAATCAGTTCGATGCTGCGGCGGGAACCTACAAGCTAACGATTGTGCTGAGTGCCGGCGGTGATTCGTTTGGCAAATTCGAAACCCCGCTGACCATCGATGCCTACGACGGTCAGCATTTTTCGCTGGGCGGAATCGCGCTGACGAACGCTCCGCAGCGTCTGGCTGAAATCCCGACCAACATGGATTCTGTGCTTCTTGAAGATCGCACCCCGCTGGTTGTTAGAGGTTTTCAGGTCGTTCCATCGGCGACCAATCGCTTCAAGAAATCCGACAACGTGGTCGTCTATACGGAGGTTTATGAACCTCTTTTGACCTCGGCCAACCCACCCAAAGTGGGTGCGGGCTATCACATTCTGGAACGCGCTTCGAATAAGGAAGTATTCTTTTCGCAGGCCATCAGCATGGACGATTACATCCTGAAGGGCAGCCCGGTCATTCCCGTGGGCTTGAAAGTAGCGGTGAAGGATCTGCCCTCCGGCAGCTACACCCTGCTGTTCCAGGCCGTCGACGGCGCCGGCAACAAGGCACCGAACCGAATGGCTTATTTTGATCTGACGGACTAACCGGGTTTTACCTGGATTTGTTGCCGAAGCCGGGTTGTTCAAAATGGCGGCCAGAAGCCGCCATGGCGCTTGGCCGACAGGTAAACCCTGCCGTCCCCCAGCCCCGCGACGTTGTTTGTTCTCAATGGCTTAGGGAAAAATTCACAGGCCGCATACATTGTAGAAATTTCGCAACTTCGCCGCTTTGCTGGGGTTACTTTAGACGTGCAAGCGCGCTTTAAGTCCACCCGGCCGGGCAGGAGCAGTCCTGTGAGTCCAGCGCAACGTCCCGCCGCGGAGCGATCCCTCCTCGATTGCAACTTCAAATCTTGTGGCGCGGTATTCCTGTCTTTGGTGTGCTTTTTTTCGCTCGGACTGGACCCTCCGGCTGCCGCTGTGCCGCTGGCCGCGCGCGGCAAAAAGTCCAGGCCGGATCCGGTGTTAAAGGGTCTGCCTCCCATGGACCTGAGCGCGGACGAAGCGATTCTGCACGCTCTCAACCGCCTTTCCTATGGTCCGCGTCCCGGGGACGTCCAGCGCGTGAAACAAATAGGTCTGGCGAAATGGATCGAGCTGCAGTTAAATGCCGATTCGATTGACGACAGACGACTGGAGTCGCGACTGGAAAATCTTCCAACTCTGCGGCTTTCCACCGCCCAGTTGATTGAGCAGTATCCCCGACCGAAGGCCGCGGCACAGCAAGCGCTGATTCAATCGCCGACTCGTACGCCGTCGGCAGCAGCGGTTGTTGGGAACGGTAGCGGGGCTTTGCAGACAGCGGTTCCCGCGATACCGGCGATGCCTGCCGACGAGCCTGCAAATCCCGCGCGGAACTCGGACAATTCAAGCGGGACATCGTCCATGAAGGAAATTCCCCAGGCAGACGCCAATGCCGCAAACAGGGCGACGACCGGCTCGGGGAAACGCAACTTTCTCACTGGAGCGGACCCCAATGCGGTTCCGAAAAATATCGCCGACGACAGCAAGCGACCGCAGCGGGTCGTCGAAGAGCTGGCCATGGCCAAGGTTGCGCGCGCGATTTACAGCGAGCGGCAACTCCAGCAGATCATGGACGATTTTTGGTTCAACCATTTCAATGTGTATGCAGGCAAAGGCGACGACAAGTGGTATCTCACTTCCTACGAACGCGATGTGATTCAACCGCACACTTTCGGCAAATTCAAGGATCTGGTCCTGGCTACGGCGACGAGTCCGTCCATGCTTTTCTACCTGGACAACTATTTGAGCGCCGATCCAAGGGCCGCCGAGCGTCAGGCCGTGGAACGCGCGCTTCGCCAGAACCGTGGATATGGCCGGCCGCGTTCCCCAGCAAATCCGCAACCAGCTGCGAAAAAGAAAAAAGGGCGCGGATTAAATGAGAACTACGGCCGCGAATTGATGGAACTACACACGCTCGGCGTCGACGGCGGCTACAGTCAAAAAGATGTGACAGAAGTGGCGCGCTGCTTCACCGGATGGACCATCGACAAGCCACGGCAGTATGCCGCGTTTAATTTTGACGAACGGCTGCATGATCCCGATCCCAAAATTGTTTTAGGAAAGAAAATTCATGCCGGCGGGATGAAGGACGGCGAACAAGTCATCGAATTACTCGCGCGCAATCCCAGCACGGCCAGATTCATCGCAACGAAACTGGCGCGTCGGTTTGTTTCAGACGATCCGCCGCCGGCCCTGGTGAATCGCATGGCAAAAACATTTACGGATAGCGATGGCGACATCCGATCCGTACTGCACACCATGATTTTCTCGCCGGAGTTTTGGTCCCGCGAATCGTATCGCGCCAAGATAAAGACGCCGTACGAGCTGGTGATTTCCAGCGTGCGCGCCCTGGGAGCGGACGTCGATACGCCGATGCCGCTGGTGCAATGGGTGGCCCGCATCGGCGAGCCGCTCTATCAGTGCCAGCCGCCGACGGGCTTTGCCGATAAGGCGGACGCCTGGGTCAATGCCGGCGCGCTGCTGAACCGGCTGAATTTTTCTTTGGCGCTGGCGGGGAATAAAATTCGCGGTTCGCGAACCGATGTGGCCGCACTGCTCGGTGTGGATGCCCCCGACGACGCCAGGATCGCGCTGGACCGCGCGGTACAGGCTTTTCTCGGCGGGCAAATCGCGCCGGCAACGATCGAGACCTTGCAGAAGGAACTCGAAACGCCGCAGGTACGGCAGGCCAAGCTGGACGACCCGGTCCGGCAGGTCGATCTGGGAGTGGTTACGGGAATGGTGCTCGGCGCGCCGGAATTTCAGCGCCGATGAACGAGGAAGCGATGAACGACCAGTGTTGCGAAGGCCAGCGCCCGCCGCGATTTTCGCGCCGGTATTTTTTGAAACAGGGCGGGGTAGCGATGGTTGGCATGAGCATGATGCCGGCCTTCCTGCAGCGCGCGATCGCCGCGACTCCGGCCGCCGGCAAAAAGCAGATGGTTGTCTTGTTTCAGCGCGGCGCGGCCGATGGCTTGAACATTGTGGTTCCCTTTGCGGAGCCCAACTACTATCGCTTGCGTCCGACGATTGCGATTCCGCAGCCGAAGCGGGGAACGGCAGGCGAATCCGCGATTGACCTCGATGGATATTTCGCGCTCCATCCGAGTCTCGCGCCGCTCGAGCCCCTCTTTCACAGAAATCAGTTGGCCATAGTCCATGCCGCAGGTTCGCCCGATCCGACCCGTTCGCACTTTGATGCCCAGGACTACATGGAATCCGGCACGCCAGGGGTTAAAGCGACCGAGGATGGCTGGCTGGACCGCGCGATGCAAACCATCCCGGAAGAAAACGCTTCGCCGTTTCGCGCCGTGGCCATGGGAGCGAGCCTTCCCCGCATGCTTCGCGGAGCGGCGGGAGCAATCGCCCTGCCGGACTTGAAACAATTCAAAGTGCTGCCGTCTTCTGGAGCGATGGCCAATGTGGCCCAGGGCGGATTTGAAGCCATGTATTCGCGGAGTGTCGATCACGCTCTGCACGGAACAGGAGCGGAAACATTTGAAGCGATCAACCTCCTCAAAAAAGTGGATGCCAGCAAGTTTCCGCCGGAAAATGGCGCGCAGTATCCCAAGAGCCGTCTGGGGCAGAGCCTCCAACAGATTGGAATTTTGCTGAAGACCGGCATCGGCGTCGAAGTACTGTTTGTCGATTGCGGCGGCTGGGACAATCACGTCAATGAAGGCGGCGTGCAGGGCCAGCTTGCCAATTTGTTACGGGATTTGGGGCAGGGACTTGCCGCGTTTCACGAGGATATGGGCGACCGCATGGAAAACATTGTCGTCGTCACGATGAGTGAATTTGGCCGCACCGCAAAGGAAAATGGCAACCGCGGCACCGATCACGGCCACGCCAACTGCATGTTCGTCATGGGCGGCGCGGTGAAGGGCGGCCAAGTTTACGGAAAGTGGCCAGGTCTGGCCGAGCATCAGCTCAACGATGGCCGCGATCTGGCGCTAACCACGGACTTCCGCGCGGTCGTCGGCGAAATTCTTACCAAACATATGGGCGTTAAAGATCTTGCTCCGGTTTTTCCCGGTTTCTCGGGGGCGTCTGCTTCCCCCGCCATGATTCGTTCCTGAATCGAAATCCGCAGGTACAACGAAAAAAGGCCATCGCCTGAAGAGCGATGGCCTTTGTCATCGAACCGTTTTTGACAGATTTAGGAGTGCGCCGCCGAACCCCGGATGCGCATGCTGTAGAACGAGCGGTAGACGAAGGTGAAAGAGATCAGGAAGAAGACCGCAGCCAGGATGTGCGTCAAAGTAGTGCTGCCTTGTTGGGCGGTCAGCTGCACGGCGAGATCAACGGCCAGCAGGCCGAACAACGTCGTGAACTTGATGACCGGATTGAGCGCGACCGACGAGGTGTCCTTGAAGGGATCGCCCACCGTATCGCCGACCACTGTTGCGTCATGCAAGGGTGTGCCTTTTTGCTTCATTTCGACTTCCACGATTTTCTTGGCATTGTCCCAGGCGCCGCCGGCGTTAGCCATGAAGATGGCCTGGTACAAGCCGAAGATGGCGATGGAGAACAGGTAGCCGATGAAGAAAAAGGGTTCGACGAAGGCGAACGACAGCGTAGCGAAGAACACCGCGATGAAAATGTTCAACATGCCCTTCTGCGCGTACTTGGTGCAGATTTCGACGACTTTCTTGCTGTCTTCAACGCTGGCTTTCACCACGCCGTCCAGCTTGATATTGGCTTTGATGAATTCCACCGCGCGGTAAGCGCCGGTCGTGACCGCCTGGGTCGAGGCTCCCGTAAACCAATAAATCATCGCGCCGCCGGTGATCAGACCGAGCACGAAGGGAGCGTGCAGCAGCGAAAGTTTATTCACATTTTCGGTGAGGCCGTTGGTCAGCCCCATGATGATGGAAAAAATCATCGTGGTGGCTCCGACGACCGCGGTACCGATGAGCACCGGCTTGGCGGTGGCCTTAAAGGTGTTGCCCGCGCCGTCGTTGGCTTCGAGCAGGTCTTTGGCGTGCTCGAAATTCACGTCGATGTTGTAGTCCTTCTTCAGGTCGGCCTTGATGTTGGGAACCTGCTCGATCAGCGACAACTCATACACGGATTGCGCGTTGTCCGTGACCGGGCCGTAGGAATCGACCGCGATGGTCACAGGTCCCATACCGAGGAACCCGAAGGCCACCAAGCCGAAGGCGAACACGGCTGGAGCCAGCATCTGGGCGCCGAGATCCAGGTTGCTGATCAAATAGCCGGTGGACATCAGAGCCACCATGGCCAGTCCGATGTAGTAGGCGGAGAAGTTGCCGGCCACAAAGCCGGAAAGAATTCCCAGCGAAGCGCCGCCTTCTTCGGCCGAGGTGACGACTTCTTTCACGTGGCGGGATGCGGTGGACGTGAACACCTTCACGAGTTCAGGAATGATGGCGCCCGCGAGCGTGCCGCAGGAAATAATTGTTCCCAGCTTCCACCACTGGGTCGAGTCGCCGCCAAGAACCGGGATGATCAGATAGGAGACGACATAGGTAAGTGCGATGGAGACGATCGAGGTAATCCACACCAGGGAAGTAAGCGGCGCTTCGTAGTCCATGTCGTCGACATCCTGGTATTTCGCTTTGGCGATGGCGCCGTTGATGAAATATGCGCCCGCGCTGGCGATGAGCATCACGATGCGCATCACAAAAATCCAGACGAGCAATTGAACCTGCACGTGGGGATCATGAACTCCGAGAAGGATGAAGGTGATCAGGGCCACGCCGGTGACGCCGTACGTTTCAAAGCCGTCCGCACTGGGACCCACGGAATCTCCGGCATTGTCGCCGGTGCAATCCGCGATGACGCCAGGGTTGCGCGCATCATCTTCCTTGATCTTGAAGACGATCTTCATCAGGTCCGAGCCGATGTCGGCAATCTTGGTGAAGATGCCGCCCGCGATGCGCAAAGCCGCCGCCCCGAGCGATTCGCCGATGGCAAAGCCGATGAAGCAAGGTCCCGCGTAGTCGCCGGGAATGAACAGCAGGATCAGCAGCATCATCAGCAATTCAACGCTGATGAGCATCATGCCGATGCTCATGCCGGCTTCCAGTGGCGTTTTGTAAATGGGATAAGGCTTGCCGCGCAAGCTGGCAAACGCCGTGCGCGAGTTGGCAAACGTGTTTACGCGGATGCCAAACCAGGCCACCCCGTAACTTCCCGCGATACCCACGACGCTGAAAAACAAGATAATCGGCAGCGTGACCATCACCGGCTTGCCGGGCACCGGTGAGAGAATGCCGAAGTACAGCACAATCACAACGGCGATGAACACCCACAGGAACATCAGGAACTTGCCCTGCGTAAACAAATACGTCTTGCAGGTCTCATAAATCAGCTCAGAAATATCGAGCATTGATTTGTGAACCGGCATGTTTTTCAACTTCGTATAGATCACCAGTCCAAACAGCAAGCCAAAAATGCAGATGATAATTCCGTACAGCAGGAGTTTGTGACCGTCAATGGCGCCATTCAGAAAAGCCACGTCTGAAAGGTTCGGCAATTTGAGGCCGGCTTCGCCTCCACCTTCGGCAGCTCGTGCCGCTGCGGCGCCCAGGAGCGAAAGAAAAGCCGCGGCAACGCCAAATTTCGTGATGCTAATACTTCGGAGCCAGGCATTTTTGAGCCAGGTTCGCATTGAACATCCTCCATTTAACAATTGGCCTTGTTGGGGCCGGCAATCGTCGCTTGCGGGCGGCGTGAGTTTCCGAGCAAAGTTCCGGCACACCCCGTCAGCCACACACGACCACCAAAATTCCAGCTGGAATCCTTGGTGAGCTGGTGTTGTTGCTGCTCTTTACCGGATTTCCGCAATTCACCAAACTAAGACAGGAATTTCACGCCCGGCCTCCGGCCCTCGATGCTCCATTTGCAGTCCGGAGCAGCTCCCTGACCGGTTGGCCCGAGACTAAAACAAAACGCTGATTTATAACATTTAGCTAATGGCTGGTCAAACTGTTCCCTATGCCCAACCGGGGCTGTCGGCGAAAGCCTGGCAAATCCGTTCAGGCCTACCGGGAACCTGGGGAGACGCGATAAGCAAACCGATGGTACCATGCCTTATCAACACCCGCTGTAGAGTCAGTCTGGACGGGAGTCCATGAGCACCAAACCTATGATTCGTACGGATTTGCAGCCACCGGAAGGCACTCCAGTGCGCCACGACTGGAGTACGGCAGAAGTGCAGGCGATCTACGGCGCGGCGCTGCCCGAGCTGATTTTTCGAGCGCAAACGGTGCACCGCCAGTTTCACCCGCCGGACCGGGTGCAAACGTGTCAGTTGATCTCCATCAAAACGGGCGGCTGCCCGGAAGATTGCGCGTATTGTCCGCAGAGCGCCCACTATGACGCTCCGGTCGAGCGGCAAGGGCTGCTCGACCCGCAGCACGTGATTGGCGTTGCCAGGGAAGCCGCAGAACGCGGCGTAACGCGTTTTTGCATGGGCGCAGCCTGGCGGCAAGCTCCTGAAGGCCGGGAATTTGAAAATGTCCTCGAAATGGTGCGGGGGGTTTCCGCGCTGGGCCTGGAAGTTTGTTGCACGCTGGGGATGTTGACCGCCAGCCAGGCGGAACGGTTGAAGGCCGCAGGTTTGAGCGCGTACAACCACAATTTGGATACTTCACCGGAATTTTACGGCTCGATCATTACGACTCGCGTCTACGAAGATCGCTTGAAAACTCTGGCCGCTGTGCGCAAAGCCGGGATTACCGTTTGCTGCGGCGGAATTCTTGGCATGGGCGAACGAGCGTCCGATCGCATCGGATTGCTGCAGCAGCTGGCTGCCCTTGCCCCGCACCCGGAAAGTGTACCCATAAACATGCTGGTCCGCGTCGAAGGCACGCCCCTGGCTTCGCTGCCGCCGCTCGACCCGCTTGAAATGGTTCGCGCCATTGCCACCGCGCGAATTTTGATGCCCGCTTCGCGTGTGCGCCTGGCCGCGGGAAGAAAGCAATTGACGCCGGAAGCCGTTACGCTTTGCTTTCTGGCCGGCGCAAATTCTATTTTTGTCGGTGAGAAACTTTTGACCACTCCCAATCCCGGCCCGGATGAGGACGAATTGTTGCTGCAAACATTGGGAATGAAGCCGCTCGAATCGCATGCCGTCTGAGCCCAAGAACAAATTGCTCCGCGAATTGGAAGCTGAGCTTCAAGCCCTCGAAGCGCGAAGCCAGCGGCGTTCTCTGATTGAAATTCATGGAATCAACCTGTGCTCCAACGATTATCTTGGGTTATCCAGGAGTCCTTTGCTAAAGGATGAAGTCATTGCCGCCATCCGCAACGCGGATCGCGTTGGCAGCACGGGATCCCGATTACTCTCCGGTCACGCCGGGATTTGGAGTGAAGTAGAAGCGGAGTTTGCGCAGTATGCTGGCACAGAAGCAGCTCTGTTTTTTGGTAGTGGCTATTCGGCAAACCTCGGACTTATCTCTTCATTGATATCGAGGGATGACGTCGTATTCTCAGATACATTGAACCACGCAAGTATCATTGATGGAATCCGGTTATCCGGAGCCCGAAAATTTATTTACCCGCATCTCGATTTGAACGCGCTCGAAGCGGTGCTACGTTCTCATGCGGGTGAACGCTGCAGGAAAATTATTGTGACCGAGACGGTTTTCAGCATGGATGGGGATGTG
This sequence comes from Saccharimonadales bacterium (SeqCode), assembly GCA_035317965.1. Lineage (GTDB taxonomy): Bacteria > Acidobacteriota > Terriglobia > Acidiferrales > UBA7541 > Acidiferrum. The sequence goes on along the minus strand of DATHFT010000106.1, from coordinate 116,519 downwards.
GCTCCGGTTGCGCACATTCAGTCGCTTGCGGAGAAATACGGCGCCGAGCTGATTGTTGACGAAGCGCATGCGACGGGCGTGCACGGCCCGGCGGGACGAGGAATCGCGGCGCAGGCCGGAATCGCGGAAAAAGTCTTTGCCGTTGTGCACACCTGCGGCAAGGCTCTGGCCAGCGCGGGAGCTTTTGTTTGCGGAAGCAAGATCCTCAAGGAGCACCTGATTAATCGGGCGCGAACATTTATTTTTAGCACCGCACTGCCGCCGTACCTGGCTGGCCAGATCCGCGCTGCCTTGCGGATTTCCCTCTTGATGAATCAGGAGCGGGCGGCGTTGCAGATGAATTCGGCGAACCTGGAGTCCGCCATGCGCGCAATGGGTCTGGATACGGCGGGAAGCACATCGCAGATCGTTCCAGCGGTGATCGGTGGCAACGAAGATGCGCTCGGCGCTTCCGAATTCTTGCGGCGCGAGGGATTCGCCGTGCGCGCGATTCGCCCGCCCACGGTGGCCGAAGGAACGGCACGGTTGCGGTTTTCTTTGACGGCGGCAATCTCATCGACTGACGTTGCGCGACTGGAAACTGTTTTGCAGAACTGGCGCGCCAGTTTGCCGCAGACCCATGCACTGGCAGGGCGCGCATGAGGCACCATTTCTTTATTACCGGCACGGATACCGGGGTCGGCAAGACCACCCTGTCGGCGCTGCTGTGCGCGGCGCTCGATGCCGTTTACTGGAAGCCGATTCAAACCGGGACGCTGGAAGGTTCCGACCGCGTGACGGTGATGCGCCTTGCTGGAATTGGCACCGACCGCACGCTTGACGAAGTTTATAAATTTGTCCCCCCGGTTTCGCCGGATTTGGCGGCGCGCTGGGCCGGCGTGGAAATCGATCTGGGCCGCATCAACATGCCCACCAGCCTTTTGAACGACTGGCTGGTTGTGGAAGGCGCGGGCGGAGTCCTTGTTCCCATCAATCAAAAACAATTCATGTTGGACATGATGGTGAAATTCAAGTTGCCGGTGATTGTGGCGGCCCGCAGCAGTTTGGGCACCATCAACCACACGCTGTTGACACTGGCCGCGCTGCACGCGGCGGAATTGCCGGTGCACGGCGTTGTTTTGATCGGCGATCAGAATCGTGAAAACCGCGAAACCATTGAGCGCTTCGGCCACGTGCGCGTGATCGGTGAGATCCCGCGGTTGCCGAATCTGCACCGCACCGCGCTCATGCAGGTGTTCATGAATCATTTTGATCGCGCGGCGTTCGCGCAGTAGTCGCCCTCTCCCGTTCACTGCTACAATCTTTTGCGCCATCGAATCCTATTTCCATGACCAATCCTTCCTGGCTCAATCTCGATCACATTTGGCTGCCCTACACGCAGATGAAAAATGTGAAGATGCCCTTTCCGGTGGTCTCGGCCAAAGGTGTGCGCCTGCAGTTGGCTGATGGACGCGAACTGATCGATGGAATTTCAAGCTGGTGGACGGCTTGCCATGGTTATGGCCAGCCGCACATCCTGCAAGCTGTAGCGAAGCAGTTGCAGGCCATGCCGCACGTAATGTTCGGCGGGCTGGCTCATGAACCGGCCTACCAACTCGCAGCGCGCCTTGCCGCATTGCTTCCTGGCGATTTGAACCGTGTTTTTTTTACCGAATCAGGGTCCGTGGCCGTCGAAGTGGCGCTCAAGATGGCTGTGCAGTTCTGGATGAATCAGGGGAAAAGGCGCACGAAGTTTGTGAGTTTTCGTCACGGATATCACGGCGATACGTTTGCAACGATGGCGATTTGCGATCCAGAAGAAGGGATGCACAAATTGTTCCAAGGCGTGTTGCCGGAGCAATTTATTGTGGATGTTCCCGATACCCCGGCGAAACTCGAAATAATGAAAAATTTCCTGCGCGCAAATCGCAATGAAATTGCCGCCGTGGTCATCGAGCCGCTGATTCAAGGCGCCGGCGGTATGAAGTTTCACGCGGCCACCGTACTGCGCGAGCTAAAAAAGCTTTGCGATGAAAATGAGCTGTTGCTTATTTTCGACGAAATATTTACAGGATTCGGGCGCACCGGAACGCTGTTCGCTTGTCAGCAGGCAGACGTTGTTCCCGACATTATCTGTTTATCGAAAGCGCTTACGGGTGGGACCGTTCCGCTGGCGGCGACGGTGGCCTCCGAGAAGATCTACAATGCCTTTCTTTCCGATGATCCGGGCGCTGCGTTCATGCATGGGCCGACCTACATGGCGTATCCGCTGGGCTGCGCGGCGGCGAACGCTTCACTCGACCTATTCGAGTCCGAACCGCGGCTGCAGCAAGTCGCGCGGATCGATTCGCAGCTTGGCGCCGAACTTTCCCGTTGCCGCGGCCTGCGCGGCGTTCAGGATGTTCGCGTCAAAGGTGCGGTCGGCGTTGTCGAGTTGGATCGCCCGGTCGATTCGGCTGCGCTCCGGGCCAGATTTGCGGAATACGGTTGCTGGATTCGGCCGTTTGGCGATGTGCTCTATCTGACTCCGCCCCTGGTAATCGGTGAAAGCGATCTCACGACGCTAACCGGAGCAATTCGCAGTGTCTTGCAGACTGAGTGAAATGATGGGCTCGCAGGGTTTCCCGCCTCCGCTGTGAGTCCTGCGAACCTCTGTTAAACTCCTAAGCAACCTTTTCGCGTGGGAGTGTTGCTTGGCACTGGTTTTGAGTGGCTGGAAGCAAAAAATTGTGGCCTTTGCCGGAAGCCTCGGCGCTCCCGGGCTTCTGCTGATTTCGTTTCTGGATTCTTCGGTCCTGTCGTTTCCGGTCATTAACGATCTGCTGTTGATTCAGCTTTCGGTGCAGAATCCGAAGCGCATGCCCCTTTACGCGGCAATGGCGAGTCTGGGATCCGTGCTGGGGTGCGTGTTGCTGTACTACATCGCGCGGGCGGGCGGGGAAGCATATTTCCACCGCAAAGCGGGTACCCGGGCCTTGCACATCCGGTCCTGGGTGGAGCGCAATGGATTTGGCGGTATTTTGGCCGCCGCCCTTTTGCCTCCTCCGACACCGTTCAAGATATTTGTTTTTGCGGCCGGGGTATTTGAGGTGCCGGTGGTGAGTTTTACGCTGGCGGTCACGATTGCGCGGCTCGTTCGCTACTTTCTTGTCGGCTACCTGGCGATCCGCTACGGCAATCAGGCGCTGCCTTATATCAAAACGCACTGGCCCATGGTGCTGATCGGCGCCGTCGTATTTGTGGGGGCTTGTTACGGGCTTTCGCGGGTCTTGATACGGCATCATGTGGAAGACGCCAGGGACTAGCCGGCTGTCCTAAATTCCCGCGTACAGGGAATGCGCCCCGCGCAAAGAGCACGAAAAGTCGGGGCAAGCAAAAGACGCAGACTCTGGGTAAAGTAAACGAGCCATGTGAGTAATTTGGATTCTTTCTTGAAGGTCAGAAACAACCGTTTTTCATCCGTTCTATTTTCCCCGTGATGCGGAATCCCAGGCAATTTCATTGGAAATGATTTTACCGGCGGAGTCCGTTTCAATGCTGGCCTCGACGCGCTTTGCCGAGCGGCTTTCGCGGCGGGGCGGAAAATCCCGGATCGTGATTTGGTACCCCGTGGGGATTTGCTCGATGGAGGCTTTGGGGAAACGGGCTATGGCCAGGAATCGCTGGGCGGCTGGAGTATTGGTTGCAGCGTCCAGGACGCTCGTTGGCTCGGGTTTGTAGGAATTGCTGGCAGATTCAGGATCGTATTCGGCCGATGGACCGACTTTTACTTCTGCGTCGTGCAGGGCGCTTTGTGTTTCGAATACTCCTTGCCACAGGAATGGCGAGTTGGCATCGGGATACGCGGCGACTCTGCGCGGCAATTCACCGCGATAGGTACGCGATTCGACGGCGGCGATGGCCGCGCTGTGCATGAGCGCGCGGAGGCCGATGTAGAGAGCAATTGTGCACAGAGCGAGAACTGCGGCGAGTCGTCCCCGCGGAGACTTCGATTTCGCTCCGATTTCATTGCTGACCAGACGGAAAAGTTCCGGCAGGAGAAGAGCGGCTAGAAGGACAGCGAAGATCCACAGATCGGCGTGAGGGAGCCAGTCCAGTTGCAAGCGTTTCGGGGAGAAGGGCCAGAGCAGACCGGTGGGTTCGGCTTGCGTAACGTCCATCAGGGGGTGCAGGAGAGCGGAACTGAGGATGGCGGCAAAGGCCTGTGAGGGGGAATGGGAGCTTTGTTGTGGCGGGGATTTCTTCAGGAAAAATGGAACTGTAAAAACAATGGCGATCAGGAGGGCCAGGAATATCGAGCTGCCGGCGTTGCGGTAGCAGGCGAGATAGACGGACGGGGAGATGTGGGCACTGAGACTGTCGAGGCTGGCGACGGAGCCTGCCAGGACGATGGCGATGGTCAGGCGGCGGCTGGCTTTGGGGAAAGCTGCGCGCTTTAGGGCAAAAGAAGCGAGGGCGTGGGTAAGCGGGTCCATGAGGGGCATGTTATCGCAGGAAGGGGGATCATGGGGCGATAGACCGCGTGTGATTCAGGCCGCGACCCCTGCTGTTGGTAGGAGTCACGGGTCCCCGAGCCGGGGGGCGAGCGAACAAGACCAGGGACGATTTTATTTTGTCGTCGGGATGAGGAGTTTTAGGGATTTGGGAACGATTTTGAATTCGACCGGGAGCCGGGCCAGCGGTTCGCCGTCGACTTGGGCGTAGACGGGACGATCGTCTAACGGTTCGCAGACGACGGTATCGGTTTTCAGGAAGTGGACGTTCTTGGTGCCACGAAGCGTGTCCCGCCAGAGGGCCGGGAGATAGCTTAGATAGCGCAAGCCGCTTTTGGTGGTTAGGGTGAGGACTTCAAAGCGGTCCTGCTGGAGGTCGGCTTGGGTGGTGATTTTGAAGGGACCGCCATAGTTTTTGGTTCGGCCTACGATGACGAGCGAGGAGTCGATATTTTCGCCGTTGGCGACTACCCGGAAATGCTGGAATTTGTAGCGGAAGACTTCGCGAGCGCCCTGATACCAGTAGGCGAGGATGCCGACGCGGGCTTTCAGGTCGAGGTCGATGGAATAGACGATCATACCGTCGGGACCGGCGCCGGCGACGCTGAGAAAATATTTTCTTTTCTCGGGTTGGTTGAGGGGAGTAGCCAATCCCAGAGCGATTTCTTTCGCTTCGCTGGCTAGGATTTTTCTTGCGGCTCCGGGTATATCCCAGGGAATGTCCAGTTCTTTGGCCAGGATGTTGGCGGTTCCGCCCGGGAGCAGGGCCAGCGTGGCGCGGTGGCCGTTTTGGGATTCTGCCAGGCCGTTCACGACCTCGTTGAGGGTGCCGTCGCCGCCGCAGGCGATTACCAGCTGGCGGCCTTCGGCTGTCGCACGGCGGGCGATTTCGGTGGCGTCGTTAGGGCCCTTGGTTTCGGCCAGTTCGGCTTCGATGCCGCCGGCGGACAAGATTCTGCGCGCTTCGTCTAGGAGTGGCCGACGCCGTTTGCCGGCATTGCCGGCGTTGGGATTGTGGATCAGTAGTGCGTTTCGTAGTTCGGGGCGGAGCTCTGACGTCATGAATGTCCTAGGCGTTGCTTGTCCTTTTCATTCTATATAATGTGAAGCGAAATTCAGCCATTCCTTCTTCGAGGGTTTCATGGGTAAAGCAGGCAGCGCGGTGAAAAAGGAAGTGGAGCAGCTGGGCGAGCGGTTGCGTCATCACGAATATCTCTACCACGTTTTAGATGAACCGGAGATTTCAGACGCGGCTTACGACAAGCTGATGAACCGGCTAAAGGAGCTGGAAGCGGCGCATCCGGAGTTGATTACGTCCGATTCGCCGACGGTGCGCGTGGGCGGCCCTCCGCGCGAGGGTTTTGCCACGGTGCGGCATGCGCGGCCGATGTTGAGTCTGGACAATGCCTTTTCTGCCGATGCACTGCGGGAGTTTGACCGGCGGGTACGCGAGGGAAGTGGGCAGCAGAAGATTGAATATATTGCGGAGCATAAGTTTGACGGGCTGAGCATTTCGCTGCAGTACAAGGATGGGGCGCTGGCCCGCGCAGTAACGCGCGGGGACGGAACGACCGGTGAGGACGTGACGCCGAATGCCAAGACCATTCGGTCGATACCATTGCGGGTGGACACGCTGGCGCTGAAGAAGGCGAAATTGCCGGCCACCTTTGAGGTGCGTGGGGAAGTGATGATGACGCGGAAAGCGTTTGAGGACTTGAACCGGCGTCAGGAGGAAATTGGCGGGAAGATTTTTGTGAATGCGCGGAATTCGGCAGCCGGGGCGGTACGGGTGCTGGATCCGGCAATTACCGCACAGAGGAAATTGGATTTTTTTGCGTACTACCTGTTTTTGGACGGAAAAGCGCCGTTTCCGAAACATTCAACTTCGCTCGAGGCACTCAAGGCGTTGCGATTCCGCGCTTCAAGCGATTGGAGATTGTGCGCTGGGATCGAGGAAGTCATTGCGTACTGCGGCGCGTGGGACGCGAAGCGGGAGAAGCTTCCGTACGAGATTGACGGCGTAGTGGTGAAAGTAAATTCCATTGGAATTCAGAACGAATTGGGATGGACCTCAAAGTCGCCGCGGTGGGCGATTGCCTTTAAATATCCGGCGCGGCAAGAGACCACGGTGGTGAACGATATCAAAGTGCAGGTTGGGCGGACTGGCGCGTTGACGCCGGTGGCGATTCTGGAGCCGGTGCAGGTGGGCGGAGTGACGGTGGCGCGGTCCACTTTGCACAACATGGATGAAGTGGAGCGGTTGGGATTGCAGATTGGTGATACGGTTTTGCTTGAGCGCGCGGGAGAGGTGATTCCGCACGTGTTGAAGGTGGTGAAGGAAGGGAAGAATCGGCGGCCGTTCCGGATGCCGAAGAACTGTCCGGAATGCGGAAGCGCTATTCACAAAATGGAAGGCGAGGTAGCGTATCGCTGCGTAAATGCGGCATGCCCGGCGAAACGGAAGGAGTCGATACTGCATTTTGCGGGGCGGCACGCGATGAATATCGACGGTCTGGGCGACAAGATTGTGGATCAGCTGGTGGATACGGGACTCGTCAAGGATGTGGCGGATCTGTATTCGTTAGAGGAAGAGCAGCTGGCGGGGCTGGAGCGGATGGCGGAGAAGTCCGCGCAGAATCTGCTCGAAGAGATTGCGGCGAGCAAAAACGCATCGCTGGCGCGATTGATTTATGCACTGGGCATGCGGTTTGTCGGGGAGCGGACGGGGCAGCTGTTGGCGGAACACTTTTCCTCGCTCGAGGAGCTGGAGGAAGCGTCCGAGGAACAGCTCGTGGCGGTGAATGAAGTGGGACCGAAAGTGGCGTCGGCGATTGCCGAATTTTTTTCCGAAGCGGCGAACCGGCAGATTGTGAAGAAGCTGCACAAAGCGGGCGTGCGGCCGAGGGCGGAGAAACGGGAGATTAAGAGCGATAAACTCGCGGGGAGGAGCTTTGTGTTTACCGGCGGTTTGGCCAATCGTTCGCGCGAACAAGCCGGGGAGATTGTGCAGTCACACGGCGGGAAGGTTTCGGGTTCGGTGAGTAAGAAGACGGACTATGTGGTGGTTGGGACCGATCCGGGGTCGAAGGCGGATCGGGCGAAGGAGTTGGGAGTGAAGATTTTGGGGGAGAGCGAGTTTGAGAACTTGGTTGGATTGAAATAGAAAGTCCGTTTCTAAGTGTCTAGATCGCTTACTAGTCCTATCTGGGGCATAATCGCCCCGCATTCGGAGGGATAGTGTGCATCGTGCGGCCCGATTCGTTCGGACGATTCTGCCGGAAGATCCCTGGCAACTCTTCTTTTTGTGCGGACTCGTTTGTTTAACGGTGTCGTCGCATCTTGAGTGGCTGAGTGCGGATCGAATTACCGAACTGGCTGATCCCTGGGCTCACCTGTCTAGCCGAGAAGAGATTCTTGGTAAATATCGGATTTTTTCCATCGGCGTGAGTTGCGCCATGATATTTGTGGTTGCGGCAGGCTATTTTGCGTGCCTGTGGCCGGGCAAGAATGCTGCACGGAGAGTTTTTCTGTGGACGGTATTGCCCACGTTCGCGATCCTGACGTTTGTACTAACGGCTTACTTCAAATTTGTATCTGGCCCCAAGAGCTTTCTAGACAATCATCCCGCTGAATTTCATGGCCAGGTATGGTTGGCCAGCCAGATCAACGCTCTGGGGCCGGCGTTTCACTTCGGAGTTGCGGGCTTTCTATTCGTGGCCATTTTTGCGCTGCGTCTCGCGCTGCGCGAAGTGCAGCTGCCTATTTCCGTTGTGAGGAATGGAGAAATTCCCGGCCAGGATTCCGAGGCGTGGAGGAGCGCAAAGCGAGTCATTTGGCTAGGCCAGGGTGCGCCCATTTTGTTGTTACTTCCGTCTGCACTGCTCAGTGGTCTAGTTACGGTCTTGCTTTCCGGCAGAATGCCACGAACTTTACTGGGCTTTTACACATGGATAGCGCCTTTGTTGACGGTGTTGATCTCGGTTTGGATTTTGTTGCAACTCATCGGGAAAGAAAATGCGGATAGCGTCATATCCAAGATGCGGTTTCCGCGATCGCCGGGAGTTGCGCTGGGACTGGCAATACCTGTGGGTCTCGCCGCGTTAATTCTTGCGGGACGCTATGGGTACGATAGGGACGACTGGGCCAGGAATCTGGTGGGAATTGCCGATCCGCCGTTGCTTTCGCAATATTTCAAATGGCCAGCTCTGATGAACTTAACCATGTTCTTCGGCGCATTCCAGGAAGAATTCATATTTCGGGGGATACTGCAAACGCATTTTGTGCCGAGGTATGGGCTCTGACGGGGAATATTTTTTGTCAGGTTATTGTGGGGAGCCTCGCATTTTTTCTTCGATCCAATATACAGGTCCACGGACTCCGAGGTAATTCAGTGGCTGTTTTTTCGACTCGCAATTTGTTTGGCTCTCGGATTTGTTCTGAGCTGGCTCACGTTAAAATTTGAATCGCTTTGGCCTGCTGTTTTGGCGCACGGTCTCTACAACATTGCCTTCACTACCAGGGTTTATACATTCACTTTTGACAAAGTGGCTCGGGTTGTGGCGTGTGCGGCGTTGGGATTTCTTTTGTTTCGCTATTGGCCAGTCAACGGCGCAGACGTCGGCTTGCACAACGGCAAAAATGCGCCTTTCTTGGCGGAGCCTTCGATTTAGTTTGATTTACTTTGCTGCGAGTTGGGTGCCAGGCGGCAAAGATTCGCGGTATAATTACGGAAGCGGGCGGGCTGGGTGATCGCTGGCTTGGTTGTCGCAAGACAACCGAGCGGGAGGAAAGTCCGGACACCGTCCTGAGGCACGCTTTTCTTTCGGGGAAAGCGGAACTCTTGACAGGGCAACGCGCCTGGTAACGCCAGGGAACCCACACTCGATGAAAAGAGTTGGGCTACGGAAAGTGCCACAGAGAATATACCGCCGGTGGAGCGCAACACGGTGGCATCGCACAGGGAAACCTGTGAGACGTCTTCGAATTGTTCGTTCTGCAGGGTAAGGGTGAAAAGGTGGGGTAAGAGCCCACCGCCCTAACAGCAATGTTAGGGGCACGGAAAACCCCGCGTGGTGCAAGGCCAAATAGGAGGGGAGAGCCGGCCCGGCTCGATGAGTCAGCGTTCGTCGTGAACGGACGCGCTCCGTTCGGTGTGGCGGAAGCCGCGCTGAATTGAAAACCCTCGGGTAGGCTGCTGGAGCCACGGTGCGAACCGTGGCCTAGAGGAATGATCGCTGACGCTTCTTGTTCGCTTACGCGGATGAGACGCGAGACAGAATCCGGCTTATATGGCCCGCCCGCTATTTTTCAATAAGCTACAGGCAGTCACACATAGGTGTTGCCGTAGCTGAGATCGCGGTTAATCTCCACTTCTCTATTTTTTCCCATCGTTGCGGGGCCGCAAGGCCTGTGATGCCACCGACAGAGACAAGCATGACCATTTGACAATCGCAATAAACCATTTGACAATTAGTCTGAACTATTTGACAATCATTCGTGGCCAAACGACGGGATAAGAGGGGGGAACAGGCTCGTGAACTGATTCTCTCGCTAGTTGACGAGCACCCGCATAACTTGATCCGCTTGGTTTCACAAGCACTCGGGGTCACCAAACAAAACGTATCCTATCACGTTCAAAGATTGATCGCGGAAAAACAGCTTACTCAAACCGGGAAGACCCGACGAGCCCGGTTCTTTTTGGCCCCTACACTAATATGGCAAAAACACTATTCCCGTCAGCAGAGTGAGTCTGAGGTTTGGGATGCTGATGTGCTGCCGCAAATCTCAGAGCTACCTGACAACGCATTGGACATCTGGCGCTACTGTTTCACCGAAATGTTTAACAACGCCGTAGACCATTCTGCTGGGACGCGCATCACCATCCAACTGAAGCGCACCACCATCAACGCAGAGATCGCCATCATCGACAATGGCGTTGGCATCTTCAAAAAGATTCAGCAGGCCATGAAGTTTTCTGACGTAAGAGACGCTGCTCTGGAACTAGCGAAAGGAAAGTTCACCACGGACCCAACACGACACACGGGCGAAGGTATCTTCTTCACGTCCAAGATGCTCGACGCCTTTGACATCTCGTCGGGCGGCGTGTACTTCACCGCAGTCTCGCCGATGAAAAACACAAAAGGTACTGCAATTTGGATGAAACTGAGAAATGCGTCCGACAGGTCCCGCAAGGAAGTTTATGATGCTTATGCGTCGCCAGAGAACAACTACGCATTCGACAGGACCGTCGTGCCCGTGAAAATGGCAGAGCACAGTGAAAACGACCTGATTTCTCGGTCGCAGGCGAAGCGACTTCTTCTCCGTATAGATAGATTCCGCACGGTTGTGCTGGATTTTAAGAAAGTCAATCAAATCGGCCAAGCATTCGCAGACGAGATCTTTCGGGTCTTCACACGTCGTCATCCTGGTGTAGAGGTGCAGTTCATAAATGCGAACGAATATATATCGAACATGATTCGGCGGGCACAAAATGCGTGATCGCCGATGCGCGGAAGCCAGAAGGCGAAAGAAAACTGCGCCATACCTGTGACACGAAACCTGCTTTTGCTGCCAAAACTGACTTCGTGGACAGGTCAGATTTGTTGATTCTATGGAGCTTATTGAAGCCAAGGTGGCCTCAAAGAATCCGGCTTATATGGCTCGCCCGTTATTCTTCAATTGTTTGCAGAACCGAAGGGCACGGTCTGCTGCTTATGCGCACTCGTCCGGGCTCCACCACGGTAGAGGCATCTTGCAGCCGCGAACCTAATCTGGACACCGCCTCAACTATGGTTGCGGACTTGGCACGGTGGGCTTGGCTGGGAAACCTTGTAAGGATTACCCCAGCTGATGAACGACCGCGTGCGTAAACCAATTCGCCGAAATCGCCGGCCTCTGTGATGAGCACGCGCTTCTCTTTCAACGCACGTTCCAGCACTTGGTCATCGGTCGCACCCTCGCAATTTAGGCGATGGCAACCACGTCGTGACCCGCTTCCCGCAACGCCTTTGTTGATTCTACGGAAGTTATTGGAAACACAAGGGCGCCTGAAGATTCCGGCTTATATGGCCCGTCCGCTACTTCCTATACTTACAGACAGTTTTGGCGAAATTGTGCCATAACGGAGTCGCTTCCGGGAGAGGTCATCTGCCGCCGTTCTTGACTTTGATGAGATGATTAACATAATCTCATAACTGCTATGCGCTACGAGGCCAACCACAAAGCAGCCACACACCGAAGAATTGTGCGAAACGCCTCACGGCAGTTGCGAGCCAAGGGCCTGAACGGACCTGCGGTGAAAACCTTAATGAAGGCTTCCGGTCTGACGCATGGGGGATTCTATCGGCACTTTGGTGGTCGCGACGATCTCGTTATGGAAGCAATCGAGGAAAGCCTGGAGGATCTTCGCGAGAGACTTGTTGCCGCAGCAGTCGCAGCGAAGAGCGGTGAAGGCTGGAAAGCCATGGTAAGGACTTATCTTTCTCTTGAACTGTGCGATCGTACGGACGAGGGTTGTCCTATTGTCGCATTGGCCCCGGATATGGCGCGCACACGGCCAGCGCTGAAGCAGCGAATCGCGAAAGGGATACTAAATCTTCGCGAGGGGCTTTTGCCATTCATGCCGGGAAGAAGCGCAGAGGAAAGGGCGGCCAACTTCGTTGCCATTTTTTCATCCATGGTTGGGGCCGTCGCCATTGCACGTACGATGCCGGAGACAGCTGTCAGACAAAGAATTCTGACTACCGTGAGGGATCACCTGTTCAATAGTTTTTAGTAGATTTTTTTTGTACCGATTAGATGATAATCGTCATCCTATGAACGCAGGGGGCAAGGAGAAAATGAGCAAGCCAAGAATTATCGTGACCGGCGCCACCGGAAAAACGGGGAGTGTTGTCGCGATCGAGTTGCTGAAAGCCGGCTATCCCGTGCGCGTGATGGTACGCCGAGAAGATGGCCGCAGCGCGCGCTTGAAATCGCTCGGTGCAGAGATCGCGGTAGCCGACATGAGCGATGTAGAACGCGTTGCCAGCGCCTTGAAAGACGTTCAGCGAGCCTACTATTGTCCGCCTTTCGATCCGTACATGATCCAAGGCGCGATGGCATTCGCGGTCGCGGCCAGGGAAGCCCGGCTCGAACAGATCGTCAGCCTGACACAATGGCTCGCGAGTCCCTCGCATCCGTCGCTGATGACTCGGCAACTCTGGCTAGCCGACCGGTTGTTCTCGATGATGCCCGGAGTAGCGCACACGATCATTAGACCGGGAATCTTCGCGGACGCCTACCTCGCGATGACCGGGCTTGCGGCGCATCTGGGTGTCTTCCCTTGGATTTTCGGTAGCGGCCGTAACGCGCCACCTTCGAACGAAGATATCGCGCGCGTTGCCGTTTTCTCTCTGAGGGAGCCCGCGCGGCACGGCGGGAAGAGCTACCGCCCCACAGGACGGGAACTGCTGGGCGCGGAGGAAATGGCCAAGGCGCTCGCCCGGGCTGTTGGACGAGCAGTCAGGGTCGTGCCGACTCCAATTTGGATGTTCCTGAAGACCGCGAAGAGGGCCGGCTTGCCGATCGATCTTGTCAGCGGCATTCGCTATTACATTGACGATCACAAGCGCGGCGCGTTCGAGTGGGGTGCGCCAACCACGGATGTGCTCGAAGTGACCGGCCGCCCCGCCGAGGGCTTTGAAACAATTGCGCGGCGCTACGCGGCGGTGCCTGCCAACAAGCGCAGTTTCAGCAACCGGCTGCGCGAGTTGGCGCAATTCCTCGCTACGCCATTCAGCTCTGGTTACGATTTGGAGCGCTACGACAGGGAGTTGCGACGTCCGTTCCCGTCGGAACCGAGATTTGCGCCGGAGTCCAGTGTGTGGCGGCGAGAGCACGCCATCGCAGACCCAGGGATCCCCACGGCGCTGAACCGCGCAGATTCCCCAATCCCCGCAGTCAGCCGCAATCGATGGTTGGAATTCTAAGGAGAATAGACTATGTCGCCCCAACTCTGCTTTTTTGTAAGCATCGGATTTAGCACAATTGCTTGGAGCATCGTTGCCGGACGGTACATCTGGCCAGCGCTTCGGTCCCGGCCAAGAGCCGATGCGCTGCGGCCTCTCCTTATCCTCCACAGCTTCCGCTTCATGGGATTGGCATTTCTGGTGCCAGGTGTCGTGTCGTCCGATCTACCGTCAACCTTCGCTCATTCCGCCGCTTATGGAGACATCGTCGCAGCGACCCTCGCCTTGCTTTCGCTGCTGGCGCTGCCAAATAGCGTTGGTATCGCTATGGCATGGATCTTCAATCTCTGGGGCACGGTCGATCTCTTGAATGCGTTCTATCAGGCGAATCATGCCGGGATGCGGGCTGGGCAGTTGGGGGCCACCTATTTCATTCCAACCCTCGTGGTCCCGCTTCTGCTGATCACGCATGCCCTTGCGTTCAGGATTCTTCTACAACAGCAGAAGGTAGTGCGTTAACGTCCTGCAACCGCATTCGCTGCATACTCCCTCGCCAGGGAACGATTCCTCATGCGTTCGCAGGGGTATGAACGCCTTGCCCGTTCCTTCGTGGAGGCGAAGCAGGCAGGAATTGCCGGACTTGGCTTGTTGTAACAAAGCAATAACCGGGTGGAAGTCCTTCCATGCGGAAAGGACCGCATTGTCGGCGGCTTTCGATGTTCCCTCGTCAAGAGAGCTTGCACTCTCTTCCGTTCTTCCCCCGGGCCGAGTCGTGGGTTCGACTTCCACAAAGCTTGCTACTTGATTCTTTTCGTCGGATAATCGCGACGGTTCTGACTGACGGGAAGGGCTTGTTTCAGGAGGCCGGTTCGCGATGAAACATTCGGCGAGGCGTTCTTATTCCATCGGTCCTGTACAGCGCTGCTTGCAGGTATTGCGCCTCTTCGGTCAGGCCACAAGCGGATTGATGCCCGCCGAGGTGGCCAAGCTTTCCGCACTGCCGACCAGCACGGTGTACCGATTCCTCGCCAATCTTGAAACGGCCGGTTTTCTGACGTGCAGCGACAGCGGGAAGTACTTTGTGGATTCCGCGTGCTTTTCGACTGGGCACGTCGCTCAATCACATCTTGACATCCGGCGAGTGAGCCTGCCGTACCTGAAAGCTCTCAATGAACATACGCGTGAAACAATTCACTTGCTCGTGCGGCAAGGGTTGAGCGCGGTATACGTGGAAAAGCTGGAGTCTCCACAACTGCCCAATACGATTTCGCGCATTGGCGTTTCCGTCGCGCTTCACTGCACGGCGGTTGGGAAAGTCCTTCTGGCATATTTGCCCCCAGAAGACTTGGCGCGAGCGCTGCACCAGATCGAACCGAGAAGCAGAACGGCGCATACCATCAGCAGCACTGAAGAATTAGAAAGGCATTTGGAGCATGTGCGGAGATGCGGGTATTCACTCGATTTGGAAGAAAATGAGCCTCAGATGCGGTGCGTGGCGGCGCCGATTTGGGATGCTTCCGGGAATGTGAATGCGAGCCTTAGCGTGAGCGGACCGGTCAAACGGATGTCCATGACTCGGATGAAGGAGCTTGCGCCAGTGATTCAGGAGGCTGGTGTCCGGATTTCCAGAGAACTGGGCTATCAAGGTCCCGTCGATCCTGAAGTGGACTGGAAGATTTGCGGCTCGGATCCGGCGCAGCGTTCCTTGCAAAAGGCGGCTTTGGATGGAAGATTCGGCAACGGCACAAAAATGATGTGGCAACGCCGCAGGGCGGAAGCGGCGCCGGTCACAAGAAGTTCATGATGGAATTGCCGGTCCCGGGCAAACACACGAAATTTGCTGCCACTTTCGGCATGAATCTGTTCCTTGCGGTCGTTTGCCAGGCAAGTGGGCAGCATTATTTTATTTCTCCGCAAAGCGAAACGCAGGATAGTCAAGCCGACGCGCACTTGCAGCGCGGTTTACAGTTGGCCCAGGCGGGAGAACTACCATCTGCAGAAAACGAACTTCGGATCGCCGTCAAGCTAAAACCGGATGACGCAGAGGCCGTTTCGAGCCTGGCGACTATACTTGCGATAGAGAAAAGACTGGAAGAATCCACGTCCCTATTTGAGCGGGCTTTAAAGCTCAGCCCAACTGATTTGCGTTCTCGCAGGCATCTGGCTGCAAATCTCTACCAGCTGCGACGCTATTCCGAAGCAAGGCAGAACTTGAAGGTGGTTCTGAAGGCAGAGCCCAGTGATCCGCAAGCGCGGCTATTGCTTGGGCTGATCTCGGAGAAGACGGGCGATTACGCGACCGCAGTATCGATGCTCAAGTCTTTCCCCGGTTTGGCGAGTGAACAGCCGGAAGCCGAAGTCGCTCTAGCAAAATCGTATTACCTGACCGGAGAGGCCGGGAAAGCGGCGCATGGCCTTCAGGCGCTAGCGAGCGGCCCCTTGGGAGCGCAAGGTGCGTTGCTAGGAGCACAAGTTGCGGACGAGATGGGGGACTATGCCACCGCAGAAAGTTTGGTGAATGGAGTGCCCGCGGACTCGGCATCTTTCAGCGCGGCAAAGTATCGTCTGGCGATCGTGAAGTTTCACACTAAGCAATATGAAGAGAGCGAAAGAATTCTCCAGGGGTTGATCGGCGCGGGTAGCCGAAACGGGGAAATTCTCAGGCTGCTGGCGTGGTGTTATCACAATGAGAACCGCGACGAAGAGGCGATACGCACGTTTCGCGAAGCAGTGCAACTTGATCCGAAGGAGGAAAGAAATTATTTGGACCTGGGAGCGCTGCTCCTGGAACAGCGAAAATTTTCGGTGGCGACCGAGTTCGCGAACCGGACGGTGAATGCGTTTCCGGCTTCCGCCAATGCTCTGGTCTTGCTGGGGTCTGTGGAGTTCGCCTCGGAGCAGTTTGCAGGCGCAGTGAAAACCTATTCCCGTGCGCTTACGCTTGATCGCAGCGACGAGGACGCGATCCTCGGCCTGGCCAAGGCGCAGGCCGCTGCCGGTATGAGCCTCGAAGCGAAGGCCACCCTGGAAGATGCCATGAAACATTTTCCAGGGAAAGCTTCCTTTGAGCTTCAACTGGCGCTTCTGCTGTTGAAAGAAAACGGGGAGAATGGCAATTCTCAAGCACGCGCTGAAAGTCTGTTGCAGACTGCCGCAAAGCACGATCCGATGCTCGGCGAAGCGCAGTATCAATTGGGAGAACTTGCGCTTCGCCGGGGACAAACTGCTGTTGCGCTCACCTACCTGGAAAGCGCAGTGAGACTTTCGCCGGACAGCGCACGGGTTCACTTTGCTCTCGCGCGCGGGTATCGCCGGGCCGGCCGTGCCGAAGAAGCAGCCCGGGAAACGGGCGTCTATGAGAAATTGAAAAAGGTGGACACCTTCGGCACGACGTCCCCTCCTGCGAATGTGCCTCCCGGTGACTGAGATTCGATCAGCGTGTGCCTCGCTCAATGCACTAAGGGTGTCGATTTTCTTCATTCTTATATTTTCGTATTCGTCCGCTTGCTGCGGCCAACAACCCGGTGTGAAATCGGCGCGTGTTCCGCCGCCGGAGAAACGACAAGTGTTCACCGATGTAACGCAGCAAGCGGGAATCACCTGGAAACAATTCGCCGGCGAATCACCAGACAAGTTTCTTATTGAAACCATGGGCGGCGGTGTGGCGTTTCTCGATTTCGACGGGGATGGGTTGCTGGACATCTTCCTGGTGAATGGAGGAGAAACTCCTCGCGGCAAAAGCGGGACGCCAGTTCGCAATGCGCTGTACCGGAATCTGGGAAATGGAAAATTTGAAAATGTAGCGGAAAGAGCCGGCGTGGATCACGTTGCTTTCTACGGGATGGGCGCGTCGGTGGCGGATTTTGACAACGACGGCTTTCCGGATATTTACGTAACTGGGTATCCGTCGAGCGCATTGTTTCACAACAATGGCAATGGAACGTTCACCGACATAACGGAGCAAGCCGAAGTGAAGAATGCAGGAAGGTGGGCGGCAGGCGCCGCGTGGTTTGACTTCGACCGGGACGGCCTTCTCGACATTGTGGTTACAAACTATGCTCAATTTTCCTTTGCGGACGCGAAGAAATGTGAAATCAACGGGCTGCGATCTTATTGCGCGCAAACTTCGTACCAAGGAATGCCGCTAACACTTTTTCACAATGACGGAAACGGTCATTTTACAGATGTAAGTGCGCGATCCGGATTAGAGAAGCTAGTCGGACGGGCTTTGGGAGTGGTAACGATCGATGTGAATGATGATGGTTGGCCGGATTTGTTTGTGGCTCGTGATGCTTCGCCCAATCTTCTGCTTATCAACCAAAAGGACGGTACGTTCCAAGATACGGCCAGCGATGCAGAAGTGGCATATGACTCCGCCGGTGTTGCCAAGGCCGGCATGGGAGTGGATGCCGGTGACGTAAACGGAGATGGCCAACCTGACTTTGCAATCACAAATTTCAACGACCAATATCACTCTTTGCTGGTGAGCACCAATTCGTTGCTCTATGAAGACCAGACGGTTGGTTCCGGATTAGCCAGGTTTACAAAGCGATTTGTCGGCTGGGGGATCCATTACATCGACTTTGACAATGACGGGAATCTGGACCTTCTGGTAGTAAATGGCCACATCAACCAGGGGATAGAAGCCACACGCGTGGACGTGAAGTACAAAGAGTCGCCGTTGCTGCTCGGAAACAAAGGAAAAGGCATCTTCGAGGACCTTCGCGAGCGAGCCGGTGAGAGCTTTCGAACGAGTTATAGCGCGCGAGGGCTGGCCATCGGCGATTGGAACAATGACGGAAGGATGGACGCGGTATTTACCTGCCTCAATGATCTGCCTGTGTTATTGCGGAATGATACGGCACAGGAAAATTTCTGGATCGGGTTTGAGCTGCATGGGGCAACGAGCAATCGCGATGCAATCGGTGCCAAGGTCACGGTGGGAGCTGACGGAAGAAAATGGGTGCGATGGGTTACGGGGGGGGCGAGTTATCTCTCGTCGCACGACAAAAGAGTCCTGGTTGGACTCGGCCCTAATTCGGGGTCGGCCATCCGCGTTGAAATACGGTGGCCAAATGGAAACGTACAGAAACTCTCGCCATTGAAGCCAGGAAAGTACCACACGGTCACAGAAGCAACGACGACTCCGAGATAAAGCCAGGATCTCGGCATCCTAATTTGCAGCGGTCTTCCAATACGCCTGATGTCCGAGGTAGTCGTCATCCGGCAAGTTGGCAATGATCAACCGCTTCAGTTCAAGCGAATCGATGGTGCTTTGCCTTTTGTAAACGACCTCTCCGTTTGGCCGGATCAGCATGGTGAAAGGTACGGCGGCGTTCCACTCTGAATCAAAGGCCGCGAGAAGAGGATAAATATCCGTTGAACCCAGGATCAGATTGCGAGTCGTGGCATGCATGGTTTTGAGCACATTCAACACGCCAGGCTGTTCATCCGGATAGTTGATACTCACCGTTACCACATCGAAAGCCCGGTGCCCGTACATGCGATAGATCGTCTGGAACTCGGGCATCTCGGTGCGGCAGGGACCGCACCAGGTGGCCCAGAAATTGACCAATAGAAGTTTTCCTGAGGCGTTTTTCCGGAGAGCCGTTAACTCTTCAGCGATTGCCTTCTGCAATTGCACCGGTTTGGCTTCAATTTCGGCTAGCTCTTCCTGGCGTCCCTCTTCTTTGTAAAGCCATTTCGTGGAGCATCCAACTGATGGAGTTTTTGGAAGCGGAACAGATTTGCCGGCCAGAAGTGCATCAATGGCGTTGCGAGCGTCCCGGTTCGTGACCAGCTGCTCGCGAGGATTATTGTCAACGCGCCCCTGGTATCGCAGTTTTCGTTCTGCATCGAAAATAAAGAGATGGGGAGTCGCAGCCGGGCCGTAGGCTTTAGCGACTTTTTGGGTCTCGCCGTCATAGAGGTAAGGGAAATTAAATTTTCGAAAGGCGGCGCGGATCTTCATGTCCTCAAACGAATCGCCGACGTCGGTGTAACCCATTTCGTCAAGGCGAACAGATTTGGGGCTATTTGGCTGAATGGCCAGCAAGGTTACACCGCGGCTGCGATAGTCATCGGCTAGCTGCTTGATTCTATTTTCGTAAAGCTGAGCTGTGGGGCAATGATTGCAGGTGAAAACGATGGCCAGGACCTTACTGCCGGCATAGTCCTTCAAGCAGTGAGTCTGCCCATCGATTCCCGGGAGGCAGAAATCCGGGGCCGATGCGCCTAATGCCAGAGGCGGAGGCCCGCTTTCATCGGCCGCCGCCGCGGAAATGGGAAAACCACCCTCCACGAGCAAGCATGCGAGAGTAAAAATGCGAAGTACAGTTTTCATGGCTAAACCTCGCCAAATGCAGATTCGTGCCTAGCTTTTCATACCACGGATTGGGGGCGGCCACTTCCCGAGGGATTCTCACACGGTGAGAATCCTGAATTTTCTTTTCCCCTGCCCCGCGGAAGTCCGATTTTAGTAACCCGCTGCAGGTGTTATTTTTTTCTGTCGAAGATGGTTCCTGCAGAGTACAGCTTCCGCGCGCCTCGGCGATTACCTAATCGATGTAACTTACGGATTTCAAATACGTTGCTGGTGTCCGAAGATTCTTCAAATCTCATGCCGGTCTAGTTCTGAAACCTGACAGAATTGCAAGAATAAATCGATTTAAACCATTCCGGCAAAAAAAATGGACCAAAAAGACGAAGGAACGATTGCCCGCTTGGGAGCAAGGTCAGATTTACTGTTGACACTGGCGCGGAGATGAGCGAAGAAGCTCACATATTCATAGAGCGTGGCGGACGCAACTCGATTCATTACAGCTGCTTTTACCGGCGAGTCCAGGGACTCGAAGGCTGCCTCGCGCTAAAGGGAGGGGTGGGATATATGGACACGGGTCTTCAGGTGAAAACGGCTTGGTGGGTAAGCAAGAAACTTAAGGCGTTGTTTGTCTTCTCTTTGCTGGCTCTTTGCGTTCCTGGTCTCACGGCTCAGCTTTACACGGGATCAATATCGGGGACCGTGACGGATACTTCATCGGGGGTGATCCCTTCTGCGCAGTTGACGCTGGTGGACGTGGACAAGGGATTCGAATTTACCGCAGCAGTGGATTCCGAAGGCAGATACGTTTTCAGACAGGTCCCTCCCGGAACCTACAACCTGACTGCCGGGGCCAGCAGTTTTCAATCCCAAAAAAAAGATGGGATTAAGTTGGACGTAAGTCAGAATATTTCCATCAACTTCACCTTGAAGATTGGTTCGGCGACGGAGACTGTTGAGGTAACGGCCAGCTCTGTCCACCTGCAGACCGAAGATGCGGTTACGGGGCAGGTTGTTAACAGAAAATTCGTAAATGACCTTCCCCTGGTGGACAGGGATTTTACGAATCTTGCGTTTCTGGCGCCGGGAATCACCGAGTCAAACCTGGACTACGCGAAGAATTCCAATGGCGGTATCAATTTCTATTCAAACGGCGGACGAAACTCCACGGCTGACGTTCTCGTCGACGGGGCCAGCGCGACCAACTTTGAACAAAACAGCGGAATTCAGAACGTACCGTACGTGCCGTCCGTGGACTCGGTCGAAGAGTTCAAAGTGCAGCAAGCCAATTTCACCGCCGAATTTGGATTCGCGGGTGGAACCGTGGTCAATGTGGTCACACGCTCGGGCGGTAATCAATTCCATGGCAGCGTTTACGAGTTTTTCCGCAATTCTGTAATGGACGCGAATAACTGGTTCTCGAACAAGTTCGGCGATCCAATTCCCCCGCTTAAGAGGAATAACTTTGGAGGCACATTTGGAGGGCCGATCAAGAAGGACAAGACTTTCTTCTTTTTTGACTACGAAGGTCTGCGGCAACGGAATTTTGCTTCGGCAACTTCTGGTGTGCCCACCGATTGCATGAGGGGCGCGGGTGGTTGTCCTTACGGCCAGCAAGCGCTGGGAAATATGAGCGAGATTTGCAGTTTAAAGGAAGGCACGTTTGATGCGTCCGGGCGGTGCTCGGATCCTGCGGGCCAAATTTGGGATCCGTACACGGGGGCATTTAACTCAGACCCAGCGGGCAATGGAACCATAAATCCAGGCGCTGTCCGCACTAATTTTATTCCATTCAACGATCTCTCTGCTTACGTAAGCCCCGGGAACCCAAAACTGGCGGGAACCCAATTCCAGCCGGCAGCGGGAGTGGCCGGGAACCTGATTGACCCCGTTGCCGCCAAGATGCTTTTGCTGTTCCCTTCACCTAGCCGTCAAGCCGAGAGCTTTGACGATCTTCAGAACAACAACTTTTCGACGGCAGGCACGACGGGGTTTTCGGGCAACAAGTGGGATATCAAACTCGATCACCGTTTCAGCGACCATGATTTGTTCAGCGTGAAGTACTCCCAAGAGAACGACCACTCAACGGGTTTCAATTGCTTTAAGAATTTCGCGGACCCCTGCACCGGCGGGCCCAACGACCCGACGCGGCACGTGCTGGCGATCAATCACACACATACGTTCAGCCCCGCGGTTGTATTGACAGTCACGTACGGGTACTTGCGCGGATTTGATTTTTCACATGGCGTGGGCGGAGAGTTTTCCGACTTTGATTCTCTCTACGCCGACACTGGATTTCCAGCCTACCTGAATACCGGATTCAAGACGCTGCCCTTTATCGAAATGGGTAACGGCTATAACACATCCATCGGGTCACAGCCCTTTGCTATTCTGCGCGAGGGTCAGGACTCCCACCATTTGGGCGGCGCCATCAGCTGGCTGCGGGGCAAACACGACCTGAAATTTGGCGGCGAAGGGCGGCTGCATCGAATCAACTTCGTTCAGCCAGGCTGGCCGTCGGGCGATTTTGACTTCAGCCGCTCGTCCACTTCGCAAATCTCGAGCGTTGGTGATGACAGCGCTGGTGGAGATGCAATCGCGAGCTTTCTTACCGGCGTAGGCAACCCGGGAAATAGCGGCGGCGGTTGCACTCCGTGCCAACAGGGATTCAACAATTTTGTCAGCACGCAGAGCTTCCGCTTCGCGTTCTTTGGACAAGACAACTTCAAAGTGACCCCGAAACTCACGCTGAATCTTGGCCTTCGCTATGAACTTTCTCTGCCTCGCACGGAACGCTACGACCGCATGAACTGGCTGGATCCGGACGCAACCTCGCCACTTTCCGTGCCCGGAGTATTCGATTCCCTGCACGGAACCGAAGTCTTTGCGAGTTCCAATGACCGCTACAACTATGACACCTTCTACCATGCGTTCCAGCCGCGCTTTGGCTTCGCTTATCAGTTGCCCCGCTCGTTCGTGATTCGGGGCGGATACGGCGTCTATTTTTCCACGCCACGCAGCGGCGCTGCAGGTACCGGTCCCTGGGGCTATCAAGGGTTCAACATTCAACCGCCCTGGCTGACATCTCTGAATATCGATCACGCGACGCCATATAACACGTTGAAGAATACGTCATGCTCGTTCACCAATTCGACGGATTGCGGCGTTGCGGCACCTCCCGGAAGCTCACTGGGGGCGTTCAACGACATTGGATTCGATGCCGTTGGCCCGGTCAAGAAGATCAGCCACGACATTCCCTATGAACAGTCCTGGAGTTTCGGATTTCAGAAGGAACTTCCTGGCAAGATACTGCTCGATGCCTCGTACGTAGGTAAGAAAGGCACGCACCTCTACCTCGGCGGATTCCGCAATCTGAACTATCTGCCGCAAAGCGCTACGGCGGGCCTTTCGCCTGATGAAATCGGCGCTTTGAACGATCAGGTGGCGAATCCGTTCTTCTATGATCCGAATTCGCCCGGACACGTTGGAGTGCCTTGCGACAGGAATCATTTTATCTGCGATCCCACGAGCCCTCTCGCCGGCCCCATGGTTTCGCAGGCTCAATTGCTGGTGCCGTTTCCGCAATACACATCCTATTCCGGAGATTCGCCGCCCATTGCCAATTCGATCTATCACGCCCTGCAGGTTCGCGTGGAACGCGAGTTTGCTAACGGTCTGCAGTTTCTAGTGACGTACACCTGGTCCAAATCCATGGACAATGCTTCGGCTTCGGACGACAGCATTTCTTGGCTTGGGGGTGGTACGACCGACGGCGGAACGATTTCCGTGCAGAATCCGTTCGATCTGCGCGCCGAACGCGCCCTGTCGGTTTACGACATTCCGCATGTCTTCCAGTTCAGCTATGTTTATGAGCTGCCGGTAGGGCGCGGCAAACCCTTTGGTAGCAAGATGCATCCTGTCCTTAACGCAATCGTGGGCGGCTGGCAGGTCAATGGGATCGTCCGCATAGATAATGGCCGACCCATTATCCCAGGACTAGACAGTTCCACCCCGATACCGACTTACGGGCAGAGACCGAATCTGTCAGGATCGCTCAGGCGCGGTTCCGGGAGACTGCAAGACGCAACCGATCCCGACACCGGAGTCAACTACTTCGCAAATCCGGACGCTCTCTCGCAGACTCCGGACAACACGTTTGGAAATTCGGCCAGGACTCTCGGCACCGTCCGTCAGCCGGGTGCCAGGGATGTTTCCATGTCACTCTTCAAGGACTTTCCGATGGGATTTGTCCACGAGGGGATGCACTTACAGTTTCGGGCGGAATCTTTCAACACATTTAACCATCCGCATTTTGCTGGACCCAACGCGAACGTCGGTGCCAGCGATTACGGATTCATTTCAAGCACGATCAACAGCCCACGGGAGCTTCAGCTGGCGCTGAAACTGTACTTCTAGGTTTTTATCCCTCCCAAAAGTGCCGGGCGAGGAGATGACCAGACACTTGGCCGTCTCCTCGCCGGTGCAAACGGAAGTTAGTCCAACAAATCGGCAAGCAAAATATTTTCGCAGGGGAGAGTGCATGCAAAACCGTCTCGCTGTGCGGGTAAGATTTCGGCAACTGGCACCAGCTGCCTTACTATTTGGCGCGTTGGCGTTAGGCGCCTCGGCTCAAACGATCCGAGTGCAAGCCAGCCGCCCGACAAACGCATTTAAGCCGACGGAAGCGCTCGGTGCCGGAGTTGACCGCATACCGCTCGCGGCCACTGACAAGATTTTTACCGAGCCGGTACTGAAGCAAATCCTGTCCGCTGGATGGCAGACAGTCAGCTATCGGCAAAATACGGAATTGTACGTGGAAGCGTGGCACTGGAATCCCAAAGGCACGTGGAGTGAGCCGGGAGAGAAAGGCTATTTCGTGGGAAACGCGACCCCCGCGGAATTCATTCGCCACTCGTTCGGATATCCATTGCCGCATGCGGGATTTTCGCAGCCTGACGGGCGTGGCTACTCCCGCCTCACCGACGGCGATACCGGTACTTACTGGAAGAGCAATCCTTACCTAACAAAAACGTACACCGCCGAAAACGATACGTTGCATCCGCAGTGGGTGGTTGTCGATCTGGCGAGCGTGCAGGACGTCAATGCCATTCAAATTGACTGGGCCGATCCGTACGGCAAGCGCTACCTCGTCCAATATTGGACTGGTGTGCATCCGATGCATGAGGCGGCAGCGGGATCGTGGGTCACATTTCCTACAGGAGCGGTTACGGACGGCAAAGGAGGAAAGGTAACACTGCAATTGTCTCGTGCTCCAGTCACCACGCGCTGGGTAAGAATCTGGATGACTGAATCTTCGGAAACGTGCGACACGCACGGCCCTCAGGATCGCCGCAACTGTTTGGGGTACGCGATCAAGGAGCTTTACGTGGGAACCACGACCAGCGACGGAAAATTCCACGATGTCGTCCGGCACACTGCCGACCGCGCGCAATCGAATACGTACTGCTCGTCCGTTGATCCCTGGCACGAAGGATCGGTCATCAACGATCACGGGGATCAGGTCGGGTTCGACCTTTTTTATACGAGCGGGATCACTCGCGGATTGCCGGCCATGATTCCCGTGGCGATGCTCTATGAGACGCCTGAAAATTCCGTGGCGCAATTGAAGTATCTCAAGGCCAGAGGCTATCCGATCTCTTATATCGAGATGGGGGAAGAGCCGGACGGAAAACACACTCTGCCAGAAGACTACGGAGCGCTCTACTTGCAGTGGGCGACCGCACTACACAAAGTTGATCCCACGCTGAAATTGGGTGGGCCGATATTCGAAGGCGTGAACAAAGACATTGAGGTCTGGCCCGACGCTCGCGGAAGAACTTCCTGGATGGGGCGGTTCTTTGACTATTTGAGAGAGCACGACCGCCTGAACGACCTCTCATTCATTTCGTTTGAGCACTATCCTTTCAGACCTTGCCAGCTGCAGTGGAGCGATTTGTACGATGAAGCGAACCTCACGCGCCACATCCTTCAAGTCTGGCGCGAAGACGGGTTACCTCCTGGCGTACCGATGTTTATCACCGAAACCAATATCGCCGCCGGGTCCGACGAATCCTTTGTGGACATTTTTGCGGCGCTTTGGTGGGCCGATTTTGTTGGCTCGTTCTTTGAAGCCGGTGGCAACGCCGTCTATTACTTCCACTATATTCCTCTAGGGCAGTCCCTTGGCTGTCATAACACATCGCCCGGGACCTTCAGCATGTTTACAGCAACGAAGGACTACGAATTGCAGCAGCCTACTTCGCAATATTTCGCTGGAAAGATGATTACGCAGGAGTGGGTTCAACCAGGAAGCGGAGAACACAAAGTCTACCCAAGCACAAGCGACATACAAGATGGCGCTGGGCACACACTCGTAACTTCTTATGCAGTGCTGCGTCCGGACGGAGAATGGTCATTGATGCTGGTTAACAAGGACCAACTGAATCCGCAGCCGGTTCGTATTGTTTTTGAGAATGAAAAAGGGAGCGCGCGCTTCACAGGGAAAGTAAGCGTTGTCACATTTGGAAGTGAACAGTACCAATGGCACTCAAATATTAAAGGTGGCATTGCTGATCCGGACGGACCTGAAGCAAGGTCGTCTGCGATCGCCACGAAAGACGGAACGTTTACGTTGCCGAAGGCATCTGTCACGGTTCTGCGAGGGAAGCTTGGAGAGTTTTCAAATGGGCCGTTCTAGTTGACTCGGGGTTCGGAAGACTGAGTCATCATCATCGAGAAGTTCAAGAGGGTACGTTTGCTGCGGTCCGGGATCGTGAACCTCCAGGGAAGGACTACCGCGGTCAACAGGCTGGAACGTTGTTGTCCAGCATCTTGCGCGCTTGCGATGGATCGGGCTCTAGTGTGGGGAAAGAAAATAAAATATGGAAGACCCCCGAGGCGCTCGGTTTCAGATCGAAAGGGACTGTGAAGGAATTGAGCCGAGAAATCAGGATTGCCAGACGCCGGACCTGACGGAGCTCCAGCTGGCGTGGATGCCGAGACACTGAAAAATAGACCATGCGCCGACCGAACAGGGAAAGCTTGCCGGAGGAAAGACGAAGACCAGCAGAGGTTTGCAGCAACTGCACGGATTGCGTAGAGCTTTCAGAGTTCGTGGCTTTTCGATCGGGCGAGAAAGAAATATCCAGGCCTTGCATGGCTTCGGCAAGCTCGCGAATGTGGCGGGGATGGGTGAGTTCGAAGCGGTCCGAAGGATCGCATCGCCTATGAACATAGAGAAGAGACATCGCCGAGGCTATGGAGAGTGGGACAGCCCAGTGCCACTGGGACTGAGGCAAAATTCCGAGACGTTCGGAGCAGGCAGCGAGGGCAGCAAGCACCAGTGAAATCCATTGGGCCTGAGAGAAGCCGCCGAAAAAGGGGCGCTCCACATCTCCACGGAAAAGCTCAAGCCAGAACCGGCCACATGCATAGGCGAGAATGTAGAAAGCAGTCACGGAGCCGCGCGGTGGAGAGCTGAGAAGCAATCTACAGCCGAGAAACACGAGAGAAACGACGTAGATAGATTCGATTGCCTGGATGGGAAGGAGTCGAGTCCCTACAAAGCAGCGGGGAAATCCGTTTTGAGCATGTTTTGTTTCGTACCGCACGCCGAATCGCGCCGGCCGGCCATGGCAGCATCCGACGAGAAGACAACCGATGCGCCCGAAAGCCTGGAATAGTCCGGCGCCGAGGATGGTGACGTCGAGGTAGGGAAGTACGGGCTGATGAAGCAAATGAAGCACGATGCCTACGAAAACGAGCGCCGTGATTGCATCGCGGTAAAAAACAAAGCCATCTTCACCGGTAAAAACTTTTACAGCAAGCGCCGTACCGAGCAAACCAACGGCGGCAGTGACGCCGCAAACAAATTGAATCCAAGGAGAGAGCCCAACGCGAAGAATCAGCAGATGGGACAGTACTGCCGCAACGGCAAATCCCGCGACGCCGCAGTTCACAAAGGAACTATTGCGCAGACGCCGGGGCGGCTGTTGTGCGAGCTCTGAAAAATGTTGTGGAGCGGCGCTCATCAAGGTGCGCCTCCGCCGAAGTGTTTGCGCAATGCGTCGATCAGCCGAACATACTTAGGTCTGAAGTCCGAACTTATATCCGGATGCGCTTCGATCAGTTTGTCAAGGAGTAGGTCCAATTGGGCGCGGCTCTTTCCGGCTCCTTCCGGCAATTTGAAAAAGTCCTTGCCGATTCTTACATGTTGGCCGGGAATCTTGTTCCAGGCGGTGGATTTCTTGCTGCTTTTTTCCAGTTCGATTGAAGACCTGTTGAAAAGAACATCCGACATCACCAGGAGCCGGTCGTAAATCGCTGCAAGCGCAAACTTATCCGAATCCTTCGGCGCCGTGGGCGGAACAGTCAACCCAAAAAGAGGAGCGATGATCTTATAAACTTCCTCGTAGTGAGCGTTGGCCCACGCTCCGGTTCTTAGCCTCTTATCCAGCTCGCCGTAGGCCCCACTTGCTTCCTGCCTCGACCAGACCAGCCAACCCTCCAGCCATGCCAAAGCACGATCCACTTGTTCACGCTCTCCTCCTGCGCCCGTTGAGAAAAAGTCATCACTGACTTCCGGATCCTCAGAATCCGGCCCAACGGAGGGACTCATGCCGTTCAAGGCTTGGACCACTAGCACATAGCTATCGGTGTTCTTCAGTGCGGTAGCCGTATCGAGAAACTTGATTAGCCGCTGACCATGATAAGAAAAATCCTTAGTGCCTTTGAAAGCGGGTGGGGGACCAATAGGCACAGATGCAAGAGTTATGCCGTGCAAGCCTTCGTGGACAAGGATGGATGCTCGGCTGTCCAGATCAGTGTTTCCCATAAAGCCCGATCCCGAATTGACACAAAGCGTCATCAGAGCCTGAGCATCTTTTCCCTGGTTATAAGCCGCAGTCCTCGGGCCGCAAGCAGCATCACATTCGTTTGTGCAATGATGTCCCGGCGCCCACGCTGGCTTACTATGTCCGACGGGATCCATCTGAAAGTGAATATGATTCTTCAGGTTAGTGAGATTGCTTTTCACCGCAGCTGCAACGATAGGGAGATTGGGTCCTTCCGCACCAAAACGTTGCTTGAGCAGAGTCCGGACATCAGACGACAAGGGACCACTCAGCTTTGGTATCACAACATCCAACATGGTAAGTGCTCTTCCCTGTGCTGTTGAGAAACGCGATGGCGTAGGGCACGGTACCTCTCCGCCTGCGGAGCAATTGGACTCCCCCGATGATTCCCCTGCAGGTTTCACCGAGACCTTTCTCATCTTGCGATAGTTGAGATTTCCTTTGCTGGAGGTTGTATCCAATTCCGCTTTCTGACCGCCCTCATGAGCGTTCGATCCCCTCCTGAGCTCCTTGTCAACTTTCTTGAATCGATCTGCGGCGAGCTTTAGGCCTTTTTCCGGTGGCGAGTTTTCATCTTCGCTGACAAAGCTGAATAGAGTGAGGTCACTTTTTTTGGACAGCTTCTGCTTTAAATCTGAAAGCTTCTCCTGTTGATTTTGGTCCTCGACATCTGAAGAATTTCGGTCAAAGAAGATGGAATCTGGATCATTGGCATTGGAGACCCCTTGAATTTCGAGGTCATGATCCTTGCTGCAACGCTGCAAGCTCAGGCCTGAACGCAAGCGAGGCATCGCATTTTGTCTAAGATTTGCCAGGCCACTCGTGCTCCCGGTCCAGAGCGCGGCCACTGCGTTCAACGAAGCGCTGTCCGCATCTTGCTCGAGAGGGCCGTTGTCGTTCGAATTTTTTGTCAGTGGAGCGGAGGCTTGCCCCCCGCCTTGCTGGACAACGTGGGCAAGCTCATGCGCGATGAGCACGTCGCCAACGGGCGTCCCCGGGCGATATTCTCCGGTGCCGAATGCGACATCTTGACCAATGGTGAAGGCTTTGGCATTCAGGTCCGCGGAAAGCGCAGCCGACTGCGAATCCGTATGAACGCGGACACGAGAAAAGTCGTAGGAGAAAGCGGAAGACATCTGCGATTGCACCCGCGAATCGAGCGCCTGGCCGGAGCCGAGCTGCGATTTGACCGTGTGCGCGTCTGGGGCGACTGGTTTCACAGCGCCGCTTTCCTTGCGCTGCACGGAGTTGGAACCATGGTCCTCTTTTTTCTCGCCAGAAGAATCTTCGCGCTTTTTACCCGAGCCTCCCAGGAAACCAAGTATCGAACTGCCCACACTGGAGGATGCAAAGCTCATTACGGCGCCTAGAAATCCGCCAGGGGAGGCGCCGGGGAGAAACTGGCTCGCGAGTTCGTCTGGAACGCCGGTGAGTTTTCCGGTTTTGGCCCAATTGAGTACCGCGCGTTCCACGCGAGTGTTGAGGATGGAAATGTATTCGCGCGCCGTTCGTGCACGCGCCGCCTCGGGAGCGTATTTGGTCAACGCACGTTCGATATGGATGCTGTATTTGTCCGAATAAAAAGCGAGCCACTTCTCGATGTACGGGCACGCTTTGGTCGAATGCTTGACGGAGGCAAGAGCTGCATCAGCCGTTGTGCAGACCGCGCTTCTCATCAATTTGAGAAATTCCGATTTGCGCATCTGGCCGTGTTCGATGGTTTTGGCGTTGTCTTCCACGATCAGTTGGGACGGCCGGGAAAGTCCGCGATGTGATGGCTTGGCCCCCGTCTCATCAGTGCGCGGAAGGAAAGGATCGCTGGCCGCGCGGTGAATGGCGAGCGGGGATACAGCCTTGCGATGGATCCCTTTCATCTCTTCGTCTTCGCACTTGGCGCAGGAAGCGCCGCCAGAACAAGAGCACTTTCGCTGGAGTGTTGGAGTCTGCTGGGAGTGCACCATGTGATTCGCAACGCGGTCGGCTTCAAGTTCATCGACGTCGCCGGGCTGGCTGATGCGCAGCTTCGCTTGAATGGCGCCAGACTCGAGCAATTGCTGCATAGCCTGATTGCCTACGTTGCGTTGGAGTTGGAAAAAAGCCGTGAGCTGGGGCGCCTCAAAAGAAGACGAGCTGCGGGCGTGAGCAAGAGTTGAGCTTGCCTTCGCGACCTGATTTGCTGCACTCGGTGCTGCTGCTTTGCTGGACATCTTCCCGCTCGTGTTTGCCTGACAACTATTCCTGGTGCTCCAAGGTGCTCAATTGGACGTGGCCATCTCCTGCTGAACTGAATCTAGGGCAGCGTGTGACCACGCCCTTTCAAAATCCAACGAGCGACGGCGACGATGGTCGCGCGGAGCGTGTCAATGAGGCGAGCCCGAATGCCCTTGGCCTTCTCTACGGCAGCGCCCTGGTCCTTCTTTGCCTGCCGAGTACTTGTGTCTTGGGGGATTGCCCCGCCGCCAGGGGTGTGAATGTGAAACGAAGCCGGCGTGACCGAGAGCTTGGACTCCTGGATTAGCCTTAGCATGCGGAACGAAACTTCGTTGGAGAGAAAGGAACCACCGGGTCCACTGCTAACGAGCGCTTTGAATTTGCCCTTTCCCGCACGAAAAACAATATGAATTCCATCCGGATCGCGGGACATCGTCTGAATGATTTGCTGGAGCGCCGACTCCTTCGAAATGGTAACGGAGTTGGCGAATGGAGTTGGCAGCTGCAAGGCTTCGGCTGCGGCTCTGGCTGACGGAATATCACTGAATTGAAAGACCACGCCCTCACCGATGGAAGGTTCTGCAATCTCGGGCGCTTTTCCCTTGGCTGGCGTAGCAGAGTCTGCCGCTATCTGCTTTACCGGAGCAGTTGACTCGATGAGTGCCGGCCCGATCTTGCCCGAAGGGGCCGCGGGGACTGCCTCCAGTTTGTCCTTGAAATGGACGCCAACTGCATACCGTTCGAAACGGACCGGGGCATTGGGGGAAAGATTTGGGTCGAGGCTCACGGTTAGAGCAGCATCCAATTTTTTCTGATCGAGCAAAGGTTTTGCGATTTTCTCGACAATGCCTTTCTGGAAATCCACAAAGCTGACGGGAAGGACAACGCTTTCCACGGCAGCAACTGCCTTTTTACCCTTGTCGATTGCGATTGGGATGCGAGCGTTGTCCAGAGCTAGTGCCGCCGCACCGGACGGATTCCATTCTCCGGGCTGGGGAGCGGCGAGACTTCCGGATGGGTCGAATGGATCGAAGCCCGTGACCAGTAAATTGACGGTTTCTGTTTTTGTCGGAACATTTTTGGAGAATTCCGTGTCCGTCGCTCCCCGGGCTGCGAACGCAAAAGCCTCGTCAATCCACCCGAGAGCTGTCATTAGTTTTGTGGTGATGTCATCTTGCGGTGTATTCCCCTGAGGCGTGAAGAAAAGCCGGCTGCTCTGGATGGAATGCAGAAGCGCGCGCAATTTCTCCATCATCTGGAAATGAGATTGGTCCGCTAAATCGGCGGCGCCGCGCGCCAGCTCCCACACGCGCTGGCCAGCGCTTGTTCCTACCTTTCGTGCTTCCTCTTCGGTAATGTCCTGGCCGCCTTCCAGGAAGGCGCGCGCTTCCAGAAGCATCGCCTCAAAAACGCCGGTCATTGTAGCGAGCGTGGCGCTGGAAAAAGAGGCTACCCAGTCCGATAGTTTTCTTTTGGCGCTCCCTTTTTGTTTAGCCGGCCGGGGCGCAGCTTTCGGAGGACCGGCCACGACGATGGTTGTGGAGTCGGCCTTGTCCCAGGTCCAAAACGTTCGCAAAGGACCGCCCTTTTTCGTTGGCGGGTAGGTCACGTCTTTCAGGGAGTCGCCGGAGAGCGTGTCCGTTTCAATGCGGCGACCCGGAGCGTCCCCTAATTCCTTCTTAGTCGGCAAAGGAGCTTTTCCTGATTTGAGCTTGTCCAATATTTCTACTTTCTCTTCTTCAAAAATTGGCTGATTGCCATAGATGGTGCCAATGCTCAGGATCTTGCCGGAGGCGTCTCTCTGGACCGAAGTGATGGTGTGGGTATGGCCACCGGTGCGGCCATTGTCGATTCCTTTTTCGTGGTGTTCCCAAACCAAGATGTCACCTGGGTGAAGCAGAGGCTGAAGCTCCGCGAAAGTTCGAAGAGGAGCGCCACCGGCGTCCGAATAAGGATTGACCATGGCTGCCACGTTTCCGGTAAAAACTTCTCCAATTACTCCGAGAATGCGATCGCTGGCGACGCTACCTGCGACATCGCCAATGGTCCACTTGCCAAATTTCTCCGTCCGACGGTGAGCGGAGAGCCAAACGTGGCGAAGAATCACGGCAATATCTGCGCAATCGGAAGGAAGTTGATACGCGGTAGCCCTGAGATTCTCCGGGAGACAATTTTTCACCCAGTCGTCGGTCGGATGATCAATGAATTTTTCACCCGGTCGGAGCGAAGTAGTTGGGGGCGGAGGTGCGCCTTTTGAGGAAGGCTTGGACTCATACCTGTCTGCGCCGCCGCCTCCGAGAATGTCGAATACGTTCGGGGGTTGATCACTGGGAACGGGTGAGGCACGGCCCTTGAAGGATTTCAAACGATTGAAATTTAGCAACCATTCTTCGTAGGAAGGACAATTCTCCGGCCACTTGTAGGAGCATTGTCCCGGAACAACGTGGGGAGGAGTGTTTGTCGTTTCGCAAACTGCGGCGTTGAACGAATTCGCAGCGGGCGCGCGGTGCAACTTTGTTTCGCTCCTCTGCAGAACCGCGGGCTCCATATTCATGGCAGAGGAGGACCGGCTGCTGGGTGATGCGCTGTTTTGCTGGACTACGTGCGTGAGTTCGTGTGCCAGTAATTGCTTGCCGGCCTGCGTTTGAGGCGAATATTCGCCATTGTTGAAGACAACATTCTTCCCGAGCGTGTACGCGCGCGCGTTGACGGAACTTGCGGATTGCGCGGCCCTCGCATCCTCGTGGATTTTTACATCCGAGAAGTCGAGGCCGAAACGCGTTTCCATAAACTGACGCGTGGTGGAATCCATCTGGCGTCCGGTTCCGAGATTCCTTGCTGGAGAATCGCCACTTGCCGAGACGGCCGTGGAGAAACGCGACTCTTTGCGATGAATGCCCTTCAGCTGTTCGTCCTTACACGTGGCGCAGGAAGTGCTGCCCGAACAAGAGCATTTGCGGTGGAGTGTTGGCGTTTGCGCGGAGTTAACAATGTGATTCGCAACGCGGTCGGCTTCGAGTTCGTCGGCGTCCCCGGGCTGGCTGATGCGCAGCTTCGCTTGAATGGCGCCTGATTCGAGCAATTGTTGCATGGCTTGATTTCCCAAATTGCGCTGGAGCTGCGCGAACGGGGAGAATTGAGCAAGACCGGCGCTCGACGCAGCGAGGGCGCGCGTGGACTTGGGCGCAGCGGTCGCGACCAGATTTTCTGCGTTGCTCGAAGTGTCCTTGCTTGTCATCGTCTCGCTCGGGTACTTTGCAGCCTCTCAGCTCAAGATCATGGGAATGGAGCGGTCGTAGTTTCGGAGTCCACGCCCCAGTAGTGCACAACCGCGTTGCGGGTACGCTTTCCTTGCTTACCGCCAGATCGTTGAATAGCGTGAAATCGAAAACCCCAGCGGCAGCGTTTGATTACGTTCTTTCCATCGGAAGCGGTTGTTGTGAAAACAAGATCCTCAACAAGCTCCCAATCGGACGTTTCCATATCGAAGCCTTTTTGTTCTGCCTTGGTTCTTGCTTCCGATCCGGGAAGTCCGCTGAGGCCATAAAGATGACCGTCAGTGGCAATCTTGTGCTTTCCGTCATCCGTCAGTTCATCGCCGGCTCTTTCCCAGTCATGCAGGAATTTTCCCGTCTCTGTCCCTCCAACACGGCCTGAGTTGGACCAAATTAGAGTTGCTTCGCCTACCTCGTGTTGCTTCACCGAAGTTGTCGCCATTGGAACGAGAAGTGTTGCGCCAGTCTGTGTCATCAAGCTATCGATCGCTTTGCGATTGAATGTTCCTGAAAGATCTCTGCTTTTGCGAATCTCGATGGTGATCGGCGAAGCCTTGCAAAAATCTCCTCCACTCGGCGTTGCAGCTTCGTCCGCAAACGCGGGACCCGCTGGACTTTTTGCGGAAGCGGCGCCATGGCCGCACGAGCATCGTTGAAGCCGAAGGCCAGAACGCAGGCGAGGCATAGCGTTTTGTTTGAGATTAGCGAGGCTTTGCGCTCCATTCGCCCACGTAGTGGCTACAGCACCGACCGCCGCGGTGTCGGCGTCTTCTTCGAGTTGGCTGGAATTACCGTGGCTCTTTGTGAGAGGAGCGGAGGCCTGGCCGCCGCCTTGCTGCACCACGTGAGCGAGCTCGTGCGCGATGAGCGCATCACCGACAGGAGTACCGGGCTGGTATTCGCCTGAGCCAAAGGCAACATCTTTGCCGATTGTGAAGGCGCGCGCGCTGAGTTGAGAGGAAAGGGAAGCGGCTCCGGAATCGGTGTGAACACGAACAGGCGAAAAGTCGTAACCGAACGCCGAAGACATTTGTGATTGAACGCGCGAATCAAGCGGATGTCCAGCACTAAGTTGAGTGCGTACGGAGGCTGCGTCGTGCGTGCCCGCATGCGAAGATTCTTTCGCTTTGCGGTGAACACTGCTGGAAGAGCCGCCTCCGAGGAAACCGAGAATTGAGCCGCCAACTTTCGACGATGCGAAGCTCTGCAGTGCACCGAAGAATCCGCCGCTGGATCCGCCACCGCCGCCAGAAAATTGCTTTGCGAGTTCCTCAGGAACGCCGCTGATTTGTCCAGTCTTGGCCCATGTGAATACCGCGCGCTCCACCCGGTTGCTGATAATGGGAATGTATTCGCGCGCGGAATGTGCGCGTGCAGCTTCCGGAGCGTACTTGAGCAGCGTGCCTTCAAGAGTATGGCTGCTCCGTTCCGCGTATGGTTCCAGCCATTGCTCGATGAATGGGGAGCTCTTCATTTTCTTCTGAGAAGCGGCCAGCGCGGCATCGGCTGTGATGGATACGGAGCTTTTGAGAAGCTTGAGAAATTCGGATTTCTTCATCTGGCCGTGTTCGAGCTTTGCAGCATCGTCTTCCACAATGAGGTACGTTGGCCGAGCAAGGTGATGAGGCTGACTGTGAGAATCGGAAGTGGCTTTTTCAGGTGCAGCGCGATCAGCTGCGGCGCGTTGAATGGAAACTGGAGCGATGGCTTTGCGATGAATCCCCTTTAGCTCTTCGTCTTGGCATTTGGCGCAGGAAGCGCCGCCTGAACACGAGCATTTCCGCTGAAGTTTGGGCGACTGAGACGATTTAACGATGTGATCGGCCACGCGGTCAGCTTCGATTTCATCAGCATCTCCGGGCTGACTGACATTGAGCTTCGCTTGAATCTCGCCGGAATTGAGCAGCTGCAGCATCGCCTGGTTGCCGAGAGTGGCGCCGAGAGGAAACACTGAAGCGGATTTGCGAGCCGGCAGCGACGACTCCGGCCGCGCGGTCACTGAAGTTGCGTCCGAGGCCCGGGTCGCACCTGTGGCATCTTTGACCGTCATCTTTGTGAATACTCCACTCGAACTTCCTGCACCGACTTGGCGTTTGTGAGTTTATTGGCCATGGGTGCGATATACGTTTTTCAACTGCTCTGCCGCGACTCTGCTTTCGACTTCTGCTGCGACCGCCGGCGGATTGATGCTGTACTCGACGCCCTTCAATCCGTAGGCGCGGGCGAAATCTGCTTGCCGCCGGAGTTGCGTTACAATTTCATCCACTTTTTCACTCGCTTGTTCAATCTTTACTTCTTCAACGAAGCCTTCTGGAGAAATCCCGTCAAATTGAATGATTTGCTCTCCGTCTTCGCTGTAAGCAGCAAGGCTGTACCCTCCCTGACCCGTTTGCATGCGCTCTTCGAAAATTGCTTCATCGCCGACGCCTGGCCTCTTGATGGGACGTAGCCGCGCTGACTTAAGCTTTGGAAACCGACTCTCTAATTGCTCAATTCGTTTCCACTCATTCGCTGGATAGGAGGTCTTGCTCCGCTCCCCATATTTTTTCTGAAGGCGTGCTTCCTCCGATTGAGCCTTTGAAGCGGTCTTCGAGCCCTTGTCTGATTCGTTTCCACCCTGTTCACTTTTAGGAGTCTTTGAGGGCGACTCTTTCGAACCCGAACCTCTTCCCCCTCCAGAACCTCCACCTTGTCCAGCTGCGCTCATCATCATTGCTTGTGAAGTGACCACGGCCGCCTCTGCTGCAGTCTTCGGAATCACAGCCGGCACTGCGATGGTGACGGTCGCAGGGGCTTCCTGCAGAATGACGGCACCTCCTTCGGTGATCATCGTTCTTGCGCCCGACATTCCTGTGCGTACCGTCAGACTTGTAGCTTGGCCTGCTTTGGTTCCCGCTAGCGCAAACGTTGCGAGGAAGGCTTCGATCTGGCCGACAAGTTCGCCGCCCATGAGAACCTGTTCTTCGAGAGTTGCGTGCTTGTATCGTTCGATCCAATCGTCGGCCAGTTTCTTGATTCCGGCGGGAATGTTTCGAATCGCTTCGCCCAGATCATTCCAGTCCTGCTTGAAATCGTCAGGCTGCCCGAGTATCGCGACAAACGCGTCCACTATCATCTGCAGAAGTTTTAGGACGAGTTTCACCAAGCCGGTTACGAGGTCCACGATTCCCGTGACGAACCCGACGGCGAGACCGGTGATGGCAAGTAACAGAGCGTTGATGATGTCAACGCAGAAATCGAGCGCATTAATAATGGTTGATGCGGCCCCCTGCATCGACTGGGGAAGTTTCGGTACGAGAGTGCGCAGCTTCCCTATCGCAAAATTCTTGGCGGACTTCATTCCCGCTATCATTCCCCGGTATATGTCCCACTTTTTTGCGTCGAGATATTTGCCAGCAGCTTCTTTCTTTTCGGAAAGAAAAGACGTTGCTTTGCCGACGATAGACTCGCGCTTGATCGTGGCAGAGGCCCCACCTTGTTGGTGGCTTCCCCCTGATTTCTGGTTTTGCGCTACGTGAACCAGTTCGTGGGCAATGAGCTTTTTTCCGGAAAGCGACGAGGGAACGTATTCGCCTGAATTGAACACAACGTCGTTGCCCAGTGTAAATGCACGTGCATTAAGAGCTCGAGCCGTTGAGGCCGCTTCCTCATTGGTGTGCACGCGCACGCCACCAAAATCGCTGCCAAGGCGTGGCTCCAACGATTTGCGAATCGAAGAGTCAAGTGGGCGACCGGAACCTAGAGAGGAGACGGGGCTGTCTTGTGGGTTTGTGGTCCGGACTGAAGCAGAATTGGTTCCATGATCGACGCTTTTTCCGCTTTCAATCGCATCAGCGGTGGAATCGCCAGCGAGCGAACTGCCCGTCAATGAACCGGAGGTAACCTGCTCTGCCATTCTGTCGGCTTCGAGTTCATCCGCGTCTCCGGGTTGGCTCACGCTCTGCTTCGCCTGAGCGGCACCCGAATCGAGCAATTGCAAAATCGCTTGATTGCCTAGTTTTCTCTGAAGGTCGAACGCCGCCGATTTGGAATTAGCGGGCGCGCGAGAAGGGCCCGGCGTTGGCTGCGCTGAGTCCTTCTCGCGTTCCTTTTCTTTATCCCGTTTCATCAGCATCTTTCTAAAGACGTCACCGTCTCAGGAGTGCCTCACTCGGGTTTCTTTGGTGTGGACAGCGGAACCTTTGTGGTTTTCTTGACCTGCTTGTTCGTCACAAGTGAGCCCTTGGCAGTGGTAACGGTAGTCGTCGAAGCGTCCTGGATCGTGAGTCCGCTCGGAAACGGATCTGAAGATGTGCCATCAATGTCCATAGCCGTGATTTTAGGGGCTTGATCTCCATGTTTCGCAGCGGAGGAGACGTCGACTGTCAACATCATGGTCTGCGGATCCTGAACCTTTGCGGCGGTCACGACAAAATTCGTATTGTCGAAGCTGGCGGTCGCGCCGCAGCGGAAATTCGTGCCGATCAATTTCATGGAATTACCGGTCGTTCCCGCAGTAACGGGATCGGACGTGAGTTGCGTGATCGTTGGCTTCTGCCCCTGGCAACTCCACCAGAACTGCCCGAAGGAAAGGACCATTCGGCGACAAGAGGTATTGTTGATCTTGGTGATTTTTCCGTTGGCATCCAGGGTGACTTCGGCAAGTCCAACCCACGGCCCGCATTTGCAGTCCGGGCAGCCCGGACTGTCACCTTGCGGAATCAAACTTAGATCAACATTGCCGTTATCGTCCATTCCGACGGTAGGCAGCTCGTCGTTGCATGAAGGACACTCCGTGAGTACGCCGATTTCGTATCCGTCCTGCCAGCGGGAGTACTCGCAACTGCTGTCATTGCAACCGCAGCCCACAGGTTGCACACGAACAGGACGCGTCATGCACTGCCTGTACTTCACGGCGATGTAGACAGTTGTGTTTGTCGGAGTGACGAACACCTGGCTGCACCACGGATCCGGCGTGTCGAGACAAGGCTCGCCCGTTATGCCCATAGTTCCGTTTGTTCGGACATCCACGGTGCGCTCGCAATCGAGAATAATCTCGTCGCCGTATGGCCCGAGCACGTAGCCGCGCTGAACCTTGACCTGCCACGGCAAGTATTGGTCGCCGCTTCCCGTGGAATTGGGATTGGGCACAGGACATACGAGCGCTCCGCAAACAACGCCCCAACCGTGCAGCAGACGGTTGTGGCGCCGCATGCGATCGCGAAAATAGTTTTGTTCGAGTGTGAGATCGTCGGGCGTGATGAGTTGCCGCGGATAGTAACGGGGCAACTCGGCAATGGTCGTGTCACACGGACTGGCAGAAGCCGAACAGCATGTTCCAGTAGTTTTCATTGAAGATCTCCTTCCACTCAATCAAGGCTTCCCGCCAGCGGATTGGGACTGCCCAGGGTTTAAAGCAAGAATCATTTCGAACAATAAATCGTTGGTGTAAACGATGGGACGAACCGCGATGTCTATGTCGTAGGTTCCGCCGGGCTCGGGAATGCGCACGTTGGCAAGCGGGATGCAGCAGCCCTCGCACGGGGCCGGCAAATTGTTGGTTACATAGTTCGCCAGAGCCGTGTAATTCAGAGCGCCGTTGGACATCACGTCTGCAATGCGGGATGTGGTGCGAGCGGGACAGAGTTTTCCTTCGACGAGTTCGATCTTGTAGTGTTCACGTATCGCGCCGGAGGAGCAGACCGATTGCGTATCGCAATCCCCGCCGAAAGCCGGCACGGGATCCGTCGGACACTCGACATAGCAAAGGCGAACCTGGTAGTAGTTGCCGTTGTCGCAGCAGTCGTTGGCCTGAGAATTGCCGGTGACGGCTGTAGCGGCTGGCGTGTTGGAAGACTTGGTGTCGCCGGTCGCCGGGGTAGAAGGGACCGGTAACGGCTGCGGATCGGACGGGCGGCAGACAATTATTTCGTGGCCGCAGCGGTCGATGGCTACCCCGGGCGTTACGACAATTGACTGCTTGTCACTGCCAAGTACGACGTTCAGGCCGTAGATGACACCATAGCCCGTGACCAAGCGATTCAGCGTCCATCGCTTGGTGTTGAAATAGTTTTGCTCGAGATCAAAATGAAATACATCGAGCATCTTTCCGTAGAAATACCGGTTGCGAACTGGTGAGCAAAAATCCACACAGCCGTCCGTTTGAACAGACATAGTATTCATTTCTCCGTCCTCCTCGCGCTTCGCGAAAAACTCAACTCAATCTCATAGTCACGCCGAGCTGGCTGGCCGCGCCCAAGCGGCTCTCTGCACCACCGGCAAGACGTGTTTCTTCCCCGAGAATCTGGTCCGAACTCAGCGACAGGCTTCGACCGGGGCCGCCGACGACTGTGTCCACTCCCAACCGGCATTGGAAACCAACCCGCATGCGTGGCTCAACGATGCAAAGGTGATACACCGTGTGCGCTGGCTTCTCCTGGTCGAGAATGGCGCGAATGCGCGCCAGAGACTCGGCGCAATTAACCTGACCACGTAGCACCTGCACGCTGAATTGATACGCGACGTCGCTGAAGAGCGGCGAGCCAAACTGATCCACGGTGAGCAGGTGGGACTGATCGAGGACCGCGGAAGTTCCTACGACCGCGCCTTGCGGTTGCGCGGGAGCGAGCATCGTTGTCCAGCCAAGAATGGAGTTCCCCGTGTCTTGCCACGCCGGTCCAGCCGCGGACGATTCGTCGGCGCAAGCATCGCAACAGCTTCCTGCAGCGTCCGGCAATGCCCACCAGGCCGCTTGCTGAAGAGGTTCCACAATCACGGCATCAACGCCGGCGAACAGGCGAAGAAGCTCGCGAAGACCGGCCGGCGTGCCGCGCCATCCGTACAAGCGAAAAATTTCAGCGATCAAGCGGCGTTGCTTCGCGTCGTTCCAATTTTCATCGAGGTCGAATCCAAGACTGCTCGCAAGCCACGCAAGGAATCCCTTGGGTACAGCGTTCGGATCGAATAGTTTCGGGAGCGAGGCAATTTCTCCTTCCACTTCCGTGAACAGCGCTTCAAACAAGGAAAGCAGTCGCAGCAAAAATTCGCCGCAGTCCGCGGACTTTGCATAGACGGCAGGGAGGTATTGGTCATAGGCGGGATAGTCGAATTCAACGCGCAACTGATTCAGAATCGGTGTAGTCGTGCCATCACCGGTGAAGAGCGCGCCGAGCCAAAGGAAGGTCGCCTGCGCGCCGCCGATGTAAAGGTCCGTGACGTCCGCATGGCCCGGCATCGCCACCGGCTGCCAGCGTGCGTCTGCAAACGGATTGGCGGCGTCGACGTGGATCTCTGGCTTATCCGACGAATCGCTCGTGGCGTATGCAAACAGTTCCAGGTGCGCATTCTCAGGAAGTGGCTCAAGGAGCGCCTTGAGGCGATGCCACACAACCGAGCGATCGGGAACCTGGAGCGGATCCCGCGTCAGCACGCCATGCATCGCGTGGCCGCTCTCCTCCCTGAGCGCGATGGGAGCAAGATCGAGACCGCTGTGCACCCAGAGATTCCCTTTCGTGTCGCACAGCAGCGACGCGACGGGGCCTTGATAGCCGATGGCTTCGCCGCAGAAGCTGAAGTTGGGATCGAAGCGATATTCGAGAACGCAACGAAGCGCGTTATCCCCCACATATAATTTGTCCCCGCACACGGCGAAGCCCATGGGTTGCTGCATGTGCGCTTCTTGAAAAGAGATGGCGTTGCCGCTTGCATCTTTTACGGGCTGACCATCCGGAGTAAACGCGAAAATAGTTGGCGGACCGGCCGGAGGAAGATCAAGCACGAGGATCCACAGGGAGCCGCTTCGATCCAGCACGGCGATCTCAGAAGGTTGTTTGAGCAGGCCGCTGGCTTGGACGGCATCACAAAAAGAGGGGATTACGTCACCCGCTGGGCTGAATTTTTGGATGCGGCGGTTTCCGTAGTCCAGGACGAAGACATAGCCCGCTGAATCGCTTACGAGGGTCCATGGAGTATTAAATTGACCGGGTAGCGAACTGGGCGACGAAGTCAACCCGAGCCCTATCTCCCCCCAAATTCCAACCAGTTGAAAGGTATCCAGGTCGAAGATTTGAATCCGATGATTCTCGCTATCCGCTACGAACAGGGCGTTGCGATTCTTGGGGATTAGCAGCCCTCGCGGCGTGTGGAAACGGGAGGGCGAACTTCCCATGCCGCCGACGCAGGAGACAGCCTGGACACAACCGTCGCAGCCTTGGACACGCATGATGCGATTCGCCGCCGGATCGGTGAAATACAACGTTCCCGTTGCATCTATCGCGAGTCCGGAGGGCCCATTCGGAGCACCCGCGGTCTTCACAACATCGGGGACAGCAGCCGTCAGAAGCGGCAGAGAGGTGAGTTGAAGCGAACCGTCTTCTCGCGGCTCCAGACCATTCAACGTGAACCCAGGCCAAACGCCTTCGCGGTTCAAATTTAAGAAATTATTCTTGTCGGCGTCGTGCATGGGTTTTAGCTCTCAACCCCCATCCATACGACTTGCCATTTCGGAACGGAGGGGTTCTGCGCAGTCCCAAGTTCAGCAGCGACCTGAGGCGGCACGCTCATGAAAATATAGATTTCAATCGTGAATCCGGTCGGTGTGGGCGCCGAGATATCCACGAACGCGTCAACCAGAAGAACTCCCTGGGGTAACTGGATCACGCGCGGACCGGCGAGACGCGCTTGATAGATCGGTGTTGCCTGAAAGCCTCCACTCGAAGTGTCAATCATGGCGCTGGCCCATTGCGGGAAGAGAGAAAGACCGGCAATAGAAGGTTGGG
Source organism: Saccharimonadales bacterium (SeqCode) (assembly GCA_035317965.1). Taxonomy (GTDB): domain Bacteria; phylum Acidobacteriota; class Terriglobia; order Acidiferrales; family UBA7541; genus Acidiferrum. The sequence goes on along the minus strand of DATHFT010000106.1, from coordinate 73,686 downwards.
TTGTCTGTGCGCCCGTTGAAAAAGGATGCAGTTCCCATACCGGATTGACTTCTGCGCCGCAGGCAACACGTGGCTGTTTTGCGGGGCGGGCATTGCGGCGTTGCGCCATGGAAATGGGCTGCCGCAATTGGCAATTAAAGACTTCAATCTGCGCAAGGACAATGTACAGCTGCTTGCGGATCAGATCTTTCAAATTTGGATCCACCGGCTGACGATTGGTCTTCGTATCGCTCAGAAGCACCCAGCAAAATACTGGTTCCTCGCGTAGCCGCACGACTCCTTGCGGCAGGCAAATTCCATCGCGCGTTTCAGACGGTTTCAGGTCGGCGTCGTTCGGATAGGAGACCGTCAGATAGTAGAAGACAGAGTCTCCTGCACCGTTATCGGCTACGGGCGGAATTGGAAGAACTTCGGTTTGCGTGAGAATGATTTCCCGGCCAAGGGAATCCAGGGCGTACCCCGGGGAAATGGTCACCTGACGGTCGCCCTTGTTGCCGATCGTGGCGTAACCGCTACCGACGCCGGGTTGATGCAGGCTTTGGTTGTGCAGCCACCGGATTTCCCGGTCAAACGATTCGAGATCCTGAAGATCGGAAGCGAACAAACGCTCCCCATTGAAGAACTGAATGCGTTCTCTGAATTGCGTTGTGTCGCTCGCGGCCATTGGTTCTCTCCCCACTCATCGAATCACGGACACTGTCAGAATCTGTTTCAGCAAGCCGAGGTTGGAAATTCCCTGCTTGAAGGAAATGAAAGGCACTTGCGGCTGCATCTGGCACCCAATCCACGCGACATAAAGTTTTTGGCGTTGCGCGTAGAGGAGGATTTCCTGCGGGCGCGTTATTGTCCGGGCGCCGGTATTGTTTGCGGATTCGATGCGGTTGAGCTCCTGGCGCGCCATGGGGATGAACAGTCGAAACGTAAAGCCGGTTGTGGATTCGTTTGCCAGACTGGGAAAGAACGCGGGGAAGAATTGGTGTGTGGAAGCACTCCACACAGGTCCTTCGAGCCATGCGAAGTAGCACGGAGCGGATGTGAATCCGGCCGAAGACGTATCTACCGCTGTTTGAACACTGATGCCGAAGCCCGTGGCGGCGAACGAACCATCTATCGTCCACGGCTGCCACGGAGTGCTGCCGGGAATTGTCGCGCCACTTGCCAGAAGTGGACGGGCATATGCTCGAGTTCGGACTGGAGTGAAGTTTGCAAGGTATCTCGTTTTCCCACCAAGAACCTGGAGCTGCCCGAGCACGACGCCATCGGTCGGAATGGCGGTCTTGCTCAGCTGCCAGCAGAATTCAACTTCACTCCCCGAATTTCCTGCCGACTGTGGCCAGCATCCTCCTGTCGAACTTGGAGGCTCGCACGAACAACCGGGATCCTTGTATTTCACAAGCAGATTGAAGGTTTGCCCTCCCTTCGCCGAAGCGGGGACGGGAAATTTCGCCGGAACGGGGACTCTGCGCGTAGCCACCAGAATCAGTTCACGGCCATAAACGTCGTAGGCCAAACCGGGTTCAACCAAAATTGCCTTTGGCTGCTGCTCACCGGGAGTCGGTGTTGCCTTTAATCCTCGATAAATGCCCCAGGCGTTGTGCATGGCACGGTTGTGCCACCAGCGCCGTTGCGCATCGTCTTCTGCGATTTTACGGAAATCGTTCGAGCGCAGTTTCTGGCCTTGCCAGTAGAAGAAGCGCTCCAATTCTTGTTTCTTCAGCGCCGACATTTCATTTGCCTCATAGAACCGCAATTGCATGTTCGCTCGCGGCCACCAGCGAAATCGGACCGAGACACACGTTGCCACAGGTTGCTTCACATCCATCCGTGAGCAGATCCATGGAGTTGACGTGATCTACTCCATGGACTCGATCGATGACGCGCAATATTTCAGACCGATACACATCGCGGCCGAATGGCCAGCCTTTTCCGTCCGGTCCGCCAATCAGCGGATCGAAGAAATTGTTGAGTGCATCCACTATCGATTGCTGCAATCGCGTCTTGTCGATGCCCGCATCGGATTGCACTTCGGCTTGCACGCTCACTTCAACGTAGTTTGGTCCGACCACCTGCACGCGAGTACCGATGATTCGTCTGCGATTCAAGTACGCGGCGACAACGCCCAACAGTCCCGGCGAAGGGTAAGGCCGCCCAGCCGGCAAGAAGGGAAGTACAACCAGAGTGATCATTCCGGGCGCCGAAAAGCACGGGAAGCTAGGATGCAAATTTGGCAGCGCCTTCGCTCGTGCCACACGCGTTCCTGGAGCCAATAGCGCGAGCCGTTCGTAGTCAGCCAAGGTCACCGCTCTCGGACTGGTAGTCACTAGCTGGTCGGCGCGGCCGGCGGCAAGAGCTATGGTTTCTTCTGGGGCGCCGTTCCAAATGGGGGTCGGGTTGCTGATGGTGGACAATTGCGATTGAAAAACACTCCATCCATCCGGGTCCGCGGCCGGATCGTAGAGCAGCGCCAAATTGTGAGGCGATCGAGCAAGTTGCGTGATAGTTCCTGCGGCAAGGTTTTGGTCGGCACCCTGAGTTGTTTCCGACTTTGCGAAGAGGAGGCACTTTCTTGTAGCCGGTGCGCTGGATTTGCGCAGATCGGGAGGAACTCGGCTGTTTTCTCCGTCTCCAAACGTGACGATCCCTGAAGTTGCGTTGAGCAAAGCGTGAAAATCCTGGCGGGAGGAGGAATCAAAGTCACTGCGGATTTGCCAATCGTGCCAGGTGTCGCCTTCGAGGGAGTACAACCGGAATGTGGAAGGCTCGATAAGGACTTCCGGAAATGCAACAGTCAGCGAAGGCATGCCGTTGCCGAACCCCAGAAAAACTCCTTCGATGGAAAGCAGTCCGTCCGCCGATCCCTTGGCAGGCGTGTATTCGAGAATGCGGAATGATGGAACACCCGGACTGGGCGCTTGAAAAGCGAGGCTCGTAATTCGGCTGCGCGAATCCAACTCTAGCTGCAGGGCGAGGACATCGTTCGGTTTCGGAGTGCCTGCCGGCTGAATCGTGACCGTTGCGTTTGCCAAAATCACAAATGACGTTGAAGCGGGCGTGGATTGCACCGCTTCGACGGCGTTGAACGCGAGTCCTTGCAATTGCGGAGCAGCGTCATAACCACCGGCGGCAATACGGCATCGCAAATAGAAAAGTTTTGCTGAAACGGAACCGAGTTTGGCGGCTTGCATGGCGGCAGGAAGGCGGAACGCCACCATTCCATCGAGAGTGAGTGATCTTGTCGAATCCTGCACTTCATTTTTCGCGGCATCCAGTGCACGCCACTGCGGCTGGCCCCCGCTCAGAGTCAAGAATTCCCAGACCGTCCGTACGCCATGATGGAGCAGCACACGGCTTTCTTCAGCGCGCTTTGGAGCGGAATTGCCAGAAGGGCAAGGCCGCGCGCAAGGGTTGTTGGGGGGCTGGCAGGCTTCTTCGCGTAGATCCATTTCTGCGAGCAAGCGCGCTCTTTCCTCGGGCCCGGAATGTCCGTTCGAAAACGTTAAACAAAAAGTCGTCGCAACCCCGACCGGCAACGGCTTCGAAAGCCCCAAATAGAATTCCATGCCGCTCGCAGGAGCGGTACCAAGTGGATAGAAAGCCCTCCGCCGGAGCCACGATGGAGTGATGTCCTGGAATCCTTTTGCGTCGCGAAATTGCAGGCCATCCAGTGATCCCGGGATGAGGGTGGCATCGCGCACGCTGCGAAACCGAACGAGATCCTGATCGAGAGCCGTCTGAGCAAACTCAATTCCAGCCGGGAGCGCAACCGGATTTGTCCCTTTTAACAAGATACTCAGAACGGCGCGCGCCGGCGCGGGCGGCCGCGTAGTCACACCAACCAGTTTGAGAAATTTTCTGCGGTCGGCATCGGAGACGCGATTGAGCGCAAAGATATCCATCTCAGCGATCCAGGCCAACAACTCCACAATCGTGATTCCCGGATCGTGAGCATTGTGGTCGGTCCATTCGGGCCCGTAGACGGGGATGAGCGCGCGACCTTCCTCGACCAGGTCCGCCCAGCGACGATCATCCAAGTTGGGAAGTAGCAAGGGCATAGAAAGTTAGCTTTGCTCCTCTCTCTTTGGCTCCCGCTTGAACCAGTTCCAGAAACTTCTTTCCGGATGTGATTCGCGCTCTCCTTGCATTGATACGAACCGCAAACTCGCCGATGGTCTCGCCAGCATCTTCAGCACGACCTGATTTCCAACCAGCCGCTGTAGCGCCACCACTTCCCGATTCGAACTCGGGAACAACGGGAAAGGAAAACGGGCGGGGTTCGGCTCGCGTGATGCGGGAACAGCGTCCTTCTGCGCTCCGCTCGTCTTGCTCCGGAATAGTCGGCTCCAAAATTTCCAGCTCATCGTTCCCTCTACTAGATCAAGTCCAGCTTGATCTGCCCGGCGACCACAATCTGGCCGCTTGAAACTTCTACGTGATCTCCCTGCATTTTTCCGGCGGCGGAAAGCGAGAGGCGTTCGACGTAGTCCACGCCGGTTACGCCTCCAAGCACGGTGGCGATGTCCGACAAATAGACTCCGCGACCAAGGTCCCAGCCTTGGCCGCCCGGACCGCCTCGCAGTGGATGCAAAAACTCTTCGAGCGCAGCTCGCGCTGCTTGTTCGACCGTCCCCGCTTTCTTCAGGTCTTTGGCCGCAATTGTTGCGTCCACGTCCACAGGAAAATAGCTTGGACCGATGACGTTGATCTGGCCCGCCGCGGCGATGTCCCCGGGTGCCCGCTGCGCCAGATACGTGCGCACTTCGTCGCGCAATCCGAACGAAGGCATCGGCTGCGCATCCTGGCTCTGCGGAATGATCATGACCGCGAGGCATCCCGGCAGATTCATGCCATTGGAATTGCGGATGGGAATAGCGCGAGCGATAGCGACGCCTGCCGACGCCTCGTGAGCCATCGTTTCATAGTCGCCCGGCATCACGGCCCTGCCACGATGCCGAATGCTTTGCGGAGCTCGCGTAGAAAATGCTTCGAGCGTCTCACCGTCGGCACCCCCCTCTGCTGCGCGCGGGTTTGCTACACCTTGTATTCCTGGAACGGAGCCCAAAAGCTGCGTGATCGCACCTTCCGGCAGATTTCCGGCAAGTCCGCCGCCGGACCGGAATAAAGAGCCTGAAATGGCAGCGCTGGCGGGCGGGATTTTGCCAGAGAGTCCATCGCCGAAGAAAAGGCGTCCGCTCGCGTGATCCAGGACGTAGTGGCGATCCGCGGCGCCGGAGTCGAAAAAGTTCTCTTTCTCGCTCCAGGTGACCCAGGCTTCGGTTATTTTCTTGTTGCGGTCGCGCGTGAGGCGAAGACTGTTCAGTACGACCGACGTTTGCGTACCCTCGTCGGCAATCATGTCTTCAAGCTCTTGCACGGTACTGGCGTCCCCGCCGGATAGCTCAAGGGCCAGAAGGCGCCATTCCACATTCGCTCGCGGGCCGCTTAACTCCTGGATCTCGATGATTTGCCCGGGCAGTACGGGAACTTGCGTAAACGTGAAAATCTGATTCGGCGCGCCGGTACTTGCGCCGAGGGGGAGATTCGCAAACGTTCTGCGCTGTGAGGCCCAAACGCAATTCAAGGCAATGCTGTTGACCGTGGACGAGTCCGGCGGTCCGTCTTCCTTTAATCTTCCGCGCAACCAGTGCAGTGGCGTGTCAAAACGCGCGAGCGCAACGCTGTCATCCTCGGGAATAAAAGAGAGCATGCCCGGCAAAGTGAGAGACTGGGTCTCGTCCCTGACGACGAGTTCACGCCAGCCCCCTCCGTTCCAATACTCCCAGAGCATGGCGAGTGGCGTTTGGCCTGCTTCCTCCGCAAGATCGAGGAAAAGGCCGAAATTGTTTACTGGCAGTTTTTGCGAAAAGCCGAAATAGACCGCTGGCGTGATTTCCTGAATGGGAGTAAACGGAGAGAATGTTTTTCCTGGCAGCCGTGCGTCGTCCGTGTGGTCCTCATATTGAAAATCGTTGTATGTGAGCACTTCTTCCAGAGCCACCGGGCCCTGACTCCATGTGTAGCCCATGCGGAACGACATCAGGGCCGGCGCCTGCGGCACATTGAACGTCACCGACGGTGGTGTTCCATTGTGAATGTCGACTTGCTGCGCGATGCCATATGCCCCTGTGACCACTCGCGCTCGAATCCAGAGTCCGTCCTCGTTGTTCACCGCCGTCGAAACCATATCGTTGGGGACGACGAACTCAATCAACTCTCCTGAACGAAAGTCGCGCGAGGGCGTGTTGTTGCTGGCGCCGGGATCGAGGGTCGGTAGTAGTAGCGTCCATTCGCTGCCGTTCCAATATTCCCAGTTGACCAGGTGGCCCAGGAAATCGGCGCCCGCTGGAAGTTGCGGGGGAATTCCATCCGCAAAGATTTGGACATGGGCGTTCGGCTTGGTGAAAATCTCATTTTGCTTGAAATAGAAGGCCGTGCCCGGAACCGGCAGTTGGCTGAGCGGAAAGAAAGTCTTGCTGACGTCTAGCGTCTTGCCATCGCACAAGGCCTTGTCCGGCAAGAGTCCTCGCGTAATCTTAAGCGCAATCTCAATGCTGAATTGAGGGACCGTGGAGCTGAATTGAATCTGCGTCGAGCCGCTCACGGTGCCGAGATCGCCAAGGGAGACAGCAAACTGATAGGTTTTTCCCGACACAAAGGTCCAGCCGCCGATACCCGTTTGTCCGAAGTCCGCGTTCCCCAGGGTGTCCGATGTGGTCGCGCTTTGGACGCCGGTCGAGAGATCGTCGGTGGAACTCACTTGCACAGTTACATTTCCAAGCGGTTGTCTGTTTTCGTCGTAGACAGACAGCCTCTGCCCCGCAGCAGGATCGGCAGCAACGAATTTGACCGTGGGCGTCAGTTCCAGACTCTGCTCAATCAGAGTACGCAGCCGAATCGTCTCCACGTCGGGCAGCAACAATGCGGGATCGGGCGGCAGCGGCTGGGTGAGGCTTCCGCGAATCCAGAACGACGAGATGCCATTTACAGCGGTCAACTGCGATTGGGCGCCGTCCGTATCCAGGCGCACGGAACCGCTGGTCATCAAGCCATTTGTTCCGTCGCGGCCTTTGTCCGCCGCAGCCAGGCACGAAGGCTTAAAGTCCTTAAACCCGCGCCATACTTTGCTGTCCCAATACTCCCAGGATATTTCGAGCGGCGCGGAAGCACCAAGATTCAGATTGAATTCGACTTCGAGATGGCTCGAACCCGCAATCGCCAGAAAAGTGGAGTGGCCGAGATAGAGCGTGTGACGGATCGGTTGCAGCGCCAGGTTGTCAAAAAATGTGGCCGGCTGCGCTGCAGCAAGTGCCGCGCTGTGATCAATGTACTCATCCCGTCCCGGCCATAGACTCACGAGCTGCGCCAGTTTTCCCGACGTAATTCCGATATCCATTTCCGTTTCGAATACGATCTGCTGCGAACTTCCGACGGGAGGTGGCGCTGCGATTTGTGTTCCGGCGGGAGCGGAGCTGTCCGGAGAGCCTGCGCCCAGCTGAAACGCAATCGGCGCGCGCGCCGCCTGCGCGGAGATCAATCGAATCCCCAACATGTCCAGCAGCGCAAGCTTGTTTCTTGCCGGCGCCTGATTGAGCCGCTGCAGAATCGCTTCCAGAAAGCGCGCCAGGATCTGTCCGATGGCTGCTCCCGCAGACTGGTCCGGTGGATTCCATTGCGGCAGATATCCGTAGCGCTTCACGCCAAATTCGGCGAAAATCGCGCTTGCGTCGCGCCCGTCTACCGGGGGTGGGGACTTCGGGATCATTACGCCGCACCCTCCTCCAGATAAAACGGGTAGACAAGATTGTGCAGAGTGTTTGTGACCCGTACGCGGTAAGTGATCTGAATCAGCAGCAGATTTCGGATGTCGGAATTTGTCGTAACATTCACGGACTCCACGTCAATCCGCGGTTCCCACTCAACCAATGCTTCCTGAACTCGCGTCTGAATTCTCTGCATCATCGTTTGATTGATGGGGCCGAAGACAAACGCATTGAGCCCGGCGCCAAAATCCGGGCGCATCACGCGTTCGCCCTGGCCCGTGGAAAGAATGATCTTGATCGACTGCTCCACATCCGTTTCATACACAGCCAGCGCCGTGGCCCCATTCGGCGCGCAGAGCGGGAACGCCCATCCCACTCCGAGAAACGATTTCGCTGGATTTGGTCTGTCCATTTCGCGATCCCTATCCACCAATCTCCACGGTCAAGCAGCCCAGCGCGATCGAGTTTGGCCCACCCGGTTCCGTGATCATGTCGCCCTGGCGCGCCGCCGGCAGTTTTCCGATAAGCACCGTAGTGCTCCCCATCGTCACGACTCCTCCCACATGCGGCTGAACGCCATTCACCAACGGGCAGGCATGAAAATCGGATGTCGCGCGCCACGCTGGCATTCCGCCAATCAACACTGTCGGGCAACCCGGCCCGGGACCGAGCGGTGTACCGTGACTCGTCAAATCTGCCAAGCGAGCAGCTGGTGGCATCATTTCTCCTTAATTGATACTGACCATCGTCCCTTGCACTGTTACTTCTCCGCTGGAGCTGACTTCGGTCTGGGTGTCGCTCGAGATGGAGACCTTCAGTCCTTCCAGCGAAATCGTCCCAAGCGGCGCGCTCAGCTTGATATCCCCGCTGGTCGCGGAAAGCTCAATTGCCGGCGGCACGTTCGCGATGTTCAGCGTGATCTTGAGCAAACCTTCGGATGTGGAGATCTCGATTTTTTTCGGATCGATCGTGATTTCCTGTTCCGTGCTCGTTTTGATGGTGATGGATTGCAGAGCGTCGTCGAATTCAATCTGATGTCCGACCGGACTATCTTTGACACCGGTCATGATTACGCGCTTGGAAATGGTGTCCGTTGGCGAGGAGACGGGAGTGGAATTGAGGCTGCTCCACAAGCCACCGATCACATACGCATCGCGTACGTCGTTCTTGTTGAACGCCACGAGCACTTCATCATCAATTTCCGGCATCCAGAAAAAGCCGCGGCCGGAACCGGCTCCGATCGCCGCAACTCTCGCCCAAGGATCGATCTCCGGCATCTCGGCGATATGCACCTGCACTCGGCCCTCGGACAATAAGTTCATGTTGTCCTTTACGACTCCGGGCGCGATGCTGAATCCTCCATGCTCCGTGTCCGTTCCTGTAAACCAATCCAACAGTCCCTGTGGCATTCAGCCGCTCCTTTTGCGGTGCAAAACCTGTTCGAACTCTTAGCCGACGGACTGGCCTTGCACGCGCAATAATCCGCCCGGCCCCTTTGGAACCGGAATGGATCCGAACCAGACTTCCTTGCGTACTTTGAAACTCGTTTTGTAGCCACCGCCGTCGAAGGTATGCGTTGCCGAAGTGATTCGGTACAGCCCGCTGAACTGCTCGCCGAGCCCTATGAAATTGATGACGCGCCCCGCTTTGATTTCCTTGTTTCCGACTGCGCTTCCAGTTCCGGTAAGGCGATTGTTCAAGCGGGGAAGGAGTTCCGACAGAATTTCACGGAGCGAGTTGGGAAAGCTCGTCGGTTTGATCGAAATCGTCTTAGAAGCGCCCTCTCCAAGCATCGCGCCCAAGTCGCCGATTCCCGGCGATACTTTCATGTCAAAGCAGGCCCGGTCATAGTCCCAGGAGACGGCGATCACAAATTCCGTTTGAATGCTCGCGATCCAGATGCGCGCGGATACGCCGAATACGTCACCCACGGTCGTTAGGCGCGGCGTAAAGTCCATCAGCGATTTGCCCCACTCCAGCGTCACGCTGGGCGAGTAGTCCTGCAGCAGAAACTGGAATCGCAGCACGTAGCCTTTCGGATCCTGCGTATGATCCACATACATTTCCCAGCCGTTTTCTTTCGATATCTTCGTCAGGAATTCGAAATCCGTCTCCCCTTGTTGTTTGCGTGCGGATTTTTGCCCTTCCTGCGGGGCTGCGATGAAACTTGCCAGTGTCATTAGGGTGGAAAGCGCGCCGCCGATCGGGTCGAGGGCAGGAAGCAAAAGATTCGTGCCGCTCACGATCGCAGCAACTGCGGGGTCCGGCAACGGAATTGTCACGAGCTTTGGGATCTTGATCGCGAACGCGCGATCGACCTTCCCGTGGGTCAATCGCTGCAGGAAGTCGTGCGCAGTGACGCGAATCGCTGGCATGCCCCCGTTGGGGAAGGATGGTTCCACGCCGGTAATTTCGCCTACGAACACCTCTTCGAGAGGAGCCTGCGCGTAGCCGATAAAGAGCTTGAATCCAACGTCGACGGCGAGCAACGGATGATCCAGCCACTGCAAATTTGGATTGGCAAACGTGACATCAACGCTGTCCGCGCCTTCCATACCGTCGGTGTATGTGACGCTCACCACGGAACCCCGCAAGCCGGCGGGCAGATTCCCGCCGTCGAGCTCAATCTTGAACAGCGGCGCGAATTGGGGAAAAGAGCCCATGTTATTGCATCACCACTCCGGTCGAAGGGTCAGTGAAGGGAAGGGAAGGAACCTGAAGCTGCTGTCCCGCTACAAGCGAACGCGGATTCACAATGCTGTTGGCAATCGCGATTGGGCGCCACTTTTGCGGATCTTCGTAGTAGTTTCCGGCGATACTGCTAAGAGTCTCGCCATCTTTGACCGTATGCGCTTTGCTGAAGTCCGCCGTCTGCAGGTTCGCTTCTTTTACTTGGGCTGCCGGATCCAGGCACTCGTTGAACGTAACGTTTAGTCGCGCGCGTGCCGGGCGCCCGTCCGGAAAGAACTTGATGAATTTCTGGCTGGCTTTTGCCAGCACGCATTGAAAATCCAGCGTTCCCCAAGTGACTTGAAGGATCGGCGGCGCGTGGAGATCCGAATTGATTTTCAGCAGGTCGACAACCTTCTGCGTCTCGCTGCGCACGTCTTTCGCCAGTTCAAACGTGTCGAAGAACAGCTCCATATCCAGCGTCCGCATGTTTCCGTGGACGAATTGTAGAATCGGCGAGCCCAGCCCGGGAATTGCCTGCGAGGCAAAATTATTGTCCTTGTTCAGGCTGTATTCTTCCGGATTGAACATTACGCGATAGCTGGTTCCGGTTTTTTTGTCCGTGATTAATATGCGTTCCATCGTTCAGTCCGTGGCTCTCAAATCTTTCCGAATCGCTCTCGATTCGCTACGATGCGCCTGTCGATTTGCTGCATAACTTCGTCTGTTACCTTCTTCAGGTCCATCGGCGGAACAATCGCCTCAGGTGTTTTTCGGTAGGTCTCATTGCCGTTGGTCGCAGATCGCAATGGCCCCCCCCCGGATTCCAGCGAATCCGATGACGAAAAAATCCCAGCACGTTTCGCCAGAAGATCGCGTGGAACGGGAATATGGCCGGACTCCACCCGTCGCGCTTTCTGACCAATCCGTTTGGCGATTGCGGAGGGTTTCTCGTCGTTTGCGTCTTCTGCAATTCTTGAACGGAGCAGCCTTGTAAGAAGTCGTTCCCGCGCAAAGACTACATTGGAAAAAATTGGAGAGAAGCTGTGGAGTTCGACAAGACGTAAAGCGCCGAACAATCGTAATGCCCCGGACTCCCCGCGCAATGGGAGTTTGCCGGTGCGCATGATCGAATCGGGACTTGCCGCGTGGTCTACGCCCTGGGAACGCCGTACGGTAAGCGGGCCCCGTTGAAAACGCATTCCTCCGCCCGCCGTTTGCTCGTAGACGCGCGAAGCGGGCGCGGGAAAGACGTTACGGATATTGGCCGAAAAATGCAGCTGAAGCAGCGGACGAAGGCCGAGTTGTGGCGCTCGTCGCGCTGAAGCACCAAGCCAGAACGTGAACTTTTCTGGATGCCACGTTGAACCCGGGACCAACAAGCCGCGCTTGTTCGCGATAGCGGAACTCCAGCGGCCATGCCGAAGAAGCGGCGGCTTCACGGCCATGGTATGAATCTGCAACGCGCCCGGCCTCTCGCCAGCGGCGGTGCTGCAGTTCAACCGGATCTGTTTAATGGCTGCTCTCATTTTCGTTCTCGGAATTTCTCCGCTCGTTGATTGCCGAAATCTCTTTTACCCAACGCCGCCGGTCTTCGTGCTCCATTCGAAGAATCGAATCCTCGCCCCAGTGAAAGTGGTACGCCAAAAAGGCTACCTCCTCGTAAATCGACTTGAGGGGGTAGCCTAAGACCCCCCCTCGGCATTCAGCTCCACTTCGAACGGATGCGAACATTGTGGGCATACGGCCGGCATACTCGGTTTGCCGTTGCGGTTGATTCGGTTGTACAGCTCCTGTAGGTAGGAAAGGTCCACGGCGTAAAGTGATTCGATCACTTTCGGGGTGACCTGCGAGATTGCCCCCAGTTTGCTGACGACTCGCGACAAAAGAACTACCACTAGGTAGGCCTGGTTCGATTGCACGCGAGGATCTTTGAGTGGCAATATTTCGTCGGCTGCCGTTGCCAACCGCATCACGCCGTCCCGGTGCAGATTTCCCTGATCGTCCAAATAGCCAAAGGGAAGTTTGAATTCATGTTCAGTTTGAAACATCGGATCCTCCTCACAACGACAGTCCCAAATTCGGCGCGAACGGAGCTCTCACCCGCAAGCGGGGACCGGCCTGCTCGCGCTCACTCCTGATTACGCCTGTTCAATCCGCTCGCACGTCAACGTCAGCGTTTCTACGGAGACGTCGTTACCTTTAGCGCTGAACGCTGGACCGTCCCACTTGCTTGGCCAGGCTTTGAAAAAGTTCCAGCGCACCTTTTCATTTCCGGTATCGTCCAACTGCACGACGGAGCCGGAGAGGCGCTCGATCTGGCCGTTCACCGCTTTCCGGTGCCAGTCATAGAGCTCGCGCGAATCGGTCAATCCGAACTTCAGAGTGACATCCGGATAACTGACCTTTCCCGGCAGCTTATGCACCGTCGCCGTGTCGTTACCCTCGCGATATTCGATGACCTCCACGTGCGAGCCCACCGAACTGCATTCGGAAAAGCCGGCCTGCTGTATTCCCTGGATTTCGACGCGGAATCTAAATCCCTTGTATGGATCTTGTGCCATGTTCTTCTCCTCTTACGCGGACTTTTCCTGCAAAGTTGAACCAGTGATGTCCTGCACCACCTGGAAGATGATGAATTCTGCCGGCGTTGTCGGGACAACCGTGACTTCCACCACCAGAATTCCCCGCGCCCGAATGTCTGGTGGATTTAACGTCTCGTCCACGCGCACGCGGAACGCCAGGTCGGGCGTGTCGCCGAACAGCGCGCCACCTCTCCACTGATCCGTCAGGAAGTCGTTCACCATCCGCTTGATCTGCTGCCACAGCGTGATGTTGTTCGGCTCGAACACCGCAAACCGCGTCCCGTCCTGAATCGTTTTCTCGATGAACAGCAGCAGTCTCCTCACGTTTACGAATCGCCACGCCGTCACATCCGGCGGCGCGATGGTCCTTGCGCCCCAGATTTTTATTCCATCGTTTTTGAACGACCGAATGACGTTGATTCCCAGGTCATTCAACGGTCCCTGTTCGTCGTCGGTGACCGGCACTTCTACCGCCAGCGCTGAGGTAATCGCTTCGTTTGCCGGCGCTTTGTAAACTCCGACCGTGTTATCCGTGTTCGCAAAAACGCCTGCCGTGTGGCCCGAAGGCGGCACAAAGATTTTTCCGCTCCCCAGTGGATTTGAAATTCCGATCCACGGGAAATAGAGCCCTGCAAACCCGCCGTCCGAGTTCAGACTTGCTCGCTGGTTGGTTACGGTGTCAAACGTCACTTCGGTGGGCAGCATCTCCCGGCTGTCCAGAATTGCGAATCGGTCTTGCATTCGCTGACAGTGCTGAATCATGTACGCCTGGATGTCCTGTGTATCGGCGGCGGTGAAATGGCTGCCCACGGCATCCGGCACGCACAGCAGATTCACATCGGAGATCTTTTTCAGCGTGTCAATTCCCGTGTGATAGAAGTTTGTTCCGAGTGTGTTTAGGTCGTCGCTCGCTCCCCCTGCCAGTGGCTTGACGCCAATCACCGCTGGAATGTTCTTCGGCGGAGGGGTCGTTGAAGGCGGATCTGGCAGCGTCACCGTTACCGCCTTCGATTGAACAATCGTGTCGAAGTAACGACTGTGCCGCGGATCCATGGACAACGCGGTGAACGTTTCCGTTCCTGCATTGGGCGAAGCGATCGTCAGCGTAAATTCCGCCGAAGTTACCGTGACTGCCGTCGCCGCTGTCGCCATGCCGTACATAAACGTGAGCGGATCGGTCAGTCCGATTACCTTGCTCACGGGATTGACCAGCCGAACCACCGCCCATTCCTTTACCGCCGCTCCCACGGAAAGCGAAATCACACTGCCAGGTTCGAGTTTTGCCGTGCTCGCAACGCGAAGCTGGGTGGCACCGGCTGCAATATCCGCAATTCGAATCGTTCCGCCTGTGTAGGCGTTCACGATTGCAGATTGGAAATAGACGCGTACGCCCTTGATGCTCGCGATCACTGCGTCATCCGTATGCGTTCCGTCATCCAGATGCACGCTGTCGCCTGGCGCGAAGTTTGCCAGCGCCGCCGCGTTTGCCACGTTGACACTCTTTTTGCTGGGGTCCAGATAGACCATGGTTCCAGACGTGTAGCTGTTCGTCATGGCCGCCGCGAGATTGACGGTCGTTCCGTTGATGCTCGCGATGACAGGATTCTCCTGGTGTGTTCCGTCGTCTAGGTGCACGGTGTCCCCGGGCCCAAAATTGGCCAAATCCCCGGCCGCTGTTACCGTAATGCTCTTTTTGTCGGCGGCGGTCGCGGAGATCGTCGCAGCGAGACCCGCCATCGTGGCTTCGGCCTTTTGCACCGTGGTGGTTGCAAGGCTCGCATCGTCCACCCTGACTGTCGTCGCTGCCGCGGGACTCCCTTCCTGCAGTGCCGTCACCACCAGCGTGGTCTGCGGCGCACCTGCCCGATCCGCGAGGTTCAGGCTTGCCGGCGCACCATTTCCGATGCGTACGAAGTAGCACTCCGTTCCGCCCTCCGCGAAAAAGCCGTTCACGGCATGGGCAGCATAGACGCGGTACGGATCCTCGATGTAGTCGCCGAAAATATTCCAGAACTGATCGATGTTTGTCAGCAGTGTTGGCCGGTTCAGCGGCCCGCTCTGCGCCGGTCCCACGATCGCCAGATTGCTGGTGCTCGCCGGTGACAGCGGGCCCGGGATGGTAATTTCCTGAATGTAAACTCCTGGTGCTTTTCCCTTGGTCGATAGCAGTGCCATGCGAGTCTTCCTCCTGTCGTCGTTCTACTCAAATCGGTTTCAGCGTGATCACGTAATCTTGCGATTGCCCTGGAACCTGAAAGGCTTGTGGGGGCGCGAGCGTCTGATACCCAACGGCGACGGCCGTAAACGTATGCGCGCCCGGCGCGATGTTCAGGAAGTTGAACTCTCCGCTTTCATTGGAAGTTTCTCTCTGGCCGTCTTCGAGAATTACCATTGCGCCGGGAATAATCTGCCTCGTGTTCATGTCCAACACGCGCCCGCCAATCTGGATCAACGTCTCCGTCACTGCGGGATCCCCCTGAACAAAATTGTTGATATGAGTCGTAACCAGGAAATCGTCTAGGTCGGAGAATACGGGCACGCTGATCGTCACCGTCACGGTCAGAGAAGCTTTTAGCTTGCTTCCCAGCGAACTCCAGAACTCCGCCAGGTTTTTCAACGCATCCGGATGAAGTGCAACCATTGGCAGAGGCGGATCCTGAGCGGTCAGGCTGCCTTTCAGAAAATTGGAAGGAATGGTGGGATAGCGAGAGAGAACGCGCAACACCTGCGTCAGCAAACGATGCTCTTGCAGCGCAAGTTCGGCGCCGCCCACGGGCCAGGCCGTCACCAAATACGAACAGGCCAGCCGCAACGGTGCTTGGTGTGTAATCGCGTGACCATCGTGATAATCGATTACCGGGTCGTTTAGCCGCAGCTCCAGGTTTTCACGCAAGTCATAGAGAAATACGTCGATCGTGCTCTTGTTCGGATTGAAGGGATCAAGCGGCCGGTCAAATACGATATCCGCCGCCGCCAGCTCCGGGAACAGTGTGGCGAATGACGGATCGTGCAGCACCGCCTTCAATGTTTCGCTAAGGTCACGAATCATGCAGCTATTTTTCTCCCTCGTTCTTTCCTACTGCTACCTCAACGATCTCTGCGCAAACTAAACGCTGGCGGCGGCCTTCGCGCTCTCGATCTCGCTCCATGTGCGCCCGAGTTTCTGATGTTCGCGGTGCGCCGCTTGAATCAAGTGGCTCATGTGAATCGTTCCGCCGTCGGTCGCTGCGTAAAATGCCGCGACCAGTGCCATGTTCTTGATGTTTCCGCCGGCCAGGCGCACGTCGCGCCCCAATATGTCAAATCGCACATCTGATCCAATCGGCGCTTCTTTCGGGAAAATGCTCTCCCAGATTCGCCGCCGGAACTCTTCGTCTGGAAATGGAAATTCCACGATGGCCTGGAGCCGCCGCATGAACGCTTCGTCCAGATTTTGTTTCAGGTTCGTCGCCAGGACGCTGATCCCCTGGTACTCCTCCATTTTTTGCAGCAGGTAGGAAATTTCGATATTCGCGTAGCGGTCGTGTGAGTCGCGTACTTCAGAGCGTTTTCCGAAAAGCGCGTCCGCCTCATCGAAAAAGAGAATTGCGTTGCTGTTTTCCGCAGCACTGAAAATCCGGTCAAGATTTTTCTCCGTCTCGCCCAGATATTTGTTGATTACCTGCGAAAGGTCGATGCGATAGAGGTCCAGCTCCAGTTCGAAGGCCAGCACTTCCGCCGCCATCGTTTTTCCGGTGCCCGGCGGCCCTGAAAATAAAACATTCAGCCCTTTTCCGAGAGAAAGTTTGCGGTCGAATCCCCAGTCGCCGTAAACGATGTGGCGGTTCTCGGCCTGTTGGCAGATCTCTTTCAGATGGGCGAACTGGTCGTCCGGCAAAACGATGTCGCGCCATCCATAGCGGGGGACGATTTTGCTCGCCAGCTTGCCAAGGTCGTGCCCGCATTGGCTGCGCGCCGCGCTTGCCAGTTCTGCCATGGTAGGCGACGAGGCGTCGGCCGCGACTTGGCGATCGTTTTCGCTGGCCTGGGCGGCACGCCAGCGTGAGTTCAATACGGCGGTGGTCACCGCCTCTTCGATTTGTACCGGTGTTAGCCGGAATCGCGAGGCCAAAGTTGTCAACTCATGCGGAGTAATTTCAACATCCTGGCTCTCCAGATGTGCTTGCCAGCATTTTTCTCGTTCCGTCAGGCTGGGGATTTCGAACTGCACTGGGATGATGCCGTAGACTGTCGAACCTCGCGGGGTCCACGGGATTCGTGCGGAAATAATCGTAATGCCGTCGAAGCGCGCCGCTGCATCCAGCAATTCTTTGCGATGATTGGCCGCGTCTTGCCCGCGAAGATCGTCAATTTCGGATAGGTAAAGCATGGCTTTGTTGAGCCGCGCTTCGCGGAATAGCTGGGACCAAAATTCATCTTGTCCCGCTCTTTCTCCCAGGCGATCGCATCGCACGACGAGCAAATCCATTCCGGTCAGTTGTCCCAACGCTTCGGCCGTCTCTTTTTTCGAAGAGCCGTTTGGTCCATAAAAATAGAGGGCGAGCGGCTGCCGTTCAGAACTGGCATGAGCCACCAGCCCGGGCAAAACCTGTTTCGCCTCCGCGGAGATCGCCAGCGTTTCCCAATTTCGCGTCGGATGCAGCAGTTCGCATTCGTTCGCCATCCGTGGATCCAGCCCGTTTTCTCCAAGCATCATTCGCGTGACCTGATCGTCCAGCTTCAAGTAATGTGCGAGGAACGGCGGTTCCACTTGATTGGGATCGGGTATCACGTGAAGCAGGCGGTTGCGCCTCAACGTAGCCTGCGCGGAAAGGCGCGCTCTCCCCAGAAGTTTCTCGTCAGCACTTGGGCAAAAAAGATTGAGCGCAAGCTCGATTGTGGGCCGTTTGCGGGTGACATCGTCCTGCAGGTACGCAAATATCTTTTCGTAGCGCAAGTCCACTTCCGGCGCCAGGGCCAGCAACATCAGGTCAGCGTCGAAGTGGCTCAATTGAAATGTCTCGAGCAGCCATTCCAACTGCGACTGACCGTGTTTCGTTTGAGCGCTTTGTTCATTCGCCGCAGGAATTGCTCCTGCAAAATGCGGGGAGCCCGGCTCCGTATCCAGAAGGCGCGCCACGTCTTCATTGCTGACGTACAGCCCGCGAAACGGTGAGGTCGCTTCTGGGCCGCGTGTTCCTTGCATATCTTTCACCGCCCAATCCAGAAGTCGGTCGAGCCGCTGAAACTCCGGTAGAAGCGCCGCGAAGTGCGAACTATCTCCGCCAACGTTCATCGTCTCTTCCGGAACAGCCATCGCCATAGTCTCCAGCCCAGTCCGAATCGAACCTTCATCTCTTCCAGGTACGAAGCTACGAAGAGAGGAATCTCTTGCAAACTCTCGATGTACACGCGCCGCCCGCTTGGGACATCCGTAATGTGCCCTCGCCACCTCGTCGTGCCGTCATCTACTCCTCTTTCCTCCACCCAAATTTTTACGATGAACGAGTGGGGCACCGCCTCGTCCGAAATCCTGACGCCAACTTCCGCGTCGCGCTCCACACTTGACTTACATTCATGAACCCTTTTCATCTCGGGTCCCACTCACGCGATGGCATAGGAAAACACCCGCCCGCCTTGCGGGCGTCTTTCCGGCGTCTTGCGCGCCATCTCAATTCAAAAAAAATTGATACACCAAGGTCACGGGAGGGAATTAGGTAGCCTGGGGAAAGGACACACCTCGGCTGCGGACGAATCGACTGCGCGGAAAGGGAATGGACTAGTGTCGGTCTTCGCGAATAGAGAGAGCGCTGTCTACAGCCTGGATGTCCACCTGCACGCGCCGCTGAATTCGCACCAGCAACGACCGGATTTTTTGCAGTCTTGCAACAAGGGGCGGCAGCTCCAGGTGTTCCTGTGATGCTGCTTTCGCAGAAGGTTGCGCCGCGCGCACGGAAACTTGCAATCGATCAGCGCGGATCTGTTCGTAGAGTTCCAGTGTGCTTTTCGCGGGGCCGACGTTCAATTCTTTTTGCAGTGCCGCCTCGCATCTCTGAAACCGCCGAAGCGCTCCGGCCCGGTCACCGGCCAGATAGTCCATCCTCATCAGGCGGACATAGGTGCGCTCTCTTGCACGATCCTCTTTCAGCAGGCGCTCGCCCAGTTCCAGCCCCATGGCGAATTGCCCGTGCAATTCGCAGTAAGCCATCAGGCTATCGAGCATACCCAGATACTTGTTCTGCAATCGCTCGCGGTGATAGAGACACCAATCCTGGTACCAACCTTCCAGTAGTTCACCGCGATAGAGAGCCACGGCCTCGTGCAAAGCGCCTGCGGTTTCCTGTTCCAGAGAGTCCGCCGTGACGCCCTGGGCTTTTCGGAAAGCCTTTTCGAATACGTCTACGTCCAGATCCAGGGCCAACGCTGTATCAAGCCGTACACACTCCAGGTCGGCTTGCAGCCAAGCGGTTCCGTCACGTTCCGTATCACCCAGGCCGTGATGCAGTTGCCAAAGCGTCTGACGCAGATATTTTTTTGAGAGTGCTGTGGTGCATTCGCCCCATAACTGGGCCGCGAGCACTTCACGCGAGTGTTCACGGTCGCGGTTGAGCAAGAGATAACAGAACAGTTCTTTCACTTTTCCGGAGTGCAGGCCAACCAATTCTTCGTCGTTCCGTAACACGCTGAACTTCCCGAGTAGGCTTACTTTCAGGCGCACCATGACGCAGCCTCCTGCCACAAAACCAAGGGGACTGTGCTCACGGACGGAAAGACAACAGCGTTTCGGCGCTAGCCAGCGACCACAGAATGTTCACGTCACATTGAACTTGTAACGCCCACGTTCGGCCAATCGCTTACCAAGCCTATTTGATGAGCGGTTCGTGATCGCTTGTCTTCTAACACAAAGTTTGGGCGACGAGCCTTTCTCCAGTACGGGAACGGGACTATCCCCTCTTGATGGATTGTGCAACTTTGCAACGATTCATTTCGCGTTAGCAACGTAAAAATATCTTTAACAGCTCGTGAACAGCCGCTAACTAGATCGGAGGCTCTAGCCATTTGACGTAGTAGCCCCGATCGCCTGGCTCGGTGGTTCAACCTTGCGTAACTTTATGAAAGCAGGGGGCAAGCGGGTTTTATTGCCAAGTCGCTCCGTAACCGTCAATCCGCAAATCCCAGGGAGAACGGCACCGATGGCCGACGGAAATATTCACAGCCTGTGGAAAAACATCAAGTTGCCGGATTCTTGACCTTCCGCTTGCGCGACCACTCGTTCCGAATCAGGTTCCTCGCCATGCATTTTGCACTGTGGCCACCAGCCCCCGGCGCAGGGCCTCACCAGTCGAGACTCGCTGGGATTTGAATCTAGGCAAGCGCCGTCCGGCGCGAAAGTCGGCGGTTCGTGAAAAATAGCGGGCGAGCCTGTAGGGCGATGAATTCTCCCTTTTCCTGATCTTATTGGCCAGCCATGAAAGCTACAGGTAGACCTCCTGCCGGAGGTGCTCAAGCAGCACGGGTCAATTCACTCTCGCGCCTCGCTGCGCCGTGTTTACGAAGACTTCTGCGACGGAGACAGCGCAACCGAGGCTTCACTGGTGAGGACGCGGAAAACGAATGTCTCCTGGAGATACAACTTCACCACGGAGTCGGTGTGGCTGAGATAGCCGATGGAAACATCCTGCCCGATGTTGAGTTCGAAATCGCCACCGCGCGTCGTCAGAACGAACGCACCTTCGATCGCTGGCGCCCAGATCAGGTTGCCGTCGACAATACGCTTAACGTGTTCCAGCACGGGGTAGCCGTGATCGCGAGTTTCTGCCAGAGCCGTATATTCCTCGGGTCCGAGCAAGACCGAATAGGGGCCGTTCACGCCGACAAGACGTAGTTGGCTCAGTGCGTGGGCTACCGCGTCCGGATAGTCACGCACATCTGCAGGAAGCGTCTCGATAGGATTGCTGGTGCTTTCCCGAATTCCTTGGATATCGGCCTCTTTGTATCCGTTGAAGATGGCCCGATCTTCGGCAAAGGCCAGTTTCTTCGCGGCGTCTTTAGCAGGCTGCCAATCGGAGTCTTCCGATCCACGCTCCACGTCATCGATGGTCTGGCGCGACAGTTCGAAAGGCACACGCAACTCCACCAGAGGCTTGACCTCGCGTTGTCTTGCGACGATGCCATCTGCAGGGGCGGAGATCGGCTGCAGATGGCCGGTCGCAACGCCGGGCAGCGCCAATCCTCCAGCCGAAGGAACATCCACAGCCCGCCGTCCGGCCAGATACCGCTTGAGCGTCCTGGTGGTTTCTTCTTCAATCTGTGCCCATGCAGCGTCAGAGATTGGAGCTAACTCGCGATGCAGGTTATTCATTTTTCTGTCCTTTGAGTGAACCTATTCCGAGCGTTGTGCCGTCTGCGGACGATGCCGAAGGCGGGTCCGGTTTCAATGGCACCGGGGTGTCGGTCGAGTTCGGCGCGTCTCCGCTGATGTTGTCGAGAAACGTGGATGACGGCACAAAAAATAAACTTCCAGTCACCGCCTTGCTGAAGTCGAGCAGGCGGTCGTAGTTGCCCAGGGGACGGCCCACGAACATATTCTGAAGCATCGTTTCCGTGACGCGCGGAGTACGGCTGTAACCGATGAAATAGGTCCCGAACTCGCCGTGGCCCGGCCGCCCGAAAGGCATGTTGTCTCTCAAAATCTTAAGTTCTTTTCCGTTTTCTTCGATGACCGTGAGCGCATTGTGCGCGCATGAAGGCTTCTCGGCGTCGTTCAGTTCGATGTCTGAGAGTTTCTTGCGGCCAATAATTCGCTCCTGGGTCTCAACCGGAAGGGCATTCCATCCCTTCATGTCGTGCAGGTACTTCTGCACGATGACGTAGCTGCCGCCCGCAAAGGCGGGATCTTCGTCACCAACAATGGCCGCCTCCTCTGCTGCGCCGCCGCGCGGATTTTCTGTGCCATCGACGAAGCCGATGACATCGCGGTCATCGAAATAGCGGAATCCGTGAACCTCGTCGGCAACCGATACCACATCACCGATGCTGTCCATGATCTGAGTGGCCAATTCAAAACAGAGGTCGAGGCGTTTGGCTCGAATGTGAAACAAGATGTCACCCGGGGTGGAGACGGCATGGCGGCCGCCGGAACGAATCTCGCGAAACGGATGGAGTTCGCCAGGGCGAGGCGATCCAAAGAGATGGTCCCAGGCGTCTGCGCCGAACCCAACGACACAGGTGAGCCCGGCTTCCACGTCGCGAAACTCAACCGCTCGCACGAGCCCGGCGAGATCCGCGCAGAATGCTCGCAGCGTCGCATAGTTGTCCTGCTCCGGGCGAATGCAGACGACCAGAAATATCGCCGCGCGTGTGAGCGGTCCGACCACTGTTTGCGGAAGAACAATCTCGTTCAGTTCTTTGGGCGTGTCCATTGACTGAACCTCAATCTACGATGATTCTCATCCATCTGAGGATACTTAATTGGTCGGGCGAGGGCAGCCGCCGCGGCCGAGAATAGCAAGGTTGCTTGCTCGCCGTCATGCCTTGACGATGGCGAACATAGCGCCTCCCTAATAAACTTGACAATCATAAACACAACCTTGACAAATGTCCTGGCGGCTTCCCTCGCAAGGAATCGAAGTAGAAACGGCCCACGTTTGTTGACGGATTTCGCCTGGATCACGGTCCGCTCGGAAGTGATAAAGAGTGCGGCGAACCGGAGAGAAGCTTTTAACGGCGTTTGTCAATCTGTCGCGGATTTGGTGCGCTTTTGAAAGTTTGCTGCTCCTTAAGGTACAATCCGCACCGGCCCATGGATCTTCCAGTTCAAATCAAAAAATTTGCCGGGCATGACGACTTGCCGCTGCCGGAATACGCAACTGCCGGAGCTGCAGGCATGGATTTGCGGGCGGCGGTAACGGCCAGCGTAATTCTAGAGCCGGGGAAAATGGTAATGGTAAGTTGTGGATTTTCAATCGCGGTACCGGAGGGGTTCGAAGCGCAAGTGCGGCCCCGGTCGGGTCTGGCGAGCAAATTTGGAATAACGCTGTCGAATTCTCCGGGAACGATCGATTCCGATTACCGGGGCGAAGTGAAAGTTCCGCTAATCAATCTTGGTTCCGAGAGCTTTGAGATCACCCGCGGATTGCGCATTGCGCAGATGGTGGTTGCGCCCGTCAATCGGGTGCGTTGGCAGGAAGTGGAAGAACTCAGCGAAACAGCGCGGAGCGTTGGCGGATTTGGCCACACCGGCACCAGCTGAGGCCGGGCCTGCGTCGAGTTGCCGGAGGTTCCGCGACTGCGGCCGCAATTCCCTGAAGCGCCGGAAGTCGTTTGAAGCGGCCGAAAGGTTCACAAACACGGGTCCGGTTGTCGATTCCCGGTGACTTCACTAAACTGAACAAGTCCGGTGCAACACTGAAACTTCCCTCATGGCCCTCTACTGCGCTCACGGCTCGTCCGCTACGGAAATTTCCTCTTCTGAGTTGCAGCAATTCCTGTATGAAGCGCTCGATAAATTGGGGAAGCGCAGCCGCGTGCTGGCCGTGCCTCCGGACTACACCCGGGTGCAATCGCGCGCCGGCGAATTGACGCGATACGCTTGGGAGTATTTCGGGGACCGTCTCGGCGCTGTGCTGCCTGCTCTTGGAACGCACACCGCCATGTCGCCCCAGCAGTTGCAATGGATGTTTGGGGAAATGCCGCGCGACCGTTTTCGGGTCCACAACTGGCGTCAGGATGTGGAAACGATTGGCGCCGTTCCAGCGGAATTCATTCATGAGCAATCGGAAGGGAAGCTCCGCTACGAATGGCCAGCGCAGGTCAATCGCCTGATCGTACACGGAGATTTCGATTTAGTTTTGTCGATTGGTCAGGTCGTCCCGCATGAAGTGGTTGGCATGGCGAACTACAACAAAAATATTCTTGTCGGAACCGGCGGGCCCGACAGCATTAATCGCAGCCACTACCTCAGCGCCGTTTACGGCATGGAACGCATCATGGGACGCGCGGACAATCCGGTTCGCCGCGTGCTGAACTATGCGGCACGGGAATTTCTGGGGAATATTCCCATCGTGTACGTGCTCACCGTAGTCGGAAGAACTGCCGACGGCAACACGGCAATTCGCGGACTGTATGTCGGCGATGATGACGAATGTTTTCGCAAAGCCTCCGAGCTGAGTTTCGAAGTCAATTTTGAAATGCTGCCCGAGCCCATCGCGAAAGCGGTGGTCTATCTCGATCCTCACGAATTTCACAGCACTTGGCTCGGGAACAAGGCGGTCTACCGGACGCGGATGGCAATGGCTGACGGCGGCGAATTGCTCATCCTCGCGCCTGGAGTGCGGGAATTCGGTGAGGATCCAGAGATTGACGCCCTCATTCGCAAGTACGGGTATCACGGAACCCCTGCCACGCTCGCCATGGTTGAGAACAACCAGGATCTTGCCGCCAACCTAAGTGCCGCGGCTCACCTGATCCACGCTTCTTCCGAGGGACGATTCAAAATTACATGGTGTCCGGGACAGCTCACGCGTAAAGAGATCGAAGGAGCCGGTTTTGCCTTTGCCGATCTGGACACGCTCGAGCAGCGGTACAATCCCGCAAAACTGCAACATGGCTTCAATACCGTTGACGGGGAAGAAATATTTTTCATTGCGAATCCGGGCCTCGGCCTTTGGGCGTCCAAAGACAAGTTTAAAACAAAGCAGTAGAGCTGTGGTTTCTGAACCGCTAGCGAGCGACCCTGTACAGGGAAGGTGATTCGTGTCGAGCTACCTGGGTGCGATCGATCAGGGAACGACCAGCACAAGATTTGTCATTTTTGATCGTTCCGGCCGAATTGTGTCCATGGCCCAGGCCGAACACGAACAGATCTATGCCCGCCCGGGCTGGGTTGAGCACGATCCGGAAGAGATTTGGCGAAGAACGCAGGAAGTCATCGCCGGAGCCATGCAGCAGCGCGGCTTTCGTCCGCAAGATTTGGCGGCCATCGGCATCACCAATCAACGGGAGACGACCGTCGCCTGGAATCGCCGGACCGGACAACCCGTGCACAACGCCTTGGTTTGGCAAGATACGCGTACCGAAAATGAGGTTGCGGAATTTGCAAAACAGGGCGGTCAGGATCGTTTCAGGGGCCAGACCGGATTGCCACTGGCAACCTACTTCAGCAGTTTGAAAATTCGTTGGATCCTCAATCACGTTCGCGAAGCACAGGAGCTGGCCAGGACAAGAGATCTGCTTTTCGGGAATATCGACGCGTATCTGGTTTGGAAGCTCACCGGCGGAAGCGAAGGCGGGATTCATGTAACCGACGTTACCAACGCCAGTCGAACGCAACTCATGGACCTCAAAACATTGTCGTGGGACCAGACCTTGCTTGAAACATTCGGAATTCCCGAGCATGTTTTGCCGAAAATCGTTTCCAGCAGCGAGGTTTATGGTCTCGCTAGCCTGGCGAGTATCCGGGATGTCCCCATCGCCGGAATTCTCGGCGATCAGCAAGCGGCTCTGGTGGGCCAGACCTGCTTCACACCCGGACAAGCCAAGAACACCTACGGGACCGGATGTTTCTTGTTGATGAACACCGGAGTTGAGCCGGTATTTTCAAAACACGGGCTGTTGACGACCGTCGCGTTTCAATTTGGCGAGAAACTCGCCCACTATGCGCTCGAAGGCAGCATTGCGATCACGGGAGCCCTGGTTCAGTGGATGCGCGACAACGTCGGCCTTATCGCCAAGAGTTCGGACATTGAATCGCTGGCCCGAACGGTGAACGACAATGGCGGCGTATATTTTGTTCCGGCCTTCTCAGGGCTCTATGCGCCGTATTGGCAATCCTCCGCCCGTGGAGTGATCGCGGGCTTGACCCGCTACGCCAATAAAGGACACCTCGCACGGGCGGTCCTGGAAGCTACGGCCTACCAGACGCGCGAAGTGGTTGAAGCGATGGAACTCGACTGCGGCAGGAGACTCGACATTTTGCGCACCGACGGCGGAATGGTTGGTAACGATTTGCTCATGCAATTTCAATCTGACATTCTTGGCCGCCAGGTTGTCCGTCCGGTCATCCAGGAGACCACCGCCCTTGGCGCGTCCTACGCGGCTGGTCTGGCCGTTGGCTTTTATAAGGATATCAGCGAGTTGCAAGAAAATTGGGGCGTAGACCATACGTGGAACCCGCAACTGGAAGACGGCCCGCGGGAAAAGTTGTACGCCGACTGGAAGAAAGCGGTAACCCGCTCTTTCAATTGGGTCGACTAACCCGCATTGACTTCGGCAGGCAAATCTCTTACAAATTGCGACCGAACAGCTTGGAGAGGAATCAAAGATATGGCGTCACCGCTCTTTGGTGAGTTCATGGGAACAATGATCATGATTCTTCTCGGCGACGGGGTCGTCGCAGGCGTCCTGCTGAAGAAATCGAAGGCGGAGGGATCCGGCTGGATGGTCATAACGGCCGGGTGGGCGTTTGCCGTAATGGCCGGAGTATTTACCGCCATTGCTTGCGGCAGCAAGGATGCCCATCTCAATCCTGCGGTTACGCTGGGATTTGCCATCTCGGCGCATGATTTTTCAAAGCTCGCGCCTTACGCCACGGCGCAAATGCTTGGAGCGATGGTGGGCGCCGTACTCGTCTGGCTGCACTTCTTGCCGCACTGGAAAGAGACCCAGGACGCTGCGGCTAAGCTGGCGGTTTTCTGCACTGCTCCTGCAATTCGAAATGCGGCGGCCAACGTGATGAGCGAAGTTATCGCGACATTTGTGCTGATCCTGGTTGTAGGGGCGATCAGCTCGCGAACGGTTTCGGCTGCCGGACTCACCCCCGGCATCGGGCCGTATCTGGTGGGCGCGCTGGTCTGGGGAATTGGTCTTTCGCTCGGAGGGACAACCGGATATGCGATCAATCCCGCGCGTGACCTGGGGCCGCGGATTGTGCATTCCGTGCTTCCCATCGCAGGCAAAGGCGCTTCGGACTGGAGCTACGCGCCGTTTCCGGTGGTGGCACCGCTCCTCGGAGCAAGCCTCGCGGGCCTGCTGATTCATGCAATAAATTTTTGAGGCGGCGAGACGACCTCGCAATAGCTGATCAAGTCACTTTAGGAGCATGAAATGAAAATTCTTGTAGCTGGCCTGGGAGTCGATTCTCTCGGTGCAGTACAAAGCGCGCTGGCCGACCAGGGCTATGAATTGCTATTGGAGGAAACCGCGATCTTAAGCCAGATCGAGCAGCTCGCGCCTGAAGTTCTCGTCACCGAAGCGAGCCCGACCGACCTCACCTGCTGCGCCGTCATTACCCAGCTCAAGGCGCGCGAGAGCACCAAGGTCATTCGCGTGCTCGTGGTCGTAAAGGGCGGGGCGCTCGAGCGCGCACGGGCTCTCGATCTTGGAGCAGACGACGTCCTCTCGTTTCCATTCGAACCGCTCGAGTTTGCCGCACGCGTGCGAACTCAATTTCGCGAACGCCAGCCCGAAGAAGAATTACGCGGCAAATTGAAAGTAGCGGAACAAAAAGAGCACCTGGCGGAAATTGCCATGGACTCGCTGAGCGGCGGAACCGTCACCGGCAAGCGTTTGTGGATATTGCCAACCGTTGTAGGGATGGCGGTACTCGCCGTAATCGCCACCGTGGTTACTTCCATTGCTTTTCGGAAAAATACCAAAGAGACGCGGCAGCTTAAAGCCGAAGTGGCCCGCTTGAGCACCGGCATCGGGAGGCAAGGAGACATCCTTCAGCAAGCACAAAAGGAACGCGCTGCCCTGCTTGCCGGTGGCGGAACGGATCCGGCGAACCGCGCCGCACTGGAAGCACAGTCGAGAAGCCTGCGGGAAAAAATGGCGTCCGCCGGCAGCGCCGACGCGGACAATATCCGCAAGGAGCTTGCCAAAACACAGGATCGCTTGAATCGGCTGGAGAGCGACCGCAAGATTGCCGAAACGATTGTCAGTAAATCTGGATCAAGCGTATGTCTGCTGCATGTGGTTGTAGAATTTCTGGACCGCTCGTCGGGAAAGCCCATTCTGGTTGCCGTGGACGGGTTGGGGAAACCAATCCAGGACGCAAAGGGCATGGTCCAGCTCGCCACCGAAGGCAACGGGCCCCATCTGCAACTCGATATTTTTGGCACAGGGTTCCTGGTTCGCAAGGACGGGCAGCTCGTAACCAATCACCACGTTGCCGAGCCATGGTGGGGCAATGACGAACTGAAAAAGCTGATCGAAGGCGGGGCTTCGGCTTATGCGCTTTCCTATACGGCGTATTTTCCTGGTAGTTCGGAAGGAATTCGCGCCAAGGTTGAACGCATTTCTACGGAAGCGGACGTGGCCACGTTGCGGCTCGAGGGGACGGCGCCTGCCGGCACGTTGGTCTTGAGCCTGGATGACAAAGCCAGTTCCAGTGTATCGGGCGAACCAGTCGTTTTGATCGGTTACCCGACGGGCATCGAGGGGATTCTGGCGCGCGCAGGTTCTGATGTGGCCGAGCGAATCGCCGGAAACGCCACAAACGTCAGCCAGATTGTCGCCAAACTTGCAGCTGAAAAATTGATTCGGCCCACGACCACCCAGGGGCACATCGGAGACGTATTGCAGGATAAAATTGTTTACGATGCGGCCACCACTTCAGGAGGATCGGGTGGGCCGCTTTTTGATCACAACGGAAAAGTAATTGGAGTTAATTTTGCGATCTTGAATGGATTTGGCGGCTCCAACCTGGCTGTTCCGGCGCGGTACGCCCAACAACTCTTCAAATAATGGGGCAGGACGCTCGTAACCCCGATCCGTCGTCCCTTCTTGCTTCAGGCAGGGGGAAGCTGCCAAGACGGGCAGTTCAGAGCCCGGCTATGGCGGTTTGCGCGCAGGCGGCCGTCTAGCTTCTTGCTCCGCACTGGGCTCGAACGCTGTCCTGGGCACCGTCTACCAGGCAGGGAACTGAGCCCCCACCCCCGGAGTCGTTTCCTTTGCAGCGATCCCCGCACGCGCGACGAGTCCCGGCACATGGTCCGGCAACCATAGTTTTGCGTCAGCGCGCTATTACTCGATCTGGGGATCAAAATTCCCCCCAATCTGGGGTTTTGCCGGGGGCAGTTCGAGTTCACACTGGCGGCGCTCGCAGTCAGGCAAGTCATTTCAGTGGGCCAGATGTCGCGAAAATCTTCTTTGGGAGAGCATTCACAAGGGTCGCGTGGCTGCTGCGCAATTTATTCTTCAGGAGTCGATCGATGTCAGTATTAGCGATGGGACTGGCAAGGGCAACGCAAGACGCAATTATTTCGAACGGTTCTCAGTGGGAAAGTGAAAAAGAAATTGTAAGTGCTGCCAAGCGCGGGGACGCAACCGCCTTTCGCGCGCTCTGTGAGCGCCACTCACCACGAATTCTTCACACGATGTACCGAATTACCAAGAACCGCGAAGACGCCGAAGATGCATTCCAGGATTCGCTGTTGAAGGCTTACACGCACATCAAAGACTTCGACGGTCGGTCGAGCTTTTCAACCTGGCTCACGCGAATCGCGATCAATTCAGCGCTAATGATTCTCAGAAAAAAGCGCAATTCACTGGAAGTCTCGATGGATGAATCAAGCGACAGCAATGTATTTCAAACCTATTGGCAGGTTCCGGACCGCGCTCCGGATCCCGAAAAACAATGTGCCCAGGAGGAACGGCAGGTTTGTCTCCGCGGGGCCATCGAAAAATTGCGCCCGAGGATTCGCCAGGTTGTTGAATTGCATCAGTTGCAGGAACATTCCATGAAAGAATCAGCGAAAATCCTGGGCATCTCGGTGGTGGCTGCCAAGGCGCGGCTTTTTCACGCCAAACTATCTTTGCGCAAGGCTTTGCGGCCGAAAAGAATTAATGGTGTTCGGCTCGCCAAACAGAGCCCGCGTTCCTTTCATCAAGTGGCGCAACGACCCGGCGTGTCCGCAGCGCAGGCGGGATAAGCCCGGGAAAAGGACAATCCAGATGGCTGCAGGAGTTTATTCAATCGCACCAGAAAAAACGAAAAAGGCCGGGGCCCGCAAGCCGGGGTCTCTCAGCCCGGACGGGGTTGGCGAAATAGCGGGCAATCTGGCTCATCTGCTTGCCGATGTATTCGCACTCTATGTAAAAACCAAAGGGTTTCACTGGCACATGAGTGGAGTTCATTTCCGCGACTATCACTTGCTGCTTGACGAGCAAGCCGAGCAAATTTTTGCCATGACCGACGCTATCGCGGAGCGGGCAAGGAAAATCGGCGGTTCCACCCTGCGTTCGATCGGCGATATTGCCCGCCACCAGCGCCTCGAAGACAGTGACGAGACGTTTATTACCCCCAAGGAAATGCTCTCAGAACTCTGTGACGACAATCGGCAGCTCACCGAGTTTTTGCGCGCGGCGCATGAGGTTTGCAATACCCATAGGGATGTCGCCACGGCCAGCTTAATTGAGACCTGGATCGACCAGGCAGAACGGCGAACCTGGTTTCTATCGGAAATCGAATCTGCTCTCTAGTCGCGCCGTTCCCCCGCCGGGGCCCTCCGGCGGGCGTCCCCAGTCTGCACTTGCAACCTACCCGGGGAGCGACTACGCTCTCGAACTTGAATTGGGCCGCCTGCGGATCGTGACGACCCCATTCAGGCGGCGTATTGCCTGAAGCAAATCGATTGCCGCCACAAATTCTTGCGCCTTTTTATGGCCAGAACGGATTGCCGCAATGGGGTCATCGACGGGCCTCGACCACGCTAAGATTCTGGCGGCCGAGAAAAGTCTGGAATTCATCAAAGAGGGCATGGTCGTTGGTCTCGGCTCAGGCTCGACGGCAACGCATTTCATCAAGTTGCTGGGCGAACAGGTGCGGCAAGGACTGAAAATTCGCGGCATATGTTCTTCGACAGCGAGCGAGCAACTGGCGAAATCTTTGTCGATCCCCACAATTGATTTTCATGAATCCACGGAAATCGATGTAACCATCGATGGGGCCGACGAAATCGGCCCCGGCCTGAACCTCATCAAGGGAGGAGGAGGAGCGCTGCTTCGCGAGAAGATCGTCGCCAGCGCATCCCGGCGGTTCATTATCGTTGCGGATTCCAGCAAAACCGTCGAAGTTTTAGGCAAATTTCCGCTGCCGGTTGAAGTCATTCCCATGGCTTCGCCGCTGGTTGCCAGGAAATTGATGGATATGGGCATCCCGTGCGCGGTACGCAAGGCCCGGAATGGCGCGGAATACATAACGGATGAAGGCAACCTGATCCTGGATTGCCAGTGCGGGAAAATCCTGGACCCCGACGCTCTGGCGCGATCGATCGGGGACATTGTGGGAGTTGTGGAACATGGATTATTTTTGCATATGGCAGAACTTGCGCTGGTCGCCAGCGGTTCCGAAGTCCTGCTGCTGCACCGCTGAATATCGATTCATTTTCATGGAGTGGCAATGAGTGTCGCGTCAGAGAAGGGAATTATTGAGATTTCCAGTCCCTATTCTTTTGAAGAATCACTTAAGCGAATTGAAGAAAAAATACGGGAAAAGGGACTCACCGTATTCTGCGTCGTGGATCACAGCGGGGCAGCGGAAAAAGCTGGGTTGCAGATGCCGCCTACAAAAGTTCTGCTCTTCGGAAACCCGCACGGCGGAACTCCGGTGATGGTCGCGTCGCCGACCAGCGCGATCGATCTGCCTTTAAAAGTGCTGCTTTGGGAAGACGCCGGCGGACGAGTTTGCGCCAGCTACAACAGTCCTGAATATCTCAAAGAGCGGCACAACATTCCAGAAACTCTGGTCCCCAGGATCAGCGCTGTAGGTCCTCTGCTGCAAGCGGCGCTGGCCTAGGAGCCGCGCGAAGGGTACTCCGGCAAGCGACTTTTCGCTGCAATGAAGCAAAAGAATGCCGCACGGAAGCTCTTCCCCGGCGGGTTCACACGCAATACACTTTCCTATGGCCTGTCGGAAGCGCGCATTTTCTTCAAAGCCATTGCGGCGGCATGGGATTTTCCCCAACTGCACATGGCCTCCAGGAGCGGACGAAGTGATTGCCCGGCGGGCGTGACGTGATACACAACCCGCGGCGGAGCATCCGGAAAAACTGTCCGCTCGACGATTCCGGAGGTCTGCAGGTCTCTGAGCTGCTGCGAGAGCGTGCGCTGTGTGATCCCGGTCACCTGACGCTTCAAGTCGGAAACTCTCTTCTCGCCGGAAAAAAGCTGCTCTAGTACCGCGGCCTTCCAGCGCCCGCCGAGGACCCGCGCCGTCAGTTCCACAGGACAAATCGCATGTCGTTTCGCCATCGTTGCACCCAGTGCTGGATTGTATACCAAGTATCCGATTTCGGTCGCCGGTGTGATGTAACCATCGCCTATCCTCTTTCATCTATTCCGACTACTCGTTCTCTGCGGGGATTGGCGCCCCTGCCCTCGACGCCCTGCATAGCGAGCAAGGTAAGAAAATCAACGGGGACGATCCAGAGGTAGCGCACGCATGGAACTGTTACTGAGTCAGTTGCAAGCAAGGCAGCCCGGCAAAACCGCCAGCAAGCCAACCAACCTGGTCGCTGGAATCGCCGGCCTGTTCTTGGTCGCCGTATTTAGTTTCGGGTGCCGAAGCGCGGAATCGGCGGCTGCGCCGCCGCCTCCGACCGTATCGGTCGCTCCGGTGATTGAACGTCAGATCACGGAATGGG
Source organism: Saccharimonadales bacterium (SeqCode) (assembly GCA_035317965.1). Classification (GTDB taxonomy): domain Bacteria; phylum Acidobacteriota; class Terriglobia; order Acidiferrales; family UBA7541; genus Acidiferrum. Next base: position 41,052 of record DATHFT010000106.1, on the reverse strand, counting down.
ACGAGTTTACCGGCCGTCTGGACGCCGTTCAAAAAGTTGAAATTCGCCCCCGCGTTTCCGGTTACATCGATAGAGTTGCCTTTACCGAAGGCAAAGAGGTAAAAGCCGGCGATTTGCTGTTCCAAATCGATCCGCGTCCGTATCAAGCCGAGCTGGACAAAGCGCGCGCGGAGGAAGAACGCGTGAAAACACGTTCGGTTCTGGCAAAACAAGAAGTCGACCGCGCCGAAAAAATGCTGGCCAAGCGGGCCATCTCGCAGGAAGAAATGGACGAGCGCACCAACGCGCTGCAGGAGAGCGTTTCGGCCATCGCTTCGGCAAAAGCGGCAGTGGAACAGGCCGCGCTCAACGTGGAATTCACGCACATAACCTCGCCTATCGACGGCCGGGTGAGCCGCACGGAGATTACCAAAGGGAACTTGGTGGCCAGTGGCCCCGCTGCGGCGACGCTGCTCACCACCGTCGTCTCGCTGAATCCAATCTATGCGTACTTTGATGGCGATGAACAGTCCTATTTGAAATACGTGAAGCTGGCGCACAGCGGTGAGCTGCGCAGCTCACGAGAAGTCAAGACTCCGGTGTATATGGGGCTTGCCAACGAAGAAGGCTATCCGCACGAGGGGTACATCGATTTCCTGGACAATCAAGTAAATGCGGCAGCGGGAACCATCCGTATCCGCGCGGTCTTTGACAACCGCGAGCGGCTCTTCACTCCCGGCCTATTCGCCAAAATCAAGATTGTCGGCAGCGGCAAATATAAAGCAATTCTGGTTCGCGACAGCGCGGTAGGCACGGACCAGGACAAGAAATATGTGCTGCGCCTCGCGCCCGACGGCACCGTGCAATCCCAATTTGTACAACTCGGTCCTCTCGTAGATGGTCTGCGCATCATTCGCGAAGGACTGAAACCCGGCGACAAGATCGTCGTCAACGGCACGCTAAAGGTGCGCTCCGGCATGCAAGTGAAAGCCGATGTCACGCCCATGCAAGAAACCGAGAAGTCGCCCGCCCCGAGCGGTGCTGGCCGCTAGTTAGAAAAGGAATCCATCGTGAATTTCTCAAAGTTTTTCGTCGATCGACCTATTTTTGCGGCGGTCATCTCCATCGTGATTTTTCTCGGTGGGCTGATCGCCATGGGCAAGCTGCCTATCAGTGAATACCCGGAAGTTGTGCCGCCGACCATCGTGGTCCGCGCACAGTTTCCCGGGGCCAACCCGCGCGTGCTCGCCGAAACGGTGGCAACGCCCCTTGAAGAACAAATCAACGGCGTTGAAAACATGCTGTACATGTCGTCGCAAGCCACGACCGACGGCGTCATGACCCTTACCGTCACCTTCCGCCTGGGAACCGACCCCGACCAGGCGCAAGTGCTGGTGCAAAACCGCGTATCGCAGGCAGAACCGCGGCTGCCGGAGATTACCCGTCAGCTGGGCGTCACCACGATCAAGAGTTCTCCGGACCTCACCATGGTCGTCCACTTGTTTTCGCCCGACGATCGCTACGACAAAGTCTATCTGCGCAATTATGCCGTTCTGCAGGTCAAGGACGTTCTCGCGCGGCTGCCCGGCGTGGGTCAAGTACAGCTTTTCGGCGCGGGTGACTATTCCATGCGGGTCTGGCTGGATCCGGAAAAAGTAGCGGCCCGCGGGCTAACGGCCAGCGATGTCGTGCAGGCCATCCGCGAGCAAAACGTGCAAGTCGCCGCCGGCGTTGTGGGCGGCCCGCCGAACGACAACAAGGTGGACTTCCAGCTCAGCGTCAACGCGCGGGGGCGTCTTGTCGATGAACAGGAATTCGGCGACATCATTGTCAAGACCGGGGCGCAAGGAGAAGTCACCCACTTGCGCGATGTCGCGCGACTCGAACTGGGCGCCGCGGATTATGCGTTGCGCTCCCTGCTGAACAACAAAACAGCGGTGGCCATACCAATTTTTCAGTCTCCCGGCTCCAATGCCATTCAGCTCTCCGATGACGTTCGCAAAACAATGGAAGAGCTGAAGAAAAATTTCCCGCAAGGCGTGGACTACAGCATCGTCTACGATCCCACTGTATTTGTCCGCGATTCAATTCGCGCCGTCATTCACACGCTGTTTGAAGCCGTCATCCTCGTGGTCATCGTCGTGGTGCTGTTCCTGCAGACCTGGCGGGCTTCCATCATTCCGCTGCTGGCCGTACCTATTTCGATTGTTGGCACATTTACGGTGATGCTGGGCCTGGGGCTTTCGATCAATGCGCTGTCTCTGTTCGGACTCGTTCTGGCCATCGGTATCGTCGTCGATGACGCTATCGTCGTCGTGGAAAACGTTGAACGGAACATCGAGCTGGGACTGCCTCCCCGCCAGGCCACCTATCAAGCGATGAAAGAAGTCAGCGAGCCGATTGTCGCCATTGCCCTGGTGCTTTGCGCGGTGTTCATCCCTATCGCCTTCGTCAGCGGCCTTACCGGTCAGTTCTACAAACAATTCGCTTTAACCATCGCGATTTCCACGTTGATTTCCGCGTTTAACTCGCTGACGCTCAGCCCCGCGCTTTGCGCCATTCTTCTCCGTCCCCGCGATGCCAAAAAAGACTGGTTCTCGCGCTTTCTCGATCGGGCGCTCGGCTGGGTTTTCCGCCCGTTCAACAAGATCTTCACGCGTTCCTCAACGGCGTATGGTTTGGTGGTTAACAAGTTTGTCCGGCAAACGGTCATAGGATTTCTCCTCTATGCCGGGCTGATCACCCTGGCCTACTTCGGTTTCCGCACGGTCCCCACGGGTTTTGTGCCGATTCAGGATAAACAATATCTTGTGGGCTTTGCCCAGCTTCCTGACGGCGCCAGCCTCGATCGCACCGAAGCGGTCATCAAACAGATGTCGGACATCGCGCTCAAGCACAAGGGCGTCATCAATTCCATCGCATTTCCCGGACTCTCCATCAACGGATTCGTCAACACTTCGAATTCCGGAATTGTTTTCGTAGGCCTCGACAACTTTGACAAGCGCCGCGACCCGTCGGAATCCGGACCAGCCATTGCGCGTTCTCTCAACCAGGAATTCGCAGCTGTCAAAGATGCCTACATCATTATTTTCCCGCCGCCTCCGGTGCAGGGGCTGGGAACCATCGGCGGCTTCAAAGCCCAGATTGAAGATCACGCCGGTCTCGGGGAAGCGGCTCTCACGCAGGCGACCAATGACCTGATCGGGAAAGCCAGCCAAGATCCCAATCTTTCTGAAATGTTCTCCAGCTACAGAACCAGCGTCCCGCAGCTGGAAGCCGATCTCGACCGCACCAAAGCCAAGCGCAGCGGGGTCGCCGTTACCGACGTTTTTGACACGATGCAGATCTATCTCGGCTCGCTGTACGTGAATGACTTCAATAAATTTGGCCGCACCTATCAGGTGATTGTGCAAGCCGATTCGCGGTTCCGCTCCAATCCCAAGGACATCGCACAGCTGAAAACGCGCAACTCACGCGGAGAAATGGTCCCGCTCGGTTCCGTGCTGACCGTAAAAGACAGTTTTGGCCCGGACCGCACCATGCATTACAACGCCTACCCCACGGCTGATATCAACGGGCAAGCCTCGAAAGGGCACAGCTCGGGCGAAGCGGTTTCCGCGCTGGAAAAAGTTGCCGCCGAAGTTCTTCCCAACGGCATGAAGATCGAATGGACCGAGCTGACCTACCAGCAGATTCTTGCTGGCAACACGATGGCGTATATTTTCCCAATTTGTATCCTGCTCGTGTTCCTCGTTCTGGCGGCGCAGTACGAGAGCTGGTCGTTGCCGCTGGTCGTCATTCTTATCGTTCCCATGTGCTTGCTGTCCGCGATCGCGGGAGTTTGGATCACGGATGGCGATAACAACGTGTTTACGCAAATCGGACTGATCGTTTTGGTCGGCTTGGCTTGCAAAAACGCCATTCTAATCGTGGAGTTCGCCAAAGCCATGCAGGAGGAAGGCGCTGACCGCTTCACTGCGATTCGCGAAGCTTGCCGCCTGCGGTTGCGGCCCATTCTGATGACCTCGTTCGCGTTCATCATGGGCGTAATTCCACTGGTCCGCTCCGAGGGCGCTGGCTCGGAAATGCGCAAATCCATGGGCGTTGCCGTTTTTGCCGGGATGCTGGGCGTTACTTTCTTTGGCCTGTTGCTCACACCGGTTTTCTACGTCGCGATTCGGGGATTCATCGAACGCAAGAATCCCGCGAAGACACCCGAGCCGACTCCGTCGCACCCCGGCCCAGAAAGGATTTCCGGCAATGTCCTGGAAGCATAAAATTTCGTTTCTGTTTCTGGTGGCGGCGCTGGCAGGTTGCACCGTCGGGCCAAAATACGCCAAGCCCAAGGTCGCCGTCGATCCTTCGTTCCACAATGCGACCCCGGAGCTTTACGGCTCTGCTGAACCCGTTGCCCAATTCTGGTCGCAGTTTGGCGATCCGCTGCTCGATCGCCTCATCAAGGAAGGGCTCGGTTCGAACTTTGATCTGAAGATTGCGGCCGCCAGACTGCGGGAAGCGCGCGCATTACGCCGGGAATCCAAGTACGATCGTTTTCCTACCGTCACGACGGAAGCAGATTTCACAAAGTCCAAGTTGAGCACCGACCAGGGACAAGGATTTCCGGGGAATTTGCTGCAGAATCAGCTTTACGAAACGGGTTTTGACGCCTACTGGGAGATCGACTTTTTCGGCCGCGTCCGGCGATCCGTGGAAGCTTCGACGGCTTCCTCCGAAGCGTCCTTCTACGACGTCGAAGCCGTTCAAGTCAGCGTCGCCAGTGAAATCGCCCGCAACTACATGGAGTTGCGGGGTCTGCAAACCCAGTTGCACGTTGCCGAGCGCAACGCGGCGAATCAGTCGGACACGCTGGATATCACACAATCGCGTCTGGACGCCGGCCGCGGAACCGCGTTTGATACCGAGCGCGCCCAATCGCAACTGAGTTCGACGAAAGCGATTATTCCCGCGCTCAAGTCGCAAATCGCGTTTGCCGAAAATCGCCTTGCGGTTCTGGTAGGCCGCTCTCCAAGTTCACTCGTGGGCGAACTCGACAAGCCGATGGAAATTCCAGCATTGCCGGACAAGCTGGACATCAGCTCCCCGGAAGCGCTCTTGCGCCGGCGTCCCGACATTGCCGCCGCCGAACGGCGCCTGGCCGCGCAAACGGCGCTTGTCGGCGTAGCGGTTGCCGATCTTTTTCCAAGAGTGGTCTTCTCGGGAAACTTGGCCCTCAGTTCGAACGATTTCACCGGTCTCGGATCGCAAGGCTCGTCGAGTTATTCATTTGGCCCCAGCGTGACTTGGCCCGCTTTCAATCTTGGCCGCGTGAAGGCGCGCATCCGCGCCAGCGAAGCGCGTAACGATCAGGCCCTGGCGCAGTATCAGCAAACGGTATTGCAAGCCATCGAAGAAACCGAGAATGCTCTGGTCGCGCTCGAACAGTCCCGGGCGCGGCGAGAACAGCTCACACAAGCCGCGCAATCCAGCAGAAATGCCGCAGAGCTGGCGCGAATTCGTTTCGATGGGGGCATCGCCGATTTTCTTCAGGTTCTGGATGCCGAACGCACGCAGCTGGAAGCCGAGGATCGGCTCGCGCAAAGCCGCACGGAAACGGCTACGGCCACCATTGCCGTGTATAAGGCTCTTGGAGTCGGCTTCGCGGCAGCGGGCAATCCGAAAACAGCACAAATTCCATAAACCAGTTTTTCCGTCGCCGGTCATTTTTGTGGCAAAATATCAAATGGCCGAAACGGAGAGCCCCAGTTCTTCCCGGATCGTTTTCACATTTCCCAGTTTCACATTATTTCAGGTCGCCCGTTTCTCGATTGTGGTGGCCACCGAGATGCAGTCGGTCGCCGTCGGGTGGCAGGTTTACGAGATTACGAAACGTCCTCTGGATTTGGGCCTGGTCGGACTGGCGCAATTTCTTCCGGGAATCCTGCTGTTTCTGGTCTCGGGCCACGTAGCCGATCGCTATGACCGCCGCAAACTGACGACTCTCTGCTATGGCGGATTTGCCGCTTGTTCCGCACTCCTGCTCCTGCTCACAGTGCGCGGCGCGCATTCCGTCTATCCCATCTATGCCGTGCTTATTCTTCTGGGCGTGGTCCGTTCACTGAATGGGCCCGTCAGCAGGGCCTTGCTTCCTCAATTAATTCCCATGGAGCATTTTCCCAGCGCCATTGCCTGGGCTTCTACCGTTTTTCAATGTGCCACAATTTTGGGCCCCTCGCTCGGAGGAGTTGTTTACGCTGCATTTCACGGACCAGCAGCGGTCTATGCGCTTTCTCTGGTCTGCGGAATCACCGCTGCATTTTCCATGCTGAGAGTCCACGTGCAGTCTACCGCGCGCCCGCGCGAGCCCATTACCCTGGCCTCTGTTTTCGCGGGATTCAATTACATCTGGCGGGAAAAAATAATTCTCGGCTCCATCTCTCTCGATCTCTTCGCTGTCCTGCTTGGCGGCGCGGTGGCCCTGCTGCCGGTCTACGCTGGCGAAATTCTGCGCACCGGCCCCCGGGGGCTCGGACTTCTGCGCAGCGCGCCGGGAGCCGGAGCCGCCGTCATGGCCGTCTTCCTGGCCCACAAGCCGTTGCGCCGCCGGGCGGGAATCACCATGCTCTGGTGCGTCGCCGGATTCGGCCTGGCCACCATCATCTTCGGCCTTTCGCGCAGCATCACGCTGTCCCTCGTCGCGCTGTTCCTGGTCGGCGCAACCGACATGGTCAGTGTGATCGTTCGCCAGACCTTGATCCAGGTTGCCACGCCCGACGAGATGCGCGGCCGCGTCAATTCCGTCGATATGGTTTTCATCGGGGCTTCTAATGAATTTGGCCAGTTCGAATCCGGCCTCACCGCGCACTGGTTCGGCACAGTTCCCGCCGTTGTGCTGGGCGGCATCGGCACAATTGCGGTGACCGGTTTGTGGGCCTGGATCTTCCCGCAATTGCGCAAGGCTGACCGGCTGATCCGGACATCACCCGGCGCAGCTCTTTAGCACGCACTGCTTCACTGCGGGGCCGGCAAGGAGATCGGAGGCGCGCTTACCTTCGGCGGCAGGTCCCCGGTCAGCGAATTCTTTACAGAATCCGGAATCTTGTCCGCGTTCTTGACCAGCACACTCACCTGCCATATCTGGGTTTCGGTCAAACGCTCTTTGAATCCCGGCATGCCGGTCATGCGGATTCCGTTTTCCACTTTCCAATAATTCTCCCAGGGTTCATCGTCGGTGACCCCAACGCCGCGAAACAGTTGCGGGGGATGGGGAAACATGCCCTCGGCGATGGCCGTTTTTTCCTTGCCGGGAAGCCCGTGGCATACCGCGCAGTTCTCTTTGTAAATGGTTGCTCCTTCTAGAAGGTTCCGCTCGTCGGCCGGCGTGGCTGGTTCGGAATGCGGCATGTGGTCCAGGTAGGATTTCTGGGCCATTTGCGCCAGTTTTCGTTCAAATGGCATTTCCGGAGAGGTCACTGCTACAGGGGCTTTGCCACTAGAGAAATAAAGGTAGACCCACCCCACGACGAGCAAAAGGCCCACCAAAATACCCAAAATGAGTCCCTTAATCATTGCCGCAGCCTCCTTTAGGCTTGAGCGTTCCCACCCGCCGGGCATGGGAGTGCGTTGCGCGGTTTAGTGTATGGTTGTCCGGTCCGACTGCCCACCACATTCTGTAACAATTGCAACTTTCCCATGTTGGATGCCGCTAGAACTGCCATTGTTTCGCTCGTGTTTATTTCGATCCCGGCCGCGTAACCATTCCTCCCGAAAAGCCGTCTTATCTATTGCGTAGGCTATACTTTTCCCTGGACTGCAAAATGGACGTCGAAGCAGCCAAGTGTCTACTTGCGATGCTCTTGCCGCCGGCAGACTCGCTCACATACTTGATGTAACTAACAGGAGCGAAAAGAATGGGCCACTTGAAACCCATTGATTTCCCGGAATCAAATGCGCGCGGCACATCCGCCGGCACGACGGCCAAAGGCCGCTGGTGGGTTTGGATTCTTGTTCTTGCCGTTGTCGTCGGCGGCTTTTGGTACTACCGGACTTCGCATTCGAATTCTCAATCAGCGGCCGGCGACGCGCCGGCCAAAGGCGGCGGAGGACGCGGCGGCCGAGGGGCAGCGAACGCCGCGAACCTGGTGGTCCCCGTCGTTGTCGCTACCGCCCAGCGCGGCGACCTTCCGGTCTATTTCAACGGACTGGGCACGGTAACAGCGTTCAACACGGTCACGATTCACAGTCGCGTGGACGGCCAACTGGTCAACGTGGCGTTTACCGAAGGGCAATTCGTTCATAAGGGCGATCTCCTGGTTGAAATCGATCCGCGCCCTTTTCAGGTTCAGCTTGAACAAGCCGAAGGCCAGCTCGCCAAGGACCAAGCCCAGCGAAAAGATGCCGAAGTCAACTTCGAGCGGTTCAAGCTCCTCTACCAGGAAGGTGTTATTCCCAAGCAGCAGCTCGACACACAGGGTGCGCAGGTCGGCCAGTTTGATGGTGCGATCAAGACCGACCAGGCAACCATCGACAGCGCGAAACTGCAACTGGTCTATTGCCGCATCACCGCACCGATCAGCGGACGCGTGGGTCTGCGCCTGGTCGACGTTGGCAATATCGTGCACGCTGCCGACTCCACCGGTTTGCTGGTCATCACCCAGCTGCAACCCATCTCCGTCATTTTCAACTTGCCGCAGGATCAACTTCCCGATGTGAACTCCAAGCTCCGCAAAGGCGCTCAGCTTTCGGTCGATGCGTATGATCGCGATGACACCAGCAAACTGGCCTCCGGCAAACTTGCCACGATCGACAATCAGATTGACACCACGACCGGCACCTACAAGCTCAAATCCATTTTCAGCAACGACGACAACATTCTGTTTCCCAATCAATTCGTGAATGTTCATCTGCTCGTCGACACCAAGCAGAATTTAACGATTGTTCCTACTGCGGCTATTCAGCGGGGGCCCCAGGGAACCTATGTCTACGTCGTTCAGCAGCAGGGCGCCGACAGCAAAACAAAAATTCAGACGGTCACGATTGCGCAATCCACCGGCACCCAGGTTGGGCTCAGCCAGGGAATCAATCCGGGCGATGTCGTGGTTATCGATGGCGCCGACAAACTCGCTGAAGACAGCAAAGTGAAAGCCACGACCGTAGAACAGCAGCAACAGCAACAGAAGCAGCATGGCGGCGGCAGTTCTGGAAACAGCACGCACTCGAAAAAACCTGCCTCGCCCGCCAGCGCGCCTGCAGCTTCTTCGGATAAATCGGGAGGCGCTTTGCGATGAATCCTTCACGGCCGTTTATTCTGCGGCCCGTTGCGACCACGCTCCTGATGGTCGGGGTCATGCTTGTCGGTTTTGTGGCGTACAAGCAATTGCCCGTCTCCGCTCTTCCGCAAGTCGACTATCCCACCATCCAGATTCAAACCTTCTATCCCGGCGCCAGCCCCGATGTGATGGCTTCTTCGGTGACTGCGCCTCTCGAGCGCCAGTTCGGCCAGATTCCTGGCTTGAACCAGATGACATCGACCAGTTCGTTTGGCAGCTCGATCGTCACCTTGCAATTCGGCCTCGACCTGAACATCGATATTGCCGAACAGGAAGTACAAGCGGCCATCAATGGCGCGTCCAATCTTCTTCCTCAGGGACTCCCCAATCCTCCCATCTATAGCAAAATCAATCCCGCCGACTCTCCCATCATCACGCTCGCGCTGACTTCAAAATCGCTTCCGCTATCCAAGGTGGAAGACCTGGCAGACACCACGCTTGCGCAGAAGATTTCTCAGCTAAGCGGGGTGGGGCTTGTCAGCATCAGCGGCGGCCAGCGCCCGGCCGTCCGCATTCAAGCCAATCCTACCGCCCTGGCATCCTACGGCCTGAGCCTGGAAGACCTGCGCACCGCTCTTTCGCAATCCAACGTCGATCAAGCCAAAGGCACCTTCGACGGAGTGCATCAGTCCTACACCATCGGCGCCAACGATCAGCTGATTTCCAGCGACTCCTACAAGCCCATCATCATTGCCTATCGCAATGGCGCTCCCGTGCGCCTCTCGGATGTGGCATTGGTTCAAGACGGGATCGAAAGTGTTCGCCAGGCGGCCTGGTCCAACCGCGATACTGCGGTCATCCTGAATATTCAGCGGCAACCCGGTGCCAACATCATTGCCGTCGTCGACCGCGTCAAAGCGCTGCTCCCGCAGCTAAAAGCCGCCCTGCCCGCGGCCGTACAAGTCGACATCCTCACCGACCGCACCACCACCATTCGCGCTTCGGTTGAAGACGTGCAATTTGAGCTGATGCTCACCATTGGCCTGGTCGTGCTCGTCATTTTCGTTTTTCTACGAAGCGTGCGCGCCACCATCATTCCCAGTTTTGCCGTGCCGCTTTCCATCGTTGGTACGTTCGGCGTGATGTACCTGCTCGGCTACAGCCTCAACAATCTTTCGCTCATGGCCCTCACCATTTCCACCGGCTTTGTGGTGGACGATGCCATCGTCATGATTGAAAACATCAGCCGCTACATCGAAGAAGGCGAGTCGCCGCTCCAGGCCGCCCTGAAAGGCTCCGAGCAAATCGGTTTCACCATCGTTTCGCTGACCGTTTCACTCATCGCCGTTTTGATCCCGCTGTTGTTCATGGGCGATATCGTCGGCCGGCTGTTCCGCGAGTTTGCGGTCACCCTCGCGGTCACCATCCTGGTCTCCGCTTTTGTTTCTCTCACTCTCACCCCCATGATGTGCGCCAAACTCCTCCGTCATAAGAAAAAAGAGGACGAAGGCTGGTTTTATCGCAAGTCCGAAGACATGTTCAATTCCGTCATCGCTTTCTACGGACGCACACTCAAAGTGGTCCTGCAATATCGCAAGATCACGCTGCTCGTCACCATTGCCACGCTCGTCGCCACCATCATGCTGTATGTCTATGTCCCCAAAGGCTTTTTCCCGGTGCAGGACACCGGTGTAATCCTCGGCGTCTCGGAAGGCCCGCAGGATATTTCCTTCCGCGCCATGGGCATGCGCCAGCAAAAGCTTGCCGATGCCATTCTTAAAGATCCGGCCGTCGAGAGTCTTTCTTCGTTCATCGGCATCGACGGCACCAACACCACGCTTAATAGCGGCCGCATCCAGATCAATCTCAAGCCGCTCGCCCAGCGCAAGATCAACGCATCTGACGTGATCCGCCGCTTGCAGCCGGAGTTGGAAAAAATCGACGGCATCTCGCTCTTTCTCCAGCCCGTTCAGGACCTCACGGTCGAAGATCGCGTCAGCCGCACGCAATTTCAGTACAGTCTTGAAGACGTTGACGCCAAAGAACTCGGTGTCTGGAGTCCGCGGTTCATCGAAAAACTGAAAGCGCTTCCAGAACTTCGCGACGTCGCCAGTGATCAGCAGGACCAAGGCCTTCTTGCCACGCTCACCATTGATCGCGACACCGCTTCGCGCCTCGGCATTCTTCCCGCGGACATCGACAACACCCTCTACGACGCTTTCGGTCAACGGCAAATTTCCACCATCTTCACGCAGCTCAACCAGTATCACGTAGTAATGGAAGTCGATCCGCAGTTCCAGCAGAATCCCGACTCGCTGAAAAATATTTACGTGCACTCGTCATCAAACACCGCGAATCCCGCCAGCGCTTCGTCCGGGTCCGCCACTCCGACCGGCGCGGCCAGTTCGATTAACCCCGGTCCCCAGGTTCCGCTGAGCGCTTTCACGCGCTTTGAACCGGGCAGCACGGCCCTCACCGTCAATCATCAGGGGCAGTTTCCGGTCATTACGTTGTCCTTCAACCTCGCGCCCAACACGTCTCTCGGCCAGGCAGTGGAAGCCATTAACCAGGCAAAATCGGACCTGAACATGCCTGCCAGCATTCAAGCCACCTTCCAGGGCACCGCGGCGGCATTTCTCAATTCGCTTTCCAACGAACCGATCCTCATTCTCGCGGCGCTGGTCACCGTTTACATCGTTCTCGGCGTGCTGTATGAAAGTTACATCCACCCAATCACCATTCTTTCCACTTTGCCGTCGGCAGGAGTCGGCGCCATCCTCGCGCTGTTGCTGTGCCGTACGGAATTCAGCATCATCGCGCTGATCGGAATTATTCTTCTCATCGGTATCGTCAAGAAAAACGCCATCATGATGATTGACTTCGCTCTCGAAGCGGAACGCGAACAAGGGAAGCCCCCGCTTGAGGCGATTTATGAAGCTTGCCTCCTCCGTTTCCGTCCCATCATGATGACCACCATGGCGGCGCTGCTCGGCGGCCTTCCGCTCGCGCTCGGCACCGGAGTCGGTTCTGAACTTCGCCGCCCGCTCGGTATCACCATCGTAGGCGGACTCATTCTCAGCCAGTTGCTCACGCTCTACACCACGCCTGTCGTTTATCTGGCCTTCGACTGGCTCTCGCGCCGTTTTGAATTTCATATCGGCGAACCTGAGGAGCAACCCGCTCCTGGTGACTGATCCATGAATTACTCGTCCAATTTTTCAACGCCATTTATTCGTCGCCCGGTTGCCACAACGCTGATCACCATCGCGATTCTGCTGTCCGGGGTGGTGGCCTTTCGTTTCCTGCCGGTAGCGCCCCTGCCGCAGGTGGATTTTCCAACCATCAGTGTCGGCGCCAACCTGCCGGGTGCCAGTCCGGAAACCATGGCTTCGGCCGTCGCTACGCCGCTCGAGCGCCAGTTCGGTCGTATCGCCGGCGTGACCCAGATGACTTCGTCGAGCGGCCTGGGCTCCACCAGCATTACCATGCAGTTCGACTTGAGCCGCGACATCAATGCCGCGGCCCGTGATGTTCAGGCCGCCATCAATGCCGCGCGCAGCCAGCTTCCCGCCGATCTTCCGGGCCAGCCGACGTATCGCAAGGTGAATCCTGCCGACGCGCCGATTCTTCTTCTGAATCTAACCTCGGACAATGTGTCGCCTTCGGAAATTTACGACGCCTCCGACACCATCCTCGCGCAAAAAATTGCCCAGGTGGAGGGCGTCGGCCAGGTTTTCACCTGGGGCAGTTCGCGGCCGGCAGTTCGCGTGGAAGTGAACCCGTATCAGCTCAACAGCTACGGGATCAGTCTGGAATCCGTCCGCAGGTCGTTGCAGTCCGCCAACGCCAATCTGGCCAAAGGCTCTCTTTCCGACGGCAAAAAAACGTGGACCGTTGCCGCCACGGACCAGCTTTTCAAGGCTTACGAATACGAGCCGCTGACGGTTGCCAGCAAAAACGGCGCTCCCGTGCATCTCCGGGATATCGCACAGGTACTCGACTCCGTCGAGGATTCCAGGAACCTCGGTCTTTCCGACGGAAAACCTTCCGTCATCATCGCCATCTTCCGCCAGCCCGGCGCCAACATGATCGAAACCGTCGATCGCATCATGGCGCTGCTTCCGCAGCTCAGTGCTTCCATCTCTCCTTCGCTGCATCTGGGCGTAGCCGTTGACCGCAGCACCACCATCCGCGCCTCCGTTCATGATGTCGAAATCACTCTCATCATTTCGATCATCCTCGTCATTCTTGTCGTTTTTGCGTTCCTCAGAAACGTCTGGGCCACCATCATTCCGAGCGTCGCCGTTCCGTTGTCACTCATCGGCACCTTCGGCGTCATGTACCTCTGCGGCTACAGCCTGGACAATCTCTCGCTCATGGCCCTTACCATCTCCACAGGCTTCGTTGTCGATGACGCCATCGTGGTCATCGAAAATATTGCCCGGCATATTGAAGCCGGCATGAAGCCGTTCCAGGCCGCGCTCAAAGGCGCCAGCGAAATTGGTTTTACCGTCGTTTCCATGAGTACTTCTCTGATTGCCGTGTTCATTCCGATTCTGCTCATGAGCGGTATCGTGGGCCGCCTGTTCCGCGAGTTTGCCGTCGTCCTCAGTACCGCCATCGCCGTCTCGCTCTTCGTTTCGCTCACGGCCACCCCCATGATGTGTGCGCGTTTTCTGCGGCATGAATCCGGCAAACACAATTTCCTCTACCGGTTGTCTGAAAATGTATTCAACAGCATGCTCCGCGTTTACGACTACTCTTTGCGCTGGGTGCTGCGCAATCAGTTCCCGATTTTGCTGCTTACCGTCGGCACGGCGGTTTTGAGCGCCGTGCTTTTCGCTTCCACACCCATCGGCTTTTTCCCGCAACAGGACACCGGCCGCATCAACGGTTCGATCCAGGGTGACCAGGACCTTTCCTTCGCGGCTATGGCACAAAAGATGCGCGTCTTCAGCGACATTGTGCAGAAGGACCCGGCCGTCGACACGGTCACCTCCTTTACCGGCGGCGGCAGCGGCGGCAGCACCGCCCGCATGTTTGCGCAGTTGAAGCCGCTCAATGAGCGCAAACTCAGCGCCGATGAAGTGATCGGCCGTATCCGCAGAGCCACAGCGGGCGTACCCGGCGCTGCCTTGTACATGCAGGCAGTGCAGGATTTGAGCGTGGGAGGTCGCGGCGGCGGCGCGCAGTATCAATACACGTTGCAGGCCGACAATCTGGACGACCTGGTGCACTGGGCCCCGATTATCCAGCAGCGCCTGCGGTCGGTTCCCGAACTTCGGGACGTCAACAGCGACCAGCAGATGCACGGACTGCAAAGCTCGATCGTCATCGACCGTGATTCGGCTGGACGCCTGGGCGTGAATGTCGCGGACATTGACAACACGCTGAGCGACGCCTTCGGGCAGCGGCAAGTCTCAAATATTTATAAGGGTTTGAACCAGTATCACGTGGTCATGGAAGTTGCCCCAGAGGCGCAGCAGAGCCCGGAAGCTCTCGCCAGCATCTATGTTCCTTCCAATACCGGCAAACTTGTTCCGTTGAGCGCCTTTGCCCACTACGAACATTCAAGCACGGCACTTTCTGTCAATCACCAGGGATTCTTTCCCGCCATCACGCTTTCTTTTAATCTTGCGCCCGGCGCTTCGCTCGACCCGGCTGTTCAGCACATCGAACAGGCGCGCATGGAACTGGGCGTCCCGTCCTCGGTCCACGCGACCTTTCAGGGCACTGCCCAGGCGTTCCAGGATTCCAAGGCTTCGCAGCCCGTGCTGATCATCACTGCGATTTTTGCTGTTTATATCGTGCTCGGCATCCTGTATGAAAGTTTCATCCATCCCATAACCATTCTTTCCACGATTCCTTCCGCGGGCGTTGGTGCGCTTCTCGCTGTCCGCATCATGAAGTCGGATCTGAACATCATCGCGCTCATCGGAATTATTCTCTTGATCGGTATCGTTAAAAAGAACGCCATCCTGATGATCGACTTTGCGGTGCAGGCCGAACGCGAGCAGAAACTTTCCCCGGTGGAAGCCATCTACAAAGCCTGTCAGCTGCGCTTCCGCCCCATTCTCATGACCACCATGGCCGCACTGCTCGGAGCGCTGCCGCTCGCGCTGGGCACGGGTGTGGGGTCGGAATTGCGCCGTCCTCTGGGCTTTACCATTGTTGGCGGACTCATCGTCAGCCAGATGCTGACGCTGTTTACCACCCCGGTCGTCTACATCTACATGGACCGCCTGCAATCCTGGATTCAGCGCACCTTTTCGAGCAAGCCGGCCCACCAGCCGTCCGCCGCGCACTCCGACTGATCCGTTCCTTGCCGCGTGTCCCGGTCCTGCAAACCAAGCCCCAGCGACTCGCGTCCGTCTGGCCCCCAGTCGAGCTAGGAGCTGCCAATCAACCAGCCCGTCAAAAAGACCAGCACGCCGCCTACAATCACCTGAAACGCAGCCTGCAGAAATGGCGTATCCATGTACCGGTGCCGAATGTAGGCAATGGTCCCTAATTCAATGGCCACTATAATCACCGCAACAACGGTCGCCACATGAAAATCGCCGATCAAGAAGGGCAGGGTATGGCCGATGCCCCCCGCCGTGGTCATCGCGCCAATCACGAGGCCGCGAATCCACGGCGACCCGCGCCCGGTCAGCGACCCGTCGTCGGACAGAGACTCAGCAAATCCCATTGAAATCCCCGCACCGATCGACGCCGCCAGCCCCACCAAAAATGCATCCCAGCTCTTATGCGTGGCAAACGCCGCCGCGAACAGCGGGGCCAGCGTCGACACCGACCCGTCCATCAATCCCGCCAGCCCCGGCTGGATCACCTGCAGCAGAAACAATTTCTTATGCGAAGCGTCCTCTTCGGCCCGCGCATGCTCGGTCAAATGCTTGTCTTCGAGTTCGCCCGCTGTAGCGTGATGCTTCCGCTCTTCATCGGCCAGCTTGTTCAGCAGCTCCCGCGTCGGCGCGTCCGACACCCGCCCTACCGCCTTGGCATAAAATCGCCCCGCTTCCATCTCCATCACTTGCGCCTGCCGCCGCGCCACGTTCACGCCGAGCGGACGAATCAACCAATTCGGTTTCCGTTGCAGGAATCCCTTGACGTTCTCGCGTCGGATCAGCGGGATATGGTCGCCAAATCGTTGCCGGAACATGGCCAGCAACCGATCGCGATGCACCACCTCTTCTTCCCGCATCTCCTCAAACATCTGTGCCGTCGCCGGATAGGTCTCCTGAAACGCATCGGCAAACTCCCCGTAAATCCGCCCATCTTCTTCCTCAGAAGCAATGGCCAGCGCCAAAATCTCCCGCTCGCTCAAATCCTTGAATTTTTTCAGCATCGATCCCACCTTCAGTTTTTCGCGCGCCACGAGAATCGCACAACTATCACAACGAAGTCATCCCGCGAGGCAGTGAGCACCTATTCCGCCGCTTTTCTCACGAGAGAGTACACAGTGGACGTCAGGAATTTCGCGCGAACTTCCGGCTGCTGGTACCTGGCTAAGTCCAGCGACTCCGCGAGAAACCCCGGACTCGCGCTCTGCTCGGCAGCCAGTGCGGCGGCTTGTTCGGTGCTGCTGCAAATTTCCATGTTGCCGGTTCGTTTCATCACGACAGCCACCACCCGGCTCGCGTCCTGCGGCTGGGACAGCGCACGGTACAGCCGCGGATTGCGCTGTAACAGCACATATTCGATCAGGGCGTTGCCGACCAGAGCGTCCGGAGCCACTGCAAGGAATATCCCCGCCCGTTGACCGAGAATTCAACGAACGTCGGCAACCCGGCCACCGCGCCCGCGGCCAAAATCCCGGCGGCAGAACCGTACAGTGCACGCCCGAGAAACCAGGTCGCGGGTATGACCAGGCAACCGGCTACCAGCGCCGGAAATCGTAAACCCAGAACCGTATTTCCAAACCAAGCGGTACTAAAGTGTATGAGCAGGGTATTCAGCAGGTGATTGTTGGGCGCCGGGTACCGCGACAGCACCAGTCCGAGCGGCCGTGCCGCGAAATCCACGTACGTCCACGCTTCATCAAAGCAAACCGGCCGGCCCAGGTGGTGCCAGCGCAGAAAAACGCCAATTCCGAACACGATGGCGACGGAAGCAATTTCCAAAATCGTTTCCGAGCCTTTGTCGAATTGCCGGCCGAAGTAGCTGGAGAATGCCTTCCAGTCCGCCGGAAGCTCGAGCAAGAAGCGGCCCAGTACTTGCTTGCACAGGGCCAGGACCATCCCGCATATTCCGAACACCGCTGCCGCCACCGGCAAGCGATCGACAAAGTGCCCATACGCTGCGGCCGACAAGACATTCCGCGTGTTGCTGTACGCGCCATGTCTTGGGGCGTACCAATCAAAGAGCATCTTCGCTTTGCCGTAGGGGACAAAGTGCAAGGGCAGTAGCAAAACGGCGAGGAAAAGGAGGAAAACGATCAGAACCCCAAGCGTAACGCCCACCCAGCGCGCAGCCACCGGCGCGTCAAGATGGCCACTGCCGGTTTTCTGTGTCTCCCGCACCTTTAAGACCCCTGAGGAACATTTTGCCGCCCGCGCACCGCCAGCACAAATAAATTTGCCGCAACACCGCGGCAAAACGAGGGAACCCGGCCTGCGTCAGTGCCTGCCTTCCGGTCTCAGGACTCGAAACTCCAGCGTCCTCCGGCCATCGTGCGTTCGACCGGTATTGAAACAAGCGTCGACGGATCTTCCTTTAGCGGATCGCGTCCCAGAACCACCAGGTCGGCAACTTTCCCGACTTCCAGAGAGCCCTTGAGATTTTCTTCATACGAAGCGTAAGCCCCGTTGATGGTTCCGACTCGAATCGCTTCCTCCACGGTAATTTTCTGTTTTGGCCCCCAGACATTTCCTTTCATGTCCGTGCGCGTCACCTCGGACTGCAGCGCCATCATCGGAATGAATTCTCCAGGAGGATAATCGGAAGCCTGCGTCGCGCGAATTCCCGCGTCCAGAAAACTACGCAACGCAAACATGTGATTCAAGCGTTCCGCGCCGTAATAACGCATTTTCTCGCCGTGATAATAAACGTAGGTCGAGAAGGGGGTGGGAATGGCGCCCAGATTTTTCATGCGCGCCAGCAAGCTGTCATTGATTACCGTGCAGTGTTCCAAGCGAAACCGTGGATCTTTTCGCGGATTTTCGCGCTGCAAGCGTTCGTATACGCGCAGCGCTGTGTCGATCCCCACATCGCCGTTCGCGTGCGTCCCGATTTGCCAGCCCGCCAGATGCGCCTTCCGCCCGAAGGTGTAAAGTTCTTCCTCGGTCATCACCAGAATGCCGTAATCATTCGGGCGCCCTTCGTAGGCTGTCGACAAGCGCGCCGTGCGTTCCGAGATCGACCCGTCGCACACCAGTTTCATCGCGCCCACGCGCACCCATTCATCGCCCAGCCCGGTGCGCACGCCGGCATCAATCATGGAATCAATGTGGCGGTAATTGATAAAACAGTAGGCACGATAGAGCAGCTCGCCGGCGTCCCGCGCATCCTGATAGGCAAGCAGATCGCTCGGCGTTCCCTGCGCTTCGGTGGCGGAAGTAATTCCGGTTTTCGCCAGCATCCTGGAAATCAGCCGCACGCCCGCGCGATGATCATCGCGCGTGTAATCCAGGGGTATCACCTTGTCAAAAAACGCTCTCGCACTTTCCGCCGCCCGCCCGCTCAGTTTCCCGGTGACCGGGTCGTGATCGATTTTTCCGCCGGCCGGATCAGGGGTCCGCTCGTCGATGCCCGCTTTTGCGAATCCCAGCGAATTGACGTACACCGTGTGGCCGCCGCGATGTTCAACCTGCACCGGGTGGTCGGGAACCGCGGAATTCAGATCGCCGATGGCGAGTGGCCGCCCATCGGATGTTTTTGTGTCGTCATACTTAAAACCGAGCACCCACTGGCCCGCCGGGGTCTGCGCCGCGCGCTCCCGCAACGCCTCCTGAATCGCGGAAATCGACCGCAGGTCGCAGTCCACCATGCGCAGGTGCATCAAGCCGGCCATGGCGGGGTGCGAGTACGCATCAATGAAACCCGGCAGCACGGTCTTGCGGCCCAGGTCGATTTTTTTTACGCCTGGCCCGGCGAGGTTTAGAATGTCCGCGTCACTCCCCACGCCGATGATTTTCCCGCGGGCAATGGCCAGCGCCTGGGCCCGCGGCTCCTGGTCATTCACGGTTACGATGTTCCCGTTATGCAGCAGGAGGCTCGGTTTTTCGTGTTCGAAAGGGAAGAGAGAAACAGCGGCGAGTGAGCCGAGAAATTCCCGGCGAGTCGGTTCACTAGACATGGTTTCCTTGGCAACCTCGGGAAGCGGTCGAAGTCTAACCGCCCAGGCGCAACCCGTCAATTCCGGGCCGGCTTCGACGGGAACTGGAGCGGGCACTGTCACGGCGCTCGTTGCGATCGCGCTACGCTCACCGGTCACCGTCCGGCCCTCACCTTTTGCCATTCAGGCCCGGACCCCGGATTTTCAGTGTTTTGCGGTCCTCGACTCTTTCCTTTCTTAGTACTTCCGTACTACCATCCTTTTGCAACGTCCTACTCCAGAAAGGGTACGTTCCCGCTATAGGTTTTACCGGTTCCTGCGCCGTACACTGGTCTCAGACGTTGAAGTTTTTTCTGAGAGAGGCCTTAACCATGGCGACGCAGCAAGACCCAATTCTTACCGCAGGTGGTTCAACTATCGCACGCTCGTCACAATCGGAACGTCGTGGAACACGCCGCTGCAAGATCACGCAGCTGATGCGTATTCGCCCTTCTGACCCTGAAAAAGAACATTTCGAAGACCTGCGCGGCACTTTGAGCGTATCGCGCTCCGGTGTCTTCTTCCAGACCAGCGAACCGGGCTACGAAGTCGGCCTGCGCCTCTTTGTCACCATGCCCTATTCGCAAAGCCCTAGCGCTATGAACCGCGAATATCTCGCAGAAGTCGTGCGCAGAGATATTCTCCCCACCGGGATGTACGGTGTGGGCATCAAGATCCTCATGGAAATGGGCATGCAACACTCCTATTCGTTCGGTTCTTCCGGATCGCGCAAGTAAATCGCCAAGCCAGAAAAGCTCTCAGAGAAAACAGCAACGGGCGGCCCGAAGTTCCGGGACGCCCGTTGCTGTGTTTGGGGGTAAAAACTTGTGACTGGCTAGGCTTGCCCGATCATTTGCAGCGTTCGGTGCCGCAGCATTCCGAGCTGCCGATTGACGGGGTGCTTGCGTCCAAGAAAGCCAAATACCGGCTGGCGCCGATGGATGAGCTTATTCATTGCCAGCGTCAGGCGCACATCGCGTCGCGCGTATTTGAGTCCAGATTCGAGGGTTTCGACAGCTTCGTCCCGCCGTCCTGCGACAAAATAGACTTCCGCCAAATTCAGATAAAGTTGCGCCTGGTTTCGCTTCATTCGTACGGCTGAGTCGCAAAGTCGTTCCGCTTCGCCCCACTGCTTTTCCGAGCGCGCCAGCACCACTCCTAGATACGACATGTAATATGGATTGTTTTTGTCCAGGTCCACGGCCTTCTTCATATGCGGCAGGGCCTTGGTAGCATAGTTATCGCGCAGCAGTGTCAGCCCCGTTTTGAACTCACGGAATGCTTCTGTGTCTAGCATCGGCTCACCTCTTTTGTTCGCTTGGCAACCGCTCTCATCGGCCGCTCGGCGTTTGGGTTGGGATTGACCGCTCCGGGCTGTTTGTAAGACATTCCCTCAGCGATCGAGTTCAACTGGAATGATCTGCGCACTCCGCAATGCCTCGCGTGCCAAACGGGACTCCCGCACCAAATTCAGCTTGTGCATCAGGAGAACGAGGATTCCCGCCATCGAGATGATGGTGGCTGCTGCAAGGAACAGTGTGGGAAGTACGATGCGCATTTCAGCCCTGACTAAAGTTACTCGTACCTGACCGTCGAATCTACTGACCGATGGGCCAGTCTTGGTGCAGCGACCCTCAAGTAGTAGGGCTTTCAATCAGTTCAGGCCAAAATGGGGGGATTCCTCGAACACGGCGCGGGCTCGTCGCAGGTCTCTGTCGCAAAAGGGGACAGGCGGTCGTCGTCGGCAGCAAACCCCGGGGGACCGGTCTCGGACGGCCGGCTACGCTTTGGCGTGCTCGGTGCGGGCCGCAATGCCTTGCACACGGGCTTCATAGATGGGGAATTTCCCGGCCAGCTCGGCCACCTGCTTTCGCACCCGCACTTCTACGTCCGCGTTTCCGATATTGGTCAGGATTTCAGCCACCCATCCACCGATTGCGTCCATCTCCGCTTCACGCATTCCCCGGGTTGTGACCGAAGGCGACCCCAGGCGAATCCCTCCGCCCTTCATCGGCGGCAGCGGATCGAACGGAATCGAGTTCTTATTCACGGTAATCCCCGCCCGATCCAGAGCCTTCTCCGCATCGGTCCCGGTTATCCCGCGCGAATGGACCTCAACCAGGAACAGATGGTTGTCCGTCCCGCCGGTCACGATTCGGAACCCATTTTTGGCTACCGACGCCGCCAGGGCCTTGGCGTTTGCCGCCACCTGCTTCTGGTAGCCCGTAAACGACGGCTCCATCGCTTCCTTCAGGCAAACCGCCTTCGCCGCAATGGTATGCACCAGGGGCCCGCCTTGCGTCCCCGGGAACGTCAGTTTGTCGAGCTCTTTGGCCAGCGCCGCTTTGCACAAAACCAGGCCGCCGCGCGGCCCGCGCAGTGTTTTATGCGTGGTGGTCGATACCACGTCCGCATACGGTACCGGGCTCGGATGCACGCCGGCCGCGACCAGCCCCGCGATATGCGCCATGTCCACAAAGAACAGCGCGCCCACGGCCTTGGCGATCCGTCCAATGCGCTCGAAATCGATAATTCGTGAATAGGCGCTGGCTCCCGCCACAATCATTTTCGGATGGTGTTCGGTTGCCAGTCGTTCCAACTCTTCGTAATCGATTCGCTCATCCTCTTTTTTCACGCCATACGGCACGAACTTGTACATGCGTCCGGAAAAATTCAGGGGATGCCCGTGCGTTAAGTGCCCGCCATGCGCGAGATTCATGCCGAGCACCGTATCGCCCGGCTGCAACGTCGACATGTACACCGTCACGTTTGCTGATGTGCCTGAATGCGCCTGCACGTTGGCGTGCTCTGCCCCAAACAATTCTTTGGCCCGGTCAATGGCCAGCTGCTCCACTTTGTCCGCGTATTCACACCCGCCGTAATACCGTTTGCCCGGGTACCCCTCCGCGTACTTGTTGGTAAAAATCGACCCCATCGCCTCCAGCACCGCCTCCGACACCAAATTCTCCGACGGAATCAGCTCCAGTCCGGTAGCCTGCCGCCGGGCCTCCTCCGTCAAGAGCGCCGCAATCGCTGGATCCACCGCATTCAACGATTGGTTCATCCGGGCATTCGCATCAGTAGTCATTTTCATCCCTTAAAAATCAGGCGCAGCCGTGCGCTGCATGAAATCGCGCCGCCATTTTACCCTGTCCACACGCATTCCGCGAAACGCACCCATCCATCGCGACGCGGCGGCTCGAGCGGCCGCGGCAGAAAGACCGAAGCAGGGAAGAGCGTCGTTTTATCGCGCTGTACAGTGCCAATTGAGTTAGACTCGCTGCGTCTGGTCCGGGTTCGACGGATTTTTCGCAAATTGTACGGCGATCGAGAACTTGCAGCGGAGAGCTGGCGTTGCTAAGGAAAATCTCAATTTGTTTTGTTCTGCTGCTGACACTGCCAATCGCCGGAACGGTTTCGGCGCAACAGAGAAAAATAAAAGTCATCGCCGACCAGGACAGCGGCGGTCCGCAAGGAACCAATTTTCTCTCACTCCTGATGCTCCTGCGCGCCAGGCAAGTGGATCTTCTGGGCATCACCACGATCAGCGGAGACCAGTGGCTGGAGCCCGCCACCGTCTTCGCTCTCTGGGCCACGGAACAAACCGGGCGAACCGACGTTCCGGTCATCAAGGGAGCGCAGGTCCCGCTGCTGCACACCCGGCGCGATCAGGAACTCGAGGAAGCGCTCTACGGCAGCTATGTCGGCTGGCATGGTTCGCTGAATCCCGATGCGCCCCTGCCGGGCGAGGTTTGGCCTCCGCCGGGCGGCTTTCCTAAGGTCCAAGCGCGTCCCGGCCGCGCCGCCGACTTCATCATCGACACGATTCGCGCGAATCCCGGGGAAATCGTCTTGTATTGCGCTGGGCCCCTTACCAACGTTGCGCTCGCCGTGCGCATGGATCCGGGCATTGTGGCGCTGACCAAATCCATTTACATCATGGGCGGTAGCAGTGAGGGCGGTCCGGAACTCAACTGGTGGTGGGACGCAGAAGCCGCTTCGATCGTGATGCGCGAACCGTGGAAGGAGATTGTTGTTTCACCCTTTGAAGCCGGTGCCCAGGTTTGGTCGAGCGAAAAACTAATGAGGCAAGTGGTGGAAGCCGGCGGACCGCTGGCGAAACACATTCAGCAAAATTATCTTGATACCAAAGCGCTCGCCGGAACCACCCTGTGGTCCATGATGTGGGACGAAGTTCTGGTGGCCTCGCTGCTCGATCCCACCGTAATCAAAAAATCGGAAGTCATGTACCTCGATGTGGATATTCAACACGGACCCAAGTATGGCCACACGATCGTCTGGAAAAAACCCGGTGCTATGCCCACGTTTTTTTTGCCGTACAGCGGCCCGCGAGCGCCCGATCGCGAGAAATGGCGGGGGCATCTGGTGGCGCCGGAGCAGTTGCATCCAGCCACCGTCCAGATGGAAGTTGACGTGCCCAAATTTGAAAAAATCTTTGTGGAGGTGCTGAGCCACTGACAGCACGCTTGCCCGAACGCCAGCCGTACCTTTTCGCGAGAGTTGCGGCGTCTCACTACTGCAGCAAGTAATCCCTTGAAATACAGGGAACGCTGGATGCGTGGACGAAATGCTGGGTTGTTACAATTTTCCCGGAGAGTGAAAAATGAAAAAATTGGTTGGAATGATCACTGGATTACTGCTCGCTTCGGTTCCGGCCCTGGCACAGGACAGAAGCCATCCTGCTCCGGCATCGCATCCTGCTCCCGCGGCCCATCCCGCATCCCATCCCCCCTCCCACGGCCCATCGCGCTACAAGGAACCCAAGCATGCCCCGGCTGCAAAACCGGACGAGCACAACGAACGGCATTTCGACAATCAGCCGGGCCATCCGAATGCACCGCACGTGGATCGCGGAAAGGTCTGGGTCGGCCACAACACCGGACACAGCGACACGCACTATCACGTCGACCATCCCTGGGCGCATGGACATTTCAGCGGCGGCTTTGGACCGAAACACGTTTGGCGCATCCATGGCGGGAACCGTGAGCGCTTCGGATTCGGCGGTTTCTTTTTCAGCGTCGCTCCCTATGATTATGATTACGTTGGAGACTGGAATTGGGATGCCGACGACGTCGTAATTTACGAAGACCCCGATCACGACGGTTGGTACCTGGCCTACAACGTGCGCCTCGGAACTTACGTGCACGTCGAATACCTGGGCAGCTGAAAAAAGACCCACCTGGTCGTTTAGAACGAAAAAAGAGCGGCGCCCAAACGCGCCGCTCTTTTTCGTTGCACGATTTTGTTTTTGCGGTTCGTGGTGATCAATCGTTGCGGCTGAAAGTCCCGGTGAAGTCGTCGCCCCTGGTTCGCCCCCGCACGTCGATCAGTTCCACTTCGTTGCGGTCCCGGTTCAACCGCACCCGCGCTTTTCCGCGCGCCTCGCCCTGGTCGGAGCGGAGGATGCGGATGGTAAATTCGCGATCGCCGTCAAAGCTTTCCACCACGCCGTAGAACATGATGCGGAAGTTCTGGCCGGACAAGCCGACTTGCGCGTCGCCGCGCGTGTCCACCCAGCCGCGGCGAACTTGTGAATTGGCAAAGCCGCCGCTGAACGTACCCCTCCCGTCGGTGTCCACTTTGACGCGCGGATAATTTGTAACCGGACGCCCGTATCCGCTGGCGCGCGGATTGTACTCGGCACGTTCGACGCGGCCGTTTCGCGAATTTATCACGCACTCGAAGCGCGCATTTTGCCAGCGCCCGCGGTCCCCGACGCGATACTTCAATTTGCCGCGCAGCCCAAATTGAAAATCAGAAACGCCGTAATTGTCCCGGGCTTCAAATTGCACAAAAGCCTGCCCGCCGGCATCGTCGGTAATGTTGTCGGTCAGGGCCTTCTGGCAGCGCTCGAAAACATCCCGGGGGCGCTGCGCGCCGGCCGGAGCCGGGAAAAAGCTGGCAGAAAAAATGAAACAGGCCAGGCCGTAGAAGGACACGGACTTCCAATTCGGAAGGCCGATATTCCGGATGATCATGGGTTTTCCTCCGTCAGAACACCTTGGAAAAAACCTTAAGCTCCGGCACGAGGAGTGTCAAGGAAAACGCGGGATCGGTTTTCCAGCAATGCATTCTGGTTCGGAGTTTGCCTCCGAATCGCCAGGGCTTCGAGCGCAAACACCGGACCGGTGTTCGCGCTGCACACCGGCACTTCAGTTTTTCGCGAGCAGCGTCTTCCAGCGCGCCCAGGAATCGGCGCGGGCTTTTTTGTTGGCGTCGTTTGCGTCCGGAGCTTCGCCGGCGCGCATGAAGCCGTGGCCGGCGCCATCGTAGGTGACCGGTTCATAGGTTTTTCCGGCGGTTTTCATGGCGGCCACCGTGTCGGGAATCGTGGCGTCGATGCGCGCGTCGTTACCGGCATAAAATCCGTAAACGGGAGCCTTGATTTTCGCCATGGCGTCTTTGGCCGGAGGCGGTCCGTAGAAAACAAATGCCGCGGACAAATCGGGGCGACTGGTAGAGAAGCGGAACGTTTGTCCGCCTCCCCAGCAGAAGCCGCCGACAAATAGTTTGCCGTTCGAGGCCGGAATTTTCTTGGCGTAATCCGCGGCGGCGTTCAAATCTGCGGTGACCTGGTCGGGATTTAATTTGCTCACCGCTTCGGTTGCGGCGTCGCCCGGCAAGCTGTCGCTGCGGCCGCCGTTTGGTCCCATGCCGGAGAGCAGATCGGGAGCGACGGCGATATAGCCTGCCGCGGCGACCTGGTCGGCCAGGTCCTGGACCCAATCGGTCATCCCAAAAATTTCGTGAATGATGAGTACGACGGGAGCTTTGTCTTTCGATTCAGGATAGACGACAAAGGTCTGCACCGTGCGGCCATCGTGTTTGACTTCAACCCATTCGCGATGCCGCGAGGATTTCTGCAGAGCGGCCTTGGCCCAGTCCTGAGCCGAAGCGAGGGGCGTACTGAGAACGGCGAGAAATAGAATCCAAGCAATTCGTTTCATGGCGTAAGCCTCCGGTGAAGGGCAGAATACGCGGGTTGTGGCGGGCAAGGACCGCGCCATGCCGAGCCAAATAGTAATGCCAAGGGCTGCGAGCGACAAGGGGCCATTGCCGCGTGTCGCTTGCCGCAGGGTTCCGGCTACGGGTTTCCGGTCTTGCGGGCCATCGTCCCGGTGGATTCGTTGACACGCTGCTCCTGTGTCCGCTACGCTTCTATGTTTGATTGACGCTGAATTTTGCGCAAGGCAACCGCGACAAATTTGTGAATCCTAATGGATCGGATGAACCTCGGCATGGCTGAAGAGAAGCTTCCAACACGGGCGCAGGATTTTTCGGAATGGTACAACCAGCTGGTACTGAAGGCGCAGCTTGCCGATTATGCGCCGGTACGCGGGTGCATGGTGGTGCGTCCGTATGGTTGGGCGCTTTGGGAAAATATTCAGGCCTCGCTCGATAAAAGATTCAAGGCGACCGGGCACCAGAACGTGGCGTTTCCCATGCTGATTCCCAAGAGTTTCATCGAAAAGGAAAAACATCACGTGGAAGGTTTTTCTCCCGAGCTCGCGGTGGTGACGATTGGGGGCGGCGAAGAGCTTGCTGAACCACTCATCATCCGGCCGACTTCGGAAACCATCATCGGGCATATGTGGTCGAAGTGGATTCAGTCGTATCGCGATTTGCCGGTGCTGATGAATCAGTGGAACAGCGTGGTGCGCTGGGAGCTGCGGACGAAACTATTTTTGCGCACACTGGAATTTTATTGGCAGGAAGGGCATACCGCGCATGCCACCCGCGAAGAGGCGGAATTTGAAACCCGCCAGATGCTGGATATTTATACGGATTTTGCTGTTACCGATGCCGCCATACCGGTCATTCCCGGCAAAAAATCGGATGCCGAGAAATTTGCCGGCGCGAACCTGACCTATTCGATTGAAGCCATGATGGGTGACGGACGGGCTCTGCAGTCGGGGACTTCCCATTTCCTGGGACAGAACTTCGCACAAGCGTTTGAAGTTCGTTATCTCGACCAGAACGGGCAGTTGCAGCATTGCTGGACGACCTCCTGGGGCCTGTCGACGCGCTTTATCGGGGCCATCATCATGGTCCACGGCGACGATCAGGGACTGGTGCTGCCTCCACGGCTGGCGCCGATTCAGGTTGTGATCGTTCCTATTTTCAAGACCGACGAAGAAAAAGCGACCGTGCTCGGTGCCGCCCGGAACCTGACGGCCGAGCTGGTGAAGGCGAATATTCGCGTGAAACTGGATGAACGGGAAGGGCAGAGCGCCGGCTGGAAATTCAACGACTGGGAGATGCGCGGCGTTCCTGTGCGCGTCGAGCTCGGGCCCAAAGACGTCGCCAAGCAGTCGGCAGTGTTGGCGCGCCGGGATCGCCCGGGCAGAGAAGGCAAGGTCAGCGCTGCGCTCGCGGGCCTGGGCGTCACGATTGAGAACTTGCTCGGCGAGATTCAGCAGGCGCTGCATGACAAGGCTTTGGCATTCCGCAAGAGCAATACCCATGACGCGAACACCTATGACGATTTGAAGAAAGCGGTGGAGACCGGCTTTGCGTTTTCTTCCTGGTGTGGCAGCGGCGAGTGCGAGGCGAAAATCAAGGAAGAGACGCGGGCTACCATGCGCTGTATTCCACTCGACCAGGCGGGAGCGGCGGGCGACTGCGTTTATTGCGGGAAGCCGGCCGCCGAACGCGCCATTTTTGCGCGCGCGTACTAAGAATACGAACCACATCGCATCCGCGGGCGCGAGCAGGCGCTGCGCGCACCTGTACCGCACGCGAGCGCGATTGCCCGTCTTGCCAGTTCCTTTCCGGGAACACCACGCTTGTGATGTCCTCGACAGACCTCTCGCCGGATGCTAGTTTCAAGTTATTGAGATTTGTTGTCGCTGGACCCGTGTGTTTGCCGGTGCAGTCCACTATGGAGAATATGACCGTGTTATTTGATGGCCACCGCGCACCTCGGGTTCCCGCTTCTCGCCGCTCGCAGCGGGGGGAAGGCAAGCTGAAAGCTGTGGTTGTTACGGTCCTGCTGGTGGCCGGAATTTATTCCGCTTTTAAGCTGCTGCCACCCTATATCGCGGAATATCAACTCTCCGACAAGATGCAAGAGCAGGCGCGCTACGCGATTGCGACGCGCAGCACCGAAGAACAGGTGCGGGAAACGGTTTGGAAGACGGTCCAGGACCTCGATATCCCTCTGAAGCGCGAAGACATTAAAGTGGTTGTGAGCCAGCAGGTGGTGAAGATTTCAGTCGATTACACCGTGCCGGTCGATCTCTTGTTCTACCACGTGGATTTGCATTTTTCGCCGAGCAGCGAAAACAAGTCGCTGACCTAGGGTCTGCTAAAATTCCAGAGAGTGGGTCGGTCCTCGGGTCGCCGGGGGCCGATTTTTTTTGGCGCGACGGACCGGGAAACGCGGGAGGGCCCGAGCGGCTGGGGGGTGCGGGTCTGGGGCAGGACGGGGTGCGGGCGGTGGGACACGGCCGGCAGCCGCGTGCCCCCGTAAGTGGCGGAACGACAGGGGTTGCCGGTGGAACAGGACGTGCAGCTTTGCACGTGTGACGGATTGGGAGACAATGTTGGTCCAGCCCGCGTCTTAGTAATCATAGTATTGTTGACGGACAGCTAGAGGCCGGTTCTTGGCGTCGACCAGGGTGTCGCGCGTCGAAGCCCGGCGAATTACGGGAGAGCGGATTGCGCATTCGGATACAAAAGGGATTTTTTACTTCCGTTGTCGGCCTGACGGTGCTGGGCGTTATTTTCGCGTGTTTTCTGACGGCGGCCGGGATTTTCACGTGGTACTACGTGAAGTATTCGCGAATGATTGATGCGCGCCTTTCCGGCCACGTCCTGCAAAACACCACCCAGATTTTTTCAGCTCCGCAACATATCTCCGTAGGGCAAGCCTGGAGTCCGGATGAACTGGCGACCTATCTGACGCGGGTTGGTTATCGCACGGACCAGAGCGACGGCACTTTGGGGCAGTTCACCATTCAGGGGAACACGGTCGACATCCGCCCGTCGAAACTTTCCTATTTTGGGGGCGGAAATCCTCTTGCAGTGCAATTTTCCAGCAGGGCGGTGAAATCGATTCGGCCGCTGGGCGGCGGGAACGAGATGGATACGGCCGAGATCGAACCGGAGCTGATTACCAATTTGTTTGACAGCGCCCGCGAGAAGCGCCGGCCCGTCCGGTATGAGGATTTGCCGCCGGTTTTAGTGCACGCCATTCTGTCGGCGGAAGATAAACGTTTCTTTGAACACGGCGGATTCGATTTCATCCGCATCGGCGGAGCGGCCTGGGCCGATATCCGGCACAGCAGCAATCACTACCAGGGCGCCAGCACCATTACCATGCAGGTGGCGCGAACCTTTTTCTTTTCCAATGAGCGCACCTGGAAACGCAAAGTGGCCGAAGCCATGGTTTCCATGGAGCTGGAGCAGCGCTTTTCCAAGCAACAGATATTTGAGTTGTACGCCAACGAGGTGTATCTGGGAAATCGCGGAAGCTTCGGGATCCGCGGATTTTCCGAGGCGAGCGTGGCCTACTTTGGCAAAGACTTAAGGCAGCTTTCCGTGCAGGAGTGCGCCTTTCTAGCCGGGCTGATCCGGGCACCGAATTACTACTCCTCGGCCGACCGCAAGCCGGAACGCGCGGCACAGGCGCGCGACCGCGTGCTGACGCAAATGCTGGACAACAAATACATCACCGAAGCGGACATTCAGGACGCCAAACGCGTGCCGCTGAAAATCATGCGGACTTCGGTTTCTGGCAGCGAAGCTCCGTACTTTGTGGACATGGTGAAGGATCACCTGCTCGACAAATATTCCGAGACCGAATTGCTGAGCGAGAATTTCCGGGTGTACACGAGTCTTGATCCCGCGCTGCAGCGGGCCGCTGCCGTGGCCGTGGAAGAAGGGATGAAGAACGTCGACAAGCTGCTGGCCAAGAAATATGACCGCTGGCGCAAGGAGCAGGCAAAGAAGGGAACAAGTGAGCCGATTCCCCAGGCGCAGGTTGCGCTGGTGGCCCTTGATCCGCGAACGGGTGAGATCAAAGCGCTCATCGGCGGGCGGGACTACGGTCTGAGCCAGTTGAATCATGCCATTGCCCAGCGGCAGCCGGGGTCGGTGTTCAAGCCGTTTGTGTACGCGGCCGCTTTTGACAATGCGGTCGATGGCGTGCAGCCGGTGATAACCCCTGCCACCACTCTCGACGATGAGCCGACCACATTTCAGTTTGACGGCAAGGAATACACCCCGAACAATTACGGCGAAAAATTCATGGGGCGCGTGACGGTGCGCGAAGCGCTGACAAATTCGCTGAACGTAGCGACGGTGAAGGTGGCCGAGATGATCGGGTATGGCCGCGTGGTGCAGGTGGCGCGCCAGATGGGTTTGGGTACCAATATCAAAGCGACGCCGGCCGTAGCGCTTGGCGCGTACGAAATGACGCCCGTGGATGTGGCGGCCGACTACACGACATTTGCCAATGTCGGCACCCGCACCGAGGCGCAATTCCTGCGCACGGTGGTAGGCGCGGACGGAAGCACGCTGGAAAAATTTACTCCGCAGACGCGCGGAGCGCTTGATCCCCGGGTGGCGTACCTGGTGGACAGTCTGATGAAGGATGTCCTCAACAAAGGCACCGGCGCGACCGTAAGAGCTCGCGGATTTACGCTGCCGGCAGCCGGAAAGACGGGTACTTCGCGCGACGGCTGGTTTGCCGGGTTCACATCCAACCTGGTTTGCGTGATTTGGATCGGCTTTGACGACAACCGGGATTTGGGTCTGGCCGGCGGCACCTCGGCCGCTCCCATCTGGGCCGATTTCATGATTCGCGCCACCGCCCTGCCTGGCTATCGCGATGCGCACGACTTCACCATGCCGGAAGGGGTGCAATCGGTCGTCATTGATCCAGACTCGCTCGAACTGGCCACACCCAATTGT
Organism: Saccharimonadales bacterium (SeqCode); assembly: GCA_035317965.1. Classification (GTDB taxonomy): domain Bacteria; phylum Acidobacteriota; class Terriglobia; order Acidiferrales; family UBA7541; genus Acidiferrum. The sequence goes on along the minus strand of DATHFT010000106.1, from coordinate 9,555 downwards.
CCAACGACGCGCGAGGAAATCTATGTGGGAGGCTCGGCTCCGACCCAGTTCTGCGAACTGCACGGCGGACATAACCCACTCGCGGCCACCGGTTCCTGGCTTTCTCATATTTTCGGGGGAGGCGAGCCCAAGGCGCCTCAGACCGGGCCCGACGGCCAGCCGCTGGCGGCCCCCGGGCAGCCCGGCGCCAACGGCCAGGGGCAGCCGGAGGATACTTCGGCGCAGCCTGCCCAAAAGAAAAAGAATCCTTTACAGAAGATTTTTGGTATCTTTGGGGGCAAGAAGAAGGACCCCGACAAGGCCAAGCCTAAGCCGGAGAAGGGAGATTCGCCATGAACCGTTACTTGGTGGCGTTTCCGATTAGTGTTCTCCTCTTTTCAGTTTCCATCCCATCTGCAGGTCAGAATTTCGATTCCGATAACGACGCGTCGATCGATTCCCGGTTGATGCAGTCGCAGTCGCAATCGGCCACTCCGCAGAATCCACCGGTGATCGTGGTGAAGCCGGAATTAACGAACGAGCAGTTGGGCGATCTGTATATGGTTCGCAAGGATTTTCGGGAAGCCGTCGAAGTGTACAAGAAGATCGCCGACGAGAACCCGAAAAACCCCGTGTACCTCAACAAACTCGGCATCGCCTATCACCAGCAGACCGCGCTGAACATTGCGATGAAATATTATGAGCGCGCGACGAAGGCTGATCCTCTGTATGCCGACGCGCAGAACAATATCGGGACGATCTGGTATCAGCGCAAGAAATTCGGCAAAGCCGTCCGCGCCTACAAGAAAGCGATTGCGCTGCGAAGTGACATGGCGGTGCTGCACAGCAATCTGGCGTACGCCTATTTTGGGCAAAAGAAGCTGGAGGAATCGATTGGCGAATTCCGGCAGGCGATTGCTCTCGATCCGCAGTTGTTCGAGCACAGCTCCGGACGCGGTGGTTCGATCCTGCAGGACCGCTCGGTGAGCGACCGCGGCGCTTTCTACTTCTTGCTGGCCAAGTCCTATGCCGAGACCGGAAATTATGCGCGTTGCATTGTGTACCTGCGCAAGGCGAAAGAAGAAGGATATGCGGCCATCGGTCAGGTGAAGACGGATCCGGCATTTTCAGCAGTACTCATGGCGCCTGAAGTTCAGGATGTGCTGGCAGCCAAGCCGCGCAACGCCGATCACTAAACGGAAGAAAAAGTTCTGCAGTTCTCAGAGTGCTGTACGGGTGTGCAATCCATTGCTCTGCTACAATCAAGCCAGAATGGTTCGGCAGGTCCTCATAGCGCGCCTCTCGGTTATTTTCATCGTTCTCGCCACTTATCTGACGGTTTCCCCATGCGCGAGTGCGCAGGAAGGGCTGCGAAGTTCGGCCGCCGGCGCCGGCGCAACCGGGCCGGGAATCTACCTGGTATTTCCCTTTGAAAATTCGGATTCATCGCCGCGGCTTGACTGGATCGGCGAGGGGCTCGAAGAGCTGGCGATTGAGCGGCTCTTGAGCGCCGGGCAACAGGTTTATTCGCACGACGGCCGGACGAGTGAACTCGACCGCTACGGCCTGCCGCCGGCGGCCAAGCTGAGCCACGCCTCGATGTTGCGCGTGGCGCAGGATCTGGACGCCGATTTTGTCATTTTGGGGTCGTATTCATCGGACGGTCGCACGCTTTCGATCTCGGCTCGCGTCCTGCGGGTGACGCCAACCGAGTTGCTCGATCCGCAAAAAGAGAGTGGCACGCTCGATTCTTTGATGGACTTGCAGACCCGGCTGGTCTGGAAACTGTTGAGTGCGAATGACGCGAAGTTTCACACGACCCTTGGCGATTTTTCCAAGCGGCAGAGCCCCCTGCGCCTCGATGCGTTTGAACACTATGTGCGGGGCCGCCTGGCGGGTGAAGACGAAGCGCGCATCCGCGAGATGCGGGAAGCGGCCCGGCTGGAGCCGCAATGGGCCGCTCCGGACTTCGCGCTGGGAGAAGTTTATTTTGCGCGGCGGGATTGTGATTCGGCGATTCCCTGGTTTGCGCGCGTGCCCAAAACCCACGAGAAATACGTTGAGGCGCTGTTTTCAACCGGCGTTTGCCGCTTGCAGATGAATCAGCCGGAGCGCGCGGAAGAAATTTTTACGGCCTTGCAGGAAACCTTGCGGCACGGAGACAGCGGGGGACCTCGCGTCGACACCATCGTGGCGGGAGCGGACTTGCCGGAAATTTTGGACGACCTGGCGATTGCGCGAGCCCGGCAGGGAAAAACTCCTGCGGCGCAGGCCGACCTGCGGCGGGCATCGGAAATCGATCCGGACGAAGACGATTATTACTTCAATCTGGGATTGCTGGCGCTGCGCGGCGGGGATTTTTCGGCCGCGGCCGGATATTTTCACAAAGCCGCGGAGCAGGAACCGGAAAACGCAGAGGATCGCGCGCTTTCGATTTATTCGCTCGAAAAGTCCGGGAAAAAGGCCGAAGCGGATGAAGAACGCGAGTCGGCGGTCGAGACGTTCGGGCCGAATGGCTTGCCAACCGTCAAATTCGACGCCAAAGGCGAGGTGCTGGCGCGGCTCGATCGCATCAAAAGCGAACTGGATATTACCGCGCTGCGACTGGATCTGCAGGCGGGAACGGTTCCGGCGAACGCGGCGGCGCCGGCCACCGCCAACACCGCAGCGAGCCATTTGCGCAGCGGGAGGCAGGACTTCGCGGCCGGGCGGCTGGACCCGGCAGAGACCGAATTTAAGGCGGTGCTGGCGATCGACGCTGCTAACGCCACGGCGCACCGGAGCTTAGGTGAAATTGCCAGGCGCAGGGGCCGGTTGGATGAAGCGGTCAGGGAACTGCAGGCTTCGCTCGTGACCCGGGATTCGGCCGTAGTGCGAACCATTCTGGCGCGTGTCTATCTGGAGCAGAAGAAACCGGATCTGGCGCGCAGCGAAGCGGAAAAGGCGCTGAAACTGGCGCCCAATTATGCCGAAGCGAAGACCTTGCTGGAGCGCTTGAACGGTGCAAAACCAGCCGGAGGGGCGCGATGATCCGGACCCAGTCGAGTTTGCTGTCGATATTTTGCGCAATCAGCGGTTTTTTCCTTTTGTTTCTGGCCCCGGCCACCGGCGCTGATGAACCTGCAAGCCCGACGGTTCTTGAACTGAAACTCGATCGCGAAGTGGGACCAGTGCTGGCGACCTACATCACCGAGGGGCTCGAGGATGCGGCCGCGCGGCACGCGTCGCTCGTGCTGATCAGCATGGACACGCCGGGCGGGCTGAGCTCGTCGATGACGGATATGATTCAGCACATCCTGGCTTCGCCGGTGCCGGTGGCGGTGTATGTGACGCCGACCGGAGCGCGCGGAGCTTCGGCAGGATTTTTTATTTTACTTTCCGCCGACGTTGCCGCCATGGCTCCTGCCACCCATACCGGCGCGGCGTCGCCGGTCGTAAATATTGGATTTTTTCCCGTGACGCTCGATGAAACGATGCGGCGCAAGATCATGAATGACGCGACCGCCTTCCTGCGCAGCTTTTCCGAGAAGCGGGGACGAAACCCGACCCTGGCGGAAACCGCCGTAACCGATGCCAAGGCTTTCACCGAAAAAGAGGCGCTTGACGGGAAGCTGATCGATTTGATCGCGTCTACCCCGGAAGATCTGATCCAGCAGCTGAATGGCAGAAAAATAAAGCGGTTTGACGGGACCGAGGCGGTTCTTCGGCTGACGGGCGCGACCCGCGTGCCGTTTCAATTGTCGGTGCGGCAAAGTTTTCTCGCGCGTATCGTGGAGCCGGACCTGTTTTTTGTGCTTTTGATTGTGGGGGCCCTGGGTCTTTATGCGGAATTTACGCATCCCGGCCTGGTTGTTCCGGGCGTACTCGGAGGAATCTGCGCGCTGCTGGCCTTGTACGCGATGCATTTGCTGCCGGTCAATGTGGCCGGACTGCTGCTGCTGGGGCTGGCGGTGGCGATGTTTGTGCTGGAGGCCAAGGTTACCAGTCACGGAGTGCTTGCGGCCGGTGGTATTGTAGCCATGCTGCTGGGCGCGATGTTTCTGATTCGCTCTCCGCTGACCAGTGCGGGCGTCAGTTTCTGGCTGGCGGTTTCGGTGACCTTGCCGTTTGCCCTGATTACGGTATTTTTGATGCGGCTGGTGCTCGGTTCGCGGAGCTGGAAGCTGACCACCGGCACCGAAGAGATGATTGGCGAGCAGGGCCTGGTAATCAATGCCTTGGGGGCGGGCCTGGAGGGCATGATTCGCGTGCACGGGGAATTGTGGCGGGCCATTTCCCCGGCCGCGGCGCCGGAAGGCGCGATGGTGAAGGTGCTGAAGGTGGATGGATTGAAGTTGCATGTGACGCCGGTTGAAGGCGGCGGACCAGCGAGCAGTACGACTTTTAAGCAATAGGGTGGGGGAGCGTCGAGGAGGCGTAAATGGAAATTCCGTTTCTGGGGATCGTGGTGATTGCGGCGGTGGGACTGATTTGGTTTTCCAAATCGGTATACATCATCAAGGAATGGGAACGCGGCGTGGTCTTGCGTTTGGGAAAATTGGCCCCCGACGCGAAGACCGCTGGACTCAATTTGGTTTTTTGGCCCATTGAAACACTGTACCGGATTCCTCTGCGCATTGAGACGCTGGACGTGCCGCCCCAGGACATCATTACGCGGGACAACGTCTCGGTGAAAGTGAATGCGGTTTGCTACTTCCGCGTAGTGAATGCGAATATGGCGTTGTCGCAGGTGCAGAACTATCAATATGCCACCTCGCAGCTGGCGCAGACGACCATTCGAAGCGTGGTAGGACAATTCGAACTCGACGAGATCCTGTCCCAGCGCGACAAGGTGAACGCCAAGCTGCAGATTATTCTGGATACCGACACCGAGCCCTGGGGCATTAAGGTGTCCAAGGTCGAAGTGAAGCAGGTGGATATTCCCGAGCAGATGCAGCGCGCGATTGCCAAACAGGCGGAAGCGGAACGGGAACGCCGGGCGAAGATTATTCATGCCGAAGGCGAGTTTGAAGCGTCGCAGAAACTGGCCGATGCGGCGAAAGTCCTGGAGACGCAGCCTTCGGCAATTCAACTGCGCTACCTGCAGACTTTGACCGAAATAGGTGTCGAGAAGAACACAACGATTGTGTTTCCTCTGCCCATCGATATCATTAATCAGTGGACGAAGAATCTCGGAGGGCAACAGAAGTAAGCATGGCATCCGGAAACAAACGCCGAGGAGTTGGAGAACGAGTACTCGAAAGCAAGCACGTCATCGGGTTGTTCATGCTGATGCTGCTGTTTTCCGGGTTGTTCTTCACGTTGGGTTACGTCATGGGACGCAACCAACTGGAGGGACAGGTGCGCGCCGCGAACGGCCCGCGCGGCATGGGGGATGCCCTGGTCTCGCGGAAAAAGGAAACTCCCCGGAAGCCGGGGGCGGAAGCTCCAGCGGCGGATTCTGCGGCGATTGAGCCAGCCACGCAATCCGGTCAGGGCGGCTGGGAATTTTATGATTCGAAAAATGCCAAGCCGGAAGAAGAACGCCTGAAGCCGGCCCCCGCTCCTGCAAAAGCGCTGCCGGTTCACAGCACTCCGGTAGCGTCGAAGACGAATTCGCAGGGAGCAAAATCGCTCAATGCGCCGCTCATTCCGCATGGCTCGTACATGCTGCAGGTGGCCGCGCTGACCAAACAATCCGACGCGCTTGATGTCGCCACCCGCTTGCAGAAGAAAAAATTCCCGGCGTTTGTCATTTCGGCGCAAGCGGACAAATACTACCGGGTGCAGGTGGGGCCGTATAGCGACCAGCAATCCGCGGAAGCAGCGCGCAAAGGGCTGGAAAGCGCCGGCTTCAAAGCCATCGTAAAGCACTAATGTCCACGCCAGGCTGGCTCGTTTCGCTGCATTCGCCCTCGAACCACAAAAAATTAACTTGCGTCCGGCTGCTGGTGGCAGCCGCCTCGGGCGCTCTGCTTTCCCTCTCCTATACCGGATACTACCTCAGCATTTTCGCCTGGACGTCGGTCGCGTTGCTGCTGCTGGCGGCGTTGTCGGCGCGACCGCGAGCCGCCTACGCTTGCGGGTTCCTGCACGGACTATTTTTTGTCCTGACATCGCTGTCATGGATCGGAGAGGTTCTCGCGCTGCACGGCGGGCTGTCGAAGGCCGGCGGATTTGCCTTGTTGCTGCTGTTCGGAACCGCGTGGGGAGTCTTGTCGGGCGGGTTCTGCTGGTGCGTGAACCGCTTGGCGCGACAATCGCTCGGCCTGGCGTGTGTGGGCGCGCCATTCTTGTGGGTGGGGTGGGAGTTTGCGCGGACGCACTTGCCGGAGATTGGATTTCCCTGGAACCTGCTGGGCTATCCGGCGAGCGGCAACCTGGCGTTCCTGCAGCTGACGGCGGCGACCGGGATCTGGGGATTGTCACTGGTGGTGGCGGCAATTAACACGCTGCTGGTCTGGGTGGCGTTCGCAAAAAGTCCGGCGTTGCGCTGGCGCGCGGCGGCGTTCGGCGCGGCCACAGCGACACTGGTCGGAATTTATCTTGCGGGGCCGAGCTACGTGCCCCGGGCTGGGGCGAGTCACACGGCGCGGTCGATGCAGCTGAATTTGCCGGAGACCGAAGGAATTGTTCCGGACTGGTTCGGGGCGTACCGCGCGGACATGGAGGAAATCGTCACCCTCAGTCTGGCGCGGTCGGCGGCCACGCCGGATTTGTTGATCTGGCCGGAAGCGCCCGCGCCGTTTTCGTTTCAGAACGCGGTGTTCGCCCAGCGAGCTTCGAGTATTGCGGTCGCGTTTGCTCATCCCTTTTTGTTTGGCACCATTGAATGGAAGCAGCCGGAGGAGGCGGCCGGTGGGCTGACGCGCTTTGCACCGTACAACAGCGCCTTGCTGCTCGATGCGCAAGGCCGGCGGGCGTTTTCCTACGACAAGGTGCATCTGGTGCCGTTCGGCGAGTATGAACCTTTTCCCCTGATTCATCGGGTGGTGTCGAGTGTATCGAGTGAAGTGGGAGGATTCCGCAAAGGGACGCAGCACAACGTTGGGCAATTGGGCGATCAGAAATTTGCGGCGTTCATCTGTTATGAAGCGATTTTTCCGGGGGAGGTCCGGGAATTTGCGAAATCGGGAGCGAATCTGTTCATCAATATTTCAAACGACGGATGGTTTGGGAAGTCGGCGGCCGCCGAGCAGCATATCCGAATGGCGCGGGTGCGGGCGGTTGAGAACCGGCGCTGGATCCTGCGTTCGACAAACAGCGGCATCACCGCGTCCATTGATCCGTACGGAAGGATCCACAGTCCGGTCGGGCGGGACGTGCGCGCGGCCGTCGATTTGCCATACGATTTTCGAACCGATACGACGATTTACACGCGGTTTGGGGATTGGGCTGCCTGGCTGTCCGTACTGATTTCCGCTATTCTGTTGCTCACAACTTTTCGAAAGGCAAACTGACACCCGGGGAATGCGGGTGTTGGTTCTCTGGCTATGATCCTTGAAGATCTGCAGCATCGCTACGAAGGAATAAAGCAGCGCATTTCTCTTGTCCGGAGTTTTCTTTGACGTTCCGCAGTATCGCGCGAAGCTGAAGGGGCTTGAAGAGCGCGTCGCGGATCCCAACTTTTGGAGCAACCAGGAGGCCGCGCAAGCGGTGCTGCGCGAGCGCAAGCGCGCCGAAGAACAAGTTGGCGCTGCCGACAAGATGGACGCCTTTGAAGGGGACATCGAGACCTATATCGGACTTGCCAAAGAAGAGACCAACGCGGAACAGAAAAACGACCTGCTCAAAGAACTCGATCGGGAACTGACGTCGGCCGACGCCTACATCGGCGAACTGGAAACCCAGACACTGCTTTCCGGCGAGAATGACCACCTCAACGCGATCATGACCATCAAGCCGGGAGCCGGCGGAACGGAATCGCAGGATTGGGCGTCGATTCTGCTGCGAATGTATCTGCGCTGGGCGGAGAGACGCGGCTTTTCGGCTGCGGTGCTGGATGAAACACCCGGAGAAGAAGCGGGAATCAAATCCGCAACGATCCAGTTTGTGGGCGAAAACGCCATGGGGCTTCTGAACGGAGAGACGGGCGTGCACCGGCTGGTCAGGATTTCTCCTTTCGACCAAGCGGCGCGGCGCCACACTTCGTTTGCGTCGGTGTTTGTGATTCCGGAAATTGACGACAAGATCGAGATCAATATCAAGCCGGAAGAGTTGCGGGTGGATACGTTTCGTTCCGGCGGCGCCGGCGGGCAAAACGTCAACAAGGTGGAAACCGCAGTCCGCATCACGCACCTTCCCACCAATACGGTGGTGGCCTGCCAGATCGAGCGCAGCCAGCACAAGAATCGTGATCTGGCGATGAAGATGCTGCGATCAAAACTTTACGACCTGGAAGTGCGCAAGCGCCAAGCGGAAACCGACAAGCTCGACGAAACCAAGATGGATATTTCCTTTGGCAGCCAGATTCGTTCCTATGTCATGCAGCCGTACCGGATGATCAAGGATCACCGCACAAAATTTGAAGTTGGCGACGTCGATCGAGTGCTGGATGGAGATATCGATCCCTTCATCCGGTCGTATTTGATGGCCAAGAAGACCCGGGGCAAGTTGACGGCTGAGCCCGACGACGATGTGGAATAGGGCCTATTTAGCGGGCAGCGCGAAGGCGTAAACCGTGTCTTCCACCGGCACCAGAAGATATTGCCGGCCGTCCAGCTGGTAGGTCATCGGGGACGCGACCAGATCGCCGCCCACGTTGAGATGCCACAGAGTTTTGCCGGTGCGCGGATCGAGCGCGAGCAGATTCTGCGAATTGTCCTGGGTGAATAGCACTTGCCCCGCGGTAGTTAAAATTCCGGCCAGACTCGTGCCTTCCCCCGCTTCGTGATTCCAGGCAATTTTCCCGGTTTGATAGTCGATGGCCCGGATCGTGGAATTCGTATAGAGAATGCGGTCCCGGCCACTCCAGCCTTCGGCCTTGCCGTCCGTGGTTCTGTAAAAAACGCTAAAAATCCGGCGGGAATTGACATAGAAAAGTCCGGTATCGGGGCTGAAGCTGGGAGCCATCCAGTTGGTGCCGCCGTCGCTGCCGGGTTCAACCAGCGCGCCGTCCGGCGTCGGAGCGACATCGGGTTTAGCGACTGGAATTCCGCTCCCGTCGATTCCCGAAGCCCAGGTCTGGTCGATATACGGCGCGGTGAGGAGATGCTCGCCCGTCGCGCGATCCAAAACAAAGAAAAATGAGTTGCGGCTCGCCTGGGCCAGCAGCTTGCGCGGTTTGCCGTGAAACTCGGCATTGAAGAGCACCGGAGTCTGCACCGCGTCCCAATCGTGCAGATCGTGCGGAGAAGGCTGGAAATACCAGGAAAGCTTTCCCGTATCCGGGTTCAGGGCGACGATCGAGCAGGTGTACAGGTTGTGGCCAAGACGTCCTGCGCCGGCGAGAACGGGATTGGGATTGCCGATGCCCCAGTAGGTGAGATTGAGTTCCGGGTCGTAGGTCCCGGTCATCCAGGGCATTCCGCCGCCGTGGAGTATGGAGTCGGAATCTTGCGGCCAGGTTTCCGAGCCGGGCTCGCCGGGAGCCGGAGT
>DATHFT010000105.1:0-10911 GCA_035317965.1 Saccharimonadales bacterium (SeqCode) | reverse complement strand
TTGTTTTGGCGGCGCTTCAATACGACCGGGGCGGTGGCGGGGCTGGCGGTTGGACTGCTGGCGTCGATTGGCCTGATATTGCTGAGTCCCAGCTTGATGGCGGTTGATCCGCCGACCGTTACCGGAGCGGCTCGGCACTTGATTCAGGCCAAGGCCTGGTTTCCTCTGGAGAACCCCGGGATTCTGAGCATTCCGTTGGGATTTCTCGGCGCCATTGTTGGGACGCTCGTGAGCCACGAGCCGACTTCAGAAGACAGATTTAATGAGCTTCTGGTGCGGTCCAACACCGGACTGGGCGCGGAAACGACCACCACCGCGCACTAAGGCAGTTACAAATTCCCGCGGTTTGCGGGCGCCCGCAGACGGCCAGCGGTCCCTCGCGCGGCGTTTTCTGCAAGGGCCGCCGGTATTTGCTATTCTGAAGGTTCAGACAAGTCATGACGGCCACTACCACTGCCATTTCGCGAAAGGAACTGTTCTTGAAGGCTTGCCGGGGCGAGGCCGTGCCGCGCCTGCCGGTGTGGATGATGCGGCAGGCCGGGCGGTATCTGCCCGAATATCGGAAGATTCGGGCGGAGCGATCGTTTCTGGAAGTTTGCAAGACTCCGGAACTAGCGGCGGAGGTTTCCCTGCAGCCGTTTCGGCGGCTGGGAGTGGACGCGATTATTGTGTTTTGCGATATTTTGATTCCGGCCGAAGCCATGGGCATGGAGCTGGAGTTGGGGGACGCCGGGCCGAATTTGCCTTCGCCGGTGCGGACGGCGGCGGGGGTTGAGAAATTGAAGATATTTGACCCGGAACGCGAGACCGCGTTTTTGCCCGAGGCTATCCGGCGGATTGTGCGCGAAGCGGGAGCGGATGTGCCGGTACTCGGATTTGCGGCGGCGCCCTGGACTCTGGCTTGTTACATGGTGGAAGGACGGACCAAAGAGGGATTTGCGACGGTTAAAAGTTTTTTGTACCACGAGCCGAAAGTGTTTCAAAAGCTGCTCGGAAAGATTGTACAGGCGACGATTCCTTACTTGCAGGCGCAGATTGCGGCGGGAGTTTCCGCGGTGCAGTTGTTTGATACCTGGTGCGGCGAATTGAATCTGGCGGAGTATACCGAGTTCGCGCTGCCGGCGGTCGCGGAACTCATTTCCGGCTTGCAGGGGACGGTGCCGATTGTCTATTACACCAAGGCTTCCGGGCATTTGTTGCCGGCGGTCGTACAGGCGGGAGCCAATGTGTTGAGCGTGGATTGGCGCGTGGATTTGCCGCAGTTGCGGAAGTTGGCCGGGCCGAAGGTGGCGATTCAGGGGAATTTGGATCCCGCCGTTTTGTTTGGCCCGCCGGAGAAAATTCAGACGGCGACGCTCGATTGTGTGGCGGCACTGCAGGGGCGCGGGCACATTTTGAATCTGGGGCATGGCATTTTGCAGCATACGCCGGTCGAGAACGCAAAGTTATTTATTGAGACCGGGCAGACGGCTCAGTTCTGAGAAAGTGCAGTGACAGTGGAACATCCTAGTTTCGAGGAAATGCGCGAGGAGTTACGGGTCGGCGAGGAATTTCTCGCTAAGTACAACCGGCCGGGGCCGCGCTATACCAGCTACCCGACAGCTCCGGTGTGGAATGAGTCGTTTGGCGTGGAGCACCTGGTCGAGGCGCATCGCCGGGCGGAGCGAGCGCGCTCGCCGATCTCTCTGTACATGCATCTGCCCTTTTGTGAAAGCCTGTGTCTGTTTTGCGCGTGCAACGTCATTATTCAGAAAGACAAAAAAGTAGCGCTGCCCTATATCCAAGTCCTGCAGCAGGAAATTGAACGGGTACACCGGCTGGTTTCGCATGAACGCGAAGTGGTGCAGTGCCATTGGGGAGGCGGAACGCCGACCTATCTCAGTCCGGAACAGATGGAAGAGCTTTTTACTTTTACGCGCGAACATTTTTCGTTTTCTCCCGATGCCGAGATCGGGATTGAAGTTGATCCGCGGGTGACTTCGCGGGCCCATCTGGAGACGCTACAGAAGCTGGGATTCAACCGGCTGAGCATGGGGATTCAGGATTTTCATCCCGAAGTGCAGCAGGCGATTAACCGCGTGCAGCCGTTTGAGCAGACCCGGGATTTGCTGCAAGCGGCGCGGCAGTTGGGGTTTGCCAGCATCAATGTGGACCTGATTTATGGACTTCCCTTTCAGTCGCCGGACCGTTTCTCGGACACTGTTGATCAAATATTGGCACTCGCGCCGGACCGCGTGGCGCTGTTTAGCTATGCGCATGTTCCCTGGCTGAAGAAACAGCAAGGGGCCTTTGCTGCGAAATTGCCCGAGGGGATGCAGAAGTTTGAGATCTTCCGTACGGGGATGTTGAAGTTCCTCGAAGCCGGTTACTTGTATATCGGGATGGATCATTTTGCAAAACCCGGGGATGAGTTGGCGGTCTCGCAACAGAACCGGACGCTACACCGTAATTTTCAGGGCTACACGACCAAGGCCGGCGCGGACTTGTATGGAATGGGCGTGACGGCCATCAGCGGGATTCAGGATACCTATGCGCAGAACCAGCGGGAATTGCCTCGGTGGCAGGCGGCGGTCGCCGCTACCGGCTATGCCACCATGCGGGGATACACGCTTTCCGGGGACGATCGGGTCCGCAGGTCGGTCATCAGCCGGCTCCTGTGCCACACGGTGATCTTCAAGGATGAAGTCGCGCGGGAATTTGGAATTGATTTTGACGAGTATTTTGCGCCTGAGCTTCAGCAGCTGGAACCGTCGCGCGATGATGGGCTGGTGGTGCTGGAGGCGAACGAGATTCGGACCACCTGGCTGGGCCGCATTTTTATCCGAAATTTGGCGATGGTTTTTGACCCGTATCTCGAACGCCAGCAGTTGAATGCCAAACCCTTGTTTTCAAAGACGTTATGAGGGCTCGGAAGGTTCAGCCGGACAAATCCGTGGAAATTGCGTTTTTTTTCTGACGGCCGCGCCGCGCCGAACGGACCGGCGACAGCACCCCGAGGACGAGGGTAGGGACCTGATTCTCAGTTAGACAACATCGGGCCCAGAAAACCAGCCCGTCCGACGGCACTTTGCAAGTAACCTACTTAAGCCAACTGAATTGAACCTTGGTTCTGGGAAAACCCAAATGAGTGAACATGTTCCGGCTTTGGTGGTGGGTGGAGGAGTTTCTGGACTCGTGTGCACGCACGCTTTGCGGAAAGCGGGCGTGGAGGCGCGGCTGGTCGAGGCCGGATCCCATGCCGGTGGAGTGATTCTGTCAGGACGCATGGATGGGTATTTAATCGAAGGTGGGCCGCAGAGTTTTACTGCGACGCCGGCGCTGCTCGATGTGGTCCGCGACTTGGAACTCACCGAAGAACTGGTGGAAGCGCCCGCAAAGGCGGCGCGATATGTCTTGGTGGATGGGCAACTGCAGCAGGTTCCCATGAGCCCGCCGGCGTTCCTCGGTTCTTCCCTTTTCAGCATGAGCACCAAATGGAGTCTGGTGCGCGACGCTGTTGGAAAAAGCAAAGCGCCAGCCGAAGAAGAATCCGTAGCGGCTTTTGTCCGGAGAAAATTTACCGAAGAACTCCTGGAAAAGGCGGTGGGTCCGATGGTTTCCGGGATTTACGCCGGGGACCCGGAGCAGCTGAGTTTGCGGGCAGCGTTTCCGGCGGTATTTGAGGCCGAAGAGTCTCTCGGCAGCGTGATTCGCGGAATGAAGAAAAAGTCGAAAGAGCCGGATGGCTCCCAGCCGGCGGGCAGGCTCCTCAGTTTCAAAAATGGCAACGAAACGTTAATGCGGGCGCTCGCGGCAAATTTGGGTAGTGCGCTGCGAACCGGGATGGAAGTTTTGCGAATTCGCAACGAAGGTTCAGGACATGGACGCCGCGGATCGCGGTTTGTGCTGGAGGCCCTGGGCGCGGCGGGACTGGAAACGATTATTGCCGATCGCCTGGTTATGGCCACGCCTGCCGATGTGGCGGCCCATCTACTCGAGCAGAGCGCGGCCGAGGTGCAGGTTCCGTTGCGCGAGATCGTTTATGCGCCGATGGCCGTGGTTTCGCTGGGCTATGCGGCTTCCTCGATTGGCCGTACCCTCGACGGCTTTGGATTTCTAGTGCCGCGGTCGGCCGGAATACGAATTTTAGGAAGTGTGTGGAATTCGTTTCTTTTCCCGGGGCGCGCGCCGGACGGAAACGTGCTGATGACGACATTTATTGGCGGCGCGACGGATGCCGCAGCTGTGTCGCTTTCCGACGAAGAATTGGCCGCCATCGCGCACCAAGAGCTTGTTCCGATACTCGGGATCACCGGAGAACCAAGCTTCTCAAATGTGGTTCGCTATGAGCGGGCCATTCCTCAGTACAACCTGGGACATACGGCGCGCGTCGACCGCATGGAGAAGAGCCGCGCTTCGTACAAAAACCTGTGGTTAACGGGAAATTACCTGCAGGGGCCTTCTGTGGGGGCCTGCGTCGAACACGCTGTGAAGGTGGCCCGCGATGTTGCAAAATAGGCGGGTCTCGTGCGTGGCACATCCGCTCGGGGACTTTTGCCGTATATCTCGACAGGAGAACTAGAAGCCTACTCCCGTGTTTCTGGCGGCTTTCACAAGCCCGGCGCATCGTGAAGTGTCGGCTGACGCGACGCTGATGCGGGGCCTTCTGCACAACGACGTGGGCGCGTTTGAGCGGCTGTATGACCGTCACTCACGGTTGGTCTACTCGGTTGTGCTGCGGGTTCTGCAGCAGGCAGGAACCGCCGAAGAAGTGGTGCAGGACGTATTCCTCCAGCTGTGGCGAAATGCCGCGCAGTACGACGAGTCCCGCGGGCCGTTTGTCCCTTGGCTGCTGACGCTGGCGCGCAACAAAGCCCTCGACACTCTGCGGCGGAAAAGTGAGCGGCAACGGCGCCGCGAAGATCAGGCCGAAGAGTTGCCGGCGGTCACCATAGCCGCTCCTCAATACGAAAAAGCACTCGATGAAAAGCGGGCGGCGGTGAAAGTGCGCGCGCTCATGGACAGCCTCGTTCCTCAACAGAAAAAGGCGATCGAACTGGCCTATTTTGAAGGCCTGAGCCACAGCGAGATTGCCGAAGCACTGAAAGAACCTCTGGGGACGGTAAAGAGCTGGATTCGCAATGGACTGCTCCGTCTGAAAGAGGAACTGCAGGCGACAGCGTGAGTACTTGTCAACAATTTCGGGAATGGGTTGAGCCGTACGCGCTCGGGGCGCTGGACGCAGCGGAGCGCGCGGCGCTCGACTCCCACCTGGCTGCGGGTTGCCAGGATTGCGCCAAGGCCGTGGAAGAAGCGCGCTGGGTGGTGAGTCAGCTGGCGCACATGGCGCCGGAAGCCGCGCCTTCCGGCATGTTGAAGGAGCGCTTGCTGCAGACGGTTCGCGCCGAGGCCAAGGCGGCAGAGAGCACGGCCCAGGCGCCGACGGGCACGCCCTGGTGGATGTGGGGCGCGATTGCGGCGTTGCTGTTTTTCGCCGTGATGACCGAACGGGGAACGCTGCAATTGCGAAAAGAATTGCGCCAGGCAGAATATCAGGCAGCGAGTTATCAGAAAGAAATTCAAGATGTGGAAGCAAAGCTGGAGTTGGCGAAACGCGAGAATGTGATTTTGACCGATTCGGCGAGTGTGAAGATCAAGTTAGCGGAAGCGGGTCCCGAGCAGCCGCGCGTGGACGCGATTTGGCACGCGAAACTGGGAATTGTTTTGACGGCCGAAAATATTCCTGCGCCGGCAGGTGGGCGCGTTTTCCAGTTGTGGTTGATTCCGAAGGACCCGAATGGCAAGCCGGTCCCGTCTGGCGTTGTTCGGCCGGATGAGGACGGGAAGTTCGCTTTGCTGGTGGCAAATCCGCCGGGGGATATGGCCGAGACCAGCTCCCTGGCGATTACCGAAGAGCCGGCGGGTGGAAGTTTGCAGCCGACGAGTCCGGTGAAGTGGGTGGGGGCGACCAGGTAGTGCTTGCGGTTTTTGGTAGCCGCGGAAACGTGCGCCACGCTTGGCACGGGCGTATGGCAGCACACGGTCCGCCTGCAAAAGCGCACTCCCCATGGCCAAGGAAAACTGCCTTAGAGATGGCGTTTGGAGCTGCGGAAGGCCAGGCGGGCTTTGCGGCGGGCAGCAGCTTCGCTGTGGCGCCGCTTTTCTTCCTTCGTTTTCAGGATCAGCGGCCGGACCGGCGTTGGTTGACCGGTATGTTCGTCGATGGCGACGAAGGTGACATAGGCCGTGGTGGTGTGCTTGCGCTTGCCGGTCAGAACATGCTCGGAATAGACCTCCACACCCACTTCCATGGAGGTGTTGAAGACGCGGTTGACTTGGGACTTCAGGATAACAATTTCCCCAAGATCGATGGCATTGCGGAAGTCGATGTAATCGACCGAAGCGGTGACGACGTAGCTGTTCGCATGCCTGCTGGCAGCCATGGCCGCAGCGATGTCCACCAGGTGCATTACGTGGCCTCCCAGCAGTTTGCCGAGGGCGTTGGTTTGTGCCGGTAGAACGACTTCGGCCATTTCCGATCGCGAGGCGTTCACGGGCTTCCCTTTCCGGAGATGGGCGCTCGCCTTGCTGGCTGGCATCGAGATGTTGCTGGTTCGGCTGTTCACGGATGGGGTCCGCCTGGACAGGATTTGGACTGCTTTCAGTCAAGCACGTATAATACGAGACGAATGATGAGCGAACAAAAGAAAAGCAGAAGACAGATGCTGGAAGAGTTCGTAGCGAGCAAGCCGGATGACCAATTCTCGCGCTACGGATTGGCGATGGAGTGCATGAACGGCGGGGATGGCAGCGCGGCGGAGACTCACTTTCAGGCTCTGCTCGCGCGAACCGCGGACTATGTGCCTGCGTACCTGATGTATGCCCAGTTCCTGGTGCGTGAGTCGCGTCCCGCTGAGGCCAAGAAAATTCTGGCGACCGGGATCGCCGAAGCTGGAAAAAAGAACGACGGGCATGCCAGGTCTGAAATGGAAGGACTTCTCAGCGAGCTCGATTGAGTCGCTGCGCGCAACCCGTCGTCTGTTATGATTTGACTGGAACCTATGCGGCCTGAACGCATTCCGCTGTTTCCCCTAGACGTCGTACTTCTCCCCGGCGCCAGTCTTTCCCTGCACATATTCGAGCCGCGATACCGGCAGATGGTCAAGCGTTGTCTCGACGAAAAATCGGAATTTGGAGTTTTGCTGTCGCTGCCGAAGGGCTTGGCGCGAGTGGGCTGTACGGCGGAAATCCTGGAAGTAGTGCAGCGGTATGACGATGGCCGAGCGGATATTTTGACGGTTGGACGGGCCATTTTTCGGGCGGTTGAGCTGTTTACCGAAAATGACCTGCTGGAGGGGCGCGTAGATTATCTGGAAGACCGCGAATCAAGCAATACGCTCGGCAAGCAGCAGGAATTGATTGAATTGTATGAGACCTGTTACACGCTCGTTTTCGAAAATTATCCAAAGAACATCGATGGCGAACTCGACGCCAAACTTTCGCATCAAATAACGGGTACGCTGCCGATGGATTTGCTGTACAAGCAGCAGATACTGGAATCGCGCACCGAAGCGGACCGGCAGGAAAGGTTGGTCGCGTACCTTCGCGACTGGGCGACGCATCTACAGAATAAGAAGACACTACGGCAACGAGCCGGCGGCAATGGACATGGACTGAATTAGCGGTAAAGCGCGGCGGCCACTCCGCAACGCAGAATGGGATCCCCATGACGGCAATGGCATCGACACAGCACCCCGCAGGTCATTTCAGAGCAAAAACACTAGGCGAATTGAAGCGCATCCCGGATTTTGACGGGCAAAGTGGCTCGCGCTCGGTCAAGAATGAAATACGGCGTAATTTGTTGCGGGCGATCGAGAAGGGCGAAACTCTTTTCCCGGGCGTGCATGGGTATGAAGATACCGTTGTGCCGCAGATCGTCAACGCGCTGCTCTCTCGTCATAACTTTATCTTGTTGGGTTTGCGCGGGCAGGCCAAGAGCCGGATTCTGCGCGGACTTGTAAACCTGCTGGACGCGGAGATCCCGGTGGTGGTGGGCTGCGAGATTAATGATGATCCGCTGAAGCCGATCTGCCGATCCTGCCGCGACCGCATTGCTGCGGAGGGCGATGCCACTCCCATTTCCTGGATGCGTCGAGAAGACCGCTATGTCGAGAAGCTGGCGACGCCGGATGTGACGATGGCCGACATTATTGGAGACGTGGATCCGATTCGTGCGGCGCGCGGCGGGCGCGATCTTTCCGACGAATTGACGATTCATTACGGACTGTTGCCGAGAGCCAATCGCGGGATTTTTGGAATTAACGAATTGCCGGACCTGGCGGGAAAAATTCAGGTCGGATTGTTCAACATCATGCAGGAAGGCGATATCCAGATCAAAGGATATCCTCTGCGGTTGCCGCTGGATGTGTTGCTGGTGTTTACGGCCAATCCGGAGGACTACACGGCGCGTGGAAAAATTATTACTCCGCTCAAGGATCGTATTGGAGCGGAAATTCGCACGCACTACCCTTCCAGCGTCGAGGAAGGAATGACCATTACCGCGCAAGAGGCCTGGGTGGGGCGCGATTCCGGCCGGAAAATTGAAGTGCCGACGTACTTGCGGCAGGTGGTCGAGGAGATTGCATTTCAGGCGCGTGAAGACAAGCGCGTCGACAAGCGGTCGGGTGTGAGCCAGCGGCTGCCTATTACCACGCTTGAGAGCGCGGTAAGCAGCGCGGAACAACGGGCAACCAGAAATGGAGAAGCAACCTCGTACACGCGAATAGCGGACGTCTACGCAGCCCTGCCGGCGATTACCGGGAAAATGGAGCTGGAGTATGAGGGCGAATTGAAAGGCGCGGATACGGTGGCCCGGGAATTGATTCGCACGGCGATTGGCCGGGTCTTCAGCAGACATTTTGCCGAGACGAATTTTCAGCCGGTGATTCAGTGGTTTGAACTGGGCGGCGAGTTGAAATTACCTGAGAACGCCAGCACCGCCGCGCGGCATGACCAGCTCTCGAACATTCAAGGATTAATGGCCAATGTCGGACGGCTCGGAGTGCAGGACCGCAAAGACGCAGGCGCCGCATCTGCTGCTGCGGAGATGATCCTTGAAGGATTATGGGCGCACAGACGCATTGGCCGGAGCGAAGAGCGCGGATATTTCGCGGAAAAGCAGAAACAGCCGGATACCCGCGAGAATCTGGGCCGCGGTCCGCGGCGGCAGTATAACTAGGCACCGGTCGGCATAGGCTGGCGGAGTGCGGTGGTTGGTGCCCGGCGAGCGGAGAGGCTCCATGAAATTCATCAAATACGGAAAATACGTAGGGGAACCGGCCGACGCAATCGACCTGGAAGAGCTTGTCAAGCGCATGGGCGATTTCTTCTTGCAGAGCGGATTCGAATCACAGTACTACGGCATTTCGGAGATGGATCCGGACCGTTCGCTGGAAGCGCTCAAAGAAGCCATCCTGCGGGCGCTGCAGGAAGGCGATCTGCTTCCGGAAGACGCGATGAGCGATGAACTGCGGGAAATGCTGAAGTCGCCGGAGGCCATGAACAGCCAGGAAGTGAAGGATCTGATTGAGAAATTGACCGAACGCATGGCGCAGGAGGGCTTCATCAATCCCTCGCAACCTCCGCAAATTACTCCCCCGCCGCAGAGCACCCCGGGAGGCCAGCTGGGCAAGGCCCAGGAGCGAGCGCCGGAAGCGCGTTTTGAAATTACGGACAAGACCGTGGACTTTCTGGGCTTCAAGACTTTGCAGGATCTACTGGGCTCGGTCGGCCGCAGCAGTTTTGGACGGCATGACACACGGGATTTGTCGACCGGGGTGGAATCCGGCGGAGTGTCGCGGCCGTACGAGTTTGGCGACACGATGAACATGGACGTGAGCGAAACACTGTTCAATGCAGTGCGCCGCGAAGGCGCCAAAGTTCCGATTGAGATGACCTATTCGGACTTGATGGTGCATCAGTGTGAATATCACAGTTCTTGCGCCACGGTGTTGCTGCTGGATTGCAGCCACAGCATGATCTTGTATGGGGAGGATCGGTTTACTCCGGCCAAGCGCGTGGCAATGGCGCTCTCCCATCTGATCAAAACGCAATATCCGGGCGACACACTGGAACTGGTCCTGTTTCACGACAGCGCCGAGCAGGTGCCGTTAGGGCAGCTGGCGAGGGTGCAGGTGGGGCCCTATTACACGAACACCCGCGAAGGTCTGCGAATGGCCCAGCGCATTTTGTTGCGGCAGAACAAAGACATGCGGCAGATCATCATGATTACGGACGGAAAGCCATCGGCGCTAACGCTCGAGGACGGGCGTATTTACAAGAATGCGTTTGGACTCGACCCCTTTGTTGTCGGCCAAACACTGGAAGAAGTGAACAAATGCAAGCGCGCGGGAATTCTGATTAATACTTTCATGCTCGCCAGCGACTACTCGCTCGTGAATTTCGTCCAGAAAATTACCGAAATGTGCAAGGGCAAAGCCTACTTCACCACTCCCTACAACCTGGGGCAATACCTGCTTATGGATTACATGTCCCGCAAGACAAAACACATTCACTGAAAACGGTTCGCCGCTCGCTTGACCAGAATGGGGCGGCGTTCCCGGGGGCGCCGGAAGTGACTATCGCTTGCGCCGCCCCGTCCTAGGCGCCGGCTGCCTGCAGTTTTTGCAGGCAGCGACCGCAGTGAGGAAGATCCTCGATCCAAGTCACTTCCAGGGTGTGGGTACAAAATGGACACTGCAGGGACCACGTCGCGCCGCATTCCGGACAATTCGACAGGTGCAGACTGCGGCGGGAAAGCATTTTTCCTTCTGTAAATAGATCCAACACAAAACGACACCGGGAGTTCTCGCAAATCAGAAAACGAAAAGTCACATGGTTCCTTTTGAGGTTAATCCATGGTGCGGTGGGGCC
>DATHFT010000104.1:0-48031 GCA_035317965.1 Saccharimonadales bacterium (SeqCode) | reverse complement strand
CATACGGTCGGCGATGAGAAAGGCGCTCGCGAGTTCGTGCGTGACCACGATGATCGTCATGCGAAAAGCCCGCTTGAGTTCCAGAATCAGTTGGTCTATGCCCGCGGCGATGATGGGGTCGAGTCCCGCAGACGGTTCGTCGAAAAACAGGATCTCCGGGTCCATGGCCAGTGCACGGGCAACCGCGGCGCGTTTCTTCATGCCGCCGCTGAGCTGCGCCGGCATGTAGTATTCAAATCCTTCCAGTCCCACCTGCTGCAGTTTCAGGCGAAGCATGATTTCGATCGTGGAATCTTCAAGGCGGGTGTGTTCCCGAAGCGGCAGAGCCACGTTTTCGCCGACGGTCATGGACCCGAACAGAGCGCCGCCCTGAAAGGACATGCCGATCTTCCTTCGAATGGCGTCCATTTCCGCCGTCGAGATTTTCGCGATGTCGCGGCCCTTGATCCAAATCTCTCCGGCACTCGGCTTCTCAAGCCCGACGAGCGTCCGCAGGAGTGTGCTTTTCCCCGATCCCGAGCCACCGAGGATCACCAGCGTTTCGCCAGGTTGTACATCGAAGCTGATGCCATGCAGAATCTCGCGTTCACCGTAGCTGACGCGAAGATCACGCAGCGAAATCACAGGGTTCGCGGAGGCGACGTGCGGCGTCGGATTGGTGGTCATCGGCCGCCTGCAAAAAAGAAGAGAGCGGTAAAAAACAAATCCACAACAACGACCAGAAAGATCGACATGACCACGGCACGCGTAGTAGACCGGCCAACCTGTTCAGCTCCCGCTCCTGTGGACAGCCCTTCGAGGCATCCGACCGCGGTGATCGTGATGCCGAACATCACGCTCTTGACCAGACCGGTCGTAATGTCACGGACTAGGAGCGCATCAATCGAAGCGTGGAGATAGCGCAGGAAAGTAAAATCCGCCTGCGCGACGCCAAACAGCGAACCTCCGAGAATGCCCATCGCATTTGCCCATATGGTGAGGCACGGAAGCATGACCAGCATGGCCAGAAACTTTGGCGCGACCAGGAAACGGATGGGACTAATGGCCATCGTTTCAAGCGCGTCGATTTCCTCGCTGACCTTCATCGTTCCGATTTCGGCGGCGAATGCGGAACCCGAGCGGCCGATCACGACAATGGCAGTGATCAACGGGCCGAGCTCGCGCGACATCGACACGGCGACGGCGGTGGCTACGGCACTGATGGCGCCGAATCGCCGCAGTTCGTATGCCGCCTGCAGCGCGAGGATCAACCCTATGAAGAAGGTGATTAGGGACAGGATCGGCAATGCGCGGACTCCCGTCTCCACGGCCTGCGAAATCGCGCGTTGCAGGCGCAGCGGTTTCCCCTGAAAGGGGGCCATCAGCGTGTAGTAGGCTGCCCGCGCTGCAAGCGAGGCGAGCGAGCCGACGTAGCCAAGACCGTTGAGAGTGCTTTCGCCTATGCGCGCGACGGTTTGCATATCAGGGAGCCAGCGCCTCTTCTTCGCTGTCGTAGATTTCAAAAACCTTCAGGAGACGGGACAGTTGCAAGACTTCCCGCGCCGCCGTGCTCAGTCCGAACAAAATGAACCGCGAAGCGACGTCGCGCGACGCCTTTAAGCCTTCGACGAGGGAGGCGACACCAGAACTGTCGATGTAGTGAACGCCGGAGAGATTTACGACCACGCGCGGGACGCGACTCTCACGGATCTCATGGAGCAGGGACTGGCGAACCTCGGGGGAATTTGCGAAATCGATGTCCCCTGTGAGGTCGAAGATTGTGGTCCCATCGTTGCGCCGCGCTGAAATCTCCACCGTGTTTCTCCCTTAGACGTCTTTCCTGGCCTCGGGCAGATACTTGACGAGCCGCAGCCGGTTCGTAAGACCCTTCCGCGTAAATTCAACCGTGTCCATGGCCTCGCGGATGAAGTGCAGTCCGAGGCCGCCGGGCCGCAATTCATCGAGAGGCCGTCCCCGTAGTTTGTCGGGATCGACTGCGGGGCCCTGATCGCAGAGAACTATTTCTAGCCCCTGTTCGGCGGAGTTGCCCCGCCGAGCCTTGCGAAAGTAGAGCGTGATGGGCCGGTCGGGCCGGTTGCCGTAGGAATGCCGGACGATGTTGGTGAGCGCTTCATCGACGGCGCGCCTGATGGCCCTGCACTGCACCGCGGGAAATCCGAGCGCTTCGGCCAGTGGTTCGACCGCTCCGCGCACGGTGGAAAGCAATCGGGGATTGCTGCACAACGCCATCATCAGCAGCAGGGCTCCAGGTTGTCCGTCAGGGTCGCTGATCGGTCGCGGCGAAGTTTTCATGCACGACATGGGCGGCGTTCTTTGCGAAGTCGTAGGTGGCTTTGAGATTTCCTCCAAGAAACCGAACCTTGCCGTTTACATCGCGCGCGAGGAGCGGCTTTCCGTCCGGGCCGGTGAACTGGCAATGGACCGCGATGGACGTGGCGCCGGCAACGGTAGTCACCTGGCGGGCCCTCTCGCTGCCGGCCTTAAAGCCCCGGACCGTGCTATGGAGAACAACCAGGTCGGGGGCACTCGCGGCGGTGCGGTCGCCGTCGCGATAAACATGCTGAAATGTCCGTTGCTTCTCGATTTGATGAACGAGATTTTCATAGAGGGCAATCTGAAATTCGGCAGGGAGTTTGACTTCGTCCGACTGGATCATCTCGACTTGGATTGCCGATGCGTTAGTCTTGCCGGACAAGTGTTCCGGGAACTGCAGGGCGTTTTGCTCCTTGCTGGAAGGAGCGTCTGTGGTCGGTTGTCCTGTCGTTGCGGTATGGGCACCTGCGGACACCAGCTCCGTCTTGATGGACCTCGCGGCGCCCACGGGCATCGTGAAGATTGCTCCGTGCAGGGCCCCGCCCGCATCGCGGTACTGAATGGTAAGCGTATCGATTTTCTTGCGGAATAGACTGAGGAAGCGCCCACCGCCGTAAGGCGCGGCCATGCTCATCACGCCGACCGTGCCGCCGACGGATCTTTGCGTATCATCGCCGGTAACTACGTCTTGAATGGAAAGAGCGCTGATGTCGGCGTTTGTTTTCCCGTGGACAAACTGCAGATTTCCGTTCTCAACCTTCAGTGTGCCCTTGGCATTTTGTTTGATGCCCGCGAGACCGATCAGCTGGACGGCTTTCACGGGCGCCGGAGTCTCTTGCGCGTTCCCGATGGAAGTCCCCATCCCGGCAAAGAGCAAAGCGACAGAAACAAGGACCATGGTGCGTCTGGGTGCCATACACTCTCCTAGTCTTGAATTCATCTGTTTCAACGAACGTGCACTAACATGAGAGAAACGTCGTCAGTCGCCGGTCCCTCACGCCACGCAGCCACACCGTCGAGGATGCCCTGTTTCATTTGGTCGGGAGGCAGAGACGAGGTACGGCGGACGATTTCCTGAACTCCGGCAATACCGAGCATCTCCGCGCGCTTGTTGAATACTTCCGTGATTCCGTCGGTGTAGAGGAGAATCCGGTCGTCGGGCTTCAGCTCCACGACCTCATTGCCGGCTGCGTCGAGCGCATCCGGCAGCGCTCCGAGAACCATGGTGCGGGACTCCAGCAGCAACGGAGTTTCGCCGCGCCGCGCGAGCATAGCCGGTGGGTGGCCTGCTCCAGCGAAGGTCATGGTGCGTTTTTTTGCGTCGATTCGCGCGGCCGCCACGGTGACGAACATTCCGGAGCCGCGGATATCCTCGATCAGAAACCGGTTCAACTCTCCGAACATGTCGAGGAAGGGCATTCCGCTGCGCAGGTGCGCCGTCGTTTCGGAGTAGATGCGGTTGGCGACCAGGGCAGAACCGATTCCGTGGCCCGAAACGTCGCATACGAGCACGCTGAGTTGTTCGTCGTTCGTTGCATCCACTAGCGCGAAATCGCCCCCGATGGAATGGACGGGATTGAAGAAGGTGTCGACGGTCAACGCGTCCCAGACGACCGATCGCGGTACCAGGCTGCGCTGGACGCGAGCAGCAAGTCGCAGGTCTTCCTCGATTTCCAGCTGGCGTTTCTGGAGTTTTGCGTTTGCGGTGCGGAGTTCTTCCTCGGCACGAATCTGCTCCGAGATGTCCGTGAACGTCAAGATCCCCAGCCGGGTTCCGTCGGTCTCGAGGGTTCGTGAGCTGATGATCACTGGCAGGCGGCTGCCGTCTTTACGGGGCAAAACAAAGGCGTACCGGTTGTGCCCGGCAAGGAAAGCTATTTCAATCTGCTTGGTGATGAAGCTCCATTCCTCGGAGGAATAGAAGTGCGACGCGTCGAATCCGACCAGGTCTGCCAGTGGGATTCCAGTCATCTGGACAAACCGCGAGTTTGCAAAAAGAATGTGATGGTGGCCGTCGGCAATGACGACACCCTCGTTCAGCATCTCCAAGACGGATTCCATCCGGCTGAGCCATTCCGGCCTTTCCATGTGAAAAGAGTCCCCTTTAGATGTCGGCATGGAAACCCCGGAAAAGGCGATTGCGGCTCGGCGGACTGGTCATCCGAACGCGTCCAAGCGCGTGAGTGTGCCGATGTTTCTGGATTCGGATGGGTAGTTCACAGTTGATCTCCGTTTCCGTCGTGCTTTTCTAAAGCATCTGCATGTCCAACGAAGGATCGCATCCGGAAATTCGCCATGCATCGTGTTTTCAACGCAAAAGGACTCGAGTGTCCAGGCGCGGGACGAAAAGTGACCGCTCCGGCCGGAATTCCTGGCGGGGATTTTGACGGTAACGTCGAGGTCGTGACACAGGGGAAAAGGAAGGGAAGTTGCGCGCCACGGCAATCACCACATCTGATTCGAGATCAACGAGTTGAGGTCAGCATCCGTGATTTCCCGAGTGGCACGCTCGTTGCACCGCAGCCTGCCGAATTTTGAACTGAAGGCACGTCTCCAGGCCAGATTCGCGGGGCAGGGGCACGCGCTGGATGACCTTTCTGCCGGCCGCGATTTGAGCCGAGGAGCAGGCCAGAAGGAGCGGGTGCGGAGGGCTAAAGATACCCCTGGTCCCGTCGTGATTTGAGGTCATCTTGCAACTTGTGCTTCCAGTTCTAACAGCTTGCGAGTACGTGGCAGCGGAACTCCGGCACTCGCAGCAGGGATTAGAGCCAGTCCCTCGTTGGCAGCTGCGCGGGCCAGCTCCATCTGACCGGCGAAACGATATGCCTGCGCAACTGAAAGCAGCACGTTTGGTTTCTTTCGTTTCGTCAGAAGTGCTTCGCGCTCGGCGCAGGCGATCGCGAGCGAAGTGTCGCGCAGCGCCAGAGGCCTCGCATTTAAAAGAGCGGCTACTTCGGAATCGAGTATCAGGATGGAATTCGGGTGCTTTGCTGCCAACTCCTTCAGCGTTGCAAGGCCAGTCGCAGCAAACGTCGAGGAATCGGCTGAAGCGTTCAGGTGCTGTTCAACGATTCCCAGGCGTACCTGAGCATCAGCCAGGTAGGTCTTCCAGTCATCGTTCGAGGGATTTTCTCGCGACAATTGGAGCGCAATCGATTCAGCCTGTTTCAAAAGCGGCGCGGCCAAGGCGAATTTACGACGACGCATGAGGGGATCGGTTGTGAATGCCGGGTCGGCGGATTCCTCGAAATCGTAGGCAGCCTGAGAGAGGTCCACGTACACGTCGAAAAGAGAGCGAGTGTCTTTGGGATCGGCGGCCGCAATCTGCTTTTGGATGGTCAGGGCTTCCTCAAAGAGCGGAACTGCCTGGCTATATTCTCCGAGTTCCCTCATGGCCATGGCCTTTTTGCGCAGCAGATTGGCGCGCATGCGTTGCGAGGAGAGGCCGCTTTGTTTCGAGTCTGGAAGCGCTTCGAAGCGCTGCTGAGCGAGTTCGAAATCCTTCAGGGCCTGGGCTGGATTCGTTTCAATCTCGATATTGCCGACCTTAATCTGGATGATGCCGAGTCCCCGGCGCGCACACGGTAAATTGGGGTCCATGCCGAGGGCGTGTTCATACAGCTGGATGTCTTTGCGGTACGCAACCAGGGCTCCGACAGGATCGCCGAGACTGGGGGTGCCGGGCTGGCCCAGCTCATCGCCGAGTGTGCCGTACGCCGCAGCGGCCTGGCAGAAGAGCGCAGGATCAGCCTCGCGCTCCGCGACGAGTCGTTCATAGGCTTGTGTTGCTGACTGCATCGACGCCACAGCCTCTGGTGTTTTCTCGACTCCCCACAGGACCTCGCTGCGGGCTTGTTCGACCGACGCCATGGCGTGCAGCGCCTCGCGGTCCAGGGCTGCTGATGCCGTGAGCGAACTCGCGAACGCAAGCGCTTTATCCAGACTGACGAGTGCGCCGGCCGGATCACCGAGGTTCTGATCGTAGGGATTCCCCTGGATGTTTCCCAGCCGGGTATAGGCATTCACCAAATCAAGTTGAATCAGTCGATCGCCCGCAGCGTCCCCGGACATTCGGTCCAGATGCTCGAGTACCCGGGTGACCAGCAGGCGCTGCACGCCGGTGGAACCGGGAAGCTCTTTGATTGCTTCGTCCAACTCAGACAGGAGACTGTTGCTGAGCTGCCGCAAATCGGCTGCGCGCGCTTCGGCTTTGTGGCGTTCCGCGTTGGCTAACTTTGCCTGCCAGAGAACGCCTCCTACTCCAGCGATTAAGGTAGAAATCACCAAGCCTGCGGCGAGCACCGCAATTCTGTTTCTTCGAATGAATTTGTTTGCGCGGTAGCGAAAGGTGCCGCGACGCGCCGTTACGGTGCGGCCATCGAGATAGGCTTGCACATCCCCGGCCAATTGCACGGCTGTCAGATAGCGCTCCTCAGGTCCTTTGCGGAGAGCTTTCAGCACAATGGCTTCAAGGTCAGCGTCGAGCCGCTTGCCTGCGCCGTCTGGTAGGACAGGCCTGCGAGGTGGTTGTTCGCAGATCACGCTCACCATTTCTGCGGTTGTAAATTCCTTGAGTTCATACGGCAGAGCGCCCGTTAACAAAAGATAGAGAAGCACCCCAAGCGAGTAGGTATCTGACGCCGTGGTGATGGGATTGCCCAACACTTGTTCCGGGCTGGCATACTGCGGAGTGAAGGATTGAAAACCCTGCCGGGTAAACTCGCTCCCCAGTCCTTCTGCCGAGGGAGAAAGCAGTTTGGCTGTGCCAAAGTCGAGTAGCCGGGGTGTGCCGTCGTCAGACACCAGGATGTTGTCGGGCTTCAAGTCGCGATGCACGACCAGGTTTTGATGAGCAAACTGTACGGCCTCGCATACGCTCTTGAACAGCATCAGGCGCCGCGAAACGGAAAGGAGATTGTTTTCGCAATAGCGATGGATCGGAACTCCATCGACATACTCCATCACCAGGAAAGGCTCTCCCTCGCTGGTCACACCACCGTCGAGTAGCCTGGCAATGAGCGGATGGCTGAGCCCGGCCAGGATTTGACGCTCCAGGCGGAATCGCTCGCGGAAAAGGTCCGTAGCGAGAGGCAGATCGATCAACTTGACGGCTACCTGCTGCTCGAAATTGCCGTCCGCGCGATGGGCTACGTACACCGCGCCCATACCGCCGCGCCCGATGAGCCGGTCAATTTCATAAGCGCCCACACGCTTGTTCCTGCCGTCGGCAAACGTTTCAATGCGCGATTCCCGAAGGCGGACGCTGGCCAGCAGTTCTTCTGCGGCACATGCTTTGAGCAGGGAACGGACTTCCGCGGCGAGGTCCGTATCTCCCTTGCAATGTATTTCAATAAATCGCTGCCGGTCACCTTCTGGCAAAGCCAGCGCTTCAGTAAAGATTGCTTCGATCCTCGGCAACATTTCAGGCGAACCAGTCATGCAAGGACCAACCTTACCGGCTGAGGAGCTGAAAATCACTCCACCAGGAATGCGGATAACAGGAACGAAATGAATCAGTCTCAGACGGCCGCTTCACCGGCTTCGGGATGCAGGCGCCGATAGAGCCAACTCTTGATAAATTTCATTTCCCGATCGATGGTGGCCTTGGATGCCTGCATCAACGTGGCGGTTTCCTCGGCGGTGCAACCAAGAAAATAGCGCAATTCGACCAACTGGACCTTATAGGGGTCAGCGATATGCAGTTCGTCGAGTGCCAGGTTGAGTTCAAGGAGATCTTCGCTGCCGACGTCGACCCACGGAAGCTCGTCGCTCAGAGGGACATGAACGGCCCCGCCTCCGCGAATCAGTGCCTGATTGCCGCGCGCGTGATCGATCAAAATCCTGCGCATCACCTTGGCAGCGAACGTATAAAAATGCCGCCGGTCTTCGTAAGCGACTTTTTTCTGATGCAAGAGTTTCAAGTACAGCTCGTGCACCAGAGCCGTCGCTTGAAGCACGTCGGGGTTCCGCTCCCTGCGAATATAAGCGGCGGCGACCTGCCGCAGGTGGGGGTAGACCAGCGGCATAAGCTGTTCGAAGACCGAGGCCTCGCCGTCTCGCCACCTCGCCAGAAGCAGAGTGATTTCTCCTGTTTCCGCCTGCAAGTCCGCTCCATTCGTTGAAGGAATACGAGAATTTTGTCCTTCATCCTACCACTTCACCCTTTGCCGTGTGGCGGAATATCCTGGCTTCCCGGTCCGGAAAGGGAGAGAGCCAAAAATAATTGAGTCATTTTGCGTGGAGTTTACGCCGCCTTAAGTGAACAGCAAAGGGATCCAGCGAAAAGGGGCAGAAAAATGATTCGCAGAACTGCGCTTGAACAGAATTCCGCAGTGCGCTCTGAAGTGTTCTCCCCCGCGCAGAAACTGCTTACTTTTCTTCTTCTTCCCGTTGCCCTGGCTGCTCTGTTGACTATCCCGGTCGAGGCCCAAACGACCGCGACAACCACCACGTTCGTCATCGCCGGCCAAGGCGGTACCCACCTCCTGCAAGCCGGCGACGGAAATTTTTATGCCACAACTCCGCCGGTCTTTCAGACCTGCGCCAACGACCCGGCCAAGAATCTGTGTGCGTATATCTTCCAGGTGACGCAAAAGGGGCAAGCCGGCATTTTTTATCCGTTCCAGCCCACCGCAACCGCATTGACCCCCAACTTGGACGGGACCAAGGTGACCTCGCTCTTTGTAGGTGCGGACGGCAACCTATATGGTTCGTGCGCGAACGCTGGGCCGGGCGGCTCAGGTACGATTTTTCAACTCTCCATACTCGGAAAGTCGGCCGGAACTCTCAAAGTCCTGAAGAGTTTTAGTGCGTCCGATCCTGGCTCCCTTCCAACAGCCATGATCCTGGGCGCGGACGGCAATTTTTATTTCACAAACGGTATCGGCATCTACCGCCTGAGCAGCGATGGAACCGTGAGCCCCGTTTACGAATATTCCCCCGACCCTGTAAAAGGGACATATCCCATGGGCAACACCGCGAATTCTCTCGTGCAGGGCAGTGACGGAAATCTGTATATCACTCAATCGCTCGGACCTCAGACGGTGCCGGGAACCGGGAAGTACGGCGCGATCGCGCAACTCACCTTGAGCGGCCAGCTCACCATCCTGCATGCTTTTGCGGAAGACGGCAGCGAGGGAACCAACCCCGCCGGTCCCCTCGTGCAGTTAGCGGATGCCTCGCTCTACGGCGTCACACTATACTCCGGCACCGTGCAAGGGACGGCAGTGGCATTCGAACGGCCTTCCGGCGGCGGTTTCACCGTATTGCACAAATTCAACGGCACGAATGAGGGGAACTACCCGAACGCGCCGCTGATTCTCGGCAGCGATGGCAATTTTTACGGCACCACCCAGCTCGGTGGCGACATGGATTCCGCCAATTGCAATGCCGTTGGGTGCGGCACCTTTTTCCAAATGACGCCCTCGGGATTGCTCACCACCTTGCACAATTTCGAGGGCGGCCTTGCCACCTCCACAGTGATCGCGGATAACCCACAGGTCGATGGAGAATATCCGGAGTCTACGCCGGTGCAAACCGGCGGTGGTCTCTTCTATGGGATAACCAACGGCGGCAAAACCGGAAGCCCCACCATGTTTCAAAGTTCGCTGAGTCCCGCAATCAAATCTCCGATCACCATGAATTTCAATCCTCCACAAATAGCCAAGGGCGAAACGTCAACGCTCACCTGGAGCGTCAAGAACGCGTTCTCTCTCACCGCACAACAGTGCGTCGCCACCATCGTCGGAAATTCCACCGCGGCTGGAGACTGGAGCGGCTTGCAACCAGGCAAACTGATAAACAACATTTTCAGCGGCGGCGTGGACATTACTCCCACCTCCGCAGGCACTTTTACCTACGCGCTCACCTGCGGAGGAAACGAAAGCCAGTTCGCTACTCTCGTCGTGATCGGCAACTCCGATCTTCATATCGACACTCTGAAACTCTTCAATGGCACCGTCTCCAAACCCTACACTGGCGTTCTCTCCGCCTCAGGGGGAACTCCTAAGTACAGTTGGGTCATCGCGGGCAAGCAACCCAAAGGAATTAATTTCGATACAAGTTCGGGCCTTCTCACCGGTACTCCTTTGCAGTTCGGCGATTATTCGCTGACGTTCGGCGTTCAAGATTCGTCGGTTCCGCCTGAAACGAAGTCGGCCTCCTTCACCCTCACCATCGACAGCGGTCTCGTGTTATTCGCCAGCCTGCCAAATCCTGTTGTGAAGGTAGCCTACTCCAGGCCGCTGGTCGTCAACGGCGGTTTGCCACCCTATACCTTCTCGCTCGACTCCGGCACTCTTCCAACTGGCCTCAAATTTAACGCCACCGCCGGCGTAATCAGTGGAACTCCCACAGAGGTCGGCGACTACACCTTCACAATCACCGTTTCCGATTCCGAAGACAGAAAAGCTACCGACACAGAAACCTTCACGCTCTCCACCAATCCCGCGAAACTTTCCATCCTCACCGATTCACTGCTCCCTGCCGCCAAAGTGGCTGTGCCGTACTCCACGTCGTTCACCGCATCAGGCGGAACTCCTCCCTACCGGTGGACCTACAGCCCGCAAACGCAAAATTACTTATCGACTCCGCCGGGCATCACGCTCACTTCAGGAGGCGTGCTCTCTGGAACTCCGGTTCAATTTAAATTTTATAGTTTCAGCGTGACGTTGTCGGACTCCGCCGAGCCACCCAACATGGTTTCAAGCGTCTTCGGCCTCTCGGTTGAAGCTACCCTCAAGATCACCACGACCAGCTTGCCAAACGGCACGGTCGGCACTCGCATGATCGTGCCTCTCACGGCCACGGGAGGAATACCGCCGTATACTTGGAAACCTTTAGCCGCGAATTCAGACGATATCGGACTTTTTTTTGACGGCGCAAACAATCTTATCTACATTCCGTTAAAGCCTGCCACCGCCTCCGTAAGATTGGTGGTACAAGACTCGGAAACCAATCCCGATTCGGATTCTATCGACCTTCCTCTTACGTTCCTGCCTGCACCTCTGGTAACCACAACGAAACTCACGACTTCGAATCCAACTGCGGGAACTGCACAATCCATCACTTTGACCGCAAAGGTCACTGCCTCAGGCACTGCCGCACCGGCAGGCCCGATCATCTTCTACAACGGCACCGCTAGCATCGGCACCGCAAACCTGGACGCAACCGGCACCGCAACTCTACAAACTTCGTTCAGCGCCACCGGTGTCTACACCCTCGTCGCGGCGTACGGAGGAAATCCCTCGTACGCTGCCAGCACTTCCGCGCCAGTAACCGAAACCGTCGTCACTCCCACTGTCTCTGCCTCCGTAAGTCCCGGCAGCATCACCATTGCGCCTGGCAAGTCCGGTCAACTCGTCATCACCATCACCCCCACCGGCGCCTACACCGGCACCGTCAACTTCTCCTGTGGAACTTTGCCGCCTCACGTTTCCTGCACTTTCGCGCCACCAAGTTTGACGATCGCTGCCGGAAGCGGACCCGTCACCGACACACTAACGGTCAGCACCAACGCACCGCAGATGGCCATGCTGCAGAAGCCTGCCGACACGGGCCTGTTCGCCTCCTCAACTCTCTGGTTCCCCGGTTCGCTGGTGGGAATGCTGGGACTGATTGGTCTAAGGCGCAGATCTACGACTCGACATCCACGCAATCTCTGGATGGTTGGGACTTTGTGCTTCGCCTCTGCGTGCATATTTGCGGGCTGTGCGACATCAACGAATGATGCCCATCCGGGTACCTACACAATTCCAGTCTCGCTAACGCTAAAAGGTGGAGCTAGCCAAACTGTAAACGCCACCGTTATTGTCGAGTGATTCCTTAGCCGGTGGCGCTGTGAATCCCCAGTGGCTGTGGTGGCGCCGTTTCGCGAGCACCATGGGGAAGGGAATGGCCGGTTGTCGACGCCGTTCGCGCCTAGACCTCTGGCTCGGCTTATGCGTCGCAGGAAGCTGGCCAAGGCTCTCTAGGAGTTGCGAAGGTAGCGCATCTAGCTGTTCTGCCAGACGATATTTTCTCAATCGGCCGGGGACGCCTGGAAGGCGCACGACTGGACCTGACCATGTGCGACGGCGCGATTGGCTAGGTAGGTTTCGCGTCAGGTCTGCACACAACTCGATCGAGATAAGTTTCAAGTTCGGAAAGTGTTTCTTGGTTGCCGATCCATCCGATGTATCCGTCTGGGCGGACGAGGACATATTCTCCTCGGCCGCCACCATACGCTTCCATAACGTGGCCGAATGCATCGACAACGAGCTGCTGCGAAATCGCTGGAACGTCTTGCGATCGGGCAGCGACAACCTCAACGTAGCTGATCCCGCTAAAAGTCTGCACAGGATTGACAGCATCTCCAGCCGGGAACAATCGCAATAACGTGAATTGAGGCCCACGGAATACATCAAATAGCCGCCTCGGGAGGCCTTCCAGGTTCAATCCAGGGGCGTCCGGAGCCCGGTCACCCGGAGACAGTTTCAATCGCACGCCCCCCGACTGCTCGCTCAAGGACATTTCCTTATAGGAAATTCCAAGCTGAAGCGTAACGGCATCGCGTCGAAGGCTTTCCTCGCCTTCTCCGGAAATTTGTTTGTACAGTTTCGTGCTAATGCCGAGCACATTCGCGGCAACCGGCAAACGCTCCTCTTCATAGGTGTTGAGAATAGATTGCGGCGCGCCTTTGCACACACTTTCCAGCTTCCAGCCAAGATTGTAGGCATCTTGTATTCCGGTATTCATGCCTTGCCCACCCGCCGGGGAATGCACGTGAGCGGCGTCTCCGGCAAGAAACACTCGTCCGATGCGAAACCGGGACGCCATGCGAACATTCACGCGATAGAGGGAAAGCCAAGGCGCATCCGTCAACTGGATATCCGTACGTCCGCTTCGTTCATTGACGATGCGCTGATAGAGTTCCAGAGAAGGTTCCTGCTCTTCACCCGGCGGCACTTGTGCCTGAAGCTGATAGGTGTCCGTCGACGGCAGTGGGCAGAGCGCCAGCCATCCGTCGGGATGATTCGGCCAGGAGTGCCAAGCCTCGCGATCTAGACCGCGCAATCGGACATCGCCGACATACATGCGCTCGTCTTTCCATGTTTCGCCTGCGAAAGGAACCTCCAGAAACTTGCGCACAAAGCTGCGTCCTCCGTCGGCAGCGACAAGATATTCGCATCGGATGGCTTCCTCGCTATTTTCTCGCTTGAGAGTCGCAACGACGCCGTGCCCGTCTTGCCTGAGTGAAACGAGTTCTGTTGCGAGCTCGACCGTGCCGCCGACATCCCGCAGGAGCTTTCGAATCGTCTCTTCCACTCGCCACTGCGGAATAATCAAGGGACTCGCGTAGGGCGTGGCAGGCGTCGGATGTCGTCCTCCATGCATGTCTCTCTCGACGAGGAGTTTGTATCCGTCATACGCGCGGATCGGGAGGTGAAACCTGCCAAGACGAAGCAGGTCTTCGACAATCCCGAGATCGTCGAACACCTCCAGGCTCCGGGGTTGCAGGCCTTTGCCCTTGGAACCAACGAAGAACGCGGAGGCTTTGTCGACGAGTCGGAAGCGAATTTTGCGGCGAGCCAGATCGCAAGCCAACGTCAGCCCGGTTGGGCCGGCTCCGACGATCAGGACTTGAAGGTCATTGTTCTTCATGGTGTGTGGGATGCGCCTTGGAGTGTCTTAGCGTAGGCAAAACTGTTCCCGATCGGGGCGCGGCAAAATCTGAAGTTGTGTTGCAGAGTTTCCAGCTCCCTCTTCGGAATTGACAGAAACCGTCGCGCTGTCGGCTTTGCAATGGAAACTTCCCTGATTCCGAGCTCAATCCTTTCATCTTACTTTCCTCGTGGCGTTCTCATCAATCTCCTGTTCTTCCGGATCGCGGCAAGCCAGCTCGTTAGCTCGCGAAAGCCGGCATTGAAAGTCATATTTCGATGAAAATGGGAGCAACCAAGCCGCAAACCGTGCCCAGAAGAACGCCAGCCGCGGCTTCCGGATCTCCGGAAACGCAGATGGAGGCCCCTATTTCCGTTTATCGCGCCATCCGGAAGCGTGGACAAAAGCCGCGAGCTTCGACGAATGGGCTAGCGAGAACGCGGAAGCGTTTCACTGAAGCTGGAGTTCTAAGCAAATCGTCTGTGTAGACAAAAGGGGAGTAACGCCTTGCGGCTGGGGTCGCAAAGCTTTTCCCAAGCAGAAATCGTTCACGATTCGGATTCTCCCGCAAACGATGCCTCAGGTGTCGGTCTGTTGCACCTGGACTGCGTAGGTAGTGCGCTTCGGTCTGTGGCAGAATGCGGTCGTGTTCGAACGTTTGACCGACCGCAAGGAATGGAAGTTCTTCGCCGTCCTGCCGAAGGCCGCAGGTGGCCTGGCCATCGCTTGGTGGGCGACCCTGCTGCTCAGAGGGATCTTGCCGGCGGCGTTCGCGATCGCCATGGGCCTCCTCGTTGGCGCCGTGCAACGCGGCGATTCTCTTGCGAGTTCGCTGGCCCTTGCCGGCACTATTTTCGTGTTGCTCCAAGTGCTCGGCCCGATTCATCAGGCGCTCAGCGCCAACCTCGGGGACCGCACTGCCGCATGGCTGTATGACCGGCTCACAGAAGCCTGCGTGCGTCCGCCGGGAATGGGTCACCTTGAAGATCCCAATCTTACGAATGATCTGACGGTCGCGCGGGACTTCGATCTCGGTATGACCGGGCCGCCGCTGGCGATCTCCATGGATTTCATTGCCAGTGGCATGGTTGAAATGGTAGGCGGTCTTGCGTCCGCGGTGATTCTGGCGAGATATGCGTGGTGGGCGCCGCTGGTGCTGGCGGGTGCGTGGCTGGCGACACACTGGCTTCTGCGCGAGAGTGCAATCTGGTGGGACCGCAACACCGAAGAGGTGCGCGCCGCACAGAGAGATGCCGACTACGCCTACCGGCTGGCTGTCGACCCGCCGGCGAGCAAGGAGTTGCGGCTGTTCGGACTCGCCGGTTGGACCATCGACCGTTTCGTCGCCAGACGCATACGGTTGCACGAGCTTCAATACGCAGCGACACGGCTGCGTGAGCGTCCCGTCATTTGGAGCGTGCTTCTGGTTGTCTCTGCCAATGTCCTGGTGTTCTGGCTGTTAGCGAACGGCGCTATACATGGCCGCATCAGTCTTGGGGAAGCTGTCGTCTACGTGCAGAGCGCCATCGGAGTGTCCATGCTCGCATTCGGCGGATTCAGTTGGGCGCTTGACGGAGCGGCCGCCCCGGTCGCCGCAGTGCTGCGACTGGAGCCCGCGATGCGTCCGGCCGGCGCACTGCGCTCTGGAGTTCACGTTGCGGACAGGGCACCAGCGCAAGAGATTCGTCTGCGCGACATCACGTTTGGATACGCTTCGGGAGCGCCCGTGCTGGAACATTTCGACCTTACGATTCCCGCCGGATCTTCGCTCGCCATCGTTGGACAGAACGGTGCGGGCAAGACGACCATCGCTAAGCTGCTGTGCCGGTTGTACGATCCGCAGTCAGGCGCTATCGAGATTGACGGCGTCGACCTTCGAGAATTCGACCTGGCCTCGTGGCGGTCACGCGTCACGGCGGTCTTCCAAGATTTCATCCGCCTAGAGCTTCCACTCCGCGATAACGTTGCGCCGCGAGGCGCGCCGGACGACGCTATCCGCGCCGCGCTCGAACTAGCGGGAGCAGCGAACCTAGCCGCGCTGGACACGGTTCTGGCGCGCGGCTACGAGGGTGGCACCGACCTGTCGGGCGGCCAATGGCAGCGCGTCGCGCTCGCGCGAGCGCTAGCGGCTGTCGGTCTCGGCGCGGGCGTCGTGCTGCTCGATGAGCCAACGGCGCAACTCGATGTTCGCGGAGAAGCGGAAATCTTTGAGCGCCTGCTCGCCGCGACCCGGCACTGCACGACTATCTTGATCTCGCATCGCTTCTCCACGGTGCGCCACGCCGATCGCATCTGTGTTCTTGAACATGGCCGTGTGATCGAACTTGGCACGCACGATGAACTGATGGCGCTGGCCGGTCGCTACTGGACCATGTTCAATTTGCAAGCGCATCGATTCCAGACTCCGGATGAGGAGGTGGGTACGACCTATGACGCCCTCTCCTAGTCGAGATATCGGGATCGAACCGCTGCCTCCGGCGCTGTCGTCGATGTGGCGCTTATGCAAGCTCGGGTATCGCCACGAGCCGCGGTTGATGGTTGTAGCCTTCGTCTTGTCGCAAATCGCCGCATTGCCGGACGCGCTGCTTGCCTTGTGGCTGATGCTGCTGGGCAAAGGTGTCCTCGAACAGAGACCCGGCGTGGTGGTCGGCGCGGCGATTGGCCTCGGAGTATCGACCGCCGCCACTTGGTTTCTCCGCACAATCAGCACTCGCGTGCAGCGCCGTTTCCGCGACAAGGTGACGATTGCTCTCGAGTCACACGTCGCGCAACTGCAGGCGTCGGTGGCCACAATCGCGCACCAGGAACGCCCCGAGTATCTGGATCGCATATCCATGCTCCGCAACCAGGTGTTCGTGCTGGACCATATGTACATGTCGGTGTTTTCCACGGTGGGGTGGATCCTGCGGCTTGGCGTGACGATGGCATTGCTGGCGTCGATTCACCCGGCGCTTCTGCTGCTGGTTGTGTTTGCGGCGCCGACGGTGATGACGTCGACGTGGCGGCCCGCAGTGGAGCGATCCGCGCAAGAGCGTGGAGCGCAAAGCGGCCGGCTGGCGCGTCACCTGTTCACGATCGCGACGACCGCGCCGCCCGGGAAGGAAGTACGCGTCACCGGTATCGGAGAGCGGCTCGTTGCTGATCGACGGGCGGCTTGGCAGCGTTGGTACGGACCAGTGGCAGACGCTCGGTGGAGCTCTGCGCTGTGGCACGCGCTCGCGTGGGCCATATTTGGCTTGGCCTATGTCGGAGCTGTGGTGTTTGTGTCGTACGCGGTTCGCGCGCCGGCAAGCGCAGTGCTGCTCGTGCTCGCAGCAGGTGCGCGGCTGTCCGCCTACATTGGTGCCACCGTGGGCGAGATTGGATTCCTCCGCGGATTCTGGATGGACGGCTCGCGGCGGCTCGCATGGCTTGAGGACTACGCCGCATCGGTAGCAGCGGCGGGCGATCTGCCGGTTCCGAACAACTTGCGCCACGGAATCCGATTTGATCATGTTTCCTTCGCCTACCCCGGCACATCGCGCGTGGTGCTCGATGACGTGTCGCTAGTGTTGCCGGCTGGCGCCGTAGTTGCAATCGTCGGCGAGAACGGAGCCGGCAAGACAACGCTCGTCAAGTTACTGGCGAAAATGTACGAGCCGTCATCCGGCTCGATCCTTGTGGACGACACACCGCTGGCGCGCATGCCGGCCAGCGAGTGGCGAACGCGCTTGGCAGGGGCGTTCCAGGATTTTTTTCGATTCGAATTCCGCGCTCGGCATACCATCGGTTTAGGCGATATTCCCCGGCTGGACGACGAGCCCGCAGTGCGCACCGCAGTCGACCGGGCGGGAGCAGCTGATGTGGTCGTTCGTCTAACATCGGGCCTTGAGACGCAACTCGGCCCGACTTGGCCGGGCGGAGTCGAGTTGTCTTTCGGTCAGTGGCAGAAATTGGCGCTGGCGCGGGGCTTTATGCGGGATCGGCTGCTGCTGCTCGTGCTGGATGAACCGACTGCAGCGCTGGACGCGGAAACCGAACACGCGTTGTTCGAGCGTTACGCGGCTGCGGTGCGCGGCAATCGCGAGAGTGACGGTGGCCGCGTCACGATCCTCGTGTCACACCGGTTTTCGACCGTGCGCATGGCCGACCTGATCGCCGTGCTTGACGGGGCCCGACTGGTGGAGGTCGGCACGCACGAGGAGTTGATGGCTAAAGGCGGCCGGTACGCAGAGTTGTACGGCATTCAAGCCGCGGCATACCGCTGACCAGCAACTTGCCCTCGACCAGGTTCCTGTCGACCCAAGGGGCGAATACCACTGGGGGATTTCCCCGGATGGCACCCGGGTCGCCATCCTCACCACGGCTTTGGGCGACAACCGAATTCGTTTTTTTCGAATACCTGGCGGCGAAGTTCGCACCGTCACGGTGCAAGGATATAGCGAACTGATTTTCCTGTGATTGGGCGCCAGACTCAAAAAGTGTGTTCGTGGGTACTTCGAGTCCCCAGGGTGCTACCTTGCTGCGCGTGAATCTTGACGGCAAGGCAACTCCCATCTGGCAGAATTCGCAGCCCCTGGAAATTTGGGGAGTGCCATCCCCGGACGGCCGGCACATCGCCATGTTTGGCACCAGCGCCGAATCCAATGTCTGGATGATTGACGATTTTTGACCATCTGAAGAGCGCGGCGGCTGGACGACCCCGGGGCGCGGGTTGTGCGAGTTGCGCCGAATTGCAGCTCGTGGAAGAATGCGGCGCATGGACACAAACGGAAAGTACTCGGCAGGGATGGGTTTGCTGGTTTTGTTTTTTTGTGCTTCTGGTCTGCGAGCACAGTCGACGCGACCTGAAGCTGAGAAGAAACTGGCGAGAGATATTTATAAACAGTTTGTGGAGATTCCATCGGGGTACACGACCGGGGCTACTACTCCTGTGGCAGAAGCAGCTGCCGCGCGACTAGCGGCAGCGGGGTTCCCGGCTGCGGACATTTTTGTCGGTGGAGCAAACCCCCAAAAGGCCAACCTGGTCGTGCGACTCCGCGGGACCGGAGGCGGCAAGCCGCTGCTGCTGTTGGCGCACACCGATGTGGTGGAAGCAAAGCGGGAGGACTGGAGCGTTGATCCATTTCAATTCATTGAAAAGGATGGCTTTTTCTACGGGCGGGGGACCGGAGACGACAAAGCGCAGGCGGCCGTGTGGATTGCCAATCTGATTCAATACAAAAAGGAAGGATTTCAGCCGGAACGGGACATTATTGTGGCGCTGACGGCGGATGAAGAGGGCGGAGGGCCATTCAATGGCGTCGAATGGTTGCTGAAGAATCATCGGGAACTCATTGATGCGGAGTTTGCGCTGAACGAAGGCGGCTGGGGCGAGTCGCTGGGCGGAAAGAAAATTTCGAACGACTTACAGGTCAGTGAAAAATATGTTCTGAATTTCCGATTTGAAGTGCGGAACAAAGGCGGACACAGTTCGATTCCTGTGCACGACAACGCAATTTATCATCTGGCCGGAGCCCTTGAGAGACTTTCCGAGTTTACATTTCCCTTGAAGACCAATGAAGTCACCGCCGCGTATTTCACACAGATGGCCAAGATCGAAGCTGGCGCCCTCGGGAAAGATTTGGCCAAGGCCGGTGCGGGCGATGGGGAAGCCATGAAACGTGTGGCGGCTGCGTCGCCTGCCTGGAATGCCACGTTGCGAACAACCTGCGTGGCGACGCAGTTGGAAGGCGGGCACGCATTAAATGCCT
This sequence comes from Saccharimonadales bacterium (SeqCode), assembly GCA_035317965.1. Taxonomy (GTDB): domain Bacteria; phylum Acidobacteriota; class Terriglobia; order Acidiferrales; family UBA7541; genus Acidiferrum. The sequence continues at coordinate 28,346 of DATHFT010000104.1, read as the reverse complement.
TGCCACAGCTGGCGGCGGCGAGCGTCAATTGCCGTGTGCTGCCGGAAGATTCCGTGGAATATGTGCAAAACACCTTGGAAAAAGTAGTCGCGGACGGACAAGTGTCGGTGAAAATGTTTGGAGAGATGAGCAAAGGACCGGCATCACCGATGCGCGCTGATGTTCTCAAGGCGGTGAGCGAAACGACGGATGCGATCTGGCCGGGCATCCCCACGGTGCCGATTATGGTGATGGGCGCCACGGACGGACGTTCACTGCGGGCCGCAGGAATTCCCACCTATGGAATTCAGGGATTTTTCTTCGATCGAGACGACATTCGATTTCATGGCCGCGATGAGCGCATGGGCGTCGCGTCTTTTTATGAAGGGCAGGCGTTTCTCTATCAGCTGGTGAAATCGCTGGCAAAATCGAGCAAGTAGTTTCGCGACGGGCGGCGCGCCCGGCGGGCATTTCGAGCGACTTGGGAAAGTCATGGCGACTGTTCGCTCTTGCGCTCGACGTCTACTTTGTGGAGGCGTTTCGCAACCTGCCGGAGCGCCCGGATACAGTGGTCATAGCAAAATTCCTGCATGTGGTCATTGTCACGCGCCACTTTGTACGTGACAGTAGGGGTAATTGTGTTGGTCGAGTGTTCGTCGAGGGCCAAACTGCAGGAAAGTGAAGTTAGGAAACGTCCCGGATGACCGCCAATGATCGCTGCCAGGGAGTAACTTCCACGCTGAGCGTGATTCGACTCGTGGCCTGTAGTACGACCCTTTTGATCATGGGAATCTCGGCCATGGCCTGGGCCGGACACAGTGCGGAGACCCGCACAGACGCATTGCCTGTCCTTGTCGAGCTGTTTACCTCAGAAGGCTGTTCCACTTGTCCGCCCACCGATGCAATGCTTGAGCAAATGGACACTCAACCACTTCCTGGAGCGCAGTTGATTGTTCTGAGCGAACATGTGGATTATTGGGATCATGATGGCTGGAAGGATCCGTACTCCTCGTCGTCGGCGACGGACCGGCAGAAAGAGTACGTCCGTGCGTTGGGACTGAATACCGTATATACGCCGCAAATTATCGTCGACGGCACGAGCGAATTGCAGCGCGGTGATCCCGAGCGGGCCAAGCAGCAGTTCCAGAAGGTGCTTGCAGCTGGCAAAATCCCTGTGCGCATCACTTCGGCAAGCGTGGAAACAAGAACTCCGGCGGTCGTTCGAGGCCGCATCGAAGTGGATGGAAATTTCGAAAAAAACAACGCCGATATATTCGTTGTGCTGGCCCTTGATCACGCGGAATCCCAAGTTTTACGGGGAGAGAATGGCGGCAAACATCTGCGGCACGTTGCGGTAGTCCAAGAACTCAAACGGATTGCCAAACTCGAAAAGGGAAAGAATGTGAGTCGAGATTTCGAATTGAAACTTAAGCCCGGCACGGATCCGGCCAACCTGCGAATCGTTGCTTTTGTGCAAGAAACCGGTCCAGGGAGAGTGCTGGGGGTTGCGTTGCGAAAGCTCTAGAATCCAGGGCCGGGAACGGCACCGGCCAGAAATCCAACAATCAGAAGCACATCCAGAACTTCAAACGGAGAAAGTTTCAGCTACTTGAAAAGAGCCGACTGAGCAGACAGATCGTCGGGATCGCGAAAGTTGCTGAGCCCCACGCCGACCAGACGAAAGCGTTGTTTGGGGCTCAAGTCTATGCGCTGGCGCAGGGCCAGGGCGATGGTGGTCAATTCCTCGCAAGACGAAGGAGGCGCTTGGGGCGTATGACTGCGCGTGAGAATCTTGAATTCGCTTGTCTTCAGTTTGAGCACCACGGTGCGTGCGATACGCACTTCGTTCCGTGAGGCCGTCCAGGCTTTTTCTGCGAGGCTGCGGATCATTGCTTCGGTCTCGCTCAGAGGCACATCGCGCTCGAAAGTGTCCTCGGCCGATACCGATTGCGTCGGTCTGTCCGGGACAACTTCGCTCTTGTCGATGCCTCGGGCCAGCTCGTAGAGACGCACGCCATAGCGGCCGAAGTGGTTTTCAAGCGCCGGCAGATCCAGCCTGCGCAAATCCCCCACTGTCTGAACGGCAAATTTCTTCAACTTTTCTTCCGTCACCTTGCCTACGCCGGGAACACGATCGACAGGCAGGGGTAACAGGAATGAGTCTATTTGTTCCGGCTGGATGACGAACAGACCATCCGGTTTCCGCCAATCGGAAGCGATTTTTGCAAGAAATTTGTTCGGTGCCACGCCTGCCGAGGCCGTCAACTGCAATTCCTCACTGATCTGTTCCCGAATGGCGCGCGCCACACGTGTTGCGGTGGGCAAGCCGTTCTTGTTCTGCGTCACATCGAGATAAGCCTCATCTAGGGACAGCGGTTCGACCAGGTCCGTGTGACGTTTGAAAATTTCGCGCACGAGACGCGAGACGGCGCGGTAGCGCGGGAAATCCGGCGGGAGAAAGACGGCGCCGGGGCACAACCGTTCGGCGCGAATTGCGGGCATGGCGGAGCGCACCCCGAAACTCCTGGCTTCATAGGAAGCGGCACAAACGACAGACCGGTTGCCCCGCCAGGCGACAACGACGGGCTTGCCGCGCAACCGCGGATCGTCCCGCTGTTCAACGGAAGCATAAAACGCGTCCATGTCGATGTGGACGATTTTGCGGACGGTCATCCCTGCCATCTTAGCCCGGAGTGCGACAGGAGACGGTTGTGATTTTGGGGGAACGGCCGTTTTACATTGCGCATATTTCATCCATTACCGTCATCTTCAGGCTGGTCACGGCCCGAGGCGGGATCGACTTCACGCCGCCGGTGCAGAGTTTGCAGGAGTTCGCGCCCAATGGACGTGCGGCGGTTCCGGCGCTGGCGGGTACAAGTTCTCTGGAACGTTGCCGCAATTTTGTGCGCAAGGGCAGCAGGGCAGAAGTTCCCAACGGTCTTGAACCCGCACCAAGTCGCGGAGACGGGATTTCACGCTGATTGCGCGCAACGTGGAATTTGGATATCGTCAGCCGTCTGCGCTGGAGCGGGCTGCGCACGACGCAGAGTTGCAACTGCCTAAGTGCGAGTTGCCCTGGTGAATCGGTCTGGGGCTGGGTGCATCTTCGAATGGAAAAATTGACTGCGCAACCACCGAGTCCCTGGCGTCCTCTAAAAATTCCGATCTTTCGCAATTTGCTGATCGCCGATTTCGCCTCCGACGTCGGCACTTTCCTGCAAGGCGTTGGAGCGGCGTGGCTGATGACCTCGCTTACGTCGAGCTCGGTCTACATCGCTCTCATCCAAACCGCAAGCGCGTTACCGTTTTTTCTGTTGGCCCTGCCCGCCGGTTCCATTGGAGACATCTGTGACCGCAGGAAACTGATCTTGGGCACGGAATTTTGGATGGTGGGCGTCGCAATTGTTCTCGCTGTGGCAACCATTACGGACACGATGACCCCTTGGCTGTTGTTGTTGTTGACGTTTGGGTTATCGGCAGGCGACGCGATCGAGTCTCCCAGTTGGCGCGCGATCTTTCCCGAGCTGGTGCCGAAGGAGGATCTTGGCCCGGCGTTGGCGCTCAACGGTATCGAGTTCAATCTCGCTCGCGCAGTCGGTCCAGGCCTGGCAGGTCTGATCATTGCGGTCGCTGGCATCGGCACCGCATTCGTCCTCAACATATTTTCCTTCCTCGGCGTCATCTGGGTTGTCGCCCGTTGGAAGCGTCCGGTGCGCAAAAGCAGATTGCCGGTAGAAACGATGGCCGGAGCTACGCGCGCCGCCTTGCGCTACGTTCGCTACTCACCGGATATCGTCAAACTACTGATTCGTGCGGCTTGCTTGATTTTCTTCGCGAGCGCTTTTTGGGCGCTGTTGCCGGCCATTGCCAGGAAGCTAACGGAAAGTTCGCTCGGATACGGATTGCTGCTTGGTTGTTTCGGTGTTGGCGCGGTCATCGGAGCCATCGCCTTGCAACGCGCACGAGCCTTGTTCTCAGTGGAAACCATCGTGTCCGGAGCTACGGCTGTTTTCGCCGCAATCACGTGGGCGCTGGCGACCCTGCACGTATTGTGGCTGCTTTGCATCTTGAGTCTGTTCGGCGGCGCGGCCTGGACCGTCTTCCTGTCGGTCTTCAATATCCTTATTCAGAAACTGGCACCCGACTGGGTGCGTGCACGCGTTCTCGCGATCTACTTGCTGGTATTTCAAGGGAGTATCGCTTTTGGCAGCGCGCTGTGGGGTGTCGCTGCCGATCATACAAGTGCCAGCAGCGCCCTGATGCTGTCGAGCGCGGGGATCGCTCTTTGTCTGGTCCTCCCGTTTGCTGCCCGACTGCCAGAACCTCCGGGCTCACTGGACATATGGAATCACTGGGGGAAAGTGTCGATGTTCGAAGAGCCGGAACCTGACGAAGGGCCGGTCATGGTTACTGTCGAATACAAGATAGATCCGGCCACGGAGTCCGAATTTCTCGACGCGATGCACGACTATCAGCGGATTCGCCGGCGCGATGGCGCGACCCGTTGGGGTATCTTCTACGACGTCGAAATTCAGGGTGTGTACGTGGAGAATTTTCTCGTGGATTCGCTGGCTGAGCACGAACGGCAACACGATCGCTTCACCGTTGCCGATCGTGAATGTGAAGAGCGCGTCTTGCGATTTGCCGTCCAGCCGCTGAAGACGCGACATTTTCTCTACGCCGATAGAATTGAACCGCAGGGCGGAGAGAAATAGGATTTGCCGAATTTAGTAAAGCGCGACTCTGTCCATGACGAAGTGTTGGGACGCGCGTTCCCCAAAAAGCGGCCTACCTGTTGTGCTTGCGGATGGCCTGCAGATGGGGGCTGAGGCTCAGGCGGCGGACACAGAGCTGCAGCGAAACACAGCGGCACCGCAGTAGATGCCGGAGAAGTGATTTCAAACGGCGCGCGCAACGGATGCTTTCCTCCACTTCTTGAATTTTCCGGTGCGCCAACTTTCTCCAGCGGGAGCCGACCGGAGTAGTTTCCCGCAAGCCATCAAGAAACACCTTGATCTCGTTCAGCGTAAACCCCATATCCCTGGCAAAACAGACGAGCAGGACCCGGCGCAGGGCCTCGTCGGGAAAGCGCCGCTGGCCACCGGTGCGGTACGCAGCAGCGAGTAGGCCGCGTTTCTCGTAGTAGCGGACGGCGGAAGGCTTGAGCCCGGCCCGGCGCGCGAGCTCTCCGATCTTCATGCTGTTCCTCCCGCGGGTCTGCCCAATAACTCTTTGACTTGAAGTCCACTTTAACTTCTAGCATGGGGCCTAAGTCGTGGCAAACGCGATCGGAGGAAACCATGGCAATCGAAAGGCAACAGTTCATCGGAACACGGAAGCCAGCGGCGGTGGCAATCATCGTCACGCTTTTGCTGACCTGCAGCGGAGCGTCACTGCTGCATGGGCAACACGCGCCCGCGAAGACGGAGAAAAAGACAATGACAACGACCGGCAAATTCTATTGCAATACCAAGGCGCTCAATCCGGCGGAGCGCACGCGTCACAAGGAACTAACCGAACGGTTGATCGCCGCGCGGCGCGGGATCGCGGAGACCGAAAAGGGCTACGAATTCCAATACAGCCCGACCAAGATTTCTTTTGCCGAGCTGGCGGACTGGGTGGTGTGGCCGAAGGCAAGTGTTGTCCGTTTTTTGATTTCCATATTGATTGGGAAAGAGAAGGGCAATTGTTCTGCCTTCGTCTAACGGGAGAGGAGGGAATTAAACCGTTCATTCGTTCGGAGTTTCAGGTTGGCGGACGGATCTGAGGGAGCGATCTTCTGACGCTGCGATCGCCGTGTTCTGTTGGCGGCCCTACAGGAAAGCCCGCGCTGTCACCTTTTTCCGAAGCGCCTGCTGTAAACTACGGTCGTAATGGAACACTCCTTCATTTGCCCGTATTGCGGGGAAGAGATTTCGATGGTTCTGGACTTGTCGGTTCGCCGGCAAAGCTACGTAGAAGATTGTGAAGTTTGCTGCAACCCGATCGAAGTCAGTTACAGCGTGCAGGACGATGTCCTGGCCAGCTTCGCCGCCAAGATTCTCGAATAGCTCCCCTTCAGCACGGAAGCAATCGACAAGACTCATTCATCCGGCCGGGCAGCGAACATTCTTCTCGCCCGTGTGCCTGCCAGCAGCTCTCGCGATGGAGTCCAGATCGGCAATCAACTGGAAAGGTAGACGCAGTGTTGCAGCAAGATTTTTGCGAAGAAGTTCGGCTGAAGATGTGCCGGGAATTAACCGCGACCTGCATATGGGCGTGGCCCTTAGCGGTTTGCGCGCGCTACGAGATTGCAAGAATCTTACGGGCGATGACGCGCGCCATCACATTCATTAAATAAAATTAAAGCAATATGCGACGACACGTTTTGACAGACGCACGATGTATTTTCCGCGCACCGATCTTTCCCGGTCTCGATCTTAAGACGCGTCGGCAGCGCAAAAGGTTTCATTCTGTTTTTTATATTAATCTATAACTAGTTATATATATTTAAAGTACGACTAATTCGGTAGGCTTACACCAAGTTACTCATTTCTATGCGTTTGATTTTTTTATCCACAATGGCACGCGACTTGCATGAAGCCAGTGCCGCTTGTTTTGGGTAAGAGCTCAACTCTCGCGACACAATGCGTCGCCGTCGATCGCGATCGATCTTCCGGCAGCGCGAGTCCAACTCAACTGAGGTCCACCAAGGAGGTAATTGCCTTGAAGCAAAAAGTTAGCCGTGTGTTTCTTGCCTTGCTGTTTGTTTTTACGCTTGGCGGAAGCGCATCCTTCTCGCAAACCAATACCACAGGAGAACTCTCCGGCACGATCACCGATCCGAGCGGTGCGCCGGTTCCTTCCACCACCGTTCATCTCCACAGCATCGACAAGGGCGACAATCATGACGCCACCACGACTTCCACCGGCGCCTATCGTTTCTCCCTGCTGCTTCCCGGGCCCTATGAGATTAAGGTGCAAGCCAAGGGATTTCAGACCGTAGTCCGCAACGTACAAGTTTCTCTCGGCGAGACCGCCAGTGCCGATATCGTTCTCTCTCTTGGCGCCGAGAGCGCAACCGTCGTGGTGACCGAACAAGAACCCTTGATGCAGACCGAGAACGGAAATCTCTCCAGCACGGTTTCTGAAAAACAGGTTCAGAACATGCCCAATCCCGGAAACGACCTAACCTATCCCGCGCAAACCGCTCCCGGTGTCGTTATGAACACGGCGGCCGGCTTTGGAAACTTCGCTGTCTCTGGAATTTCGGGTACCTCCAATCTTTTCACTCTAAACGGAATGGATGACAACGATCCGTATCTCAACCTCAATAACTCTGGCGCCAGCAATCTTCTCCTCGGCCAGAACGAAGTTCAGGAGGTGTCCGTTGTCACCAATGGCTATGGCGGCGAATTTAACGGCCTTGCTGGCAGCAACATCAACTACGCAACGCGCTCCGGCACCAACCGCTTCCACGGCCGGGCCCTTTACTATTGGAATGGCAGCGCCCTCAATGCCAACAGCTGGTTCAACAACAACACCGACACTCCGAAGTCTTTTGTCAACGCCAATCAGTGGGGGGCCGATTTCGGCGGCCCGATCATCAAGGACAAGCTCTTTGGCTATTTCAACACGGAAGGATTGCGCGTCATTGTACCAACCAGCGTGAGCGCCATCCTCCCAAGTCCCCAGTTCGAAGCGGCCACGCTGACGAATCTGACAAATCTCGGACTCACAGCTTCGGTCCCGTTCTACCAAAACATGTTCAATCTTTATAACGGCGCGAACGGCGCAGCTTCAGCCACCGCCGGGAACGGGACCGATCCTTTAGGCTGCAACGGTTTCGTCGGACCGGGCGGCCTGGGCACCACTGTTCCTTGCACTGTCAATTTCCGATCTACCGCGGGTCAGCTCACGCATGAAGCTCTTTACAGCACTCGCGAAGACTGGAACATTGGCAGGAACGATCGTCTCTATGGTCGCTTTCAAAAGGACCACGGTCTGCAGGCCACGGTCACCGACCCCATCAATCCGTTCTTCAATCTTCAGAGCGACCAACCGGAATACCAGGGACAGCTGTCGGAAACACACACTTTTGGCTCTGGCGCCGTCAACCAGTTCATTCTTTCCGCGCAATGGTATTCAGCGCTTTTCAATCCCGCGAATCCCTCCGGCGCGATCTCGGCCTTTCCCACAACGCTGGCATTTTCAGATGGCAGTCTGACCACACTCGGCGGGCTCGATTACATTACCCCACAAGGCCGCAACGTTTCCCAGGTACAGTTCTCGGACGACTTCTCCAAGATCATCGGCCGGCACACGATGAAGTTCGGCTTGAAATACCGGCGTAACGATGTAACCGACTCATCTTATGGACAGTTCACCAGCGGACTACTGGTTACTCCGAATCTTGACTCGTTCTATAACGGCGGCACCGGCAGCGTTCTGGAACAAAACTTTCCGACCGCGGCTTCCCAGCGGTTCAAGTTCTATTCGCTCGGCGGTTATGCAGAGGATGATTGGCAGGTGAAATCCAATCTCACCGTTACTCTCGCCCTCCGCGTCGATCATGCTTCCAATGCCGTTTGCAAGAACAATTGCTTCGCGCGGCTTACCGAACCCTTCAATCAGCTCATTAACGATCCCAGCCTGAACGGCGTTGACGTTCCCTACAATCAGATCCTCGGCACTGGCAATCGCACCGTGTTGACGGGATTAACCAATCTCGAGTGGGCTCCTCGTTTCGGTTTTGCCTGGCAGCCCTTCGGCAGGGAACACCAGACAGTCGTTCGGGGCGGCATCGGCATTTTCTGGGACGCTTTTCCCGGTCAAGTGGTTGACAACTTCTCTGAAAACCCGCCGTTGCTGCAGAGCTTCACTGTTGGTGGTGGCAATCAGACCATTACCCCAGGCGAAACCAACAGCCTGTTCGATCTCGCTGCCGCATCGAACCAGGCTTTTCTTTCCGGCTTCAACTCCGGCGCAACTCTGGCCCAACTCCAGGCGGCCGTACCGGGTTTCACTCCGCCGGGCATCTCCGTTGCGAATCCGTTCACCAATGTGCCCCAGTATCAGAAGTGGAGCCTGGGAATTGAGCAGGGCTTTGGGCACAATACGTCGGTCAGCGTGACCTATACCGGTAATCATGGCATTCACGAACTGGTGCAAAACCAGTCACTCAATGCCTTTGCCAGCGATTTTACCGGACTTCCCACCACGGCACCGGATCCGCGCTTTGGCCCGGTGAATGGCCTCTATTCCGAGGCCGTCTCCAATTACAACGGCATGACGGTTTCCGCTCAGCATCGCTACTCAAGCGGCGTCGTGCAATTTAACTACACCTTTAGTCACGCGATTGACGAAGTCTCAAACGGCGGCTTCTCACCCTTTATTACGACGCAATTCGGCTCAACAAACACGGCGCCAATCGTCCCGCAAATTCCGGGTGATCTGCGAGCAAACTACGGCAACGCCGATTATGACGTTCGCCATTACGTGAGCTTTAACTATGTTTGGGAATTGCCGTTGCGTCGACTCACCTTCGGCCACGGGCCCGATCCGCTTATGCGCGGCTGGCAAGTTTCGGGCACGCTGTTTGCCCGCTCGGGCCTTCCATTCACCGTGGTTGACCTGGACACCTCCAATACCCTGGCCGCAACGAATTATGGCGCGCTTACGGAAGTTTTCGCCACTGTTGCGGGCTCCACTCATCTCACCTGTTCTGGACCTGGCTCCAACGTTGGCGCGCCCTGCTTCAACACTTCCGCATTTTCTCCGTCGCCGAATGGGTTCGGCAACCTCGGCCGTAACACGCAGCGAGGACCCGGCTACTTCAATTCGGACTTTTCCATCATGAAGATGATCCACTTGCCACGCTGGGAGGCGGCGCAATTTGGACTCGGCTTACAGTTCTACAACATCTTCAACCATCCGAACTTTGACGCTCCAGTGGCCAACATCGCGGATCCGCGCTTCGGCACGATCATCCGCACCGTCTCGAGTCCGACGACGCCGTTCGGTTCAGGCTTGGGCGCGGACGCTTCGCCACGCATCATTCAGATCAAAGCCCAGTTCACCTTCTAGTCCCGTCAAACACGCCAGCACTGGCGCAGATCGACGGACGCCGCGGGGAGCCTGTAAAGGCTCCCCGTTTTCTTTGTTTATCGTTCCATCGTGCCAACTTCACGTTCATAGGTGGAACTGCGACCGACATTCCCACATACTATCGGTATTCAAGGAATTTGACCCAGACGGCCGGGACATCGATGCAAGCGGAATTCCGAGTTCAGCAGGCCATCCAGGGCCTTCTAAACCGTTTCGTTTTCTTCTTTCTGCTGCGCGGCTGGAAGGCGATCTAGGTTGTGGGTTCACAAAACCTCGGCGGGATTCGAGGTCCGGCCCGCATTCGTCGTCCTGGCGCAGGCAAGAGGGGGCGATGGACGGGTATGGCGTCGGACCAACCGAGCTAAGCGCGGAATCGTCTTACGTACGAACGACATACGCGCAATGACCGTCTCGCTGGTTCGCTGCATCTAAAGGAGCGGGCAATCGATTCGGCTATTTTCCAAACATTTACAAGCGGCCTGGCAAGCGAGAACATTATGTTTCGGGCGTCGACCACACAGAAGCGGAGACTCTCACAGACCACGTGTTGTGAATCCGGTCGGAAAAGGATCATCAGCGGTGCAGACTTCTCAAGTTCTACAAGCATGGGGCAAGATTCTCAAAGGCGAGCATCCCTCTCTTTCTATTGAAATTACCCGGGAATGCCCCCTGAAATGTCCAGGGTGCTACGCCTATGACGATGCTCATCTGGGAGGAGGGCAGACGCTGCGCGAATTGAACGATCGCCGGGGGCAATCGCTGGTCGATGGCGTGCTCGAGGTTGTCAATCGCCTCAAGCCATTGCATCTCTCCATTGTCGGGGGCGACCCGCTCGTGCGGTACCGGGAGCTTGAGTTGCTGATTCCGCAGCTGGTCGGCCTGGGGATTCACGTGCAGATTGTTACCAGCGCGTTCCGGACCATGGGTCCGACTTGGCCGAACCTGGAGCGCCTGCACGTTGTTGTGTCCATTGATGGGTTGCAACCGGAGCATGACCTCCGCAGGGCGCCGGCGACCTATGAGCGCATTCTAAAAAATATCGCGGGGCAAAGGGTCACGATCCACTGCACGGTTACAGCCCAGATGATGAAGCGGCCGGGGTACCTGGCCGAATTTTTGGAATTTTGGACACCACGGCCGGAGATCAAGAAGGTGTGGTTTAGCCTGTTCACTCCCCAGGTCGGAGATCAGTTGCCGGAAATACTGAGTGCCATGGAGAGGGAACAAGTCATTTCCGACATGACGCAATTACGAAAGCGATTTCCGAAACTGGACATGCCGCAGTCGGTGATTCGACAGTTCGCTACTCCGCCGCGAGGACCCGACGATTGCGTGTTTGCCCTTACCACCCAGACGCTCTCTGCGGACCTCAGAACCAAAATCACGCCGTGCCAGTTTGGCGGCAATCCGGACTGTGCCTCTTGTGGATGTCTCGCATCCATGGGGTTGGCTGCAGTCGCTGCGCACAAATTGGGCGGCATACTGCCGGTCGGATCCATCTTCAATGCTTCCATTAAAATTGGACGGAAGTGGGCAAAATCCAGATTGCAGAATCAGACGCAAAATACGCCGCTGCCAATCCTGCAGGGAAGTGAAGAGCCGCGGGGCAAAGGGGGAATTGCTTTTTGAAAACTGCCGACCAAGCAGGCTTTTTGTCTGCGCAACAGAGAATGGAGTTCGAGCCCCGTTGCGATTTAGGGTGGCGACCCGTGCCGAACCCGGCGAGAAACGCGTAAGCGGGGTTCACCAAGCTGGCGGCGGTAGAGGAAATTTAGCTGCGCGTCAAGATTTACTGCGCGAGGGCGACCAGGTTTTGTTCGCAAACCGTCTGAACAGCAGCGTAGCGGCTCTGTGCATTGAGTTGCCGCATGATCCTGTGAACATGGTTTTTCACGGTGAATTCTGAAAGCCGCAGGCTGCCTGCAATTTCTTTGTTGGTAAAGCCGCGCGCGAGAAGGGCGACAAGTTGCTGCTGCCGAGGCGTGAGTCCAAGCTCATTGCAAAGTCGCTGATTTAAGATCATGCCTCCCTCACGGGTAGAGCGAGCCACAAATTGAAACAGGTGATGACACAGCATTGGAGGACAAACGGCTTCTCCGGCATTCACTCTTTGCACCGCGGTCACCGCGTCTTCTGCGCTGGCTTCTCCAAGAAGGTATCCGCTGACACCTGAACGAATGGCCCGCAAGAAAACATCGGAGTCGTCATCCATACCGAACAGAATGGCCTTCCGTCCCGGTGTGAGACCCAGCAGATCTCCGACGAAGTTCTGCGGAAATATCGCTGCCGAGGCCTGATCAGCCAGTAAAACATCCCACTGGCACGAGGCGGCTTGTTTGTATGCCAATTCTGAGTGCCGTACCGATCCGACCACAGTGGAATCCGAGTTTTGCCGAAAAATCGCGGTCATGGCTTCGCGGAGCATGCGATTTTCGATTATAAGGAATAATTTGATAGAAGTGTTTGTCCGGCTATCTTTCTGAAGTTTCATAATTACGGGGACCGTCCATGAATTTTCTAGTTCCCATCCGTGACATTACGGATACCAACTAGCTTTGTCAATCAAGCCGTGTCAACGGCATGTCATTATTCTGTCTATTGAGAAACGAAAGGCAATGGGGGAAATCCTGTACGCGCCCCCCCCGGCGATGGTGGAAGAAAACTCCTCAGAACAGAGTCGTTTTCGCCGTCCGCGGGGCGGATTGTTCTGAATAGGGGAGCCGTACCAGGACTGTCGTTCCGAATTCGGAAGTCTCTTCGATGTGAACGCTTCCAGAATGATCTTGGACGATCTTGCTGACAATGGCCAGGCCGAGTCCGGTGCCGTTCAGCTTGCCGTGACTCACAAACGGGTCGAATGCGGTGCTGCGAATGCTGGGCGGAATTCCCGGCCCGGTATCCTGGACGCGGATCTCAAACTCGTTGCGATTGTTTTGCACCGTAATCGTTATGGGCCCGAGATTACCGGCAGTGGCTTCGCAGGCATTGAGAATTAGGTTGAAAAAGACGCGCTCCAGCTTGCGGGCGTCGAACATACCTTCCTGGTCCTCGGCGCCCAAGAGCACTATGCGCGCATTGCGGAATTCGGGTCGCGCATGGATGGCTTCAATGGCGCGACGGATCAGCTGTCCAATAAGCGTGCGGGTGGGCGTAATAGCGGTCCTTTGATACGAGAGTTCTCGGAGAGAATCAATCAAGTCCGTCATCTGCGTCGCAGCAGTCTGGATCTCCTCATAGATCTCGTCTTTATCGAGGTTCAGATTGTCGGCCTCATGCAAGAACTCCGCGTTGGCTACCACCGCAGCCAAATAATGGCGCAAATCATGAGAAATTGAGCTGGCGGCCCGCGCCAGCGCTGCGATCCGCTCGGTCTCAATCCTTTGCTGCTGCAGAGCGAGCAATTGGCCACGCATTTGGGCAAAGGAAGTACTGAGCTCGATCAGCTCCGTACTTCCGCGCGGCGTAATGGAGTACGTAAAATCACCGGAGGCAAGAGCCTTGACGCCGGCAACGATGTTGTCAAGGGGATGCGTGATCGTGCGCGCCACAAATCCGAAAAGAAGAGCGCCAAATAGTATGGCGAGACCACCGGTTGTGTAAATGGTGTAGTTCAGTCGCCTGATAAAAGTATTGACTGGTATCAGAGGCATCATGACGTAACAACGAACAGGCGAAGGGGATGAGCCATGTAACAAGACGAATGAATAGGCGTATTGGTCGGTTTCCAGAGTTATCAAACCGGTGTTTAGCAGCCCAGCCATACTTCCGGAACGAAATCTGCGCTGAAGATCCGCTTCATCGCGTGCCGGCAGGGTGGAGGCGATGACCGTGTCGCTGGTTGTCAAAGCAATCTGATTGTTGGCCACAATCGCCAGTTGCTGGGCGACGGCGGAATCCACTTGATAGCCAACAGCGAGAAAGCCCAATTGCTGCATCGTCGCTCCCGCCCCCGACGTGATGGGATGCAGAAAAACCCAGTACAACCGGCCGTCGTCATACCACCAGGAAGCATCTTCGCCTAAATCCATTGATCGCTTCAGATCACGTTGCGCCATGACCGAGGACCAGCCTGGTTTGGTCATGTGCAGCGCGACAACATCCCGGTCAGGCCTGGCCAGTACAAAAAGGTCGCTTCCTGCAAGCTTCCAGAAAGTTTCTGATCCATCTTGAATGGTGGGAGCGTGTTCTGTGGACATCAAAGCTTTGAGGGTCGGAAGATCAGCCAGCATTGCGGCAGTGCGAGAAAGCTGCAATTCTCGCTGACGCTGAACGCTCTCAAATGCACGCACCGAATCTTCGGTTCCATTCCGAACCTGTTTTTGTATCTCGACATTTACGGTGTGGCGGATAAACAAAAGGAGAGAACCGGTCAACCCAAAAATGATCAATAGGGCTGAGATAAAGAGCTGGGAGCGAAGTCGGAATGGTTTCATGGCGCGTCGGCGAACACGATCAGGGATTCGTGGCGCTTGCTGCCTCTCCCAAGACAAATTTGTATCCTGCGCCGTGCATGGTGATCAGAAAGCGAGGCACGGCCGGGTCCGGCTCTAATTTTTGTCGAAGCCGAAGCACGTGATTGTCAACAGTCCTGGTAGATGGATAGTTCTGATAGCCCCACACCTCATTGAGAAGCTCTTCTCGTGATACGACGCGTCCTGCAGAAGTAGCTAGGTACTTCAAAAGTTTGAATTCCTGGGTCGTCAGTGTAACGATCTTGCCGCCTCTACTCGCCTCCATACTGGTAAAATTGATGCGCGCATCGCCAAATGTCAGGACTTCATGATGGACAGATTTGGTTGCGAGTTGCGAGGCAACGGCGGGCCGAGTGCCAGAGCGTCTCATCGCGCGCCGAACGCGAGCCAGGAGTTCTTTGGGGCTGAAAGGCTTGGTGACATAGTCGTCGGCCCCCAGCTCAAGAAGCAAAACCTTGTCCTCAACGTCAGAGTTCGCGCTCAAAACAACAATTGGAACTGATGCCGCAAAGGATTTGAATTCCCGGCAGAGTTCTTTGCCAGACATTCCAGGGAGTTTGAGGTCGAGAACCACAGCACAGGGAAGCTGCTTGCGAAAGAGCTCAAGGCCCGCCAGTCCATCCGAGGCAATCTGTACTTGAAGTGAGTCAGACTCAAAAAGGCGTTGCAACGTACGTTGCATGGGCCGGCTGTCTTCTACAACAAGTACGCAGTCCATAGTGTTCATCTCTTCTCGTTGAATTTCTCTGCCCGGCAGAGAGTGACCACCTGAAGTCGGATAGTTTAGATCATTCATTATGATACCTCTCTCTGTCCTAGCGGCGATTCTAGATGCGATTCCGGTTCGCCTACACGCGCGAGGTTTAGTGCCCGCTTCCAACGGAGGTGCTGAAGGGGCAACCCCAGGATTGCTCCGCCATGGGCTAGGCAACGGCCAAGCGCGTATCGAAATTGTTCGGTTCGGAACTGGAACGAAATGCGACGATCTGCTGGCTCGGAAGCGCCAACAAATTGTTGTGTTTTGCGCGGCAGCAGCCGACTTCGCAGATATTGCCTCCGGAGCTGGCGATCCGGAACAAACTCCCGTGCCAGCAGGATATTGGTCAAGCTGCCGGGCCAATCGCAGGTAGCCCATGGCACCGAAAAATGATCCAACCACGCCAGGAGCGGGCCGGTCAGAGCGGCGCTTGACCAGACCTTTAAAGAACCGGGAACCGTCCCCGGGAAAAGGCGCTGCGTCAGCCCCAGCACGAACGCAAAAATACGTTTTGTCGAACGGGACTGTCCCGCACGGACGATGATCCGGCTCCAAAGTTCTTGATTGTCGCAGTGAACTGCCAGGAAGCGCGCGATTTCAAGAAGCCAGGAAAGCCGAATCCAGGAACGCGAGGAGTGACGATAGACATGGAGAACTTGCAGCAAGAATCTGTCTTCGAGCGACAAGCCGAAAAAAGGCACCCCCTGAATCGTCATCGATTCCGCATTGGCCAGACTATCACCGGGAACTTCAAAGGCGAGCCATGGACTATTTTCGACAATACAGGTGTGGAGATCCAATTGCCGTTGTTGTTGAATTGCGTAGATGTCATCCCTTTGAGTGGGAATATGAACTGACGGTGTCAGAAA
The DNA here is from genome assembly GCA_035317965.1 of Saccharimonadales bacterium (SeqCode). GTDB lineage: Bacteria > Acidobacteriota > Terriglobia > Acidiferrales > UBA7541 > Acidiferrum. The sequence goes on along the minus strand of DATHFT010000104.1, from coordinate 12,183 downwards.
GCAAGATTCTTCTGTTGGTGACAAATGGGCGGTGGAATAACCGAAAGTCCGCAATATTGCAGCAACAGCTTCGACGTGTTCGGGAGCGACCAGAAAGTCAAAATCGGTTTGATGTCTGAGGGCGGGATCTTCGCAGAAATCGGGAACGAGACTAAACCCTTTCAGGGTACATGCGCGAATGCCTTGAGAAAATAGTGCCACGTTGATTCGGTGAAATTCTCCCAACATGTCGCGCAACCGCAACCGGTTTTTGTCTAGCCGCAGCTCCAGGGCTTCGCGAAAATCAGACGAAAGCGCCTGCGTGGCTTCGTGGGTTTGTACTTGTCGAAGAAAGCTCAGGGCTAGGCCGCTGCGATCCAGCCATGCCAGGAGCGTTCTGCTTTCCCCTTCGCTGAGACTTCTCAGCGTTCCAAGCCGCGAGAAATCCGGGTCACACTGCAGCGCGGAAAGAATGATCCCCTTGGCCACTTGCTTAGGCATTGACAGTACTTTCGTGGCCGCCGCGAAAGCTGCTGTGAGATCGTTCGTTCGTCAGACGGCGGAATAACGGCAGCAGAACGTGCTGGAACGTACGGGCGTCCACCTCGGCTCCGATAAAGCCGAGTAGTTGGCGCCGTTCGTAATCCAAACCAACCAGGCATGCGGTCCCCATTGCCACGGTCAGCAATTTTCCGGATGTCATCAGCATTGGTTCCTCGAGGACTCCGCGTGCGTCGTAGTCCCGGACGATTTTCCATTCAAAAACACATTTGTCAGACTCATTGTTGATAGTCGCGAGTGGAAGTTCCGGAAGAAGAGAGAAATCATTCGTCTGAACCACCACGCGTGTTTGGCCGACATCGAAAACTGCCCGCAACGGCGTAGGGACGAATCTATGCAGAGCATCGAGCGGATCGGAGCACTCGCTATACGCCATATTTGGCCTCCGACAGAAATTGCTCGATGGCTTCGGCGGTTTTGTGAGGATCATCTCCGGTACGCAGCAGCCACGATGGGTACTCCGAGAGGCGATTGATGATTTCTGAGCGAGAGGTCTTTGCGGAGGAGAGTTCTTCCGGCAGTCGCTCGGCGTTCGATTCGAAATAGTGGCGGACGTCTTCCGGTTGCGACGGAAGAAACCGCGTGCCGGGGAGCGTGGTGCGCTCAAGGAAAATCGTCAGCTTTGGTTTGCACGACGAAATTGCAGCTGACCGATGGAAGCGCCCGGGCTCAATTTCATAGGCAATCTCTCCGTTCAGAGTCTTTCTTGGGATGCTTTTTTGCAGCTCTGGAAAGAAGCGCGACGTGTCCGGGAGTAGCTTGATGGGTGCCGACAGGCCTTCGGCCACCAAGCTTTCATTCTTCTGCGAAAGGTACGTCCAATCATCGGAAACTACTGTAAATCCACGGGATGCCAGTGCCGCGGTCAATGTTGATTTTCCCGACCCGGAAACTCCGGTAATGAGCAGTCCATCGCTGTTGCGTACCAGACACGCACAATGCACAGGTGCGACTCCGAGAGTGGTCCCGAGAACCCCGAGGGTTATCGGGAGAAATTTGCCTTTCCAAAACGCGGCGTCACGCGCGGCTTCACTGGAAAGCACTCCCCGAACTTCTCTTCTGAGCAGATCGTAGGTTACAAAACTCCCTGGCTCGATCATGGCGAAAACTAAATGCCGCATTCCCCGGAAATGCGTCGTTTTGTTCGGGCCTGAGCCCAGCGATGAGTCTTCGATAATTTCCATGTGAAAAGTAGCCGCGGCCGAGTCCGCAGGTGACGATTGCCAGGGCACGGCCTGCTGTAGAACGTTGTGCGAATTGGTTGCAAGCAGGCAGTGCGCTCCTCCCAGAGAGAAGTCTGTCCGGAAAGGCAGATTCATACGATCGAATGTGAATGTCACCGTCACAGTGTTGTCCAATGTAGCGCGAAATCAATCGCGCAAAACACTTCAGAACAACAAATGACAGCCGTGTGACATGCCCGTGACAAATTCACGGAGCAGCCTGGCGTAACGTTTGCAATGCGCTATTGGGAAGCCATTGATGTCTAAAAAAGTCGTTTTCTTTTTTCCGTCTTTCGCCAGTTCGGAAGCCACCGCGCCCCTGGGGATCCTCGCTGTAGCCACCCCCCTTTTGAACGCCGGGTATTCCGTAAAACTAGTTGACTCCACGATCACGCCCAATTTCAAGAAGCGGGTACTTGAGGAAGTCCGTGACGCGCTCTGCCTTTCGATCTCGCTGGTGACCGGCCCGATGATTCGCGAAACTGCGGAAATCGCCAAGGCCGTTAAGAAGTGGAATCCTGATTTCCCAATTATTCTTGGTGGCTGGCACCCCTCGCTGCTCCCCAAACAAACGCTCGAAGCCGAATATATCGACATTGTTGTGAGAGGGCAGGGCGAAGAGACCCTCCTTGAACTTGTACAGCACCTCGAATCGCGTTCCGCCATCGATCTGATTCCTGGCATTGGTTTCAAGAGAGACGGGAAGCTGATTTTTACGACAGAGCGCCCGCTGAAACCCCTGGTGGAAATGCCGCCCAAGGCTTATCACCTTGCGGACTTTGATGCTTACCAGAAAAGCTGCGGGCGGAGATGGGCCATGTATATCTCCAGCCTCGCCTGTCCATTCAACTGCTCCTATTGCACGAATGCCGGCGTGTACGGGCGGAAATGGAACGCCTTGCCCGCTGGGCAATTCGTTGAAGAGACAGTGGATCTCACGAATCGTTATGGCTTGGAGATGTTGTGGATTGTTGACGACAACTTTTTGGTCGACCTGGACCGCGCACGGCATATCGCCGAAGGTTTGGTACGCGCGGGAGCGGACTTCAAGTGGAGCATTCAGGCAACCACAAACCTCACATCGCGATTGAGCGCGGAAGATTTGAAACTGCTGCGACGCAGCGGTCTTCATCAGATTTGTCAGGGCGTTGACTCCGGTTCGGACAAGATCCTCAAGTTGATGAACAAGACGTTTCAGGACTTCGATTCCATTTATGAAAGTGCCGCTCGCTGCCTGGAGGCCGGTATTCGTCCTTCCTTCAACATCATCTTTGCTTATCCCGGAGAGGGAACCAAAGAACGCCGCGAAACAATTGACTTCATGATGGACGTTTGCCGCAGATTTCCCGGCGCGGAATTTTGGACGAATATTTTTACGCCGTATCCGGGGTCTCCGATCATGGAGAAGGCTGAAGAACTGGGCATTCGCGTTCCCACCTCCTTTGAAGGATGGGCCGACTTTTTTCCTCGCTACACCATATTGCCGTGGCTTAGCGGCCGCGATCACCAGCGGCTGCAAACCATGCGCGAGTATCTGCGCATTGCATTTGACCGAGTTCCCATTGCCCTGGACACCCGGAAACGAACCACACGCATAGCTCAGAAAATGCTTTCGCTGCCTGCACGTTGGAGGCTGGATCACGACATATACGCCATGCCCGCTGAGATTTGGTTGAACAACAAATTGAAGAAGAGGTCGGCGGCGTTTAAACCCGCGGTAGACGCGAAGCGTCTGGAGCCATCAACGGGAGAGGTGGCCTGCTGATGAAGCGCAAGGTTGTACTTTTCTACCCGCCCTACGATGGACCCCCTCTTGGTGCGCCGCTTTGCCTGTTGAGTCTGGCATCGCCCCTCATCGATGCCGGCTTTGAAGTTTCCGTGATCGACGCAGCGATCAATCCACGTTGGTACGAGACTGTTCTCCGGGAAGCCAGCGATGCGTTGTGCCTCGGCATATCCGTGCTGACGGGACCAATGATCCAGGGCGCCGTACGAATCGCGAAGGCCATGAAGAGGGAAGCGCCAGGCGTACCGGTTCTTTTTGGCGGCTGGCACCCGAGCCTGTTACCGGGCCAGACGCTGCAGGAGCCCTATGTCGATGCCGTCGTCCGCGGCCAAGGCGAGCTGACGCTGCTCGAAGTCGCCGAAAGATTGGCCGAAAATAAGGAATTTCGCGACGTTCAAGGCGTTTCTTCCAAACAATTTGGCTTGCCTCAACACGCTCCGGAGCGTCGCGTTGCGCTGCTGGACGATCTTCCGACGCCAGCGTTTCAGCTCGCCGACGTAGACGCCTATGAGCGCGTTTCCGGAGAGCGCAAACTTGCGTATGCCACGAGCGTAGGTTGCCCGTATGCCTGCAATTACTGCACGGACATGGTTTTCTACAAACGACGCTTTAATGCCTTGGAACCGGATCGTGTGGTTCGCGAAGTTACCGAACTCGTGGAGAGATATCGCATTGCCGAAGTCGCAATGCTGGATTCGAATCTTCCCGTGGACTGGCGAAGGGCGCGCGAGATTGCAAAAGGTTTTCTTGATGCCAAAGTCCGCTTTCGTTGGACGTTTCAGGCATCCACCGACTTCCTTTGCCGCATGAGCGACGACGACGTCCGGCTTCTCGGTGAAAGCGGCGTCTCGCACATGGGCTTTGGAACCGAGTCGACTGCAGCTAGCGTTCTGAAGCTCATGAACAAGCGGCATCAGCGGGTTGACGAGATGTATGAAACCGCGCGCAAAGCCATGATCGGCGGCATTCACGTCACTTTCAATCTGATTTTTGGCTATCCCGGCGAAACCGAAGCAGATCGAATCGAGACGCTGCGCACCATGAGTGACATCGCTCGGCAGTTTTGGAACGTCAGTTTTTCTCCAAACATTTTCACGCCGTATCCCGGAATTCCCATCTGGCCGCAATTGCGTGAAATGGGGTTGCCGGAACCGCAGTCGCTCGAAGAGTGGGCGGAATTGCCCCTCGGTCGCAACACGCTGCCTTGGTTGCAGGGCAAGGAACTGGAACGACTGTGGAGAATGCTCGAGTTTTTCTTGCTCAATAACCAGTTGCGCAAAGCCACCAAAGACCATCCCAAGCTGCGCTCTGGCGTGCGCCGTGTGCTGGGAGCGCCCCTGCGCTGGCGCTTGCGCACCAACAAGTATTCTTTCCCCTGGGAATTGTGGGTGGGAAAAAAAATCGAGAAAGTAATCACGCGGAGATCGCTGGTAACGGGCCAGCCCCTGGGACCAGAAGGAGCCGAAGCTTGTTAGTATTTTCGAGCCAACGAAGTCTTGTGTTTTTAAGGCCTGCCCGATGACTGACGTGCTTCTCACGCATTCCTATCATCTGGGCTACGACCGCAAGCAGTTGCGGAAGATGATGCCGTATCCGCCGCTGGGCACGTTGTATGCGGCCAGCGTTTTGCGTGAGAACGGCTTTTCCGTCGCTGTGTTTGACAGTATGCTGGCAGAGCCAGAAGCCGGATATCGTGAGGCTCTCCGCATCCACCAGCCTAAAATCGTCGCTATTTACGAAGATGATTTTAATTTTCTGACGAAGATGTGCCTTACCAGAATGCGCGAGTTGGCCGGAGAGATGGTCGAGACCGCTCATCGTGCCGGCTCGTACGTGGTGGTCCATGGCTCCGATGCAACGGATCATGCTGCCGAGTATCTTCGGTACGGCTGCGACTACGTGCTGGATGGTGAGGCAGAAGGCATACTACTCGAACTGGTGCGTTCCTTGGTTGCCGGAACCGGCGTTGCTCACATTCGCGGTTTGCGCTGGCTGGAGCCATCGGGGGAAATTGCCGCTTCCGGTCCTGCTTTGACGAACGGCACTAACCATACTGCCGCGCTTCCTTTCCCGGCGCGGGACCTCATAAATCTTTCCGCCTATCGTGACGCCTGGAAAGCTGCGCACGGTTTTTTCTCTTTGAACATCATCGCCAGCCGCGGCTGTCCCTTTCGCTGCAACTGGTGCGCCAAGCCGATTTTCGGCGACAGCTATCAGCTGAGGCCCGCCGCTGAAGTTGCCGAAGAAATGAGCCTGCTCCGCGAACAATATGGCGCCGATCACCTATGGTTCGCTGACGATATTTTTGCGCTCAATCGCCATTGGATTCAGGAATTTGCAGACGCCGTTGAAAAACTTGGGTGCGCCGTCCCTTTCAAAATTCAAGCACGCGCAGATTTGTTGACGCCTGAGGTTGTGCACGCGCTAAAGCGAGCGGGTTGTGCCGAGGTCTGGATGGGGATCGAGTCCGGTTCACAGAAAATCCTCGACGCCATGGAAAAAGGTCTGCGCGTGGAGCAGGCCATTACCGCGAGACAAAGCTTGCAACGCGAGAGCATTCGGGCCTGTTATTTTCTACAGCTCGGGTATCCCGGAGAACTGTGGGAAGACATTCAAAAGACCATCTCCTTGGTCCGCCATACGCGGCCTGATGATATCGGAGTGTCGTTTTCCTACCCGCTACCGAACACGCGATTTCATGCCCGCGTCCGTGAACAACTGGGCAAAAAGCAGAACTGGTCCGACAGTGAGGATCTTTGTGTAATGTTCAAGGGAACTTACACGGATCAGTTTTACCGTTCCGTCCGCGACGCACTTCACGCCGAAGTGGAAAGCTGGCATGTCTCCGCGCCAGATACCCGGGCAGTTCACGACGCCTGGAGCGCTGTCGAAGCGCTCGAACCCGGCAACCGCAACCAGGATGCCACCCAGTTACCGAACGTAGCCACCCGGGAACGCAATTCACTTGTGTCCAGTTCGCAATTTGTGCATTTGGAAACAAGCGTGACGGCTTTGCGAGAGATCAATGACTGATCTCCTTCTCACGCACGGCTATTTCCTCTTTGAAGATCCCAAAGAACTTCAGATCAGAAAACCCTATGTCCCATTGGGAATTCTTTACATCTGCTCCCATCTGCGAAGCAAAGGTTTCAGCGTAGAGGTCTTTGACACGACATTCTCCAGCATGGACGCATTGACCGAGCATTTGTCCAATACCACTCCCTCAGTTTTGGGGATATACGCCAACTTGATGACCCGAAAGCGAGTCATTGAGATTCTGAGGGTTGCCCATCAAGCAGGTTGGACAACCATAGTTGGCGGCCCCGAACCGGGCGCCTACATTCAGGAATATCTCGACGCGGGCGCCGATGTCGTGGTCCTCGGCGAAGGCGAAGTGACCATGGAAGAACTTCTGCCGGCACTGCGAGAAGATTCGCGCGCCGCTCTTCACCGGGTGAATGGGATCGCCTTCAGCGAAGAAGATGGACGGGTATGCCGCACACTGGCCCGTTCGCAACTCGCGGATTTGGACGCGCAGCCGTGGCCAGCTCGTGATGCCGTGGACATCCGCCAATACATGCAAACGTGGCGCGATGCACATGGCAAAGGTTCCTTATCCTTTATCACCGCTCGGGGATGTCCCTACCGTTGCCGCTGGTGCAGTCACCAAGTTTTCGGGATGACGCACCGCAGGCGCAAACCGAAGCAGGTTGTTGACGAGGTGGAATGGCTTCTTTCTACGTATCAACCGGACATGGTCTGGGTCGCCGATGACGTATTCACCATACATCACGGATGGCTGCGCGAATATGCAGCTGAAATGCGCCGTAGAGGCTTATACGCTCCCTTCGAATGTATTTCGCGGGCGGACCGGCTGAACCCGGAAGCCGCCGATCTATTGGCAGAACTGGGCTGCTTCCGCGTGTGGATTGGGTCTGAAAGTGGATCCCAGCGAATTCTGGATGCCATGGACCGCGGCGTCACCGTCCAACAGGTTCAGGCTGCCGTGTCTTTGTGCAAGGAACGCAAGATCCAGACTGGGATGTTCTTGATGTGGGGTTACCAAGGCGAAGAGCTGCAGGATATTGAGGCGACTATCGAGCACGTGAAGCGGACAGATCCGGATGTTTTCTTCACTACAGTCTCTTATCCCATCAAAGGAACTCCCTATTACGAACAGGTTGCCAAATCTCTGGTGCAACTGAAACCGTGGGGTTCTACCTCCGACAGGGAAATATCCCTGCAAGGACGACGTTCGACGAAATTTTATGAGTTTGCGGACCGCTTGTTGCAAGACGAAGTGAAACTCGCGCGCATGCAAAGGGCAGGCAGCGGGGAAGCGGCCGAACTGGAATTGCGGCAGCAGGTCAACATGCTACGCAAGTGCTTGTATTCCACCTCGAGTGAGGTACAGGCATGAGCGGGGCGAATAGCGTGCATTGCTCTGCTGCCGCAATCGCATTTGATCGTGTGGCAGATTCATACGATGAATTGTTCACGCGGACCGCAATTGGTCGGGCGCAGCGTGCGCCAGTGTGGACAGAGCTATTGAAGGTTTTTCACGACGGCGAGCGGATTCTGGAATTGAATTGCGGAACCGGAGAAGATGCCAGGTTTCTTGCACAGAACGGGCGGTTTGTGACCGCTTGTGACGCTTCGGCTGGAATGATTGCGGTCGCCACAAGTCAGCCGGCAATCGAACCGGGATCGGGTGCAATTCGATATCTACAAATCGCCAATGAAGAGCTGCATCGCTTGCCCGCCGATGCGCCCTACGACGGCGCGTTCTCGAATTTTTCAGGTTTGAATTGCATTGCCGATTGGCCCGCTTTCGCTCAAAGTGTCGCTTCTGCCGTGCGCCCTGGGGGGCGTGTTTTGCTTTGCCTATGGAGCCGTATTTGCCTGGCGGAGATCGCGTGGTTCCTTGCGCGTGGACAGTTCAAGAAGGCGTTTCGCCGATTCGCCGATAAACCAACCGCGAAGCTCGGGGGTTTAACTGTCCCGATCTCCTACCCGTCCATTTCTCGCATAGAGAGAGATTTGCTGCCGTGGTTCTCCCTGGAAAAGCGCAAAGCTGTGGGTCTGTTCGTTCCACCGTCCTATGTGGAACCATGGGCCCAAAAAAATCGAAAGTCCCTGGCTCAACTGGAAAAACTGGACAGCATATTCGCCCAATGGCCGATCTTGCAGGACCTGGGCGACCACGTGCTCCTGCAATTTGTGCGGTGTTCACAGTGAGTGCGACCACACTGCCGGAAGAATTCTTGCGGACCGCCCCCCGTCAGTCTCCGGCAACGGAACAATCCACTGGGATTGTTCTGCGCTGCCCGGCTTGCGGAACGGTTAAAAGCGAATCGGCGCAGCAACCATCGGCGGCCGGCACCGGCCCTGTGGTTTGCCGCAACTGCTCTTTTTACATGACTCAGAATCGCGGCGTCTGGCAAGCGCTTCCAGCAGAACGCCACAAGCACTTCGAGCAATTTATGTTGGAGTACGAGCAGGTTCGCAAGGCCGAGGACAGAGGCAGTGCTTCATCGGAATTTTATCTGGCCTTACCATTCCGCGATTTGACCCGTCACAATTCCTGGCAGTGGTCGATTCGAACGCGCACACACTTGTATATCGTGCGAAATATCTTGCCGACACTGCGTAGAAAAAACAATGAATCTCTCAAAATCCTGGATTTGGGAGCCGGCAACGGGTGGCTGTCGTACCGCCTGGCTGCTTTGGGTCACTCCCCAACGGCGGTCGATCTGCTAACAAATGAATTTGACGGACTGGGGGCAGCGCATCACTATGCGTCGGCCATTCCAAGCTTATTCCCACGATTTCAAGCTGAGCTGGATAACCTTCCTTTCGCCAGCGACCAATTCGATTGCGCTATTTTCAACGCCGCTTTCCACTATTCAGAGAATTATGAGCGAACCTTGTCCGAGACGATGCGGTGCCTGCGCCCAGGAGGAACCATCATCATTGCCGATTCCCCTACCTACTCTGGCGAGAGCGTCGGGCGCCAAATGGTGGTGGAGCGCCAGGAGATGTTTCGAAGGAGCTTCGGATTTGCGTCCGATAGTTTGAACAGTTCAGAGTTTTTGACTCCCCAGAGACTGCTCGAGTTGGCGGCGAAGCTTCGACTGGAGTGGAAAACTCACAAGATTTGGTATGGCCTTCGGTGGGCCAGCCGTCCTCTGCTTTCTCGACTGAAACGGCGGAGAGAACCAGCAGAGTTTCTTGTCTATACCGGTCAGGTGAAAAGGTAATGATAGTCTTATTCAATCCGCGTGCAACGAAGCCCCGCAATCGACGGTTTCCCTTATCGGTAATGGCTCTAGCGGCCGTGCTGGAGGGCCGCGAGGATTACCAGATTGTTGACGGCAATCTCGATGAGAATCCAACGGGCACAATCGCCGACCTGGTTCGTCTGAACAACGTTGAAATGCTGGGCGTAACGGTGATGCCGGGACCGCAGATGGCGGCCGCCGTCCTCACTTGTCGCGAAATCCGCAATCTGTTTCCCAAATTGCCGATCGTATGGGGAGGGTATTTCCCCTCGATCTATGGCGACGCGGCGCTGAATGCCCGCTATGTCGACTATGCCGTGCGCGGCCAGGGTGAGGAAACGCTGCTTGAACTCCTTGACGCAATCCGCGGCAAGCGATCGTTCGACGGAATTCTCGGATTATCGTACAAGGATATGTTCGGCTTGCATCGCCACAATCCGGAACGGTTGATGAAACCGCCAGACGCCTTCCCGTGGTCGCCATTCCACCGGGTCGCGGTGGAAAAATACCTTCGCCCCTCCTTCTTTGGCCGTCGTACCGCTGCTCATCACGCCAGCATTGGATGCCCGTTCCGCTGCAGCTTTTGTGGAGTACATGCCGCCTACGGCAATCGTGAACTGGTAGAAAGCCCCGCGCGGACCGAAGCGATCTTGCGACATTTGAAAACGCAGTATGGAGCTGATTCGGTCCAATTCTATGACATGAATTTTTTCTTGAAAGAGAAACACGCTGTTGAACTCGCAGAACGGATCACTCCTCTGGACTTTTCCTGGTGGTGCGAAGCACGCATCGACACCTTCAATCGCTATTCCGATGCGACCCTCAGCGCCTTGCGCAAAGCGGGTTGCACCATGATTTTCTTCGGAGCGGAATCCGGATCCGACTGGGTGTTGAAAGAGATGCAGAAAGACATCACGACGGAAGAGACGCTCGCCGTTGCGCGGCGGATAAGGCAATTCGGCATCATCCCCGAGTTTTCATTTGTAATTGGTAACCCGCGCGATCCGGAAAGAGATACCCGCGAGACTTTGCAATTCATCCGCAAGATCAAGCAAATTAACAAAGAATCTGAAATTATCATTTACCACTATACGCCGGTGCCGCAGCGAACAGAGATGTACGGAAAGATCGACGGCCAAGTGGAATTTCCGACTTCGCCTGACGAGTGGGCTAGCAAGCGTTGGATGGATTTCACGCTGCGCATTGATCCCAACACACCCTGGTTGAAACGCAAAACCAAGAAGCTAATCGACAATTTTGAAGTAGTTATTAATTCCCGCTGGCCCACCGTACAAGATATCCGCGCGCCCAAATGGAGCAGGGCTTTGCTGAAGACGCTCAGTTCCTGGCGTTACGCCACGGGAATCTATGCCTTTCCCCAGGAATTGCGCATGGCACAGCAGTTCATCACATTGCGCAAGCCGAAACAGGAAAGTCTGTAGCTGGTTTTGCAAAACTATGTCGTCCCCATCGTCCTCAGAAGCGATCTCAGCGTCAGAAGGCTATCGGGGTTGGGCTCGAAGTTACGACAGCGATCCGAATCCGATGTTGTGTCTCGAAAAGCGTTTTCTGACGGGTCTGCTTCCTCGGGTACGAGATCTCGATGTCGTAGACCTTGGTTGTGGTACCGCCCGCTGGATGGCGACGTTGCTAGAAGATCAACCACACAGCCTATTGGGAGTCGATTCCTCTCCGGAAATGCTAGAAATTGCTAAACGCAAGGTGGGCAACTCGGCCACTTTGCTTTGCTCGGATTGTGCTGAGCTTGACCTGCCAAAAGCGTCCGCGGATCTGATTCTGTGCAGTTTTCTCCTGAGCTACATCCGGAATTCCACTTCATTCTTGAAACAAATCAGCACAATACTTCGGCCGGGCGGATCCGCCTTCATTACCGATCTCCATCCGGAAACGGCCGTGCGTCTTAACTGGCGCCGTACCGTACCTGTGGAGGACGGCTCCCGTGAATTGAGAACGGTTCAGAGAACGCTAGATTCGATCGTTCAACAGTGTGAAGAAGCCAGCCTGGAAGTCAAAGTCTGTTTACAACCGCCGTTTGCAGAGCCGGAGCGCTCTGTGTTTCGCGTTGCAGGCAAGGAAGAATATTTTGAGCAAATCACAGATTGGCCGGCAATCTACATTTTACAATTGCAATTGAAGGAAGTAGACCGAAGTTGTGCCGAGCGAAGTAGCAAGTCGGAAGCCGTGGGAACAATTGGCGGAGCGCGCCTTGGAGTGGGCCCGCGATCCAGTATCGTTGGCGATGTGGAATGCCGGAATTCACGGATCGCTTTTATCCGCGAAAACGGTCCGGCCGAGCGAAGCGAGCTGTCGTGGCCAGAAGTCAATCTCGGGG
>DATHFT010000103.1:0-10706 GCA_035317965.1 Saccharimonadales bacterium (SeqCode) | reverse complement strand
AGCCGCTTTGGCGTCCTTCACAATTCCGGAAGCCCGTGCTCCTTTGGGAATCGCAATTTTGCCGTCAATCTCAATCGGCTCGCGCACGGTGGCGGAAAATGTCTGCCCTGAGGTACTGGTCTTGGTGCCCAGGGTCTGGTCCAGAACGACGCTGATCACCGTGCTCGCCGGCACCACGAGCGGTTTCGGTGCGACCACGGCCGCCACTTTCTTTTCGGCGGATTTGACGGCGTCGCTGACCGGCGAAGACGAATCGCTCGGTGTCTGCTGATCCGCACTCTTACTATTGCAACCCGCGGCGACAGCGCTGAGTAGCGCTCCGCCCAAAAGAATGGATGAATAAAGTCGATTCATGAAAGACCTCCCGTCAAAACTAGCGTTCTTCTAACGATACTCTGATCCAAAATGAAGTCAATTTTTGCGACCAAGGAGGCAAAGGAATCGTCACTCCGGGTTTAGTGTCTTCCGGAAATGAAATGATGGTCTACCGAGCCGGCTGCAGGCGGGCGGTCCCTGAACCGCAGGAACGCGTTTCCGGGCACTAGCTCCGCGCTGCCGTTGCGCGCACTACGGTGGCCATGTCCCGGACCTCATCAAGCGCGCGAACGCTCTCGATTAATTCCAGCGATTGCCGCTCGGGAATGATGCGTCTGGTCCACTCGCGGAATTTGGCGACCGCGTCATCGAAAGTGAAAGGATTTCCCGGGAATCCTTTCACCGTCCTTGTGGGAAGGACGTAGCGCTCGGCGCCAGCCATTTCCAGCGTAATTTCGCAGTCTCCGCCACTTGCCCGGTCCCCAGCTCCGTCGGTTGTGACGAGTTCGACCCGCTTCGCCAGGTCGCGAATCCTGCGGTCATGAATCGCCGTGTCGTCGTAGTTGAGCGGATCGGAGATATCGCGGAACAAAGCGACAGCGGTTGTAAAAGGCGTGCTGTACTTGCCGCCCATAATGGTCGTCGGCTCTGCCACCGCGTGGCGGCGTTCCATGACGCTCTCCGGTCCGCGGACGATTACGTGCCGCAGCTCTTCCGGTCGGAACGTGGGATGTTCGGCCTTGAAGCGTACGATTGCGTCCACGATTTGCTGGTGGTTGGTGTGAACGGCGTACGGCTTATGCCAGGGGACCCCGAGCGCCTGCACTCCCAGGTTCTCAACGACTCTGTGGGGGTCTGTGGGGAGCGAAAATCCGTTGAAGTAGCCAAAGGGCCCCTCGAGCACGGTTGAAGGTCCCAGCACGCCTGCCGCTGCCAGCAGTGCGCTCTCAAGGCCCAGCTGGGTGGCGCGGCCCAGATGGGTCGCTTTCATGTCCGCCCCTTCAAAAGCGAATTCCTGCAGCCCGGCAGAGCTGGAGCCGGCGATGCCCAGGGCGTTGACCATCGTGTCCTCGCCGAAGCCGAGCAGCTTGCCGACGGCAGCCGCGGCGCTGAAAGGACCCTGAACAGCGGGGTTATGAAAGCCGCGGCTGGTCTCGACACCTACTCCGGTAGCCTCAATGCGGCCCCCGACCTCGCCTCCCAGAATCAGCGCAGCCAGAAAGGACTTGCCGTCCAAATGGTCGCGTTCGGCAATGGCCATGATCGCCGGCACGACGTTCGCTGCCGCATGGGCGTGGCTCGGTGAATCCGACTGGGGGGTACCAATCAGCGTCCCGTTGAGCCAGGCGGCTCGGCCAGCGTCAGTTCGATATGTCGAGTTTATGACCGTGCACTCCGCCGTCCCGCCGAGCTTATGCGCGACATCGCTCATGGCGCGTGCCAGCCGATCCTTTGAGCCGACAAAGCCGACGGCGATTGAATCGAGCACGATGGTCTTCCATGCCTCTACGATGGGTTTCGGCAGATCCTCGAACTGGGTCTTGACGACCCAACGGGCCAGCTGACGCGAAAGGGTGTCGTGCGTCCCGTTTGCCGCGGCGACCGCACGTGGTTTTTCGCCTGTCTCGAGTGCGAATGCGGAAGCGAGCCGTCCGACCGACATGCCAACCATGGTGGCTCCAGAGATTCGCATCGCCTTCCGTCGAGAAATATTCATCGCCATACTCCGTATCCACCGCGGTCCTGCGCGAGTGGGATGTGCAGTTGCTGGAAGGTAGAAAGGCTTGAAACGCCCGTCCCTGCCGTAGCGGTGCGTGGTGGCACACCAGCGCTCGAGGCATGGGCGGCGGTACGAAGTTACCTTCAGGATTCTGTGCAAGTATACACTCGCGTGCCGCGCATTCCGACCGTTCGGACAAGTCGTCGTTGCAGCGATCCACGGCCCCTGTTGGCCCGCCCGTATGAGATTGCTGGCGATGAACGATTGGCGTTTTGCGAGATCCGCGTCCTTCAGTTCTTGGGTTGCTCTTGCCTGCCGGCATTTTCCGCGTGCCCCAGGTGGGCACACTCTTTTTGTTGTTCGGGTGTAATGGGGGTTGGAGTTTCGCCGCCGGGCACAGAATTACATCGCATGGTTTCCTCGAATCCCGGCGCCGAGAAAATAAATGTCAGGCTGATCGGTTCGCTGCCAATATTCTTCAAACTGATCCAGGTATTTGCCGGAATAAAAACAAGTCCGCCAGAATGCAGGTCACGCTCCTGCTCGCCCAGCCAAACGCGGGCTGTGCCGCCCTGAATCAGCGCTATTTCATCTTGGATGAGGTGTCTGTGCCTGGGTAAGGTGGCGCCGGGAGCAACTTCTTCGGTACCGGCGACCAGATGCTCGGACCCGTTATTTTTCGGACTCACCTTCAGCATGAATTGCGAGGAAGCGGTAGCGCTATTGTCAATGTGAATGCGGCGAGTTCGTAGCTCGCCTTCATTTTTCTCGAGCAGAAGAGGCCTGGCGCCGGTGCCTGGACTTGCGATCGACCCGGATTGATGCTCCTCGGTGAATGCGCTGGAAAACCCGACGATCAGTATTACCAGTGCATAGCCGACATTCTTCGCAGCTCTTGTCATCCGAGCACCTCGGCACGTAGTCTACTCCTGTGGATTGCGAAGTCGTGCGAAAGTCGGAATGTCGGATATTGAATTCCGGTGAATGCGTTGACCACGAGTTGTGTGTCCGTTTTCAGGATGCGTCAGGCAGTTCGCGGCCCGGAGCGTTGGTTTACGGGATTCGATGGGAAGTGCGCTGGCTTCGATAAACTGGCTGCCCCTGCCCAGCGGTGCGAAGTCCTAGGAATGACCATGACGAACCCAGCCGGCCGCGAGCCTGCCAATCCCACTAAATCCAATATCGAAACAATCGCCAAGCTGGAGCACGCGGCGCTGCTGCGCCGCACTCCCACCGAACGGGTGAGCGATGCGATCGCTAAACTCATTGGCAGCACTGCGTTCCTGTTGTTTCAGGTGCTTCTTGTGCTTGCCTGGAGTGCGATCAATCTCAGCCTGATTCCCGGCGTGAAGGCTTTCGATCCATTTCCTTTTGGAATTCTGGCTCTGGTCATTTCCTCGGAAAGCGTGGTGGTGACGATCTTTGTGCTCATCAGTCAGAATCGCATGGCCCGCCAAGCCGAGAAACGTTCTCACCTCGACCTCCAGGTTGGTATGCTCGCCGAACAGGAGCTTACGGCTATGCTCCAGATGCAGCACAAAATCTGCCAACACTTAGGCATCGACGTCGAATCCGCGAAGCACGAACTGAAAGGATTCAGCGACGCAACCGATGTGGGTAAGCTGGCAAGCGACCTTGAAGACAGGCTGCCGGATAAATGAAGAACGCAGTTTCCGGGCGGGCGCGCCCAAGCCGGGCCTGCATGTACTCCACATGGCTGCCAGGCGGCGATCGCAGTTCCTAGTGAAATCAGCCAGTACACCCGTCGGGCGGCCGACTAAGGAGTACAAGCAGCCGCGGTTCACTCTAGTCACAACTAGCCGACATAGTTATGTAATTGTGTCCTTTCAAGCCTGGGAATATGGGACGATTTGGTGGAAGGCTACATCCCGTTAAAATGCGAGCTCAAAATTCTTGGTTCCGCAGTGTACTGATTTTTTTTGCGATCTCTCTCGTCTCTTCCGTAGTCGGTGCCGCGCAACCGGCCCCTCGTACTCTCAGTTCTCAGGCTCTCCTCCAAGCGGCTGAATCTCACCCGGGGCCTCAGCTGCCCTGTGACAAAGACCCGATTCCGCCTTTTCCCGCTCTCGCCGACTCGCCCGTTATCAAGGCCTGGAGCGAGGCAGAAATTGGCGGCGATTGGGGACCGCCGGTCTGCACGGGTTGGACGGCAACGGGATTTACCAGTCTGGTTACGACAGCGGCGCGATTCCGCTACACCGACGACGCCGCGGCCTTGCTGCAACACGTGGGCGCCATTTCATCGCTCGTGGGCACTCGCTATTGGTCGACCACCCACAAGCGATGGCAAGTGCTGATTTCTGACGCTGGTGCACTGAACCAAGCAGATCCCGGTAGCCGCCGCGCGGATTTCACGCTTGAGGAGTTGAAGGAAGGCAAGACCCTGTACTTCGAGCAAGTTGACAACCTGTCTGGCAAGGGCCTGTATCAACTTAAGGTGGTAAAGGCTTCAGGTCACCGGATCATTTTCGAGATCGAGAACGTCAGCACGATACGCCGGATGCTGGTTCCCATCTTCCACCCAGGGGAGATGCAGTCGATTTACTTTTTGGAGCGAGAATCGGACGGGGTTTGGCGATACTACAGTATGGTGCGGACAGGGAAGAATGCGAACCGCCTAATCACCAGAAATGAATCTTCCCTGATCAACCGGACGGTGGCGCTGTATCGCTATTTTGCCGGAATTCCGAGCGACCAGGAACCGCCAGCGGCAAGATGACGGAGCGAAGAGGGAAGTGCAGGTACTCTGCGCAACGCTCCTGACGCGGGCGTCGAGGGTGACCCGTCCGCCGTCGTCACTTAGACCGGCCGCTGGATCGCGAGCAGGGTCAGGTCGTCGGTGGCTTTTGCTCCCGGGGCAAAGACCTGCAGATCCGCAAGGCAATGCCGGATTAGATCGTCGGGTGACGACACGTTCCCCGAGCCGCACAGCGTTTTGACCCGCCCGATTCCGTACTCTTCTCCGTTTGCGTTGCGCGCTTCGGTAACCCCGTCGGTATAGAGAAAAAGGGCGTCCCCCGGGGCGACGTCGAGATGGTGCACCGTGAACTGCGCTTGCGAGAACATTCCCAGGGGCACGCCAGTCGAGTCCTGCAGGCGCGTTTCGTTCCCGTGCAGAAGCAGAAACGGAAGATGACCGGCACTGACAAACTCGACCGCACCGTCCGGCGATGCCCGGCCAATCACCAGTGTCGCGAAATGTCCGGCCATGGTACTGGCGGCGAAAATACGGTTCGCGGCCGCTACCATCCGGTCAAGACCAAGCTCAGAGTCGGCTAGACTTCGGAAAGTGGCGTGGAGATGGCTCATCAGCATGGAAGCCGCAATGCCTTTTCCTGAAACGTCACCAAGCAGGAAGACCAGCGAATTCCTGGCCTCGAACAGGTCGCAGTAGTCTCCGCCGACCAGACTGACCGGAGCGAAGTGATAGGCGACGCGCCAGCCCTGCGGGGCGAAATTCTTCGCCGGCAGAAGCGCGGACTGAATCGAAGCGGCCAGCGCCAGATCGCTTTCCAGGGCGCGGCGTTCCTCAGGCTTCAAGTCGTCGAGACAGAATTCCACGAGCGGATCGGCAACTAACCGCTCTCGCTCAACCGGCTCATGACACGTCTTGCATAACCCGAACGTGCCTCCGTCCAGCCGAGCCAGTGCCGCGTCAACCTGGGCCAGCAGCGAAGAAATGGCATTGTCGTGCGACGCGGCCCCGAGAACCTCCAGCAAGCGCGTCTGCCGTCGTTCGAGTTCGCTGCGAAAATAAGCTTGCTCGGCGATTTCCATAGCTCCCTCAGAACCTTTCGCTGTCCAGCCCGGACGCGGGCCACCTACCGGGCTTTTGTACTACAGGTTGCGGCAGAAAACTACGGGTTCCGATCTGAGCGGAAACCGGAAATGGCGGACGACCTAGCTGACGTGTTTGCGGGCGTATTCGGCGTAGATGCCGGTCGGCTCGAGCTTGATATACGTTACGAAATGTTCCCGCGCTTCGCTCTCGGCGTTCATTTTTTCGCACACCACGGCGAGGTTGTAGTGCGCATCGGCATAGGACGGCTCGAGCCTTGTTGCGAGTCGCAGCTGCTGGCGCGCTTCAGCGAGCGACCCCAGGTCATCCAGCACACTTCCGAGATTGAACAACGCGGTGGCGTTGTCCGGTTCAACATCGACGGCCCGGCGGAAATAGTCCGAGGCATTCTCGAGGTCGCCCTTTTCATAGGCAATCGTTCCGAGATTGAGGAGCGCGGCCATGTGCACGGGATCGAGATGCAGGACCCGCTTATAGGTTTCTGCCGCTTTGTTTCTGGTGGCGGGATCGGCGTCGTATTCAAGGGCCAGCGAAAATATCGCGGCCGGATTTTCCGGCATGGACAGGACTTTGTCGGTGAGTTCGCCGGTCCGAAACGTCAAGACGAATTGTCCGGTTAGCGGCTCGAGATGAGAGCCGGCCTCTTCGACGATGATGTCCTTGCCATTCGAGGTGATGCGCAGCTCGTTTAGAGGGCTGCGGACCGTGGTCAACTGGGCGTGCAGGGCCTCAAGAGAGCGCCGCAAGCGGTCCGGCGTGACCCCATTTTCGATGAGTTGCTTGGCGGTTTTTACGCTTATTAAATCGCGGAAATCGTAATGATCTTTGGTGCCCGGCGCGAGGCAGGGAACGAACTGCAGTTTCTCCCATTGTCCGAGTTGTCTCTCGGAGACATTTAAGATGCGCAGGAGATCAGCGCGCGTGAATTGTTCACTAGCTCGCATCACCAAATACTAGGCCTTCTTCAGTTTTTTCGCTTCTTTAGCTGACGGGACTGAAGTAATCGAACGGACGGGCGGCTTCTTCGGCGCCGCAACTGGCTGCTTTTCAAGACTCTTTTTAAGAGCCTCCATCAAATCAACCACGGGCGCGCGGGAAGGATGAATGACGGCGGCAATTCCTTTGCCTTGCTGCTTGGCGGCAATCAGCGCGCGCATACTTTCCTGGTAGTCGTCGCGATACTTCTCCGGCTCAAACTCGGCGGCCAGATTTTCAATCAGCTGCATCGCCAGTTTCTTCTCCGCAGCCTTCACTTCTATATTGGTGGGCTGTTTATACTCCGCTTCCCGTATTTCGGTTTCATAGAACATCGTGTGCAGCGTCATGCCGCCTTTTCCCGCTCGTTTATGCGGCCGGATAATGACCGTGTGCTCTCTCTGGTGCATCGTCAGTTTCCCGATCGCGGAATAGCCGGACTCCTCGAGCGCCTCCTCGAGAAGGTGATAGGCCTTCTGGCCGCCTTCCTCAGGCGCCACGTAGTAGGAAGCCTCAAAATAAAGGGGATCAATTTCCTCGAGCTTTACGAATTCCAGGATCTCGAGCGAACGACTGGAATCCGGCTCGATGTCGTCCAGTTCTTTTTCATCGAACAGCAGGTATTGATCCTTGTCGTATTCGTAGCCCTTGATGATTTCTGACCGTTCGACCTTGCGATCGCAGGTAGGGCAAAACAGGGGCATCTTGATTCTGGAATTGCAGACCGAGTGCAGCTGATTGAGGGAGATCCGATCCGTACGTGCCGCCGCAAAAAGGCGGATAGGAATCGACAGTAGGCCGAAGGTAATAAAGCCTTTCCAGACAGAGGTAGCCATGAGTTCTCCGTTTGCTGATAAAGTGCTGCAATAAATTAGAGGCCCGAAAAATAGGATACATCAGGAGAACTATTCGCTCGACTAGAGACTTTTGCGTATTTTCAAAAGGATACGCACGTGAGATATATTCGCTTTAGTTTCGCCTTTGGCGTGCTGAGCTTGCCGGCTGGGCTGGGCATGAGCCTGAGATTGCAGGGGGGAGTGAACTATGTCGCAGACGGTCGTTCCTATGTTTCATGTTCCGAGTGTCGCGAAGACGATGGATTGGTATGTGTCCCATGGATTCGCATTGGTCGGCGAGAACAGGGAAGCGGGTAAAGTGAATTGGGCAAAGGTGGCGCTCGGAGACAGCGTCGTGATGTTCAACGCCGGTGGACGAGCCAGCGCGGAACACCGCCGCGAGGTGGACTTATATGTCACAACTGCAGATCTTAGCGACTGGTACGAGAGATTGAAGGACCGGGTTGACGTGGTCGAACACGTCCACGAGACGGAGCATGGCATGCGCGAGTTCATTATCCGAGACGTCAATCGATTCTGGATTACGTTTGGGGAGCCGATCAGGACATAAGAACAAGGAGTTTCCATCACCTGCCGACGCCACGCGGCGGCACGTCACTCGCCAGGGTGCACTGCAGAGCCTTTGGCGCGGTTTTCCGCACCGGTACTTCCCAAATTTTCACTTGAGGACGCTGCATTAACGATCCAGTTGGCGATCATGGTCCCAGCAAAAAAATTCCATCGCTAAACAATGGGCTGGAAGGGGAGCGAAATGCGCCGTATAAGAGACTCCATGAACAAACCCTGCAGGCAAAAAGACAGAAGGCGAAGCTCAATTTCTTCATTTGCGCACAAGGCTCTGCCCAAAGAGTGAAACTAGAAAATCGAATCATCGGACTTTGACGGACTTAGGTCGTCGTAGAGCTCGCTTATGCGCCCTCTCGAGGGAGGCCATTTTTCCCACCATTGGGTCTTTGTCGGTGGGCTTCCACCGTTGGAACTCCGCACGGAGTTCCCCGAGCGTCACTGGGAATTCGGCTGTGAAGCAGACCTGTCGGTTATTCTTGAAGTGTACGAAAAAATGTCCGGCAAAAGGTACGTAGTCGGTTACCCACCCGAAAGCGATAGCTTGATTCAAAAAAGCGTGCAATTCGACAAGCTCGTTATCACGGAAGAACTGTGCAGGAGCGACCTCAAGAGAACGCATCTCGCCGTGCGCACGGCGAATATTTTCCAGAATTCGCCACCCCGGCCTCACCAGTTGGGGACTGCCGATATTCCATCGTTGCAGCCAAAGCAGTCCACCGCTGAATGACCTGTCGCTACCACGCGTAAGGACGTGGTATGCAAGGGCCGTTATCGCCCGATGCTCTTCGGGGGCAGTGATGAAAAATCTATGCTTCGCGGACTGCCCGTAGCAGAGTGAATCGTACCGCCCTACCATGAGACCCACGACGTCCCCTGAACACCATTTACGCGCTTCGGCTGAGGTAATCGCTTTCATCTGAGGTCCTTGGAAATGAGGCAGCAGCATCCGAATATACACGCCATGGGTGCAGATGCACGGTGGATTTCGAGCGGGCCGTGGCCGTCGGTGCAATGCGCTCCAAAAAGGTTTGACAGGCCGATATTGTTAGAGATGTTCGCACGAACTTATCAGGCTGAATTGGAAGCTGGGAGAAACTAAGGATTGAAGGTTCGCACCGTGGCGCCTATTGCTTCTCGTAGATGTAAATCTCTTTGTGGTCGCCTGCGTCGTGGGTGAGAGTTCGACCATCAGCCGCCAGGGTCCACGTATCGATGACAGGCTTAAGCCCCGTGACGATGACCGTAGCGTTAGGGACCTTCATATCGAGCTTGGATTCGATGACCAGCACCGCGTCGTGCCAGCTCGCGCTCGAAGTCAGTTGACCTGACGACATGTTCCGCGAAACGCGCTTCTTCCCATCCGGCATGTAGGTCTCCGTAAATTTCTTGCCGTCGGTTTTGTAGTTAAAAACGATCGCCGACTTCTTGTTATCAATGACGATTGTTTGGGATTTGATGGTGCTGTCCTTCGGGAGAGTGCTCTTTGCGGCGTTGAGAATCCAAGTGCCGGAGAAGTCAGGTGCCGCGGTAGTTTGCGCGAGCTCCGAGAACATCACAACAAGAACCAGCGTAATCGTGATCAGAAGCTGACGCATGAAAGTGGTCCGTCCCTTTGGCAGGGATTGTAATACATTTCACGAACCGCATCTCCACAGGTAGAGACATTTCAGAGAGCGGCTTCTCCTGTAGCTCGCGGGGTCAACTATGCATAGAATCTCGGCAGTCACTGTCACGCGATGTTGTGCATCGGTGACTTGCGGGTAAGTTCGACCTTGTTGCGCGGACTTCGGATTGCTGACTGTGGGGGCGCACGTACCCGTGCCTTCCAACTGGAAGGTGTACACCAACCGATAAGGATTCACACCTTGAGTGCATTTTCGACACTCGAATGTTGCACGCTGTGCACTGTCAAGCGCGGCGGAGCTAAGCAGCGGATGCCCACTCACCACGACGGCAGAGTCAATACTCCCATCTTGTCGGACGCCGAGCATCAAATCCACATCTCCCGTCACATGAGCGACACGAGCCAGCGGCGGATAGGTTGGTGCCAACAGCTTGACCGGGATCATTCCAGTTTCAGAATCGTTTGGATGGGATAGGTTCTGAGGAGCCCACTGCGCCACAGGACAGGGCAAGGTAGGTATCCAAATAAGGGAGATAATAAACCCTGTAAGTGAATATCTCATTGGCAAATAGCGTAGAGAGGAAACGGTGGGGTGTCAAGAAACCTGTGATCTAGTGGACTTCCGATAGTGCTGGATAAACGCGGAATCGTCCATGTGGATTTCTTGGAACTGGACTTGTCCGGTTTGCCGACGCAATATAAAAGGGTGCCCCTTTTGGAGTAGGGTTTTGAGTGATTGGCTCGACCCCTCCAGAAAGGAACACCCTCTATGACTAGCACTAAATATATCGGCATGGACGTGCACAAGGAAAGCATTTCGATTGCGGT
>DATHFT010000102.1:0-6846 GCA_035317965.1 Saccharimonadales bacterium (SeqCode) | reverse complement strand
CCAGGCGATGTCTCCGATCAGACCGGACAGAGAGGCGAAGAGAAATTTACGTTTTTCCATTTGTGGAGTGGCATCCTCGAATCGAGTTCTCGAAAGCTCCCGGAAGTATACTAAGTATTGGCGCCAAGAGAATTGTTACAGTCCGGTGAAAACGCAAACCGTGCGGTTGCCGGGCAAACAAGGGGGGGACCTGCGCGGGGGATTGTAAAAATCACAATCGCGTCTCCTCGGCTGATCCACACTTACAATCTTCACCGTATAGCGGCGGCCGGCGAAAATCGCTAGGCTGACGCAATGAAGACCAATTTCAGCGTTCTGCTGGCAGCCCTCGTCCTCGTTCTAAGCGCATTTGCCCAAACTCAACCAGCTGGCTCGCCCGTGAAGCGCACGCCCCTGGGGACGGTGCAGCTTGAAACGGCCAAAACCGTCGATCACGTGCAGCTGACACGCATTGACTACACCCCGGGGCAGGCCACCGGAAGGCATCTGCACCCGATGCCGGTCGTGGGGTACGTGCTCAGCGGAAGCTTTGTGGTTCAGGTACAAGGGAAGGAACCTCACACCTACGCAACCGGCGAAGTGATTTACGAGCCACCCGGCATTCCCATTGAAAAATTCGATAACGCGTCTGCGAGCCAGCCTGCGGTATTGATCGCTTCCTATCTCGCCGGGAGTGGCGAGGAGACGCTCCTTAAAATGCTCCCCCCGCAGTAGCCGCAGGGCCCGAGTCTCATTCGAGCCCTGGCGGCAGGAACAATCTCGCCTAACCCCACCTCCGTCGGACAACCCCGCAACCTGGGTAGCGGCATCTCAAGCCAAGGGCAGCCTCTTTAGCAAAGGGGTTGGCCACGGGATGGCGGGAGGGAGCTGTCCTTACGGGCAAAGTTCTTATCGCTGGACTGTCCTTTTGTTCAGGTTATACTGAAGGCGTTCGGGTTGTGGGACCTCTACCCCAGTTGGGCCCTCTACCATAGCTGCGAGTAGGCTTCCGGTATTTGGTTGAAGCCGCGAGACTAACGAGAGAGGTGATGTTTGCGCCGTACTCTTCTGATTGCAATGAGCGGTCTGCTTTTTATGGGCGCCACCCAGGCTAGTGCCCAGATCTTCCACAAAAAGAAAAAAATCGACAAATCCACCAGTGCCACCAATACGGCCGAACCAGACAAGGTTCTCTACGAGCGGTCGATTGAAGATATTCGCCGGGGCAAGCATGAAATCGGGCGGCTA
Source organism: Saccharimonadales bacterium (SeqCode) (assembly GCA_035317965.1). Classification (GTDB taxonomy): domain Bacteria; phylum Acidobacteriota; class Terriglobia; order Acidiferrales; family UBA7541; genus Acidiferrum. The sequence goes on along the minus strand of DATHFT010000102.1, from coordinate 5,619 downwards.
AACTTGCAAACGCTGATCAATACGTATCCCGACAGCGAATTTCTGGCGAAGGCCAAACTGTCCATTGCCGACTCCTATTACAAAGAGGGCGGCACGGCGAACATGACCCAGGCCATTCAAGGATACAAAGACTTCATCGTGTTCTTCCCTTTCCTGCCGGAAGCGCCCTACGCGCAACTGCAGGTGGCCAATGCCCATTACCGCCAGATGGAGAAACCGGACCGCGACCGCACCCAGGCGCGCGACGCCGAAGAAGAGTTCCAGACATTTTTGACGAAGTATCCGAACGATCCCCTGGCGCCAAAAGCCGAACAAAAGTTGCGCGACGTTCAGGAAGTGCTGGCCGAAGGCGACTACCGGATTGCCTACTATTACTTCGTCAAAGGCGACAAGCGGGCGGCGGCTTCGCGGCTGGTCTCGGTAACGAATCGGTATCCGCTCTATAGCCGGTCCGATCAGGCGCTGTGGATGCTGGGCGATATTTTTGAGAAAAGCGAACACAAAGAAGTGGCCGCAAACTACTACGCGAAAATCGTGCGGAACTATCCACTTTCCGATCTGGTGCCGGATGCCAAAGGGCGACTTACGTCCATGAAGGTGCCAATCCCGCAGCCCGATCCTAAGGCTGTGGAATGGATGACGGCCGAACGGCAGGCTCCGCGGGAGCGCGGCAGCATGGTGATGAAGCCCATGGAGTTGTTCAAGACCGGGCCGGGAACCGAACTGCAGAGTTCATCCAAATACGGACGACCGAATTTGCAGCCCGAGGCCGATACCAGTGCGGGAACGGACATTTTGAGTGGTGGCGGAACACCGCGACTCGGTGGCGGCAGTGGAATCGTGGCTACCGTAAAGCCTGGTGAAACGGGCATCACGACGACCGGCTCGAGCGTGCCCACGACGGGAACGCAGCCAGAAACCGTGGACAATCCAGCTGGCGGCGACGCAGGCACGACTCCAGCAGCGACCGACCCGAACGCAACAGCGGCTCCGGCAGCGGAGACGGCTCCCAAGACCGACGCGGCAGCAGCGACAACCACAACCACCGGCACCACGGCCAGCCCCCAGGATTCGACCGCCACGACGAGCAACACCGGCAAGGAATCGACGAGTAAGAAGAAAAAGGGACTGAAAAAGATCATCCCCTGGTAGGGACGTGAGACGGGTCGGGCCCAGGGCCGGCCCCGCTAGTCAGCCTCTTTTAGGGGGGTATGGCCTGCCCATACCCCCTTTCCTTTGCAGTGCCCCCGCCCCCTGAGCCCTCCGTTGGAAAAGAACCCAAATTGCCATATTCACTTCAGACACATGGGCTGCCCTTTTCGTTGACGCAGAGTAGCGCCAGTGCTCAAATACGATGGTGTGCCGGTGTAGAGACACGCGGGCTTTCTTGGAGGAAGTTCGGTGGCCAAGATTCTGGTTGCGGACGACAACAGCAACATCCAAAAGATGGTCGGTCTGGCCCTGAAGGATCAGGGCATAGACGTTGTTGCGGTTGGCAACGGTGAAGCCGCAGTCCGTAAGGCGATGGATATCAAGCCGGACCTCATCCTCGCCGACGTATTCATGCCCGTTCGAAATGGTTATGAAGTTTGCGAATATGTGAAAAATGAAGAAACCCTGAAACATATTCCGGTGATTCTGCTGGTCGGGGCTTTTGATCCTTTGGATGAACAGGAAGCGCAGCGAGTGGGCGCCGATGGCGTGCTCAAGAAGCCGTTTGTGCCTCCCGATCCGCTGATTTCGATGGTAAAAGCCGCACTGACGCGTGCGGGAGTTTCAATCGGTGGAGTGCCTGCGGCCAAGCCAGTGCCAATTCCTGAACTCCGCGTTTCCGACCTGATCGCCCCTCGCAAAGAAAAAGAACCGCTACCCCCGGTCCTGGCGACCATGCCGGCCATTCTGCCCCCGGCCGACCAGGAATTCACAGCGCCAGTCGAAGAACAGAGTTTTGTCGAGGAGCTTCCCGCTCCGCCGGCTCCTGTGACGTTTGAGGCGGGTTCATCGCCAGTGGCATTTGGAAATTTGCTGAACACGTCACCCACGGCCGAAGAAGATGACGCGGCATTTCACGCCTCCGCTCAATTGGCAATGGATCGCGATTTTAAGAAGAAGAACCAGAACGAAGACGCCGGTGAGTCTGAAGAAGACCCGGCAAAAGCGTCCTGGCGACGGGACGATGTCGATTCGCAGGCCAACCCGGATTTTGGCACGACGGGAGCGATCAAGGATTGGCGAGACACCGCTCTGGCCGAGATTCCAGCGCGGCCTCAAGCCCGCGAGGCTTGGGAAAATCCCGAGCAAAAATCGACCCACGCCGAAGCGGCCCAGTCCGGCGACGCTGTAGTGACTGCGGTAAAAGAATTTCCTTCGCATGACACAAAAGAAATTGCGCAGAACATGCCTTTTGCCGGCGATTCCTGGGCTGCGGCCATCAGCGCCGGAGCAGAAGAAAAAAGAAATGAATCCGCCGCTCGACCGGAAGCTCCGCAGGACCGAACCGTAGAACCTGCAGCGACGGTAAGTGAAACGGAAAAGTCTTTGCCGGCAAATGGCTGGCTGGCTACGGCGCCCAGCCCGTGGGATGCGGATGCCAAAAAGGCAACGCACCTGGCAACGAGCTGGGATCATCCCGCGAGTGAGCCTGCGGCACCGGCCGGCGGCGCGCACGAGACTCCGCACATCGAATCGAAGGCAACGAGTGAGACAGTAGCAGCCGCGGAAGCCTTGCTGCCGGCGGCAACGGTTGAAGTGATTCGCGAAGAGGTGTCTCAGGCGGCGCAGGATGCCGAGCGGGCCCACCACGGTGAAGCGGCGACGGCTCCGGCCGAAACGAAGCCGGCTGAGCCCAGCATGGATGAGCTCGTGGCGCGCGTGCTGGCCAAGATGACTCCCGAGGCCTTGCAAGCGGTTACGCGGGAGATTTTAAAGCCCGTTGTCGAAGCGCTCATTCGCGAAGAACTTTCCAAGAAGTAATTCTCCGCCCCTGACAACGATCGTCCTACCTGGCGAAACTTTTTTCTGCCGGTGTGGTTTTGCGCCGGCGCCCTCCGGCTCCGCTCCTTTTGAAATCCGGCAAAGCATCGTTCACGACGAATTCGTTTCCGGTTGCCCGAACGGTGTTAGGATTTTGTCTCGCGAGGCCATTCATGAAAGAAATCTTTCTGCTGGCAGGGCTTCTGGCGGTTGCCCTGTCCGGCCTGTGGGGTCCGCTCGGGCGGCCGCAGCAAAGATCTGCGGCAGAGCCGGCGGCGGCCTACGAAGCGGAGCAGAAGAATCCCCCGAACGACAAAAGCGAGGGCGCGCGGATCGCGCGCATTGAAAACGGACTGATGTCCGCCTCGCAGATCAGGGGGCAAGCGCCCAAGCGGATGACGATTGCCGACCGGATGCAATTTTATAAAGTGCCGGGAGTGAGTGTTGCATTTTTCGCGCAGGGCAAGATTTCCTGGGCGCGCGGGTATGGGTATGCCGACCTGGCCAGCAAAAAACCGGTGACGCCGGAAACCTTGTTTCAAGCCGCTTCCATCAGCAAGCCGGTCGCTTCGCTTGCCGTGCTGCGACTGGTCGAGGACGGAAAACTGTCGCTCGATGAAGATGTCAATGTGAAACTCAAGAGCTGGAAGGTTCCGGAGAATAAATTTACGGCCGAGCAGAAGGTGACGCTGCGACGGATCTTGAGTCATAGCGCGGGGACAACTGTTCATGGATTTGCCGGCTACGCCGCCGATGAACCGGTGCCAACCGTGGTGCAGGTCCTAAATGGAGAAAAGCCTGCCAACAGTGAGCCCGTGCGGGTCGATGTAGTTCCGGGAACGATTTTCAGGTATTCAGGCGGCGGGATGACGATTATGCAGTTATTGCTGACTGAAGTGACCGGCCAGCCGTTTCCCCAAATTGTGGAGGAACTGGTATTGCGTCCTGCAGGGATGCGTCACAGCGGATACCGGCAACCGCTGCCGGAAGCCCTGCGGGCCAGCGCGGCAACGCCCTACCGCGACAATGGCGACCTCGTGCCCGGGGGTCCGCATACCTATCCGGAACTCGCGGCTGCCGGGCTTTGGACGACTCCCAGCGATCTGGGGCGGGTGGCGATTGAACTGAAGAAGGAGTATGACGGCGTCTCGAGCAAGATTTTATCGAAAGCGATGGCGCGGCGGATGTTGAGCCATCAAAAGGACGACTATGGATTGGGGTTTGGACTGGAGAGCCCGGGCAAGACTCCGCACTTTGGACATGGCGGAGCCAACGAAGGGTACCGCTGCCTGGTAACCACTTTTACCGAGTCCGGGGAAGGCATCGCCATCATGACCAATTCGGATTCGGGCGGATCGCTGATCGAGGAAATTCTTCTTTCTGTGGCCCACGAGTATGGATGGCCGGAACCCCTGCCGGCCGAGCACACTTTGGGCAAAGCCAATGCAGCGGCGCTGCCGGCCCATGCAGGGACCTACGAGGGTCCGGACATCGGCAAGCTGGTGTTTACGGCCAAGGACGGGAAATTGTTTGTGCAGGCGGAATTTCTGGGGCCCGCGGCGCGCGAACTTTATCCGGAATCGGACGCAAAATTCTTTTTGTTGTCGCATAACATTACCTTTTCGTTCGAGAAAGACGAGAAGGAATCTGGTGCAAAAGTTGTGATCGAGGCCGGCCGCACATTTGAAGCGAAACGGCTCCCGTAAGCGGTCGTCTCCCGCGAGCTGGGTTGCCGCCCGATTACCTGGGAACCGGGGACTCGAGTTTGCGGAAAGCTTGCGATGATTTTCTCGCGGGCCTCGCGTCCGTGTTGAAGTAATTCGCGATTACTCGCGGCAAAAACCAAGCGGCTCGATTGACGATGCTGCTTTCTCCCTCGTATAGTGAAAGATTACTTTGCGTGTGAAATGGCGGGCGTGCATGTCCTGCCGGAAACGTATCGGGAGACGCGTCCTAGATGGCTCGTGAGATCGCAAAAGCGTACGAACCGGGGCAGATTGAACCGCGCTGGGCCGAATATTGGGTGAAGGAAGAGCTTTTTCGTGCCGATCCGACCAGGGATACGGGCGGCCGAGTGTTTTCAATCGTAATCCCGCCGCCGAACGTTACCGGTTCGCTGCACATCGGGCACATGCTGGACCATACCGAGATTGACATTTTGACCCGGTGGCATCGCATGCGCGGGTACAACACGCTGTATCTGCCAGGGACTGATCACGCCGGAATTTCAACACAACGCGTCGTAGTGAAGCAGTTGAGCGATCAGGGGATCGATTATCGCGCGCTGGGACGCGAAGAATTTATCAAGCGGGTTTGGCAATGGAAAGAAGAGTCGGGCGGGCAGATTCTTGCGCAAATGCGGCAGATTGGCGAGAGTTGCGACTGGTCGCGCGAGAAATTTACCTTGTCGCCGGAATTGTCGCGCGTGGTGCGCGAGGTATTTGTCCGGCTGTATGACGAGGGATTGATTTACCGCGAAAACCGGCTGGTGAACTGGTGTCCGGTTTGTTTGACGGTGTTGAGCGATCTGGAAGTTCTGCATGAGGAACGGCCCGGGCACCTTTGGCATATCCGGTATCCCGTCGCGGGGACCACCGACAGCCTGGTTGTGGCCACCACGCGTCCGGAAACGATGCTGGGCGACAC
>DATHFT010000101.1:0-17738 GCA_035317965.1 Saccharimonadales bacterium (SeqCode) | reverse complement strand
CGAATGGAATGACCACAACACTCCTGAAAAACATCCAACCCGGCACTGAGACCGTTGTATCGATGGTGGCGGCAACGCCGAAACCCCGTATTGTAAAACTTCATATCTCTTCTGAAGGCGAAGACACCTTCTCGGCAGCCGGCCTCAGTCGCAAAGCCACGCGCTACGTCATCAAAATCAAGATCGGAGGAGTGGCCGGGGTGGTGGCGCCACTCGTTGGCAAGCAGCCGGAAGACATCCGGGTGTGGGTCCTGCGCGGGGATGCGCCCACTTTTATCAGGTCGGAAGGGCAACTATTCCCGGGAGGGCCCTCGTGGCAAATTGAATTGACCAGTCCCGTTTGGCAAAAGCGGCCGACCGAAAACTAGTGCCGCGCGGACGGTTTGCCAGGCGCTGGACGAGAAAGCAGTTCGATCACTGTTTTGTTGAATTTTTCCAGGTTTAGGTCCGTCGGCACGTGCACGAGGCGTTCCCCCAATCCCGGTTCTTCGCCTTTAACCCAGACCAGCGTATTCCCGTAGCCCGCCGTGTGCGAAATATCCATGTCCATGTAAAGTGCTTCTTCGTGCGTGATAATACTCGGATCAAGCCAAGCCGCAACGGCCAGTTCGTCCCACAGAAATTCCTCGTCCGAATATTTCTTGATATATTCCGCAGCGGGCGTGCCTGCTTGTCCGATTTGCTCAATCATGGCCCTGGTCATATGCGTTTTGACGGAAATGTCCACCGTGGTCACGGTAACCTTCTTCCAGGGAGCGCGCAGCGCGATGTGCACCGCTTCCGGGTCGAACCAGAAGTTAAATTCGCGGCGATTGGCCGTTTTCCACGACATTTCGCTTTCCGGTCCGATGCTGCCGCCCATGACCACCAGCTCTTTCGCCAGTTCTGCGGCTTGGGGGTCAAGACTGATGACTTGCGCGAGATTGGTCAGCGGACCTCCGGCGTAAATCGTGATTTCGCCTGGATATCTGTGCAGCATACGGATCATGAAGTGAGCCGCGTCTTCCTGTTCGGCCTTTAGCGTTGGATTTCCTTCAGGCAAATCGGGTACGACGAAGGGATCGTGATAGCGGGTTTTAATTCGTACGGTGCTTCCGTTTTCATTCCAAGCGCCCTGATAGGAAACTTTGCCGTAAAGTTTTGACCACCGCGCGATTTCCTCCTTGTTGTTGATAAGCGGGAATACCGCGCCGGGATATACTTTTACGTCGGTGTGGCCGGTAAGCTCGAGCATGCGCAGCGTGTGGGCCACTTCTTCGTCGCGCCACTGATCGCCGCTTACAATCGTGATGCCCAGGGTTTCCACTTCCGGCGCCGCGAGGAGCATCAACATCGACTGCTGGTCCGTTGTGGCCGGCCCGCGCGCATCTTGATCGATGATGATTTTCCTCTGCGCCTGGCCAAATCCGGCGCTGCAACTCAACACAATCAACAAGCATCCCAAAACAATCCGCTCTGCCATGAATGGCTCCCGGCACCGAACCTCGGCGCCTGTTGCGTGAGATCAATGTGGTTGATCAAACCTCGCGGAGTTTAGCTGGCTTGTCCTGCGGACTCAAGTGACGGAGAAATCGCGCGCGGAGCGGCGCTTCCGGGGAAACTCGGAAAAAGAAATCGCAATCCTATTGAAACGGTTTAATATACTTCGTTACACGCTCGCCATGCATTCACTTGCAGGCCTAAATTCGTTAAGGAGCACCATGCGCTGCCTGAACCCCTTGCGTTCCTTCATCCGTCTTTCGCTGGTTTTGCCCGTTGCGCTGGTCGCGCAAAATGCCTTTGCCGGCCCGGTGCGGACCTATCTGCACAAGGATTGGAAGATTCAATCGTCCTGCGAGGCCAAGGCGAGCGGGGAGCAGGTGTCGACGGCCGGATTTGCCGCTCGCGGCTGGCATAAAACGGATCTGCCGGCGACAACGGTCGGAGCCCTCGTGAATGACAAGACCTACCCCGATCCGACGTACAGCACCAATCTCAAAACGTTTCCCGGAATGAACTATTCAGACAAAACTTTTTTTGCCAATCAGGATATGCCTGCCGGCAGTCCATTTCGCTGCTCGTGGTGGTATCGCACCGAATTCACAGTACCGGCAGGCGACGCCGGCAAAAACGAGTGGCTGCATTTTCTGGGAATCAACTACCGCGCCAATGTCTGGCTGAACGGGCAAAAGATTGCCGACGCCCGAGATGTCGTCGGAACCTTTCGCACCTTCGAGTTTGATGTCACAAAGCATCTGAAGTCCGGGCAGGCAAACGCCCTGGCTCTGGAAATCTTCGCGCCTGAAAAAGACGACCTCGGAATTACCTGGGTCGATTGGAACCCGACGCCCGCTGATAAAGATATGGGCATCTGGAAGGAAGTGTTTCTTACATCCAGCGCCAACGTCACCGTGCGCAATGGATTTGTTTCCAGCAAGCTCGCCGCCAACTACAAAACGGCAACACTCGCCGTCAGCGCCGATTTGCGCAACGTTTCCGACCATCCGGTGCTAGGCGCTTTGCGGGTCGAGGTGGAAGGCACGGAGATTTTTCAGCGCGTCGAACTCGCCGCCGGGGAGTCGAAAACCGTGCAATTTACCCCCGACAAGTTTTCAGAATTGAAACTCGCCCATCCGAAACTGTGGTGGCCTTATCAAATGGGTGAACCGCACCTGGCTACCGCCAAGCTCAAGTTTGAAATCGACGGCCAGGTATCAGACGCCGAAGAGGTCACCTACGGCATTCGTGAAGTGAAATCGGAACTCACCGACAAAGGGCATCTGCTGTTCAGCGTGAACGGCCGGAAAGTTCTGATTCGCGGCGCGGCTTGGGCGCCAGACATGTTCCTGCGCTGGTCACCGGAACGCCTGGACCAGGACCTGGCCTACGTCCGCGACATGAACATGAATACGATTCGCCTGGAAGGGCGCCTCGACCACGATGAATTTTTCGAAAAGACGGACCGCCTCGGCATCCTGGTGATGCCCGGATGGACCTGCTGCGACGCCTGGGAGCGTTGGGAAGACTGGAAAGGGGACCAGAAACGAATCGCCGCTGCTTCTTTGACCGATCAAATCACCCGATTGCGGAATCACCCGAGCGTTTTTGTTTTCCTGAATGGCAGCGACGGCCCGCCACCGGCGGAAATCGAGAAAATGTACGTCGACATCGAACGGAATCTGGGTTGGCCGAATCCGATTATTTCCTCGGCGAGCGACACGGCGACAAAACTCACCGGCAAGTCCGGCGTAAAAATGACCGGCCCGTACGAATACGTTCCGCCGGTCTATTGGCTGACCGACAAGGAAGCGGGCGGCGCCCACGGCTACAACACGGAAACCAGCCCGGGTCCCGCCATTCCGACTCGCGAATCCCTGGAAAAATTCATTCCCAAAGAACATCTTTGGCCGATCGACGCCGTCTGGAACTATCACGCAGGAGGCGAACGCTTCACCACCATCAATGTTTTCTCGAATGCGCTCACCGAGCGCTATGGTGCGGCAACGTCGCTTGACGATTTTCTGCGCAAATCACAGGCCATGACCTACGACGGCCAGCGCGCCATGTTCGAAGCGTACGGGCGCAACAAATACACCTCGACCGGCGTGATCCAGTGGATGCTCAACAACTCCTGGCCTTCGACCATATGGCACCTCTATGACTACTACATGGTTCCGGCCGGCGGCTATTTTGGCACCAAGAAAGCCTGCGAGACCCTGCACATTCAGTATAGCTACGACGACAATTCTGTCGCCATCGTAAACAGCCGGTACGAGGCGCTCAAAGGTTTGCAGGTCACCGCAAAAATCTACAATGTGGACGCGACCGAGAAATTCTCAAAAGAAGTAACGGTTGACGTTGATGCGGATGCGGTGCGGAAAGCGCTGGATCTTCCGCCAGTCGACGGCTTGAGTAAAGCTTATTTTCTGAAACTCGAACTGCACGACAGTGCCGGAAAGCTGCTCAGCGACAACTTTTACTGGCTCTCGACAAAACTCGACACTCTGGATTGGGCTAAGAAACAGGACACGGTGTACACGCCGCAGAAAGATTTCGCCAATCTCACGGAACTGCAAAACCTGCCGGCGACCGAGCTCACCGCGAAACCGGTCTACGCCCACAAAGAAGGCTGGGGCAAGGCTGGCGTTGTGCTCACCAATCGCGGCAAAAGCGTCGCATTTATGATTTGCCTCAGGCTGACAGGACCGAACGGTTCCGACATCGGTCCCGTCCTGTGGAGCGACAATTACATCTCATTGCTCCCCGGCGAATCCCGCACCATCTGGGGGACCTACCAGACAACGCAACTGGCAGACCATGACCCCGTGCTGGTCACGACCGGCTGGAACCTCGGCAACCCGGCGCACTAAGCGCGGCCGCCGCGGCGCGGACTTGCAACGAGGCGCGTCTTTGGGCACTATGCCGAGCAGTGAAGCGCAAACGCTCGTTAACCACTCCCGGGAATCGTACGCTGCTACCGGCGGCAGCCCTCGCGTTGTTGGCCGCTTTTCCCTTGCACGCCCGGGACTTGAAGCTGGACGCCGCCACGCAGGCGATTGAAAAACGAATTGGGGCCAGCGGCGCCGAAGTCTCCGTCGCTTTCCGCACACTGGACGGCAAATCGGAATGGTTTTTCCGCGCCGACGATTCCGTTCACGCCGCAAGCACTATGAAAGTCCCGGTCATGATCGAACTCTTCCATCAAGTCCATGAAGGAAAGGTCAGGCTGGACCAGCCGATTGCGATCAAAAACGAATTTCACAGCATTGTGGACGGTTCGGTGTTTTCTCTGAAGGCGACCGACGATTCCGAAACCGAGCTCTACCAGGCGGCTGGGCAAACCCGTAGTCTTGCCCAGCTCTGCGAATTGATGATCACCGTCAGCAGCAATTTCGCGACAGATCTCGTCATCGAAACGTTAGGCCCCGCGAATGTCGAAACCACCGTTCAGGCGCTGAAAGCGGAGGGAGTCAAGGTCCTGCGCGGCGTCGAAGACCAGAAGGCCTATGACCGGGGATTGAACAACACGACGACCGCGCGCGGGCTGCTGGTGCTGATGGACGCCATCGCCCAGGGCCAAGCCGTTGACCCGGGCGCTGCCAAAGAGATGATCGCCATCCTCGAACGCCAGAAATTCAACGAAGGCATTCCAGCCGGAGTGCCCCCGGAAACCAAAGTCGCCCACAAAACCGGCGAATTGCCAAAAATCAATCATGACGCGGCCATTGTTTTTGCGCCGAGACCTTATGTGCTTGTCGTACTGGTCCGCGGGATGGCGGACTTTAAACAGAGCAGCGCATTGATCGCCGACATCTCGCGCGCGCTTTACCAGGCGTCGCAATAGCCTGGGGCGTGGCGGGGAGGCGCAACCTCAACACCTACCTGCGCCATCTAATGAGCTAGAATTAAAAAGAGCTACGTGTTGATCCGCAATGCCGCACAAGAAGGAAGGTTCGCGATGAAAACATTGGGACGATTTCTTGCAGCCGCTGCGTTCCTCGCGGCGATCGTGGTCGGCGCATCAGCCGATACGCTGGAGCTCAAAGATGGCCGCATTGTCCAGGGAAAATTCCTGGGCGGAACGCAAGTGATTGTGCGCTTTCAGGTAGGTGGTGACGTGCAAACGTTCCGCGTGGGCGATATTGTTGCCGTAACCTTTACCGGGCGGTCTGGCGCAGATGCGGCGCCACCGCCACCGCCGCCTCCCGATAACGGCTATCCCGCGCAACCGCAAAATCCTCCTCCAGACGCCGCACCAGCCCCGGCGCCTGACACTGCGCCTCCGCCGCAACGGATGGCGGCAGCGCCGCCGGCCGCTGCCGGCGGGCCGATCACCGTTCCCGCGGGACAATCCCTGCTGGTGCGCATGATTGACGGTGTCGATTCCAAGAAAAACAACGTCGGCGATGTATTTCACGCCAGTCTTGAAACCGATCTCAACGTCAACGGAGTGCTCGTCGCCCGCAAAGGAACGGACATTTACGGCCGCCTGGCGAATGCCAAAGAAGCCGGCCACATCTCGGGCAGCTCGGAACTGCAGCTGGAACTCACCCGCATTGTCGTTAACGGTCAAGACTATCCCCTGGTGAGCAGTGACTACACTCTGGAAGGGAAGGGCCGTGGCGCTGACACCGCCAAAAAGGTAGGGGTCGGCGCCATCGCCGGCGCCATCATCGGAGGCATTGCCGGAGGCGGCAAAGGTGCCGCTATCGGCGCCGGGGCCGGCTCGGCCGCCGGAGCGGGCGTTCAGGTACTTACCAAGGGCCAGCAGGTGAAGGTCCCCAGCGAAACCCTGCTCGAATTTCGGCTGCAACAGCCGGTGACGGTTACCCCCGCCCAGCAGTAGGCCGGGAGTGCCGCCGGAAGCGCCCCAGGGCCGCTTCCCGGGGCCTTGCCTGCGGCTGGCGGGGCCCTTTTTCCAGCGCCGCGCGGCTCGTTACACTTTGGGCACCCGTTATCATATCAGGAAGCATTTTTCTAAAATTCCCCCTTGCCACTCCTGCTGTTAGCGACTAAGCTAACGCCTCAAGTGGGAGAACTGCTATGCCGAAAGAAAAGCCAAGAGTAAATATCGGTGAAGTGATTAAGACGTATCGCAGCCAGCGCGGCTTGTCGCAGGGCGACATCGAACGCCGCACCGGCCTGTTGCGCTGCTATCTTTCGCGTGTCGAGAACGGCCACACCGTTCCTTCGCTCGAAACGCTTGCCAAGATTGCTGAAGCCATGGACATTTCGCTCGCCGACTTTTTTCCCGGCACCGAGACTCCACGCGACAAGGAAACGCAGAAAGCCCTGGGCGAACTCTCCCAGGACGAAATCCGCTTCCTCGCGGAAATCAAGAAGTACAGCACCACACTTTCCGACGGCGACAAGCGCCTCGTGCTGGCCATGATTCGAAAAATGGCCACCCTGCTGCCGCCAACCGTCGCGAAAAAAATCATCGCTCGCCGCCTTATGGCATAAAATTACGCTGCAAAGAAATTTCTGCTCCGGCGGGCGGCTGTGTTCCGAGTTTCCCGGCTTCCCCTGAGCGTGATTCGGGCAGAAGCGCAGGGAAGCAGGCCTTTTCTAGGACTGCTGACCCCGGATAATTCGAATTGCATCGGGAATCGCTCCGCCATTGTTTCCCCGCGGCGAATCGCCGCTTTCGGGCTCATCGGAGTCGCCCGTGCTTTCGCCCGGTGCCAGAAAAAGATTGGCTTCCACGGCATGTTGCCTCGTGTACAGGTCGTAGTACCGCCCCGCCGCCGCATACAGCGTTTCGTGGGTCCCGCGCTCGATAATTCGTCCGTTTTCCACCACCAGAATCTGCTCGGCGCGACGAATGGTTGAAAGCCGGTGAGCGATGACGAAGGTCGTTCGCCCGCGCATTAAATAGCGAAGCCCTTCTTGTATGAGCGCTTCCGACTCGGAATCGAGGCTCGAGGTGGCCTCATCCAAAATCAAAATTCGCGGATCCGCCAGGATCGCCCGCGCAATGCTCACCCGCTGTTTCTGCCCGCCGGACAATTTCACCCCGCGCTCGCCTACAATCGTGTCGTACTTTTCCTCAAATCCTTCGGCGAACTCATCCACGCGGGCAATCCGGCACGCCGCCATGATCTCTTCCTCGCTGGCATCCGGCCGTGCGAATGCCACGTTTTCCCGAATCGTGCCGTCAAACAAAAACGTCTCCTGCAGCACGACGCCCAGCTGCGTACGGTAGGAATTCAGTTTCACCGTCGACAGATCCACCCGATCGACCAGCACCCGGCCCTTCGCCGGAACATAAAACGCCGCAATCAACCCGATCATGGTCGATTTTCCGGACCCGGATGGCCCCACCAGCGCCGTCACCGTACCCGGTTCGGACGCAAAACTCACCTCATGCAGAATTTCCTTCCGCGTATCGTAGGAAAAACTCACGTCCTCCATCTCCACAAGCCCTTCGATCCGACCGAGCGTCGCTACGCGCCCGGGTTCCTCATCTTCGAGTTTCTCTTTCAAGATTTCCCGGGTCCGCTCGAGCCCGGTAATGGCCTCGGTAATCTGCGTCCCAATCGCCACGATCTGAAACACGGGGGCCACCAGCAATCCCAAAAACACGTTGAAGGCGAAAAATGTTCCGAGCGTCATGGTCCCGCCCAGAATCTTGTGCGCGCCGATTTCCATGATGATGGCGCTCACAATGCCCATAAGTCCCGCTGCGGAAAGACTCATTAGCGAAGTAGCCGTCATAGTTTTCAGCACGTTGTTGAGCAAGCGCTCGACGCCGGCGGCAAAAACGCCTTCTTCGCGCTCCTCGGCGTGATAGCCCTTCACCACCCGTACGCCGCCGAGCGACTCGGTCAAACGCCCGGTAACCTCCGCGGTAATTTTTGGCCGCGCTCGAAAAATCGGCCGGATGGTCTTGAACGCCTTGTTCATTCCAAACGCAAAAACGGTAAGCACCGAAAAGGCCACCGCCGTCATCGTCACGCTGGTGCGCAGCAGGTACACCAAGGCAAACACGGCGGTCAAAATCCCGCCGACAAATTCCACCAGCCCCGTTCCCACCAGATTGCGCACGCCTTCTACATCGCTCATGATCCGCGATACCAGCGCGCCCGTTTTGTTCGCGTCGTAAAACGAAACCGGCAGTTTGCCAATGTGCGACTGTACCTGCCGCCGGAGATCGGTAATCATTTTCTGCGCTGACTTTGAAAGCAGCTGCGTCAGGGTAAACGAAGTCAGCCCCTGAATGATCGTTGCCGTCAAAATCGCCAGCACCAGTGGGGTCAGGAGCCCCAGCTGTTTTTTCGTCAAAACGTTGTCCACAAAATATTTCGTCGAAGCCGGCAGAACCAGCCCCGCCACGCGGTTGATCACCATCAGCGCGAGCCCGGCCGCCAGCACCGTGCGTCGCGGCCGGATGAGCGCCCACACATCGGGCAAGCTCTTCCAGGCATCTTTTCTATAAGCGCGTTCCGTTTTGGTCTTTTCAGTGGCCATGAGGTCGTTGTAGTGCAGCTGGATCCTGGTTAGATGCGGGAGGGGGGCATCCGCTACATGGGCGGGGGATTCGCGGGCCGGCTTTGAGAAAAATCCAGACGGGCGTCAGTCGCCCGCAGCGCTGCTGCGCCGCACTCGCGCCGGGGTCGGGCCATCCAGCTTCAATACACTGGCAATAAACTCACTCACGTTCACACCCAGGTGGTCCCAAATCCGTCGTTTCAAACTCGTATAATCCTGCGTCCCGCTGAAAATATCTCCCATGAGTTGCCGAAACACCGGACTCTTTCGCATCAACTGCACCATCCGCGTGGTAACCGCCGTCCCTAGAAACGACCCGCGATAAAACCTCCGCACAATCCGCGCCGCGAATTCCAGTTCGGCCGAAAACGAAGCCTTTACCCAGGCGGGATATTTCTCCGGGCATCCTTCGGCCAACGCCTTCCCGAGCAAATCCCCCGACTTCATGGCATAAAACAGTCCTTCGCCGGTCAACGGATCCACCCAAGCCGCCGCGTCGCCGATCAAAGCCCAATTTTTCCCGACAATCGTCCGCTCGGAAAGCGTCCGCTCCTGCGGCGACGGCAGAATGTGACTGTAGAATTTGGCACCGTCGGTGCAAATCTGGTGCTTGTCCACAAAAGTCTGCAAATGTCCGCGCAGCTCGGAGCTCGTATGGGCCGCCATACTCCCACAAATTCCTACCGACAAATGATCCCAGCGCGGAAACGACCAGATGTATCCCTCAAAATGCGGCAAAAACTTGATGGTAATGGCTTCTGCCGTTTCCGGAACAAAGTACCCCTGGGTAATCTCCAGCTCATCGCGTTCGAGCGGCCGCGTCTCCGGCACCAGATGATTGCGCGCCCCGGCCGCCAGCACCAGAAAATCCGCGCCGTACCATTCGCCATCCACGCAATAACGGGGCTTGTCTGATTCCGTATCCACCTTGATCACATGGGAGCAGGCAACCTTGCAGCCCGCCTCCTTGGCCCGCTCGAGCAGCAGCCCGTTCAGCACCGTGCGCGAATAGATCACAATCGGATGCGACATCTCCATGGTCGATTTTTGTTCATTGCTGCTGATCAACTCAATGGAATGAACCAGCTTTTTCGGATGTGGATTGTCCAGCAGGAAAGGAAAACACTCGATGGCCTTGTGCGTCAAACCGCCGCCGCAAGGTTTCTCCCAGGCCAGATGTTCGTCAAAAATAGTAACCGAATGCCCTGCGCGTGCCAACTGCTCGCCGCACATAGAACCAGAAGGACCGCCGCCGACGATCGCTATTTCTGACATAGTTGTCTCTCGCTGCGAGCCTCAAATTTAAGATACCGGGCGCGGAAGCCGGTGGTCGTCGGAAACCCCGCCTGTCGACGGGATTCTAGGTGATGGGGAATATCACCAGGCAAAAACCAGCGAGGAGTATAGCACCGAAAATCGCCGCAGCCGCCGCCGACCCCGTACCTTCCCGAACAACATCCATTCCGGCCCTGGAAAGCACGTGAAAAAGGAATAAATAGGGGGCCAGCAGTACCAGCAAGATCGCTCCGCTGTGCAGCGCCAGGACTCCAACGAGCAGCGCGCTCCATCCGAGAAAACGCAGTGCCAAGCCAAGCCCCAGCCGCCGCAAACCCCGCAGGGCGGCCACCGGACCAAGGACCAGTTCCTCGGCCAGATGGTAGGGAGCGAGTAGTACCAGCAGCAGAGGAAAACGTTCCCAGCGGTCGGCCTTCCACCACGCTTCGCTTATCGTCATTTCAAACCAAGCGGTCATCAGCAACACGGTCACCAGGCCCGCGAAACTTGCGGCCGCCACCGTTCCGAGGAGCGCTCTGCTCTTGCCGGAAAGGACTTCGCGCAGGGCCTGACGCTTTGCCAGGAGTACCACCCCTCCGACGATCACGAGAAAACCCGTAAAGTAATCGCCCTCGAACAAACGCACCGATTTGAACGGATCGCCAGCCTGGCGCAGCAGGAGCACAGCCAGGAATGAAACGGCGAGCACTACGAGAAGCGAAACGCCTAGCCGTCCAGATACCGCCGATTGCGAATCGGCTTTTTGGCTCCCGAGGCCCCCCGCTTCTTCCAGAAAGGGTCCCAGTAGCAACAGCAGTCCGAGAAAGCCCAGTAGTCCGCCCCACAATCTCCGGTGACTGGGGAGACTTGGAGCTGTCTGCATATGCAGACTCTCTGCCGCCCACCTCTCGGCTTCGGCCAGGGCACGAGAATCGAACAGCAGACTCAGGTGAGTCGCGTGCGGGATGACCACTCGTTTCGCCGAGCCCGGTTGTCGGCCGGCCACCAGATCCGCGGCCGAGCTCTTCATCGCCGGCGTTTCCCAGCTTCCACTGATCACCAGCGAATTGGCCGGGAGCGGGGGGCCGTCCTGATACAACAGCATCTCCGGCAAAATCCCGCGATCCTTCTGCATGGGCGCCGGCGAAATCGCGACGACTCCGGCAAAAGGAACACTAGCCGCGGCGTTCGCGGCCATTCGTGAGGCCACGCGAATCGCAATCGCCCCGCCCATTGAATGTCCCGCCAGGATGGTGCGTTCGGGAACAATGATCCCCCGCACAATCAGCTCGCGCAGCAAAGACTCGCTGCACTGGTCGGCGCGCGCCGCGCTGAACGGAGCCTCGGTGTGTCCGTGCCCCGGCAGGTCGGGGACGATAACCTTTAATCCCTGGTCCGCAAATCCCTGGGCCAGGTAGGACATGATTTTCTTGTTGGCCGAAAGGCCGTGCAGCAACACAACTGCGCCTTGCGGCTCGCCCCCGCGCGGAGCGAAAAAGGCCGTTTCCAACCGGCAACCACCCGCATCCATCAGATATATGTGCTCGGCGACGGCAGCTCCCCGAGTCAAAAGAAAACCGATCACCAGCAACAGGACTCCGCTCGCTGAACGTATGGTTTTCGCCCGATTCACTGGCAGCGCCCGGAGTCCAGGCGGACGAATCCCGCCGCGTGATAAACTACCATTTCGCTCATTGGCCTTGGCCCTGGCATGGAGACCCTTTTGCAACCGGAAATTTTGACTCTCAAGGATGCGATTCTGCGGTTTGGCCGCGAGAAACGCAATGGTCGCCGCGTCGTTTTTACAAACGGCTGCTTCGACCTTCTGCATCCCGGCCACGTCCGCAGCCTCGAGCAGGCGCGTTCGCTCGGTGATGTGCTCATCCTGGGTCTCAACAGCGACAAGAGCGTTCGCCAACTCAAAGGGCAAGGCCGTCCGATCATTCCTGAACGCGAGCGCGCCGAAATCCTGGCTGCTTTTGCATGCGTTGATGCGGTGATTATTTTTGACGATCCAACCCCGCGCGAGGTCATCGCGCAATTGTTGCCGGACGTTTTGGTAAAAGGCGGAGACTGGGCGGGTGATCAGATCGTCGGCCGGGCGGAAGTCGAAGCCGCCGGCGGGCAAGTGATCTCCGTTCCAGTCGTTTCCGGTTATTCGACGACCGAAATTCTCCGAAAAATTCGCGGGGGCACCCTGGCCCCTCGCGCGGATTCTTGATCCCCGACGCATGATTCTTCCTGCCGTCCGCGAGCGTTTGGAGGCCCTTCTTCGCCAGCCTGCGATTGAAGGCGCGCTGGCATCAGTGCGTTCCGGTGGCTCGCTGGTTTCGGTATCCGGTTTGCACGATGTGGCGAAGTGCCTGCTGGCCGCCTATTTCGCTCACGAACTGCGCCGCCCCGCTTTTTTTATTACCGATTCCAATCGACGCGCCGAATCACTGGCAGAGACAGTTCGGTTTTTTTACAATATTTTCCCGAGTTCTTCAGGCGGCGTTGCCACTCTGCCGGCTTTCGATACCCTTCCGTGGTCCTCGCAGAGTCCCCATCCGGACATTCTCGAACGTCGCGCGGCGACTCTTTATCGGCTGGTGGACGGGCAAATCTCACTGGTCGTTGCGCCCATCGCCGCGGCGCTCTGGCGCTACCAGGATCCGGCCACCTATCTCTATCTCACGCGCACGCTCGCCAAGGACGCCGACCTGCCCCACGATGATTTTCTACTGCACCTTGGCTCGGTCGGCTACACGCGAACCGAAATGGTGGAGTTGCCTGGCCAGTTTGCCGTGCGTGGCGGCATCGTCGATGTCTTCTCTCCGGAAGCGCAGCGCCCGGTGCGCATCGAATTGTTGGGTGATACCGTAGAATCCATTCGCGAGTTCGATCCGCGAACGCAGCGCTCGGTGGCTCCTGTCGGGCGCACGACTCTGCTCCCGCTGACGGAATGGATGCTGCCACCGCGGGAACAGCCCGACGCTTCCGGCGCGGCCCCCTGGGAACTGCCTTCCTATTTCGGGCCGGCCAACGAAGCCGGCCCGAGTTCGCTTTTTGATCTCGCCGAAAGTTCCCTCACTCCGCTCGTCTTTTTGGACGAAACACAGAAAATCCGCGAAGCCGCGACGCGACACCTGGAAGCCGCGACCGAGAACTATGAGCGCCACGGACAGGCAAACGCTCCGGCGGCCCATCATTTCGTCTGGTCCGAAGCCGAACTGGCAGCCACCCTTGAAAAAACTTCCCGCGTTCATCTGGAGCAACTGGCTCTGGCCATCGGCGCCGCCCAGCAATTTGAAATTTCATCGCGTCCGAGCACGCGTTTTCACGGAGATGTGGTTGCCTGCATGGGCGATGTGAAATCACAGCTGCAAGCGGGCGGCACGGTTTTTCTGACCGCCGCCAGTACCGGTGAAATTGAGCGGTTTGCCGACATCTGCCGGGATTATGAAGTTCCTTACGTCCTGGGTGAATCCGAGGACGCCGCATCCGGTTTCACCGCCGAGCGCGCCCAGGAGTCTGCCGGGGTCTTGCTGGTGCGCGCCCCGTTCGCTGAAGGCGTAGCGTTCCCCGACGCGCGACTCACGCTGTTCGGCAATGCCGATCTCTTTGACGTTGCTCCGTCGGTCGATCGCCCCAGCCGCAAAATTCGCACCTCCGGTTTCTTCAGCGATTTTGCCGATCTGAAACCCGGCGATTTTGTGGTGCACATCGATCACGGGATCGGGCAATTCGACGGTCTCCGCCAGATCGAATCCGACGGCCGCCGCGGCGAATTCATGCTGCTGCAGTATGCCGACGACGCTCGCCTCTACGTTCCGCTTGAACGTATGGATTTGGTGCAGAGTTACCGCGTGGTGGAAGGCACCCATCCCGCGCTCGACAAACTGGGTGGCACGTCCTGGAACACTCGAAAAACCAAAGCGCGCAAATCCGTCGAAGACATGGCCGATCAGCTTCTGGCGCTCTATGCCGAACGGAAAACTGCCCCCGGGTATGCTTTCTCCGCTGACGGGAATTTCCAACGGGAATTTGAAGACGCCTTTGAATTTGAAGAAACCGCCGACCAAAACGCCGCCATCGTCGATATCAAGCGGGATATGGAAAAACCCGTTCCCATGGACCGTTTGCTGTGCGGCGACGTGGGCTATGGAAAGACCGAAGTGGCCATGCGCGCCGCCTTTAAAGCCGTCTCCGACAGCAAACAAGTTGCCGTTCTTGCGCCGACCACCATTCTAGCTTTCCAGCATTTCGAAACATTCAAGGCCCGCTTTGCCGCATTTCCCGCGCGCGTTGAAATGATCAGCCGCTTCCGCAGCGCCGCCGAGCAAAAGAAAATCCTGGGCGATCTTGAAGCCGGCAAAATCGACGTCATCATCGGCACCCACCGGCTGCTCTCGAAGGACATTAAGTTTGCCGACCTGGGTTTGTTGATTGTCGACGAAGAGCAGCGTTTCGGCGTCGCCCACAAGGAGCGCCTCAAGGAAATGAGCAAAAACGTCGACGCGCTCGCGCTTTCCGCTACTCCGATTCCGCGCACACTGCACATGTCACTTGTCGGGCTACGCGACATGTCGCTCATCGAAACGCCTCCGCGCGATCGCCTGGCCATCCAGACCGTCGTCTCGCCGTTCCAGGAAGAACTCATTCAACGCGCCGTAGAAACCGAACTGGCGCGCGACGGCCAGGTCTATTTCATTCACAATCGCGTCGAGTCCACCTATTCGATGGCCGACCTCGTCAGCAAACTGGTTCCGCAGGCCAAAGTAGTCGTGGGCCACGGCCAAATGAGCGAAAAAGAGCTCGAAAGCGTAATGCTCAAATTTATTCACGGCGAAGCCAACGTCCTCGTCTCGACCACCATCGTCGAAAACGGACTGGACATCCCGCACGCCAACACCATCATCATCGATCGCGCCGATCGTCTCGGCCTGGCCGAGCTGTACCAACTGCGCGGGCGCGTCGGCCGTTCCAATCAACGCGCCTACGCCTATCTGCTCGTCCCTACCGAGGAAATCCTCTCCGATGTCGCCAAAAAGCGCCTTTCGGCGATGAAGGAGTTCAGCGAACTCGGAGCCGGATTCCGCATTGCGGCCCTGGACCTGGAACTTCGCGGCGCCGGAAACATGCTCGGCCGCCAGCAGCACGGGCATATCGAAGCCATCGGCTTCGATATGTACTGCCAGATGCTCGAGCGCGCGGTATCCAAAATGAAGGGGGAAGAAGTCTCCCTCGAACTTCGCACCACGCTCAGTCTCGGCTTCGACGTGCGCATTCCGCAGGACTACATTCCGAGCGAAAACCTTCGCCTGCGTACCTACAAGCGGGTCTCCTCGATCGCCACCGAAGAAGAGCGCCAGGACGTGCGCAAAGAGCTCGAAGATCGTTTCGGCGTGCCGCCCCCGTCCGTGGATAACCTTTTGGAGTTTGCCGTCCTCAAATCCATGTGTGAACGTCTGCGCATTTCCTCCGTCGAGCGGCAGGGAACTCGCATCGCCATCCGCTTCCACAGCGAGACCACTCTCGACCCGGCAACCCTGGTGGCCGTCGTCCGCTCGCGCAAGGGCATCAAACTCGACCCGAGCGGGGTCCTTTGGATGGAAACCACGCGCGGAGAGTCGGTTACGGGAGCTTTGAGAAACGTATTGCTAGGCCTTCAAGGGCAGAGCTAAACTCGAGGAATGAGGTATTCAATGCCAAGTCGGACCCCAATTCGGAGCATTCTCACGGCACTGCTCGCAGCGCTCCTGTTTTGTGTTTTACCCATGGCGGCCCAGGATCCACCGAAAGACAAGCCCCAGGATTCCCCGCCGAAGCCCACCTTTGAAAAGCCGGCCATGGCCGCGCCGGAAGAGGCGAAACCGGCGGAGAAAAAAGCTCCCGTCGCGAAAAAGCCCGCCGCCAGCACGGGGGAAGGCGCCGTCGTTGAGGAAATTATCGCGCGCGTGAACAACGAAATCATCACCAAGTCGGAACTCGACAAAGCCGAGGCCACGGCCATCGAAGAAGCGACGCAGGATTGCAAGAACCGCTGCACGCCCGAGCAACTGCAAACCGCGGTCGCGGATGAGAAAAAAAATGCTTTGCGCCATTTGATTGACCAGTCGCTGCTGGTACAGCGCGGCAAGGACATGGGGACCAGCGTGGAGACCGATGTCATCAAGCGGCTCGATCAAATCCGCACGGACAACAAACTCGACAGCATGGAAGATCTGGAAAAAGCGGTCACCAGCCAGAGTCTCAATTGGGAAGATTTCAAGAGCAACATTCGCAACACAATCCTCACCCAGAAAGTGATCGGCAACGAAGTTGGTTCGCACATCACCATCAGCAAGGAAGAAGTTCAGAAATATTACGACGAGCACAAAGCCGAATTTGTGCGCCCGGAGCAGGTTGCCCTGCGCGAAATTGAAGTCAAAACCGACGGGCAGCCCGCTGAAAAAATTCCTGACTTGAAGAAAAAAGCGGATACGGCTCTAAAACGCGTCCAGGACGGCGAAGATTTTGGTGAGATTGCCAAGCGTCTTTCCGACGGCAGCACGGCCAAGCAAGGCGGCTACCTGGGCATCTACAAAAAAGGCGAGCTTTCCAAGCAGCTGGAAGACGCGGTTTTTGTGATGAAGAAAAATCAATTGACCGAGGTCATGGAAACCAAGCAGGGTTTCCTCATCCTGCAGGTGATGGAACATTATGACGAAGGGCAGCAAGCGCTGGCCAAGGTCGAAAATGAAATTACCAACAAGCTCTACGAAGCGCGGATGGAACCGGCGCTGCGCGAATATTTGAAGACCCTGCGCGAGCAGAGCTACGTGATCATCAAGCCCGGTTTCCAGGATGCGGCCGGCGGCAGCGGCTCGGAAATTCAGGAAGTCAGCGCCACTCCGGAAGCGGCGGCTAAAGCCAAGAAAGCGCGCAAGAAATATATTTTGTTCGGCAAGAAAGACACCTAAACAGAATGAAATCTCCGTTCGTCGTAGAACTCGTCAGCGAACAGACGGTCACCGCATTTTTTATCGTCTGCGAAAAAGAAGTTCGCAACACCCGCGACGGCAAACCGTATCTGCGCATGGAACTGGGTGACCGCACCGGCACGCTCGAAGCGCGCATGTGGGACCAGTTCGAGACCCACACCAAAGATATCGCCCGGGACGATTTTGTAAAAGTACAAGGCCGTGTCGAGCTCTATCGCGGCAAGCCCCAAATTTCCTTGCAGCAAGTCCGTATTGCAAAACCTGAAGAAGTGGATCTGGCCGATTTTCTACCGCACACCAAGGAAAATGTCGAGCAAATGTATGCGGATTTGCTGGGTTTCGCGAATTCGATCGAAAATCCATGGCTCCGGAAGCTGGTCGCCGGAATCTTAAACGACCCGAAAATCGCGCCGCGCTACAAGAAAGCGCCTGCCGCCAAGGTGATGCATCACGCGTTTCTCGGCGGTCTGCTCGAGCATGTGATCGGACTGTGCGGCCTGGCCGCGAAAGTCGCCGCGCACATAGATC
>DATHFT010000100.1:0-3068 GCA_035317965.1 Saccharimonadales bacterium (SeqCode) | reverse complement strand
ATTCATCATTATAAAGTTTAAAATGGTCCACATCGCACATGACCGCGCAAAAACTTTCCCCCCGTTCTGCGACGCGCGCGACAAGGACGTTTAGGTCCTCCCGCATCTTCAGGCGATTTCCCACCTGCGTAAGTCCGTCTAACCGGGCCTGTCGGAAGAGTTGGCTATTGAGCCGCTCAAGCTCGACCTGCTGGTTGGCCAGTTCTCGGTATAACTCCGTGATGCGCGACGCGACCAAGAGGCGAGCCTCAAGCTCGTGGCGGTTCAGGGGCTTCGCTAGATAGTCGTCTGCGCCAGCGCGTATGGCCTCTGCTGCCCCACCCCTCTCACTAATTGAGGTGAGAAATATAAAGTAAATGTATTTTCCACCGTCGCTTCCTCTGACACGACGACATAGATCGATCCCATTCAGCCCAGGCATTTCGCGATCGCTGATAATCGCTTCCACCTTTTCTGATTGAAACATTTGCCAAGCCTGTTCGCCATTGGTCGCAGTGATGATCTCATGGCCGAGACCCGCGAGCGCGGCTTCGAGAATCAGACGAGAGGCAGTGTCGTCTTCTGCAATAAGGATGCGCACGGCTCAGAACTCGGTTGATTGAGCAAGAAGGACGCCGCGCAAGCGGTCCAATTCCTGGCGGAGTGCTGCGAGCAATTTCTTGCAATTCCCCCAGTCGTTCCCAGCTACCGAGTGTTCCAAATCGGCGCAAATTTGAACGAAAGCACGCGCGCCCAAATTACCAGCGCTACCCCTGAGGGTATGGGCAGCGAGTGAAAGCTTTTCCGCGCTATGCCCAAACAGCGCCTGCTCAATATCTTCCAAGCGCCGGGGGGTGTCTGCCAAAAAAGCGTCGATAACCTTTCTCGACAAACCCGGTGCGCAGGACTCCAGCCCCTTGAGGCTCTCAAACACCTCATCATCAAGTGAGGGTTGAATGGACACATTTTGCAGATCGATCTGCGCAGGCGCAGGAACCCATCGGTCAAGCGCACTGGCGAGTTCATCAGCCTTGATAGGTTTCGTGATGTAATCGTTCATCCCTGCGGCAAGTGCCTTTGCGCGCGCGTCCGATACGACATCCGCCGTTAGCGCGATGATGGGTATGTGGCGGCTCTCCGACCGACTTTGCCTAATGGTGGTGGCGGCAGCGTAGCCATCCATTTCGGGCATCCGACAGTCCATAAGAATCGCCGAGTACGGAATCCGGGCCGCCGCCTCAACGGCCTCCAGGCCGTTGGCTACGACATCCGCCGAATATCCCAGTGAGCCGAGAATACCGAGGACGACTTGCTGGTTGACAACATTATCCTCGGCGACCAGCAACCGGACCCCGTGCCTATGCATTTGCGTTTGCTGGTCCAAAGGCGCCGTCGCTTCATTTGTCGGGCAGCTTCGAACCCCCACGATACTGGCAAGGATATTGTAGAGCTCGGATTGCCGTGCGGGCTTAGTTAGGCATGCGTCCACGCCCGCGTCGCGCGCTGATGCGGGAAGGTCATGCCCTCCGAGCGACGTTAAAAGCACCAACTTAGTTGAGGAAATCGCTGCATCTGACCGGATTGCACGCGTCAACGCGAGGCCGTCCATCTCCGGCATTTGCATGTCCACAATTGCAATGTCATACGGCTCTCCCCGCGCAGCTGCAGCCCTCAACATTGTGAGGGCCTGAGGCCCGGACTCGACGCTGCCATTGCGCATATGCCAGCCAACTATGTGCTCGTGCAGGATCGCAAGATTTACGGGGTTGTCGTCGACGGCCAGCACCCGCAGCCCCCGCAGGTGGTATTCTTGAGGGCTCGAACTCAGAGCTTCCGGCAACGGAACTGTGAACCAAAAAGTGCTCCCCTTTCCCGGCTGGCTTTCAACACCAATTTCGCCACCCATTAAGCGGACCAAGCGGCTGCAAATGGCGAGGCCTAACCCTGTCCCCCCGTATTTGCGTGAGGTCGATACATCAGATTGTTCAAAAGCTTCGAAAAGGCGGCCCCGCTGATCTGGCGCGATCCCAATTCCTGTATCTTCTACTTCAAAACGCACTATCGGTGCGCCCTCGCCACCTGATTGACGCTTGGCTCGCAGCACCACCTCACCACGCTCGGTAAACTTCACGGCATTTGCGGCAAGATTTGTCAAAACTTGCCGGAGCCGAAATGGATCCCCGCGCATCCTCCGCGGAAGTTCATGCTCCACGAAACTGGCTAATTCTAAATCTTTTTCCGCAGCCCGAACGGCAACGAGCGCAGTCACGCTCTCAACGATTTCGGATAGGTCGAAGTCGATGATTTCGAGTTCCACCTTACCAGCCTCGATCTTTGAAAAATCCAGGACATCATTGATCACACTCAAAAGGGCCTCACCGGATTGGCGTACCGTTTCGGCATATCTTCGCTGCTGCTGGGTGAGTGACGTGGCCAGCAAAAGACCGGTCATGCCAATCACGCCATTCAACGGGGTGCGTATTTCGTGACTCATGCTGCTGAGAAATTCCGATTTCGCGAGACTTCCTTGTTCGGCGACAAGGCGCGCATTTTCGAGCTGCGCATTGCGGAAATAGGCGAACAGCAAGCCAACTAGCAGAACCGTTGCGAGCAGGCCGCCCGCTAAGATAATTGTGGCTCGGCCATCTTGAATCGCCAGAGCGCCGGCGCTTGGCACCGCGATAAGTGTCCACGCTCTATCGCCAACGGGGAGCATCGTTGACCAATGGGTCCGCGCCTCCAGCCCGGCTCGAGTGATACCGGAAAGCGCGGCGGAGGCTGGACGCGATGAATGCACGTAGATGGGCCGCTCGTCCGGCTCCGCCTTGGGCCCAAAAAAGTAAAAATCCCGGTCTCTTGTTGGAGCCCTGGTTTTGAAAATACCTTCAATCATCCCGGAAATCTGAAATACGACCTGCGTAAATCCAACCAGATTGCGGCGGCGATCTTCGATGGAAGCGTGGGGAAGACCGGACCGATATACCGGCAATAAAGCAAAAAAACCTCTGCGATCTCCCTTTCCGGCGTGAAGAACGGCGATGGGAGAAATAGCTAATTCCCCGCTATCCCGGGCTTGCTCGACTGTTTTT
>DATHFT010000099.1:0-7770 GCA_035317965.1 Saccharimonadales bacterium (SeqCode) | reverse complement strand
GATGAATTTGTTGATCCTGCGCACGGTTTGGCAGCGCTTCGAGACCGTTCGCAAGGGTGGCAAGTACTCGGCCGATGACCTGGATATCCTTTTGGGCGGGCGAGGTCCCCTATCTCGATTGTTTCGTCCATTATTTGCGCTGATTCGACACAGCTGGCAGATGGCGCCTCTCGGGTTTTTATTCGGGCTGGGTTTTGACACGGCGACCGAAGTGACCCTGCTCGGGCTGGCCGGAGCACAGGCGGCCCATGGCGTGTCACTCGTGGCGATTTTGATCTTTCCTGCATTATTTGCGGCGGGCATGGCGCTCATCGATACCACCGACGGTGTCTTGATGCTGGGCGCATACGAATGGGCCTTCGTGAAGCCCATCCGAAAACTCTACTACAATATGACGATTACCGGAGTTTCCGCGCTTGTCGCAATAATTATCGGCGGCATCGAGACCACCGCATTGATAGCGCAGAAACTGGAATTGACCAGCGGCGGATGGAACCTGGCACGCAGTCTTGCCGAGCATTTCAATGCGCTCGGCTTTGCAATCATCGGATTGTTCGCGGCGGCATGGGCCGCATCTTATGTCGTCTACCGCTGGAAGCGATTCGATGAAATCGAAGTACAGGAAAGTAAAAGATAATATTAGACCCAATCGGAAAGAATGAAAGCCTTGATATCCGGAACTTTGCGCCAGGCCCCATCGTTGGTAACGGCCAAAGTGGCCCCCGCCTGCAATCCGGTTGCAAGCTGAATCGCGTCTGGCGAGCGTAACCCATAGCGTGCCCGCAAACTGGCGGCCTCGAGCAGAATGCCGCGGCTGACGGGTTCCAGTTGAAGATTTGGGAAATAGGAGAGCAGCGTTTCATAATCATCCGCGGCATCTTGGCGGCCGAGTTGCAAGGGACGCACGGTCAACTCCAGGAGCGTCAGTTCGGAGGCAATGCCACGAAACTTCCCATCCTCCAACCGTTCAATGACTTGAGTAGCGGCCGGCGCATACTCTGGATTTTGCTCGAAATGATAGATCCAGATGCTGGTGTCAATGAGAACGCGCTGATGATTGGCGAAGACCCTAAGATTCACCAATCTTCGCGCTCCGTCTTAAGGTAGGCATCCGCACCGTGCCAGACTTCACGGTGCAGCCCGGCCGTGTGTTTCGCGAATTTCTTAGGCTTTGGGATGATCACCACGCGATCCGCTTTGCACAGAACCAATAGTTCGTCCCCTGCGACAAGCGAGAGTGCCTCGCGTGCCGCCTGGGGAATGACGATCTGATACTTGCTACTTAAGGTAACGGTGTTGGCCATTGAGATCTCCGCGGGTAAAGCGATATCTATGTATCACTTTACCATATGAGCGCCGAACGCCACAAATATAGCCGACTGTGGACACTTCGTGATCGCGGATCAACCGGATGCCGTGGCCAATCTCATCGAGAAGTTCGCCGGCGCGCGCACGTCAGTTCGGGCGTATTCCTGTTAACGCGAGGCCGCCGAGCGCTCCTAGGATGACAACCAAGACTGGTGGCGCACGCCATATTGTCAATAAAAGGAAGCCTGTTAACGCAACGGTGAAATCGCCCGATGATTTGACCGTAGTCGTCCACAACGGGTTGTAAAGAGCGGCACCGAGCAAACCGACAACGGCGGCGTTGACCCCGCGCATGACGGCTTGTGCGCCGATTCGGCGCCGCAACTCGTCCCAAAATGGCAGGGTGCCCAGCAGGATCAAAATTCCGGGAAGAAAGATTCCGAAGAGGCCCAAGGCGGCTCCCGCGACACCGTAGTGCGAGGATCGAATGACAGCGCCTAGGTAGGCCGCGAACGTGAATAGGGGTCCAGGGACTGCCTGAGCGGCTCCGTAGCCCGACAGAAAGGCGTCCTCGGTCACCCAGCCGGGTGTTACGAACGCATGGCTCAATAGCGGCAGGACGACATGACCGCCGCCAAAAACCAATGCACCCGAACGGTAGAAGGCGTCGAAGAGCTCAAGATTCTGAGACAAATTTCGCACGGCAGGAAGAGTGACGAGGAGAAGGAAAAAACCGGCGAGGGCTACGAAGCCAACGCGGCGCGAGACAGGTGTGCCGATGATCTTCGCTGCAGCCGGCATTGAAATGCGGCACAGCCAAAAACCCGCCACTGCACCGAGCAGTATGGCGCCAAGTGGGGCGATCGAGGAAGTGCTGAAGAGAACGAGCAGCGCGGAGACGCAAGCGATCGTTGCGCGTTGCGGATCAGGACAGAGGGTGCGTGCCATCCCCCAGACGGCCTGGGCGACGATGGCGACCGCCACGAGCTTTAGCCCGTGCGTCAACCCAATACCGATCGGTCCGGTGACCGTATGTGCTCCATAAGCGAACAGCGTGAGCAGGACGGCTGAAGGCAACGTGAAGCCGGTCCAGGCGGCCAGGCCACCCCAGTACCCGGCGCGAATGAGGCCCAGCGAAAAGCCTACTTGGCTGCTGGCAGGACCGGGAAGGAACTGACAGAGGGCGACGAGATCCGTGTACGCGCTGTCCTCGACCCAGCGGCGGCGAATAACAATCTCCTCGCGGAAATAGCCGATATGCGCGATGGGACCGCCGAAGGAGCTGACTCCGAGTTTCAAGAACGCGAGCAGTACTTCGAGAGCCGATCCTTCACGCATAGCGGCATACTTCCATGAGACACAGTGTGTTTGTATCTGAGAACTCGAAATGCCGTCAACAGCGCAATCAGCTTCAAAAAGCAATTGCCACACGCCGAAAAATATGGGCTGAAGCAGCCTAATTCGAACTGCTACGCAAATGCACATGCGGATGAGTCTCATCCGCGACTAGAAGCAAGTCTTGACTCTCTGAACTTTGCACGACAAAGTATGAGCGTGAAAACCGCTTCTTCTAGTGTTCCCGTCGAGCAACCACGCGAGGTGAAATTCCATCGTTAGCTTATTGCCACTTTGTGGATACCTGCTGCTGGCTGGCGCGACGATCTATGGCGTCGTCGCGTTCGTGGCGGTCCTCTCGCCGTTGCGGTTGACCGGGCGCCCGCTCGCGAGCCTGCCTAGGGTGACGGTATTGAAGCCCTTATGTGGTTTGGATTCGGAAACGTACGGCTGTCTGCGATCCTTCTGCGATCAGCAATATCCCGAGTTCCAAATTATTTTTGGCGTTGCCGCCGCCGATGATCCGGTCCTCGCAATAGTTCAGCGCCTGCAACAGGAATTTCCGCTGCGCGACCTGCGAATCCTGATCGACCGCAGCCAACACGGCAGCAGTCGAAAGGTCAGCAACCTGATTAATATGATGGTCGAGGCCAGATACGACTACCTGGTAATCGCCGACAGTGACGTCTGTGTAGACAATCATTACCTTGCCAAGGTTGTCGCGCCTCTTATTGATCCCGCCGTTGGTGTCGTGACTTGTACATATCGCGGCGTCTCGCGGCGCGGATTATGGTCTTTGATGGGATCGTTGTTCATCAATGAATGGTTTACGCCCTCGGTATACGTCGCGGCGAAGGCGGGCTCCCGCGGCTTCGCTTTCGGCGCCACTATTGCACTGAGGCGCGAGGTGTTGTCCCGCATCGGTGGATTCGGCGCGATTGCCAATCAGCTCGCAGATGACTATCGCCTCGGCGAACTGACTCGCAATGCAGGTTTGCGAACCGTGTTATCCAACGTAGAAGTGGACGTAATCGTGGGAGAGAATAGCTTCGGCTCCTTGGTACAGCACGAACTTCGCTGGCTGCGTACGATTCGCGCGGTGAGGCCGCTGTCGTACAGCTTTTGTTTCATTACATTTGGGATTCCGGTGGCGTTACTTGGCGCCTTATTGTGTCGAGGCAGCTCAGCAGCCATGACCCTGCTGGCCATAGTCGCCGCCGCGCGCTTATTTCTGCATTGCAAGAGACGCCAATCGCAGGCATCTGCCGCGCAACTGGCGCTCGTCCCGTTACGGGATTGTTTGAGCCTCGCGCTCTGGGTGTGGAGTTTTACCAACAGACGGGTGAAATGGAGGGATGAGCACTATCGGGTGTCGCCTGACGGATCGGCTCTTCCTCTGGGTCAAAACTTAACTTTATGAAAACACTATTCTTGCATCCTCCTTCTTTCGATGGTTATGACGGGGGAGCCGGCGCTCGCTATCAGATGAAACGCGAGGTGCGTTCCTTCTGGTATCCCACCTGGCTGGCGCAACCGGCAGCGCTGGTCGAGGGATCAAAACTGATCGATGCTCCGCCCCACGATCTTGCGTTCGATGACATTGTTGAGGAATTCTACAATCGTGACCTGGTAGTGATGCACACGTCGACGCCCTCTTTCAAGTCCGATGTGAAGACGGCGGAACTGATCAAGGCGATCAATCCCGACATCAAAATTGGGCTCATTGGCGCGAAGGTGGCCGTGGAGCCCGAGAAGAGCCTGATCGCCGGCACGGCGATCGATTTCGTCGCGCGCAACGAATTCGATTTCACGGTCAAAGAGGTCGCGGACGGGCGCGATTGGAGCCAAATAAAAGGCCTCTCATATCGGAACCGGGAAGGGCTCATCGTCCACAACGAGAACCGGGAAGTACTCGAGAATATGGATGAGCTGCCCTGGGTAACGCCGGTATACAAGAGGGACCTGACGATAGAGAAATATTTCGGCGGCTATCTCAAGCACCCCTACATTTCTTTCTATACCGGCCGCGGCTGCAAATCGCGGTGCACTTTCTGTCTATGGCCTCAGACTGTTGGAGGACATCGCTATCGGGTGCGTTCGGTGGAAAATGTGGTTGAAGAAATGAAATGGGCGAAGGCGGCTTTTCCGCACGTCAAGGAATTCTTCTTCGACGACGACACGTTGACCGACAATCTACCTCGGGTTGAAGCGCTCGCCAGAGAGCTGGGAAAGATCGGAGTCACATGGTCTTGCAATGCAAAGGCGAACGTGCCGCGCAAAACACTCGAGGTGATGAAAGCCAATGGCCTGCGGCTGTTGTTGGTGGGCTACGAGTCCGGCAATCAGCAGATTTTAATCAACATCAAGAAAGGCATGCACGTCGACTTCGCCCGCCGCTTTACCAAGGATTGCCACGAACTGGGCATAGTCATTCACGGAACATTCATACTAGGGTTGCCGGGAGAAACGAAAGAGACGATTCAACAGACCCTCGACTTTGCGAAGGAAATTAATCCGCACACCATTCAAGTTTCGCTTGCAGCGCCTTATCCGGGTACCTTTCTGTACCGGCAGGCAAAGGAAAATGGCTGGCTGTTCAATGAAGAGATCGATCTGCTGACCCAGGAGGGCACTCAGATCGCGCCATTGAATTATCCTCATTTGAGTCACGGAGAAATATTCCATTCCGTCGAGGATTTCTACAAGAAATTCTATTTTCGCCCATCCAAAATAGCCTCGATACTGGCCGAGATGATCGTAAGTCCTCAAATGATGAAGCGGCGTTTGCGCGAAGGCGTGGAGTTCTTTAATTTTCTTCGAACCAGAAGGGACGCCGCTTGAGAGGACTGATCGTCACCGCCGATGATTTCGGTGCGGCTCCTGAGGTGAATGAAGCCGTAGAGATCGCTCATCGGCATGGGATACTCACGG
Source organism: Saccharimonadales bacterium (SeqCode) (assembly GCA_035317965.1). GTDB lineage: Bacteria > Acidobacteriota > Terriglobia > Acidiferrales > UBA7541 > Acidiferrum. Next base: position 2,196 of record DATHFT010000099.1, on the reverse strand, counting down.
CCGCGAGCCTCATGGTTTCCGCGCCGGCGAGTGCCGACGCGGTGATGCGCGCCCGCAGGATGCCTTCATTGCGGGTTGGCTTGCATGTGGTGTTGGTGGAAGGAAGGCCGATGCTTTCCGCCGGCGCGGTATCTCTGCTCGTGGATAAAAGCGGAGCGTTTCGATCCGACATGGTTTCTCAGGGATGCCTGCTGGCCTGCAGTTCAAGGGCACGCCGGCAACTGGCCGCCGAGATCACCGCGCAATTCGAGGCATTTCAAGCCACGGGCCTGGTGCTCGATCACTGCAACGCCCACAAGCATTTTCACTTGCATCCAGTCGTAGCAGAGCTGCTTCTCACCATTGGGGCCCGTTTCGGGCTCAGAGCGGCCCGCGTCCCTCTCGAGGATCGGGGCTTATTATCAAAAATAGAACCGGAACCGCGTCGGCTTATTCCATCGTTGATCGTGCCTTTTGCGGTTTTGCTGCGCAGGCGTGTGCGGGCTGCCGGGCTGTGCACAACCGATCGGGTCTTCGGACTGGAATGGTCTGGTCAGATGTCGAAATACCGGCTGCTTCAGTTGATCCGCGGGTTGCCAGCAGGGGTGAGCGAGATTTTTCTGCATCCCGCCACCGGTTCTTATGCAGGTGACGCGCCAGCCTACCGATATCGCGATGAGCTTGCTGCGCTCATCGATCCCGATGTGATTGCGGCATGCCGCAATCGCTTCATCAAGCGGGGAGGATTCGGTGATCTCATGCCCGAGACGTCGGCGCATACGGCGCGGTTGCCGCGTCCACTGATGCGATCGCGGAACCACAACTCGGAATGACGGTGTTTCGCGGGCCGAAATTTCGCTTGGCGGTCATTGCAGCAGCGGGCGGTGCACTTGCATTTTATATTTTCCAGAGCACTGGATTTCAGCCGATTCTGCAGGCAACGAGCGCAGTTGGGTGGCGCGGCTTTATGGTTCTGTGCCTCTATCAATTCGGTCTATTTGTTCTGCTCGGCACGGCCTGGTACGTGTTGCTTCCGGCCTCCTGCCGTGCGCGCGTGCCCGTTTTCATTTGGGCGCGCATGGTTCGAGATGCAACGTCTGAGCTGTTGCCTTTTTCTCATTTGGGCGGAATCGTTCTCGGAACTCGAACTGCAATGGCTCAAGGGGTGCCGCAACCGGTTGCGTTCGGTTCGATGGCGACCGACATCACAGCAGAAATGTTGGCGCAGATCGCGTTCACCATAGTGGGGATTGTGGTTCTAACGGCATCGATGCCACACGATCGCATGGCGCTCTCCGTAACGGGCAGCGCGGCTTTGGGTTTGATGACTCTTATTGCCGGCTGCGCCGCATTTGCCGCCTTCCGGCGCCATGGTCCGGCACTATCGCGCAAGCTGATTTTGCGGTTGTTCCCAAGTGCGGTCCCAGTCACCGAATCCGTGGTTAGTTATATCCAGGAGTTATACCGGCGGCCCGCCAAGGTGGTGCTGTCTGCGGTACTTCATTCCGGCGGCTGGGTGGCTAGCGCGGTCAGCACCTGGATTGCGCTTTTTCTCATGGGGGTCCATGCCCGCGCCTGGGACGTACTCGCGATCGAAAGTATTGTTTGCGGGGCGCGCAGCGTCGGCTTTTGGGTGCCAAACGGCCTCGGTGTTCAGGAGGCGGCTTTTGCTGCGGTTATGCCGTTGTTCGGCATCGGAGCAGAAATCGGGCTTGCGGTATCGATTCTCAAGCGGGCGCGTGACATCGCGGTGGGCGTACCGATTCTGCTTCTCTGGCAGTGGTCGGAAAGCCGGAAGTTCTTGCAGATCGACGGCGGCGCAGCCCACCAACGGATACAGTAGCTGGTGTTCTCACTTCAGCACATGCGCCTGGCAGGGAGTATTTTTTTATGCTCAGGTGTATTCCACAGCGCACTCGCGGCTGACTCCGAGCCTTTCAGTCTCCAAACCGCGCTTCAGGATACGAAACTCTACTTCACTGCACCTCTGCGCTGGGATCAGCAGGATTGGATGTATTTCGGGGGTGCGCTGGTTGCTATCGCTACTGCGCATCAGTTTGATCAACGAGTCCGCGATCACTTCGCGACGGGCTCGAAGGCGCTCAACGGCGGACAGGACACCAACAGTTTTCGCGACGCTGTTCCGACCATCGCTCTGATTGCCGGGACCGGCGTCTCGGCCTGGTTCTTGAGAGATTCGGATGGTTATCAGGAGAC
>DATHFT010000098.1:0-3217 GCA_035317965.1 Saccharimonadales bacterium (SeqCode) | reverse complement strand
AACCCTGACTGCTGTCTTGGTTCTCGCCGCGCCACTCGTCGCCGGCCAAGCTCCGGGCAAAGAAGCGTTCGAAGTTCTGCACCAGACGGCGCCAGCAGGCCCGCGCGTCACTCCTTTCCTGGCCTACCAGGCCGAACTTGCCTGGAAACAGGATGAAGCCAGACAAAAACGGTGGGACGCCGTCCGCACTCCGGTCGAGCTGGCCAAACTGCAGGACGAACTCCGCAAGAATCTTTTGCAAATGATCGGCGGGCTTCCGGAAAAAAAGACCGACTTGCATCCGCGGGTCACCGGCACGATTCAGATGGACGGGTTCACGATTGAAAAATTGATTTTTGAAAGCTTGCCCGGCGTGTATGTGACAGCGCTGGTTTACGCTCCGAATGATCGCTCCGCGAAGCATCCTGCCGTGCTGGTTCCCGCAGGGCACGCAACCGACGGAAAACTTCACTATCAAGCGCTCAGTCAACGGCTGGTGGGCCGCGGCTATGTGGTTATTTCCTGGGATCCGGTCGGTCAAGGGGAACGCAGCCAGTTCTGGGACGCCAAAGCGGGGAAGAGTCGCTATAACCTGATCTGCGCTGAACATGCGGTGATGGGCAACCTGGCATATCTGGCTGGTACGAACCTCGCGCGCTGGGAAATTTGGGACGGCGTTCGTGCGGTGGACTATCTGCTGACACGACCGGACGTGGACGGCGATCGCATCAACATCACGGGAACCAGCGGAGGCGGTTTTCAGGCGGCGCAGATTGCCGCCGTGGACCGCCGTATTAAAGTGGCTGTGCCGTCCTGTTACATCAGTTCGCTGCCCATGCGCATGTACAATCGCATTTTTGTGGACCCGGACAGCGATCCCGAACAGGATTTGTTCGGAATGATGCCGGCGGGGCTCGATCATCCAGGCTTGCTGCTGCTGATGTATCCGCGCCCGGTCATGGTAGCGTCCGCGGTGCTTGATTTTTTTCCGATCGAGGGTGCGCGCAAGACCTACCGCGAAGCGCGCACCATGTATGAAAGGTTTGGCCACGGCGATCGTATCGCCATGACCGAAGGCTATCACCAGCATCAGTTTTCGCCGGAAAATCAGGAAGCGGCTCTCAATTTTCTCGACCACTTCAACGGCATGCCGGCCCGCGAGGGACTCCCTCCTGTGAAGGAACTCGACTCTCCCTCCCTGCTCTGCACGCGTACGGGCCAAGCCATGCTGGACTTTACCGATGCCCGGCCGCTGACCGATTTGATTCGCGAATACTATGAGCGGCGAAAAAATTCTCCGGGCACAACTCTCGCCCGGGAGTATTTCAACGGACGAAACGCGAAGGTGGCCGGCTGGAGGGTCGGTGAATACGATCAGGTCCCGCCGGCAAAAAATGAGATTCGCTGGAAGCTCGCGGGCAGCAGCAGCACCGGGGATGTAACCATTGACCGCTACATCGTTCGGCACAGCCATTCCCTCGAGATGCCGCTACTGTACATTCACAAAAAGGCGGATCCCCCGCGGGCCGTCCTGCTGTGGTTCCGGGAGAGCGGCAAGGCTACGGCGGAGGATTGGCCGGAACTAGCCAGATATCTCAATTCCGGCTATGACATTATTTCCGTCGATTTTCGCGGTTTGGGTGAAACCAGGATGCAATATACGGCAGCGTCGCCAGATGACCCCTCGCTGACGAAGACGAATTTTGACAAAGCCTACCGCGATCCGCTTTCCGGAGTCCTGGCCAACCAGGTCTACAACTCTTTGCTCCTCGGACGGCCCTATCTTCTCGAGATTATCGAGGATGCGGAGATCGCGCGGCATTTTGCGGCACACCGGCTGGGTGTGAAGATCACCGCGGTCACCTCGCCCGGTGACGGATTCACGGCGGCCAGCAGCATTGCGAGCACCCTTCCGGGACTAAAGCTTCTCGCCCAGCCGAACACCCAGGCGCTCAGCTGGTCTGAACTCGTTGAGAAAAAACAGGAGCTGTGGCCCATTGAATATCTGATGCCTGCGGGCGCTTACATTCACTGAGAACGCGGGAATTCCTCTTGCGCCCGCGCACGCACAGAGCAAACGGAGACGACTGCGAATGGAAATTCGGGTATTCAAAGACAAGCAAGCGATGGCTCATGCGGCCGCCGCCCATGCCAGCACTGCGCTACAAAAGGCCATTGCAGCGACGGGCCAGGCGCGCATCATCGCCGCCACCGGAGCTTCGCAATTTGAATTTCTGGATGCGCTCACGCAACTCCCCGGAATTGACTGGTCGCGCGTTGAAATGTTCCATCTCGATGAGTATGTTGGAATTCCAGAAACGCATCCTGCAAGTTTCCGCAATTATTTGCGAAAGCGGCTGATTGAGAAGACCGGAATCCGGAAATTCCACCTGCTCGACGGCACGGGTGATACCGGTGCGGCGATCCGAGAGGTGTCGCGGGCTTTGCAGGCAGCGCCAATCGATGTGGCGTTTGTAGGGATCGGAGAAAATGGCCATCTGGCGTTCAACGATCCGCCTGCGGATTTCTCGGCGCCAGGCTCTTACATTGTTGTGAACCTCGACGCCGCCTGCCGGCGCCAGCAACTCGGAGAAGGCTGGTTTCCTACGCTCGACGATGTTCCCGCTCAGGCGATCTCGATGACCATTGCGCAAATCCTCGAGGCCAAGGAAATCCTGGCAATCGTTCCTGACGCGCGGAAAGCTGCCGCGGTCGCGGCCTGTCTGGAAGGGCCGATTAGCCCGCTCGCGCCGGCCAGCGTGCTGCAGAACCATCCCCACGCGACAATTTACCTGGACGAGCCGGCGGCGGCGCAACTCGGCGCCGCAACGAGGGTCGTCCGCTCCTAGCTGGCGGGGAACGCCGTCCGGGAGCACCGCTACAGTTTGCGCACCAGCCCCTTGTCGGTGGCCCAATTATTGCGAACCAGCAGCAGCACCAGCAGCATTCCGATGGCGGGGATCATTGCGCCGATGACGATAATCGGATCGAAGGAATGCGTCATGTTTGCGGCGCGCGCGTCGGAAAAATGTCCGACGAGAAGAAACGCCACGATCGTTGCAAGTCCTGCGCCGGTGCCGCTCATTCCACTGACGCTGGCGACCGAACCGCTTGAGAAAAGATCGGCCGGCAGGACATTGGCAATCGTGCTAAAGGCGGCGTAAGAGAATGTTGCCAGCGCAAAAAGCAAAGCGATCAGTCGTATATTATTTGTAAAGATGGTAGGAATGAGCAGCAG
>DATHFT010000097.1:0-10028 GCA_035317965.1 Saccharimonadales bacterium (SeqCode) | reverse complement strand
CCTCGACGCTGGCGCGCCAAAAACTCTCGGCGTCTATTACATGTACGACGTGAAACAGGTAGATCCGAAGGAGTGGACTTCGCCGCCATTTGATGCGGCTCTTGTCGACAAACCGGACCTCGGAAAAGTAGTCGTCGGGCGCGGCGCGGTAAATCAGAAAGGACCGGAATCGTCCTTCCTTGCCGCCCTCCACGCCATTCGCGGGGCCGGCAGAAAGCTCCCAGTAAATCTGGTGTTCGTCGCCGAGGGTGAAGAAGAAATTGGTTCGCCGCACTTTCCGCAGATTGTGCGCAAGCCGGAAGTGTTAGCGGCGCTTAAGAAATGCGTGGGCATTGTCATACCCAGCGCTTCGCAGAGCCGCGACGGCGATGTCACCGTTACGCTTGGCGCTAAAGGCGTTGTCGAACTCGAACTCGTTGCCAGCGGCGAACGCTGGGGCCGTGGTCCCAAGCGCGACGTCCACTCGAGTCTGAAAGCGGAACTCGACAGCCCCGCGTGGCACCTGGTTCAGGCTCTGGTCACGCTGGTTTCTCCCGACGGCAATACTCCCATGATCGACGGCTTTGCCGACAAGGCCCGCCCTATCAGTGCAGCCGAAAAGGAAATGATTGCCATTGCCGCCAGGCGCATGAACGAAGAAACCACCAAAAAGCAATTGGGCATCCAACACTGGGTTCACGACGTGAATTTCCAGGAAGCCATGGAACTGCTCGTCTCGCAGCCCACGGTAAATATAGAAGGTCTAGTTGGCGGCTACACGGGCGTGGGCGGCAAAACCATTTTGCCCAGCCGCGCGGTCGCTAAAATCGACATGCGCCTCGTTCCCGACATGAAAGCATCTGAAGCCGTTGCCGCGCTGAAAGCGCATCTCGCCAAGCGCGGCTTTGGCGATATCGAAGTCAACATGACCGGCGGCTATGATCCGACCAGCACGCCTGCGGATGCCGCCATCATTCGCGCGGAAGAGACTGTCTATCAGCGCGGAGGCATCGATCCGATTCTGATCCCGCGTAATGCCGGCTCCTGGCCGGGCTTCGTTTTCACTGAAGAACCGCTAAAAATGCCGGCAAGCCATTTCGGCCTCGGCCATGGCAGCGGCGCTCACGCTCCCGACGAATACTACGTCATCGAGTCCGGCAATCCCAAAGTACGGGGAATGGACGGCGCAGTTGAATCCTACGTCGAATATCTCCACGAAATCGCCGCGTCAGCGTAGGCAGGCAACTTCGCCCGTGGGCCGCCAGGCTCTAACTTGAGACCCTGCGCAGCGTCGCGCGAGCAAGTCGCTCGGCGCTGCGCGGCTCAAGCAATAAAAACAAGGACGGCTCGATCAATTCCAATTCCATCAAAGTAAAGACCCCGTCAATTTCAACGCCGTCCACCCGCGCGTATAGCCAAGGTTCGGGAATGCACGCAGCGATTGCCGCCGCATTCTGGAGCAGGGAAGGGGATGGAGTCTCGAGCACCTGGCTCCCGCCAAAATCGTCTTGCACGCGAAAATCGCCCGCTTTGGGCCGCTTCAAAGCCGCGTGCGAAAATTCTCCGTCGATAAAAACGAAAGACCACTCGCCACGAGCGGCGACTTCGGGAAGAAAGGGCTGCACCATGACGCCGGAACCGTTCAGTAGCTGTTGAAAATAGGCTTGTTCGGTCCCGGCATTCTCGCGCGCAACAAGCCGCGTCTGGAACGAAGACGCCGAAATGTCGGGCTTAACAACTGCGGATTTCCAATCTCGCCTCTCCAGTACGTCGGCAAGCGCGGCGTCATCCCCGCGGTTGAGAAATTCAGTAGGCACGACCGCAATCCCCCTGGCTTGTAAATCCCGCAGGTAGGTTTTGCGCATATTGCCGCGCAAAGCGGAAACCGGGTTCCACACATTGACGTTGTTCTGTTCGAGCAAATCGAGCCAGGCCAGAAACTCGTCAGGCTTTCGGTGGTAGTCCCAGCATGAACGAATCACAACGCAGCTGAAGTTCCCCCACTCGACGTTTTCGTCGTCCCAAATCACCGGCGCCGCAGCGACGCGCAGCTTCACGAGTTCGCTTGAGAACAATTGATCATCAGCGGACAGATCCGGAAATTTGTCGCAGGTCGCGATCCCAATTCTCAATTTTGGCATTTAGTTTCCCGGCCCTGGCATTGCGCGAGTGAGCGAAGCCTGCTCGTCGGGGCTGAGTTCCCGCGATTGCCCTTTTGCCAATTGGCCAAGCACCAGCGGCCCAATCGCCACGCGGACGAGCCGCAACACCTCAATATTCAGATGCTCGAGCATCCTGCGAATCTGCCGATTCTTGCCCTCGTCCAGAACAATTTCCAGCCACGAATTGCGCTGGCCTTGCCGCAGGACGTCGGCGCGCTTCGCGGCGAGAAAGTCTCCGTCTTTTGCCGCCACGCCGGCACGCAACGCCTGCAGCAGAGCTTCACCAGCGACCGCCCTGATCTGAACATGATACGTTTTGTCCAAATGTGTTTCCGGAGCAGAAATTCGAGCAGCCCACTCCGAATCATTGGTCAGCAGAAGCAGTCCTTCGCTCGCTTTGTCCAGCCGCCCAACGGGAGCAATCCAGGAGAGTGTCTTGGGCAGGTATTCATAGACAGTTTCGCGCCCTCGTTCGTCCGCAGCTGTTGTGACAACGCCGCGTGGCTTGTGCAGCATGAAATACCGCTTCGGGGAGGTTTTAACCGGGCGCTCGTCAACCGTGATTTTGTCTTCCGTGAGACGCGTTGGGGTTTCAGGGTCGCGGCGCACAACGCCGTTTAGCTTGACGCGGCCGGCGCGAATGAATTCCGAGGCTTGTGAACGGGAGCAGTAGCCCAGCTTGGAGAGCACGCGCGCCAGCCCGGTTTGCCGCGAGCGGTCGCGCTTGCCCGGTTGCGGCGTCATTCGTCGCCGCATGACTCAGCTTTTCTTGTCCGCAGGGATCGAGGTTCGAGCTGCCGAAGGCACCGGAGCTGCAGGCGCGCCGTCCGGCTTTTCCGGTTTTTTTTCCGGATGGTTCACTTCGCCATACTTTGCAGAAAGCCAGGCACGCACTTCTTTGGGGTCGTAATGGAACGGGCCCATGCCGCCGCGATAAGCGATGCGGCCCGTTTCATCGATGACGTACAGGCGCTCGGGCCACGCGGAGTAGGCGGCTTCGGCGGCGTTGCTCATGTCGTCCACACCAAAGGGTACGGTGTATTTGAAGCGCTTCGTGAAATCATTGGCGATGGTGAGCCGCTGCGCGAGGGTTTTTGGCTGGGCGTAGCAAACGTCGTCTTTCACATTGGACTTCATTTGCCATTCGTCGGTGGGATGCGCTTCGCGCACATAGATGGTCAGAAAATCGGCGCGGTCCTTGTAGTCGTTGTAGATCTGTTCTACGTCGCCAACCTGGCGACGGAAGGGCGGTCAAGTAAAGCTGCCGAAAACCAGGACCAGCGGTTTTTTCCCCGTCCGCTCGCGGATATGAAAATGATTTTCGCCATCGAGCGCCAGCAGGCGTGCGTCTGGTGCGTCATCGCCAACTTTCAGCGTGCCCTTGTGCATGTGCGGCAGGGCATAGCGCACCATGCCGTAGGCATCTCGAGGACTGCCAGCCATGTAGGAGAGGCCGGCAAACACCGCCACCAGCAAGAACAGGAAAATTCCGATCGCCCATTTCCAAAATAATGGCATCTTGCCGAATCCCCTTTTGGTTCATTCAGGTGCGTGCACGATACTTTCAGATTCGCTGGCGATACATAGTACGAATCTACTAGAGGCCGTCCTGCTTCATAAGCCGTTCGCGGTGCTCCTGATAGCGGGCCAAAGATTTTTCGATGACGTTGACGGCCGCGTAAGCCGGGCGGATATCGTCGACCTGCACCTGTTTGCCTTCGAGCTGTTTGTAGTCCTGGAAAAAACGCCGCAGCACGAGCAGCCGGTGTGGCGGAAGTTCGTTGGCCTCGACGTAGTTGCTGAATTCGGGATCGTTGGTCGCAACGGCGATCACTTTGTCGTCGCTTGCGCCGCCATCGATCATGGTCATGAGGCCGATGGCGCGGGCTTTGATGAGCGCCAGCGGTTGCACCGCTTCCTGGCATAGCACCAGCACGTCGAGCGGATCGTTGTCCTCGGCGTAGGTTTGCGGAATGAAGCCGTAGTTCGCCGGGTAATAGACGGCGGAATGGATAATGCGGTCGACTTTGAGCAGTCCGCTGGGTTTGTCGAGCTCGTATTTTACATTCGAGCCCAAGGGAATCTCGATCACCGCCTGGAAATCGCGCGGGAGGTCTTTGCCGGGAGAAACGTCATGCCATGCATGGAGCATTCGGGTCGTATCCTTCGTAGTTAAGGTGCCTGGTGAGGCGTTTTCTAAGTGGCTTCTATTATCGCCGGAACGGGCGAATCGTGCCATACGCTGGTGCAGCGGCTACGCGAGCCCTCGCCCACCGGGCTATTGTGCAGCGACCTCGAGAAGTAAAGGGCCGCCTGGAGGCGCCGGCGAAGGATCTGAAAACAAAGAAGATGCATGGCACCTGGTAGAAATACAAGGGGCGACGTCGGGGCCTCGGGACGGGCTCCTCGGGGAGAAGGGACGGGGCGAGCGGAAGCGGCTGGGCAGCCGTCGGGCAGGGCTGGCGGAGCGGCGCGAAGGCGCCTTGGCTGGGTGTCGTCTGGATGAAATACCTGGTCAGGGAATTGGGGCGTATCTTTTTATACAAGCGTTGCGGCGCCAGAGGTTGTCAGGATGGGAGCATTGCTGTGGGATGTAAGGATGACGGCTTTTATTTTGGGGACATGTAGGTGGGGAATGAACCTTCAAACGGGATTGGCAACCTTTGCGATTTTTGTTGCGGCTGTGCTGGCGATGCCGGCGGCAGGCCGGGCCCAAGGCACGGGGCAGGTGGAATGTCCGCGGGCCGGTGGGTACGTCTATTTGTATAGTTCGATGACCACTCTCGAAGTGCGTACGACGTTGCAGTGCAAGGAACTGGTGCAGATTACCGGACGGTATGATGGCTATTTCGGGGTGAGGACGGCGAAAGGCGATGTTGGGTACGTGCCGCAGGATAGTTTGCTCATGCTGAAAGATGCGCCGGGAGTAAAGAGGAGCTCGCTCGGAGCGCCACCGCCAGTCGATCGCGAGCCGGTGGCGTATGACGATCCGGCGTTGCGGGCCAAACCCAAGATAGCCGCCCCGAGTGGTCCGGATTTTGTTTTGAAGAATAATACGATTGTGCATGTGGCAGTGGTCAAGGGAGTCTCCTCGGCGACCGCTCATTTGGGAGACACGATGGAACTGGAAGTCTCCGAAGACGTGATTGTGGAGGGTCTGGTGGTGATTCCGAAGGGCGCGGCGGCGGTGGGTGCCGTCACAGAAGTGGAGCAGAAGAAGCGGCTCGGACGCAGCGGGAAGCTCGGAATGAAGATTACGGGAGTTTCTTTGGGTAATGGCGGGAAGGCGCCGGTGCGCGCGTATCACGATACGACTGGGGCGACTTCAGCGACCGGAGCGGTATTGCCCATGGTCTCCGGGAAAGATGTGGAATTTCCGAAGGGAACGGACTTTTTGGCTTGGGTGGACGGAGATGTCAAGCTGAAGCGCGCGGACTTTCCGGCCGTGGCCGCCGCAGATTCGCTGGCTCCCGGCGGGAGTTCGGTGCAGTAGCGGATTTGTGATTTTCCTTGAACTGAAACGCGTTTGCGTCTATTGCAAATGACAAATTTGGGATGCCGCGGCGGATCCAGGTGTGCCAGAGGATCATGCCTCTGGGGGAACTGTGCCCTGCGGAGGGCGATTTCGTTGTCCCGCAAAAAGCGGAAGACAGGCCGGGGCAGTCCGAGTGAAGGGAACTTGTGGGACGGAAATGCGTACATTTCGGAAACGGATGGGTTGCGCCAGCGTCTATGATACGCGTGGCGTTGTAGTCCCTGCGTTTTTTGCGGCGGGCGAGCGGTTTCGGGGGCGAAATGGCAAAGACTAGCTGGATTCAGGATGTAACAAGCGACATGCGCTACGCGGCGCGAACTCTTGCCAAAAACCCCGGGTTTGCTGCGGTGGCCGTGCTGACCCTGGCCCTTGGAATTGGCGCCAACACCGCCATTTTCTCCGTCGTGGACGCGACCCTGCTAAAGCCGCTGCCGATTCGCGAACCGCAGAACGTGATGGCCTTATGGGAGACGGAGCCGGCGCCGGGATCGTATCCGTTGGCGGGACCTGACTTTACCGATTGGAGATCGCAGAATTCCACCTTTGAAGACATGAGTATGTATAGCTGGCCGGGGCGGAAGAATCTGAGCGCGGGGGAGGCCGCGCAAGCGGCGACGGTGGTGGCGACGCAGGCGAACTTTTTTCATTTGCTGGGGGTACAGCCGCAACTCGGGAGGGCTTTTGCGGACGGGGAAGACGGCAATAGCGGGGGAGTTGACGCCGCCGGAGGCGCGCGCGTGGCCGTGCTGAGCGATGGATTCTGGAAGAAGAATTTTGCGGGAAACAAAGAGATTGTCGGCGCGACGCTAGAACTGGATGGCGAAGTTTATACCGTGGTTGGAGTGATGCCCGCGTGGTTTCGGCAGCCAGGGAAGGCCGATTTGTGGGTGCCCACCAACATGAAAAACAAGAATATGAGCGCGCGTGGCGAACATTGGTTCCGCGCAATCGGACGACTGAAGCCTGGAGTTTCACCGAAACAAGCGCAAGCGGACCTGCATGTAATTTCGGCGCGACTGGCGAAGGAGTTTCCGGATAACAACCGCGGCGTGGATGCGATTGTGCAGCCCATTCGGGAAATGATCGTGGGTGATTTTGGGAATCAGCTGCTGTTTTTGTTTGGGTCGGTGGCGCTGGTGCTGTTGATCGCTTGTGCGAACGTGGCGAATCTGCTGTTGGCGCGGGCTACTGGACGGCGACGCGAAATGGCCGTCCGGAACGCGCTTGGTGCGGGCGCGGCGCGGATGGCGCGCCAGATGCTGACCGAGAGTCTGTTGCTTTCAGTCGTTGGCGGAGTCGTGGGAGTGGGGGTTGCATTCGCGGCAGTGGAGGTTTTGCGGAACGCGTTGCCTGCTTCTGTGCCGCAACCGAATGCGCTTTCGGTCGGAATCGTGCCGCTTCTGTTTACGCTGGGAGTGAGTGTCGTGGTTGGCGTGCTGTTTGGAATGGTGCCGGCGCTGCAGGCGACGAAAGTGGATGTGGGAGAAGCGCTGCGCCCAAAGGCCACCGGGGGAAGCGCGACCAAGGGAGGTCACTGGCTGCGCGACGGGCTGGTGGTGGCGGAGATTGCGTTGTCGCTAGCGCTGTTGATTGGCGCAGGTCTGCTGCTGAAGACGTTTGCGAATTTGCGCGGAACGGACGTCGGAGTGCGCGGAGAACACGTGTTGACGGCACGCATCAATTTGCCCGCGAATCGATATCAGACCATGGACGAGTCCGCGACGTTTGTGGAGCAACTCCTGGCCCGGCTGCAGAATTCTCCGGGAGTGCGGGGAGCGGGGGCGGTGGCGCAGATGCCGCTCAATGGCGGCTCGAACGGATATATCAAGGTGCCGGGCGTGCAGATGGAAGAGATGACCGGGCCGCTTGTGGAATTTAACACGGCGTCGGAAGGCTACTTTCACATGATGGGAATTCCGCTGCTGGCCGGGCGGGACTTGAACGCCCAGGATACCGACGAATCGAAGAAATTCATGCGGGATATTGCGCCCGCCAAGACCGAAGCAGAGACGCGGGCGGTTGTGAAGAAATACGTACTGGCCGCGGTGATCAGCAAGACGATGGCGGCTGAATTCTGGCCGAAGCAGGATCCGCTGGGAAAGACGTTTGAACATTTTTCCGCGTTTCAAGTGGTGGGAGTTGTTGGAGACGTCAAGCAGTTTGGGTTGACGGAAAAGCCGATTTCCGAGGCGTATTTTGCAACTCCGCTGAATTTTGGGGAAAAGGGACCGTCGATTGGAATTGTCGTGAAGGGCGATGGCGCGCCGGAAAGCCTCACGGGCGCACTGCGCAGCGCCATGAAGGCGCAGGATCCGGGACTGGCTTTGTTTGAAGCGAAATCGATGGCGCAACACATCGAAGAAGCGAGTTCCCAGACGCAGTATGAAGCGGCCCTGCTGGGGACCATGGCGATGCTGGCATTGCTACTAGCCGCGGTGGGAACGTACGGCGTGATGTCCTATGTGGTGGGCCAGCGAACCAATGAAATTGGTATTCGAATGGCGCTCGGCGCAGGACCCGGGCAGATTATGGCGATGGTGCTGCGTCAGGCCGGCACGATTGTGGGCATTGGCATTGTTGTCGGACTAGCTGGCGCGGCAGGCGGATCGCGACTGCTGGAGGGTCTGCTCGTGGGCGTGAAAGCGTTTGACAAGGCCACGTATGCCGAGGTCGCAGGACTCCTGGCAGCCGTGGCGCTGCTGGCCTGTTACTTGCCGGTGCGCCGCGCGATGCGCGTGGACCCCATGGTGGCGCTGCGCGACGAGTGAGAACTCTCGGCAAACCCGATACGAAATCAGTCTATTTTCTCGGCGATGATTTCCTGCGATTGCGCGCGGTAGATCTGCCGTATTTTATTTCCCGGAGGGGATTTGACAAATTCCGTTCTCGCGGCCGGATCGTCGGATTTGTCGAAGAAGATGTGCGCTGTCTCCGGGAAAAGTTGGACTTTCCTTTGTCCCGCGGACTGAACGAAGAGGCTGCCATTCTCGAGTGAAACAACATTCAGGACCCCCGGCGCGAGTTGATAGGCTCCGGTGTAGGACGCGAGGACGTGGTCGGGGACCTCGACAGGCTGCGGCCAGGCAGGTCGATGTGACGCAGCCATGGAAAGAATCTGCCAACGGCCGTCCTTGAAGACATAGGTGTCCATCCTGTTTGATACATTGTCAAACTTCTGCGTTCCTATGGTTGTGGATTCGGTAGAAACGTAGGAAGCAACGGCCGTGTCGTGGTCCACGAAGATGCGCAGATCCGTCACCGTCCCGGTGGCCCGCGGCAGGTCGGAGCCGCCCGCAAACTCGCCGTCTAAATACTGCTGCTTGGTGGAAATCGGGAGCGGGGCGGCCCGCATGTAGAGAAAATCCGGACGCAGCAAGCGTTCATAATAATTCCTGTCCGCGTTCGAGTTTGCGCGGAAGCGCTGCTCGATCAAGCGTTGAATTTCTGCGGCCGCGGGTGAAGTATTCTCGGATGAAGATTTGTGAGCACAGGAGGAGACCAGCAGCGCAAATGCAATACCGGCTAGCAGAGCTAAATTTGTCCGGCGCATGGGTATCACCTACCGAAAACGGTTATGGGAACCCGGAATTGAAAAGAGTGTAGCAGTTCAGGCGCGGGCTTTGTCGATCATTTCTTCCCAAATGCCTTTGGATTTCAGGATCAGCTCGATGAGCTCGCGGGCGGCGCCTTTGCCTCCGTTGGCTCGCGTCGTGTAGTGGGCGGCGCGCTTTACTTCAGCGACTCCATCGCCTACCGAAGCGGCGAGGCCGACACGCCTCATGACCGTGAGATCGGGAAGATCATCTCCGAGATAGGCAACTTCATCAGCGGTGACGCCGGCTTTTTCGAGGATTTCTTCGAGTGCGGGGATTTTCTGTGGTTGCTTTTCGTAAACAAACTCGACGCCCATTTCCTTCATGCGGCGGCGGAGGGCGGCGCTTTCGCGTCCGGTGATGACGCCGAGGCGAAGGCCGGCAGTGCGGCCGAGCGTCATACCCTGGCCGTCGTGCGCGTCAAACGTTTTCAACTCCAGAGCGGAGCCGTCGGGTTGCGAGAGCAGGGACACCGAACCGTCGGTGATCGTGCCGTCAACGTCCATGAGGACGACTTTGATTTTTGCGGCGCGCTTTTTGAGCGAGGGCGGGATTTTTGCTGAAATTGCCAAGGGGCCTCCGGCGAAATGAGCACCGCAAAATTGTAACAGGGAACCCGCCGTGAACTAAAAGGGCGGGCAGCGTCCTAACTGTAGATGCCGGCGCGACCGCAAGAGATAGGAAAAAGACGCTTGACCCTGGCGCCAGCGGAGGCAGCCCTGGCACAGACGGGCAAAGAACTGTTTCGTGTTGCGGAGT
>DATHFT010000096.1:0-18606 GCA_035317965.1 Saccharimonadales bacterium (SeqCode) | reverse complement strand
AATCCCTACAATACAACCGAACGGCGGGATGACCGATATTTACCGGCTACCTTGGGAAGGACCGGCGCTATTTCGAACCGCCGTTCCTTCACCGGGATGCAATGAGGGCCGTCGACTGACAGCTGCGGTGACTCGCGATTTAAGTCGAATTTTTTCTGGAGAACGTCAGGTTCTCGCCAGCCAAAGAAAAAAGAGCCGGCCGTGGACAAACCGGCTCTTCGATTGGGCGCGACTACTGAGGAGAAGTTACGGCAACGACCGGTTGCAGGTTCAGGGAAACGATCTTGGTACCAATCACTTCGCCTGAGACCACCAATTCAACGCGGCGATTTTGCTGCCGACCTTGCGACGTATCATTTGACGCGATGGGGCGGGTTTTTCCGAAGCCCGTTGCGGTCGTCGAAGCTTCCGGGACACCTTGCTGAGTTAGAAAGCTGCGGACGCCTTCGGCGCGCTGCTCCGAGAGATGCTGATTGAATGCTTCGGTGCCAACACTATCGGTGTTGCCTTCGACTGCCAGGTTCAGAGACGGATAGGCCAGCACGATGCCGGAAATTTTGGCTAGCTTCTCGCGGGCCAGGGGACGAAGCGTGAACTTGCCGGAGTCGAACAGCACGTCCGACATGTTGACGACGAGGCCGCGCGCCGTGTCCCGGGTTTCCAGGATCAGGTTGAATTGTTGGAGCAGACGCGCGCGAAGCTCTTCGCGGTCCCGGCGGGCTTGCTGAAGTTGGGCATCGGATGAGGCTGCGGCGGCGCGATTCCTGTCGGAATCTGCTTCGGCGGCCAGTTGCTGTTGTTGTGCGTCATTCCGAGCTTTTTCGGCATTGGCTTGGGCGCCGGCTGCTTGTTGCGCTGCGGCTTGCGCGTCGAGGCTCTTGCGGTCGGCCTCATTGCGTTGACGAACGGCATCGGCACTTGCGGTTTCGGCGTCGATTCGACGTTGCGATTCTTCGTTCGCGCGAGCCCTTGCGGAGGCTTCACGATTGGCCCCAGCGGTGCGTTCGTTCTCGGCGCGTTCTTCTTCCATATGCTTCATGGCGATTTCCCGTGCGTCTTCCGCCGTTTGTACGGTTTCACGCGACAAGGAAATAAGCGATTTCTTGTTTTCGTGCTTGCTGATGGCCAGGGCGTCCGCTTCGTTCATCTGGCGAACGGCTTTTTCATAACTGGTCGTGGCGTATTTTTCCGCCCCAGCGGAACGTGCAATGTGCACGGCATTGCGTGCCTCAAAAAATTCCAGCGGCAATTTTGCGTTCAGTAGCACGGGGTCGAACTTGTAGCCGGTCGGAATGTAGCCACCGCGATCGATCAATTCATACTTGGCGTCTACTGCCTCAGTACTGCCTGCGGTATCGGCACGAATTACATTCTCGAGCACCACGACATTGCTGGGCCGGCGTACTGCATAGTAGGGCTCCGCCGTTACGATGAGCGCGAAAGCCTGCAGGTCGGTGGTCACGTCGAGCTTGCTGCGATGGTTGTCACCTACCAAGATTTCACCGATATTTACTGGCCGGCCTTCCGGAGAAACGGCCCATAACACGTACGTCAGATACTCATTGCTGAAACTAGTGGGTTTCGCCAGGCCGGAAAATTCAGCTTCGATTTCCAGAGCTCCCCGCTTGCTTTCAACCTTGGCCTCGCCCATCCCTGCGGGCATCAAATCCGTACCTTGAAAATTGATCTTGGTCGCCCCGCTGCGGTGCTTGTAGCTCACTGCGTGGGTGGTGCGGCTCACCACGTTGACTCGGAACGTTGGTGATGGATTGCCGGATTCCACCGGCACTTGGTTTTGCGCTCCGGCCGATGCGGCCAGCGTCATCACGAATGCCAGGGTGATACTCGATAATTTAATCATGACTCTCCTTCGAAAAACTTCAGGACTGAGTATCGGCCTTTGTGTACCGCAATGCTGTTCAATAGTGCACGTTGCGCAGGCCAATTCACCGGATCAGAAATCCTCCTCGGCTGTGCAATACAGAACAGCGCGCAGCTCCGGTACCCAGCTAGACTGCGAATTGAATGGCGGAAAGGGTACGTCTGGCCTCAAGACCGCGGCCCCGCCGCACCCGTTCCCATTCGTCCGGGCAGCCAGCCCTAGAAACGAACGCAGCGTTTCCGCATGTGAGGTCCGGGAGCTCAAATGTTCGCCAGAGCGTTTAGTGGTGCCGTGTTCATCGGAGAGCAGACGCCTTTGCCTGCAGGGGTGGCAATTGACAGCGATGTCTTTGTGACGGGCTGGAGAATTGTCCACGATCTCGACACCCGCGGGCTTGCCAGAAAAATCGAGGACGCCAGGTGGAACCTTTTCTATCTCGCCGGCGAAATCAGGGCCATCGCCATCGGCAGAGAAGGAACAGGAACGGTGTTGCGAGCCGTCAAAGGTGCCCTTCGAAAACTGCAGGGGCAGAAATTTAACTGCTTTGCAATAACCAGAATTGTCTCGAAACGGTTTCTGGGCATTCCTTTTACGAGTATTGTCACGCAATCGCGGCATATCCAGCGGGGCGTGGGGCTGGTGCCGGCAAAGGATTTTGTCTTGCAGATGCCCGCTACCCCGCCAAATGGATAGCGCCCGCAAGCCACTGACTGCAGAGAGTCAGTTTTGAAAATGCAGAGATTCTAGGTTGGAGTTCGTGTTCCGGACAGGACTGACTATGCCAAATGACTCGCACCAAAGAGCGGCTGAGTTTCACGAGCTTGCGGCCCACGCGCACCGTGCGGCCGCCGTGCATCACGGGAAAGAAGATCACCTGACAGGTCACGAACTTTCGCGGCAGGCCATGGAGCATGCCAACAAAGCGGTTGAGTGGTCGCAAAAAGCGCATCGAAAGTCCGCGAAGTTATCGGGAAACGAAACAAATGCGCACAAGTAAGTTCCTCGGCCTCGGTCCGGTTCACTGGATTTCCTGAGCGTGGCCGGACACGGGCCCCTTCTGAGCGAGCCCTTAAGCCAAATCGTTCCGCCAGCGACGAGGCATCGCTCGAGCCTGTTTTTGAATCTTCCAGTCTGATTCTGTATGGGATGGGAGGCAGCCGTGTGTCCGATGAAAAACAAACTACGGCGCGAGCACCAATCAGGAAATCTGCAAACCTCTTGGGCTGTACTTGTCGCTGTTTCGGGAAGACTTCAGGCCTTCGAGATCCAGTTTGCCAGCTTTGTAGAGCCGGACAATGCTGCGGTCCGTCAGAACGACGTCGCGAACCAGGCAGACGATGGAGTCGCCCAGGACTCCGAGCATTTGGGCTTCAAACCCGTTCTGTTTCAGATGGTCTAACGCTACTTCCAGGTCGGCTAAGTGGCCCATGGAACCGCAACCCTTTACGGCGGAGCCGGAGCTTAACAGGTTGCATCCCGCAGTCCTGTTCCATACGGGACAGCAGGGATTTGATTACGCAACGGACGGTCGAACCCAGCAGCGAAAGGCGCGGATGCCGGATACGCTGTCTCGGTTCTTGCCCTGTGATCTGATCGCTGATTGAAAAGGTTTCCGCGAAATAGAGGAACTTCCGGGATCGGTGCCGGCCGGTTGGACGCTGCCGCAATTTGGGCCAGCAGCTCTTGCTAGAAACTTGTTAGGGAATAAGGGGGCTGCGGATCGCGACCCATGGACCAGCGGAAAAATCGGGAATCGCAGCTTATGCAGCGAAAGGGCCGGAAGAAAATTAAAGCCAGAATTCTTCGTTCAACGAAATTCTTGCGTCGTGATTGATGGATTTGATCGCTGTAACACTTCGGGCAGCACATGATTCAATTCTCCGGACGCCGAAGATAACTCCCGCGGGAGACTACATTCTGCCGGTATCGCGACTTCCGCGTCTGTTCACTTTTGCACACCGCTGTACCGCCCCTTTCATGCGTCTTCCGCTGAGCTTTGCGTCTGCCCCGCGCCAGCCATTTCACCCTGGTGTCCAAAAAGGGACAGACGCCCACTTTCCTCGGTCCTACCATAAAAGGGAGATATCGAAGCCTCTCGATATGAACGCTAGTTGTGTGACCTTTTTGGTGACTGTCAAGATGATCCTCACGTCACACTCCATAAGAAACAAAACCCCATCCAACCGCGCGAATGCGCAAACGGGAATTGCGGCTTCCCACAGACATCGCACCCTCCGCGTCCTGTTCATTCATCGTGATGCGGACGTAGTGGACGCCTGCGTGCAGGAATTGCAGAAATCGCAATTCGCCGTCAGCGCAGACGTGGTCATGACTCTGGCGCAGTGCGCAAGCCGACTCCATTCCGAGGCCTATGACGCGATTGTTGCTGAATACCCCAGCCCCAACTGGAAAAGTTCGCAATCCCTGCAGCTTCTCCGGCAAACCGTCGAGGACGCTCCGCTTATCTTTGTGACCGCCTCCCTGAAAGCGAAATACATCGACGCGCTCGCCGCGCACGGCGTATTCGACTATGTCGAGAGCAATCATGTGGTTCAGTTGCCCATGGTCGTGCGGCGCGCCCTGAATGAAAGGGAATTACGCGCGGAATTGCAACAAGCTGAAAAGGCACTGCGAAATTCGCAATCCCTGTATCGGGCTCTGGTCGAGAATCCTTCGTACGGGATTTGCAGATGCGACGCCGAAGAGAAGTTTATCGACGTCAACCAGGCGCTCTCCACAATGCTTGGCTACGGAACCAAAGAAGAACTGTTAGCGGCGAATCTGGCCTCGGAGTTCGTCCTTGATTTGGATCGCCAGTTGCCATTTAGAGCCAGAGACGGCCAGGAATCGCATCCCATTGAGCCTGTCGAAATTGAATGGAAAAGGAAAAACGCTACAACTCTTAAGGTACGGATCAGCGGCCGCGCAATCTTCAATGAGAATGGGCTTTTTTCAGGTTATGAAATCATTGCCGTCGACATCACAGAACAGCGGGCTCTTGAAGATCATCTGCGCCGTTTGGCGCTGAGCGATTCACTCACCGGACTGGCGAATCATCGCCGGCTATTCGAGGTATTGCACGCGGAAATTTGCCGGACCAAGCGCACGAACAGGGAATTTTCCCTTATCCTTCTCGATCTCGACGGACTAAAACGAATTAACGACCAGCTGGGGCACTTGGCCGGAAACAAAGCGCTATGCAGGCTGTCGCAAATTCTGACGGACTGTTGCCGGTTCATCGACACGGCGGCTCGCCAAGGCGGCGATGAGTTTGCTCTGGTGTTGCCGGAGACGGGGGCCGCAGACGCGACTCTCGTGGCCCAGAGGGTGTGTGACCTGCTGGCGGCAGACAGCGAAGAGCCGGCGCTTTCTGTCAGCGTAGGGGTGGCCAGCTATCCCCGGGACGCCGACGCCATCGGAACACTTCTGTATGCAGCCGACCGGGCGCTGTACTCGATGAAATCCAAGAAGTTGCGTCTGGTGCGAGCCGGCCATTCGCCCGGCTTTCCTTCCGAGCAGCCAAACTTGGAGTCAGAGGAGAATCAGGAGTGAGCACCGGCTCGAATAGGAATTGAAAAGGGCAAACTTCGCATGGATAAATCTCAGTACCGGCATGGTAAAAAGTGGCAGCCTGTGGCACCGCCTCACACAGAAGGCGGAATTCAATACCTGCTGAAGGCGGAAAATCAGATTCTGCATTCGATTTCTGGCCGTGCTCCCGTTCCGCAAATCCTGGATCAAATTTGTATTGCCCTGGACCTGCAGATCGGGAACATGGTTTCTCTTATTTCGCTGCCCAAAGAAGATGCGTCGTGCCTCACGGAAATGGCAAGAAACGCCTCCCTGTTTGGTCTCTATATCTTCGCTACAGAAGCGATCACCGCCCACAATGGAGGTCCGCTAGGCCGTCTAGAGATGTATTGCTGCATTCCGCGAAACCCTTCTTCCCGCGAATACCGGCTCATTGAGCGAGCCGCGTGCCTGGTTGGTATTGCCCTTGAACGTGACGAGCAGGCCTTGCAGGAGACCAATGGTGGGAAATCTGACAACTTTCTTACTCGTCGGAGCTTGCTTAATTGGCTGGTTTCGATGAACTAGAGTTTGCTGGCCGGGAAGGTACCGCGGTAACTCTTATTCGTGCAGCACAACGCTCAAAAGGGAAGTATTGATCTGCAGGCTTCCGTTGTATTTGATAAATCCGAGTTTCCTGAATTTATTCATGAAAAAATTCACGCGCGAGCGCGTTGTTCCAATCATCTCTGCCAGGGTCTCTTGGGATATCTTGGGCAAGTGTCCATGCGGCTGATCTTCTTTGCCATACCGTGCTAACAGCAACAGTGTTCGCGCCAAGCGCTTTTCGCTCGAATTGAAGAGTTGATCAATAAGATCTTCTTCAATTCGAACATTCCGCGACAGCATGAACGTAATGAATCGGTCGGAAAGTTCATGCTGCTCATGCAGCACCTTAAACATCTCGGTCTTTTCAATATCGAGGACCGTGCTGGGCGTGATCGCTGTCGCTGTTCCCATCCGCACAGACTGGCCCGCCAAACAGCCCTCCCCGAAGAAATCTCCCGGCTCAAGTATGGCCACGATCGCTTCTTTGCCAACGCCATTGACAACCGTAAGCTTTACGCCGCCTTCTTGCAGGTAAAGGATGCTCGTAGCGGCGTCACCCTGGCTGTAAACCGCCTCGGTGCCCTTCAGTTTTTTGATTGTTCTTGCCACTCCGGCCGAATCGAGAAAGACCTGGGCATTGAAGGCAGGGATCGCAGAAGGCGCTTTTTTTTCGGAGCGACGGGCCCGGACGGACACACTTCGGGGTGTTTTGACCACAGAGTTCATATTATCACGAATCTACTCTCGGGTGTCCTGTAATGAACAGTAGCCAGTCACCTGCTCAGGACTGGTGAGATGACTCGAACCTTGAACAAATTACGAATAGGGCTGGTGCGGTTGGTTGCACCTAGCGCGGTCGCAACGCTTTTCGCAGTGACTGTCGTATTTCGAGTCCCCCATCGTAGTTAATATATCCCTTCCGTCTGAACCGATTCATGAAGAAATTGATTCGTGGACGCGTTGTGCCGACCATTTCTGCCAGAACTTGGTGGTTTATTACGGGAATCTCGACCAGTGGCGGGCCACTCCTGTCCAAGTGGGATAGCCGCAGGAGCACGCGTGCGAGCCGTTGTTCGGCCGACGATGTCAGCAATTCCGACACCTGATCCCGGAAGTTCTTGGCGCTCGACAGCAGGTAGGCCACCAGGGAATTTGACGTCGTGTTCCCGGCGCGAAGCAATTGCAGCATCTTTTCCTTTTTGATCGTGCGAATGGAGCTGGGGGTCAAGGTTACGGCGGTGGACATGCGAAGCGGATACCCTGCCAGGCACAACTCGCCAAAAAAATCACCTACTCCCAGAATGGCGGTAACGGCGGAAACTTGATGTTTGGATCGGCTCGTGAGCCTCACACCCCCTTCCTGAATATAAAAGAGGGTGGGGGCCGGCGTCCCTTGCTTGTAGATATTCTGTTTTTCCAAGTACTGCGACACGGTACCGCCCAGTGTGGCTCCTGAGGCGAAACCAGCAAGCTGGCTATTTCTTCCGTTCGTCTTCTTCATGGATAACTCTGCTCCGGACCGCTGCAAGTTGCCGAGCCTTGTTGGGCCTGCTCGGTATATCTTCAAACCCTCTGAGAGCGGTTCCGTGCCTTATAGTGAATTGCTGTCGCGCAGAGGCGAACTCGACTGCCGCCGTGCCAGGGGCCTTTGTGCATCGACGGATCCGCTAGGCCCGCTTATCGGTCTATTTAACATGCCGCCCGCACTGCGGTTGCTGCAATCGTTCGAAAATGACGGCAGGGCACGGACGCTTTCACTTTGGTACCGTTATGATTCGTCTCTATGTCCAGCCGGCCACCGAGTCGCTTCATTCTTTCACGCATTCCGGTAATGCCAATCCCAATCGTCCTGGTTTTCGATGAATGATCCAGCACTCCGTCCGGTATTCCCTGGCCGTCATCACTGACTGCCACGATCGCCCCGTCTAGAGTCGCCTCGACTTTAACTCTGGCTTTTTTCGCTCGCGAATGGAGATGAACATTTGTGAGACTCGCCTGCACGACGCGGAAGATTGCAAGTTCCGCTTCTTCGGTCAGCCGCAGCATGTCTTCTGGAATTTCC
This sequence comes from Saccharimonadales bacterium (SeqCode), assembly GCA_035317965.1. Classification (GTDB taxonomy): domain Bacteria; phylum Acidobacteriota; class Terriglobia; order Acidiferrales; family UBA7541; genus Acidiferrum. Next base: position 10,543 of record DATHFT010000096.1, on the reverse strand, counting down.
ACTTCCACGTGCAAGCCATCGCGCTCGTTAATTCCCCTGGCATACCACTGTATCGCGGTCGTTAGACCACATTCTTCGAGAAACGGAGGATGAAGCAGGTAGGAGAGCGTGCGCAATTCATCGGATATCTCCCGTGTGAGTCCGATGCTCTCCTCGAGGATTTCGTCGACTTCCTCGGTCTGCGGAGCGATCGTGTTCTTTACTCTGGACAGACTCATGGCCAGCGCGGCAACCTTCTGCCCCGTGCTGTCGTGCAACTCGCGGGCAATTCGCCGCCGCTCTTCATCCTGCGACTTGTAGAGCTGTCCGGAGAATTCTCGCAACTCTTCTTCATTGCTTTGGGATTCAATGGCGATTGCCGCCATGTGGACGGACAACTCCATGAGCTCCTTCTCGCGTTCGCCCGGCTCGTCCGATGTCGGACAAAACAGAATCAGGGATCCCAGAACTTTCCCGTCCCTTGACAAAATCGGCAGTGACCACGCTGCTTGCACGCCCTGGCTCAGAGCCAGGTTCCAACACGCGGCAAAGGAAGGATCACTCCTCATGTCGGAAATCGAAAGCGATTTTCCAGAGGCCCTGTTTGCATTTTCCAGCTTGTTGTGAATCGGTACTTTCAAGCCGTGGAACGATTTGCTCCACAAGGCGCTGATTTTTGGCCCTGCTGCAAGCTTGAGGTGCGTCCCGCTGTCATCTACCAGAAGCACCGTCGGTATGGCTTCAGGCGATCTGGCATCGATAAAATTGCACAGTTCATTCAAGACGTCCATCATGGGGGCGCCCTGAGAGAGCATCTTTATTACGTGAACTTCGGTTGTCTGTGGTTTCTGAGAGAGGGCCGGAACCATCTTGTTTCTCCTTCCGCGCGGACAAGACGCCTCCTTGTGCGAGGCATCCACCAGTGCTTTCTGCCTCCTCTGAAGACTCCCATGGTATAGTCGCCGTCCCTTCGAATGATGTTCACTATTGGACACTCGCCCTGGCATTGCAAAGCGAGTCTTTCCAAAAACGCAGCTGGCCTCGGGTTGCGGCCCAAGGTAGGCCCGTGTTCAATATCTTCCGAAAGGCGCGCGCTTCCTGAAACGAAGCCTGTTCACTTGTGGACAGACGGGCTCCGGCGCATGGCCTAGGATTCGTTTGTAGAAAAGATGGAGCGTTGTGCAAACTGCCCCGTCGGATGGATCTTTGCGGCTCCCAGGAACGCTGGTCCATTCGAGGAAGACTCTCGCCCCTGGGCTCGCCTGTCCCGATGGTTCGGCTATTTGTACCCTTGAACGGATTGCAAAGCGGTTCACCTGTCTTGTTTGGCAAAATTCGAATTCGAAAAGATGTACTTGAGGCACCACTATGAAAACGATCGGCATAATTGGTATGGCTGCAGTTTTTCTGCTAACTGGAATGCCTGCGGCGCTGCAGGCGCGGCAAGAAAAGCCGGAGCAACAAGCAGAACGAGGCAAACCCGAGCGGCACGCGGCCGCGTCGGAAAGGCCGGCGCAGGCCGGGCGCCGGCAAGACCAAGAGCACGACCGTTCTGCAAAGCATCAGCAGCAAGCCAGACAGCAGGCGGGTCGGCGCGCGGAACAGCAGCGGAAAAATCGATCCGCGCAGCAACGAACCAGCGTCCAGAGACGCCAACAAGCCGCCTGGCAGGGAGGCCGCGCTCACCACTGGGAGTCGGAGCACCGCACCTGGCAGCAACGAGGTGGTTACCGGGGGTACCGCGTTCCCGACGGTCGTTTCCATGGACGCTATGGCCAGGAGCACGGGTTCCGCATCCACACTCTTCCTGTGCGATATGTCGGCGGACATCGCCGTTTCCATTACGGCGGCTACTGGTTCGGCCTGGTTGACCCCTGGCCGGAATACTGGTCGAACGATTGGTACGAGAGCGATGACGTCTACGTGGATTATTCCAATGATGGCTACTATCTATATAACCGCAGACATCCGAGCGACCGCATTGCCATCCGCTTCTACCTTAACTAGAAGCTCATTGCGTGGGACCGTTTGTTCACGCTCGCCCGGCGCGGGAATCCGCCAAGCGATGAGGTGGCCGCCAGGCGTAACGCTCACTCTGGAAAAGTCTTTATCAGCTCCTCGCTTCAAACAGAAAACAGGGAAGGCAGCGTAAAAACTTGTCCATAGACAGAGAACGGCAATCTGGGGCGGGACCCGCTCAACGCGCCGTTGCCTGGCGTTACGCTTCTTGCGGGAGCCGCGTGGCGGTGGCCCTTCTCGCCCTGCTCCTGTGCAGCAATGGTTCGTTGGCATACTCCGTGCTTACCCACGAACAAATCGTGGACCTGGTCTGGACCGGCGAGCTTCGCCCGCTTCTTCTGAAGCGCTTTCCATCGCTTACAGAAGAGGAACTCAAAGCGGCGCATGGTTACGCCTATGGCGGCGCGGTCATCCAAGACCTCGGATATTATCCATTTGGTAGTACACAATTCAGTAATTTAGTGCACTACGTCCGCAGCGGAGATTTCGTCGAGGAACTCCTGCTGCAAAGTCAGGACGCGAACGAGTACGCCTTTGCCTTGGGCGCGCTGGCGCACTATGCCTCGGATATCATCGGCCATCCGGCCGTCAACCGCGCGGTTTCCCTGCAATACCCGAAGCTGCGGGCCAAGTACGGAAATTCCGTCAGGTACGCGGAGGATCACACGGCGCATCTGAGGACAGAGTTCGGATTCGATATGGTGCAGGTGGCGAAGAACCGTTACGCCTCGGTGGAGTACCACGATTTCATCGGATTCGAGGTTTCCATGCCCCTGCTGGAGCGGACTTTTCCGATCATTTATGGAGTAAAGCTGGAAGACGTACTACTCCACGAGCATCTTGCCGTCGGTTCCTACCGCTTCGCCATCAGCCGAATGATTCCGGAGATGACCAAAGTCGCGCTGCGAACTCACAAGAAGGACATGATGAAGGAGACACCCAGTTTTGCGAAAGAGAAGTTCCTTTACCGCCTGTCGCGCTCGGAATATGAAAAGGAGTGGGGCAAGGACTATAAGAAGGACGGATTCAGGATTCGACTGTTTTCTGTGTTCCTGCGGTATATGCCCAAAATTGGTCCCTTCAGGGCCCTGGCGTTCAACAACCCCACGCCGCAGACCGAAGAAATGTATTTCAAGAGCATCAACACCACCGTCGACCAGTACCGCATTTACCTTCAGCAAGTTCGTGCCAAGACTCTGGATCTTCCCAACTGCGATTTTGACACGGGCAAGGAGACCAAGGCCGCCGAGTACTCGCTCACCGATGAAGCCTACGCGATATTGCTCGGTGAACTCGCAAAGCGGAACTTCGCGCTGATGTCCCCCGACTTGCGCAACAATATCCTGGGTTTCTATGCAGACCTCACTCTACCGATTGAGACCAAGAAGGACTCTGTCCGTTGGCAAAGCGTCCTGTCGTCCCTGGCTCAGCTGAAGCTGGCTGCCGCGCCTTCCATTACCGCCGCTGGTCCTGAGAACTGAGACTCTCTGCCGCCCTTCAGCTAAAGCGGACCGGAGGTGCGCAAACGGGCGAAGCAGCAAGGAAATTAAAATGTGTGCATAAGTGAACAGCTTCCCGCGCCGGTCTTATCTAAGATGATGTCGTAGGAAAAACAAAAAAGCTCTCGCGCAGTTCCCGCGAGTCTCGTCGGATCGTCTCGGAAAACTCCTACAACTCAGGGAAACAGCCGGCTTCGGTGCGGCGGGCAAATGGCTGTTGTCCGTGGCCAAGGGCGTTCTGGCTCCTTGGAAAAGGGAAGCAGGCATCAAGAGAAAATATTTGGTCCCGGACCACGCCACCTCACCAGTCCAGCGATTTAGGAAAAGCAGAAAAGTCAGCAAACGAAGTTTTGACCTTGGAGGTCAACGATGAAGAAATTCATGGTAACGGCGGCATGTCTCGCCCTTGCTGCAGGGGCAGTGTATGCCAGCAAACTGAACAAGGAGCAAAAGCGTCTCAAAAACTGCGGCGTCGTCATGCAAGAAGTTCTCAACGTCCCAGACAACATTCCACATGACCTGTTGGAAAAAGCCGAGTGTGTCATCGTGATTCCGTCGGTTCGCAAGCTGGCATTTGGAGTAGGGGCAAGCTACGGGCGCGGCGCGATGGTTTGCCGGACGGGCGATAAGTTCCGCGGGCCGTGGGGAGCCCCAGCCATGTATGCGCTCGAAGGTGGCAGTGTCGGCTTTCAAATCGGCGGCGAGGCTACGGACCTGATCTTGCTCGTCATGAATGACCGTGGAATGGAATCCATCTTAAGCAGCAAGGTAAAGTTGGGCGCAGATGCGTCCATTGCCGGCGGGCCCAAAGGACGTGACGCTTCTGCCGATACCGACGCTTGGATGCGAGCCGAGATCCTTAGCTACTCGCGTTCGCGCGGGGTGTTTGCCGGAGTTTCCCTGGAAGGCTCTACACTTCGTCCAGACGATGACGCCAGCGAACTGGTCTATGGTCACGCCATCAAGGCCAAAGAAATCGTGCGGGGCGAACATACCGGTGTGCCCGCTACAGGCCGTCATCTCGTCAATGTCCTGCAAAAGGGCGCACCCGTTAACGGCTCCGAGCGGGCTTCAAATCAGTAGGAGAGAATGACCAGCGTCCGGAATTCGTTCCGGCACGCTGTTCTTTTCAGAAAAAGGGTTTAGCCGAGTGTTCCGCTAAACGTTGCGCAGAGCCGTCTGCAAGGGAAGCGCGCCGTAGGCAGCCCCTTTGCAGTTTGGCTTCTGGCTCTTTCCGTTGGCCGGCTGAACAAGCTTGCGCGTTACTTTGCCGCAGATGTTGTTCTTGATTCCATCCACAAGTGCCTGGCGCCCGCGGGCCAAGCCTGTCTTGTCGTGGTAGAACTCCAGGTCGTCGTCGGCCATGGAAGAGATCGTCGTTAGGTCGCAACGGCTATAAGCATCGAACAGTCGAGTGTCGAGCGACTGGATCGTCTTGAATACAGAATCAAAAGCCGGCTCAGAGTGCGCATGAGCGTTTAAGTGAAGTAATCGCATCATTGTTACTGAGAGCGCTAGAAACAGCAGAAGGGTCTTCATCATGATTCGCCGAGCGCTCCTGTGCTGGAGATGCCAACCATTCCTGTGACGTTCGCTTTGCTCACCGGGACACAGCCAGTGCTTGGTCTCCTGTTCGCCTTCTTAATCCCGTTGTGATTCTTTCTAGCAGCACATATCAACTCCGGAGCGCTCACAAGCAACTCTTTTCGATGGTGTATTGGACACCAGCCTGTAGGCCGAGTCGGAGCCAGCATCCGGGCGGTATAGAGTTAAACCACCTTCCAAGACAACCGGCATATGTTTTTCGGGCGGTCCCTTTTCAGCCTTGCGCAACTACACTTGGCCAAAAGCATCCGTTCTTAGTCTGGAGTTAGATGAAGCCCACGTCTCTACTGAATCGTAGGCTGCAACTCGCGCTCGGAGCCGCCATTGTCGCTTCGCTCGTTGTGCCGGCGATCTCCTATCGCTCCATCATCGTGTCCAGTGAGAGCAACCGATGGGTGCGACACACGCACGAGGTTCTTGAAAACCTGCAGAATCTGGTCAAGGCAGTGTGGGGTATTGAAGCGAGCTACCGTGGATTTGCGCTGACTGGCGAGGAATCCTATCTCGAGTCCTACCGGGCCAGCATAATGAGCGCTGCGCGGGATGAGGCCACCATTCAAACCTTGACGGCGGATAACCGCAAACAGGAGCTTCTGATTGCGACCGTCCAAGGGCTGGCTGCTCAGAAGATCCAGTTCGGTGAGAGGGTAATTGGCTTGCGCCGGACAACTGGTTTGCAGGCGGCAGCGGATGCCATTCGAAGTGGAACTGGCGAGAAGCTCCGCCGTGAATTTCAAGGTGTAGTTCGCCAGATGCAAGATGAAGAGCTCCGATTGTTGGTGCTGCGCGACGCGGATGCGAAACGGCGCTTGGGTCAGACCAAAACTATTCTGATCCTGGGAACCGTCCTGGGCCTGGTGATAGCGGCGGCCGCGGTCTGGAGTGTCAAGCGCAACAATTCCCAGCGCGGGCACGCAGAAAAGGCGCTCCAAGACAGCGAAGAAAAATATCGGCTGCTCCTCGACGGCGTCCAAGACCACGCGATTTTCATGCTAGACCCGCAGGGACGGGTGGCCAGCTGGAATTCCGGAGCTGAACGCATCAAGGGTTACCGAGCCGATGAGATCATCGGCCAGGATTTTTCGCGCTTCTATATTCAGGATGAGATCGATCAAGGTAGACCGAAAGCGGAACTCCAGATCGCAATTGATAGCGGCAGGTCGGAGGTAGAGCACTGGCGCGTGCGTAAAGACGGATCGCGGTTTTGGGCCAGCGTAGTCATCACTGCGGTACGCGACTCGTCTGGGGGCCTGCTGGGTTTCTCCGAGATTAGCCGTGACATCAGCGAGCGCAGGGAAACGGAAGCGAAATATCGGGGGCTGTTGGAAGCCGCTCCAGATGCCATGGTGGTAGTGAACCAAGACGGGGAGATCGTACTGCTGAATTTGCAGGCGGAGAAAAGGTTTGGATACCACCGCGATGAACTGGTGGGGCAGAAGGTGAAGAACATCATTCCGGAGGGCTTCGCGGAGCGGCTCATCGCTGACGGTATCCGAACCGCAGCTGAAGCCCTGGCGCAGCAGATAGGTACGGGGATTGAGCTCTACGGGCGGCGGAAGGATGGAAGCGAATTTCCGATCGAGATCATGCTGAGCCCGCTCGAGAGCGCCGAGGGAATCCTGGTCACGGCAGCCATCCGGGATATTAGCGTGCGCAAGGTTGCCGAAAAGCACCTGGCAGAGATAGTCGGGGAGCTGAAGCGTTCCAATGACGAACTGGGGCAATTTGCCTACGTGGCATCCCATGATTTGCAGGAGCCGTTGCGGATGGTGGCCAGTTATACGCAGCTGCTGGCTAAGCGCTACAAAGGGCGCCTGGACTCCGATGCCGATGAATTCATTGAGTACGCGGTGGACGGATCGAACCGCATGCAGAAGTTAATTCTGGATCTGCTGACCTACTCGCGCGCCGGCGCGGTTGGAAAGGTGTTCCGCGAGATTTCCAGTGAGAGCGCCTTGGAAGAAGCGCTTACCAACTTACGAGCAACGATCCGGGAGAGCGGAGCAGTGGTCACGCACGACGCGCTACCGGCGGTTACGACCGACGATACACAATTGATGCAGCTATTTCAGAACCTGGTGGGGAACGCCATCAAGTACCGCAGTGCCGATGTTCCTCGCGTCCACATCTCGGCTGCGAAAAACGGTTGCCGTGAATGGGTCTTTTCCGTGCGCGATAATGGCCAGGGAATCGACCCTCAGTATTTTGAAAGGATCTTCATCCTTTTCCAGCGCTTACACGGGCAAAAGAACTTCAAGGGCACGGGAATCGGATTGGCCATTTGCAAGAAGATTTTGGATCGCCTTGGCGGAAGAATCTGGGTTGAGTCACAACTCAAAATAGGCTCGATCTTCTACTTTGCGTTGCCGGAAGGTGGCAAGTGATGGAATCGATTGGAGCGAACGCGACACCTATCGAGGTTCTTTTGGTTGAAGACAGTCCCGGCGATGTCCGGCTCACGCAGGAAGCTTTCAAAGACGCCAAGGTGCATATCAACCTACACGTGGCAACCGATGGAGCAGAAGCAATGGCTTTCCTGAAGCGCGAAGGGGCGCACGCCAATGCTACGCGCCCCGATCTGATCTTGCTCGATCTGAACCTGCCCAAAAAAGACGGGCGTGAGGTTCTGGCGGAACTCAAAGAGAACCCGATACTGAAGACCATTCCGGTGGTCATTTTGACGACCTCGGCATCCGAGACCGATATCCAGGGGAGTTATCAAAACCACGCGAACTGCTTCGTCACCAAGCCCGTGAACCTTGAAGGGTTCCTGAAAGTGGTGAGGAGTATCGACAGTTTCTGGTTGTCGGTGGTCCAGCTTCCGGGCAAGACACGCTCATGAAGGAAGAGGGCTGCACGAGCCAGCGCGATGGTGATCAGAGCACGGAGAACGATTTGAGGCAGGATGTACCCTTGAGCTTGTTCGAATGCAATCCTAATTAGCCGCACCATCGTCGGAAACTTGAAAAGCTCCATGGGCGGTTGCGGCGTTCTATAAAGGAGAGAGGCAGGGGAAAAATCTTCCCGGCGGCTGGAAGGAGCAAAGATTTTTGCCGAGCCCTCCAGCCCAGATGATGTTGTGAGCCTCTTGGGGTTTTCTTTTCCGGCTGACTCATGTTTCGTTGTCACGACGCCTTCGATTTCTGATGCGACAGCAGAGTATTGTCGCAGCAACCGGCTGGTGTTTTCGTTCGTGCCGCGCCACACGTGAGAACCGCCTACATGATGGATTCGACAACAACTGTAACGTAGCTCCGGAGCATCCATGGTTTTGGCATAGACTGGGGCTCCCCTTCCTGAAATTCAACATGCCGTCGCAGGTTGGCCATTTGCAACCCTTGGGCTCCTAACCGAAATGCCTTCTCAAACCGGTGCAACTATGAACAGCCCGCTATCGAATTGGAAGGTGCAACTCGCGTTCGCGTCGGTGGTTTTTACGCTACTCGTAGCGGGTGGGATGTCCTACCGCGCCATAGATTTGTCGAATGAAAGTGAGCGATGGGTACGGCACACGCACGAGGTTCTTGAAAACCTCCAGGATATGCTCTTCTTGACGCAGAGCATTGAATCGAGCAACCGTGGTTTTGCAATCACCGGCAACGAATCCTTCCTCGGAACCTACACAGCCAACGTAGCCCGTTTACGGCAGGAAGAAGCCATCATACGCAAGTTGACGGTGGACAGCGTCATGCAGCAGCGCAATCAACAAGCGCTCGAGACGCTGGTGGACCGGAAGATCCAGTTCGCGGACTTGGTCATCAGCTTACGCCGGACCAAGGGACTCGAACCGGCAGTGGAAGCCGTCCGGAGCGGACTGGGCCAGCGGATCATGGACGAAATTCAAGGGAGAGTTCAGGAAATGCAGGATGAAGAGTCGCGTCTGCTGGTGCTGCGCGACGCGGACGCCAAGGGGCGCTTGGCATACACCAAATTTGTTTTAATCTTCGGAACCATCACAGGAATCGTCATCGCTATAGGGGCGGGCTGGACGATCCGTCGCCATGACTTTGCCGAACGCGACTTTGCGGAAAAAGCGCTGCTCGAAGGCGAGAATCGGTTCAGGACACTGGCCAACAACATGTCGCAGTTGGCATGGATGGCTGACGAGAAAGGCTCGATTTTTTGGTACAACGACCGCTGGTTTGATTACACCGGAACCACTCTGGAGGAGATGGTTGGTCGGGGTTGGGAAAAAGTACATCATCAAGATCATGTGCAGCGGGTGGTCGACAATATCAGCCAAAGTTTTAAAGCCGGGGAAGCCTGGGAAGACACATTTCCTCTCCGCGATCGGCATGGCAGCTACCGCTGGTTCCTTTCGCGGGCGGTTCCGATCCGCGATTCGGAAGGAAAGGTGACGCGTTGGTTCGGTACGAACACCGATATCAGCGACAGCAAGATTTTGGAGGAGGCGCTATTCGTCGAAAAGGAGCGCGCCGAGGTCACCCTCAATTGCATTGGTGACGCCGTGATATGTACGGACATCTCGGGAAACATTACGTTCCTCAATCTCGTCGCTGAAAGAATGACTGGCGTGTCGTGGCAACAAGCCGCGGGACGGCCCCTATCCGAAGTTTTCCAAATTATTGACAGTGCCACACGGGAACCCGCTCCCGACCCCATGCAGATGGCCATCACACAAAATAGGAATGTGGCGTTCACTGCTAATTGCGTCCTCGTGCATCGTGACGGATCTGAAACCGCCATTGAAGATTCCGCTGCGCCGATCCACGACCGCGCAGGCCACGTTACCGGCGCGGTGATTGTTTTTCACGATGTCAGCGCTGCGCGGGCCATGTCCGTCCAGATGGAGTACTCCGCCCAGCACGATATTGTCACCAATTTACCCAATCGCTTGCTGCTCAATGACCGCATAACGCAATCGATCGCGCTGGCTAGCCGCAACAACAAATCCATTGCCTTGCTTTTCCTTGATTTGGATCATTTCAAATACATCAATGATTCGCTGGGCCATGCCATCGGCGATCAACTTCTTCAGGCCGCGGCCAAGCGGTTGCAAGCGAGCGTGCGCGGTTCCGACACCGTCAGCCGGCAGGGTGGAGATGAATTTGTCATCCTGCTTTCCGAACTCACCCACGCGGAGCATGCCGCCACTGGTGCAAACAAAATACTTCTCGCACTGAGCCTTCCCTACTCCATTGAAGGACATGACTTGCATATTGATGGCAGCATCGGGATCAGCATCTACCCGTCCGATGGCAAGGACGCGGAAACGCTCATTAAGAATGCCGACACCGCCATGTACCACGCCAAAGAAAGCGGGCGCAACAATTTCCAGTTCTTCACCGCGGAAATGAATCTGAAATCTGTGCAGCGGCAATCTCTCGAAAGCAGCCTGCGCCGCGCCATTGAACGCGACGAGTTTTTGTTGCACTATCAGCCGAAGGTAAATCACGTCACTGGTGACATCACGGGCGTCG
>DATHFT010000095.1:0-3128 GCA_035317965.1 Saccharimonadales bacterium (SeqCode) | reverse complement strand
AAATATCCGCCCCCGCCACAAACGCTTTTTCACCCGCTCCGGTCAAAATCAGAACCCGCACGCCGGCGTCCTCGCGGGCCTCCACAAACGCCGCTTTCAATTCAATAAACGTCTGGGTATTCAAAGCATTCAAAACCTTTGGCCGGTGCAAGGTGATGAATGCAATCCCGTCCCGCTTCTCATACAAAATGTTCTCGTATGCCATAGTCAATTCTGTTTGCAAATTGTCAAAATGATCTCATCGCGGAACAAATTCTAACAGAATCCATTAACTCTCCGGGCCTCGGCAGCGAACTTTGCGTCTCTGCCTGGTCGTTTGCTGCGGTTTTCGCTTCCCGCTGTCCACCGCTCGATTGTCAACTTTCTTCAAACCTTCGGCGTTTCAAACGCCACCACAATGTCGCCTTTCTTCCGTGCTTCCTCAATCGAGGCTTCCGCCCGATTGATCAAATCCGTAACAATGTCTTCGCTGTCAAAATCGGGCTTCGCCACCGCTTCCACAATCCCTGCGCTCAAAGTGATCTGAGTGGAATCCCACGGCGGCCGCAATCCACTCGCCGCTCTCCGTAATTTGTCCGCCAGGTTGAGCGCCCCGGTAATCGTGGTATCCGGTAAAATAAAAGCCAGGGACCACGACGTATATTTCACCGCTATATCATTCTGTCGCACGATCGACTGCAAGGACCGCGCCAGCTGCTCGAGGAACCTTTCCATCGGCGGCTCACCCTGCTGCCGCAAAATCTCGGCCCCGCGATCGATCTGCAGAATCGCCAGTGAAAGCGGGGTTCCCTGCGTGCGCGCGCGGTCCGCTTCCGTCAAAAGGCAACTCTGATACGAACTTCGGCTCAACAGCCCGGAACGTTCGTCGGAAACCCCCATGCGCCGTACCAGCGACCGCAGCCGTGTGTGGCTCACGCTCATCAACATCTGGTCGCCAATCGCCTGCAGAAAGTACGCCTCGTTGGGCTTCCACCGGTGCGGTTCCGCGTGCCCCACAATCAGCATGCCCGCCGGTTGCTGCGTCTCTTTATCCGTAATCATCACGCCCAGCGCGGTCGCCAATCCCAATTCATTCAGGATCGAGCCATCGCCTGCGTCCACCACCAGACCGCCCAGTTCATCCGGCTCCGCTTTTTCCATTTGCGCCAGCAGAAACACCACTTGCGCGCCCGGCGCCGGACGTATCTCTGAAGCGCAATATTCGGCGGCCATTTCCGGCGGGCGCCCGGGTACTCCGACCACGGCCAGTGCTCGGGTGGCGCGCATGTATCCCCCCACTTCGTTCACCGCCGTGTTCAACATGGCTCGGGGAGTTTGTTGCCGGAATATTTTTTGATTGATTTCGGAAATCTTGGCGAGATCCCGCATCGTTTCGGCCGCGTAAGCGCCGGTCTTGCTCACACTGACCGGGGCCGGCTCTTCTTCTTTTGCCGCCGGTTTCGGAGGCGGTGCGGGCGCCTCAACTTTGGGCGCAGGAGGTCCTTGCGGCCACCAATTCGCCAGCTGATAAAGATTCGCCAGCCTCTGGTTTTTCTTTTCTTCTCCCGGAAACATCGCTGCGATCTTTTGCAGGCGTTCCAGGGCCTTGTTCTGCAGGGAGTACTGCAGAAAAATCTCGGTCTGCACGATCAAGTCTTCAAGCGCCTGCATTTGCCGGCTTTCTTCGCTGATCGGCTGCCGGTGTACATCGCCGTGCGCCGACGGAGTCTGGCCCTGCATGACCGTTGCTGCCGAAGAAGAAGCCGAGCGCGCCAATCGTCCGGTTAATCTCTTTAAAAATCCTTCATCAACGTGCCCGCGCAGTTTTTCAAGGCGCTCATGGCTTCGATAGTCGTAAGCGTCGATATCCACTAGCTTATCGAGGGACTCGCACGCCTTTTGAAAGTTTCCCGCCTTAACATAGACATCAAAAAGCTTTATGAGGACGTCAAAATACTGCGACTCGCGATTCAGTTCGTTGTGCAGAGAGGCCCAGAATTCCAGAATGCCTTGCGAATTGGGATGCTTTGCTCCCACCGCATCCATCTGTCCGGCGAATTCATTTTGCCGTTTGTCGGCAAACATCCGCCGCTTCAACGTCGCGAGCACTTCCACGGCGTTGCCCTCTTGTCCCGCCCCGGCATAGTAATCGGCAAGTTCAAACAAACGGGGCGCGCCTTCATTTTTTTCGCGCAGGAGTTTTTCAAGAATTCCACGCGCGCGGTCGAGTTGCCCGGCGCGCATCAATGCATCGCCAAAGGTGTCCAGAAAAAGCGGATCGCTTTCTGTTGCGGCAAATGGCTCCAGCAATGCCGCTGCCTCCTGCGGTTCTCCCGAACGCAATTTTGCCGCGGCATAGAGAAGTCCCACGCTGCGTTCATTGGGCGCAAGTTTGTGTGCACGGCCCAGCAGTTTCAGCGCATCGGCTTCGGCCTTGCTCGCTGCGGCAAGTTGTCCGGCGCGCAGATAACTCCGCGCCGCCAGAGCATTTTTGCCGATCTTTTCGGCGGCTTCGGCCAGGCGCAGTTGCCGCCCCAGATTTTCCGGATCAAGCTGCGCCACCCGCTCCCAGCAAAACAGCGCATCCTCTTCGCGGTTGGCCGCGCTGAAAAGCTCCGCAGCCTTGGTATATTGCTCGATGGCTTCGTCGGCGCGATTCTGCCGCTGCATCAAAAACGCGTAGCGGGCAATGCGTTCCGGCGGTTGCGGCACTGGGCCGGTGCGCAGGAATCGATTGTAGATGGCCAGCGCTCTGGTCTCTTCGCGCGGATCCACCATCAGATCAAACAGCATGCCGTAATAATTTGCCGCGAGGTCCGGTTTATCGGTCCGCGAATACAGGTCTCCCAGCGCCTGGGTGGCCTCCTGGTGCTGCGGAGCCTCTTCCAGGACTGCCAGATACGCCTCTATGGCGTCCTCGACCCGGTTCTTTTCGAGGAATCGCTTGGCGCGATCCAATTGTTTGCTGACGTCTACGGCCATCCGTCCGGGTTGCCTTTGCGCGTGTCTGCGGTGTTCCCAACTGCTGGTCTTGGGCTCCTGCGCTGGCTGGGTGCGCGTTGCCCGTTCCAACTATATACCCCGCTAGGATACCGGGCAAAAGTCGCGCGCACCAGTGATGTAGAATGCGCTAAGGGAGTTACTCATTC
>DATHFT010000094.1:0-36242 GCA_035317965.1 Saccharimonadales bacterium (SeqCode) | reverse complement strand
GTCTCGTGTGCGCAGACCGAAGGGACACAGTTCCACAATTGGGGCAGGGCTGAGCACTCAGCAGAAGATCTGTTACCTGGGTCGTAGGGACTTCTCTCGCCCCGAACAACAACAAGGGAGCGGATGCTTTCGGCAACATGCGATGCTCCTGTTCACACCAAGTCCTACAACGTGGTATATCCTACAGTGTGGTATTTATAGAATCTCAGGCATTTACTCGCCGGCTCCATGCGCAGCGATAATGGCGTGCCCTTCGCTTCCTCTCACGCCTCGTTTAACTTGAGCAAGCTCGCCGTGTGGTGGTTACGTCTCGGCATCGGCATCGAACGGATCAAGCCTGGCCATCCACAGCAGAACGGTCGGCGCGAACGCATGCATCTCACGTTGAAAAAAGAAGCGACCAAACCCGCCGCCGTACACTTTCTACAACAGCAGGCCCGCTTTGACAAATTTACTGAAGTCTTCAACGGCGAACGTCCCCACGAAGCTCTGGACATGAAATGTCCCGCGGAGGTCTATCAACCCGCTACTCGTGCCTACACCGGCTTGCCGGACATCGACTATCCCCTGCACGATAAGACCATCGTGGTCACCCGTTGCGGACGGATCTGTCTGGGCAAGAAAAAAATCAAGTTCAGCACGGTGTTCGCCGGTCAGGCTGTGGGCATCAAAGAAATTCACGACGACATCTGGCTGGTCAGCTTTATGGATTATGATTTGGGTTACTTCGATCTGGAGACTCGAGTGCTCGAACCGCTTGAAAATCCGTTCGGCCCAAAAGTGTTACCTATGTCTTAGGTACACTGTGTCACCCATGTCTCCGGGCCGGACCTTTGTATTTTTGGTAGGGGCGGTGGGGATCGAAAACAACAACGTTAGGAATTTCAAGGACTTGAAAGGAATGCAGAGGAATACTAAGTCATTGAAAAGGAACAATGGGGCATGCAAAGGAATTCTTAGTGCTCCCTCAAAGCTCCCTCGCGTTCTTCAGTCCCATGGAATTCTTTCCTCGCGCCTCTAAGGCAGCGTCGGTTTCGGGCCCAAATTTTGCGGCGCGGATGGCAAGCCGACGCCCCATTTTTCCTACTTCGTCCAAATGGAAACAGCACAGCTTCATGCGCCAGAAGCTTTAGTGGTGTTTATCACTACATTCGAGAGCGGAACCGAAATTCATTTCGACAGCAAAATCCATTCTGAATCCCTTGATCATATGCCTCCCTGGTCCTACTTAGATTTTCGATGGAATGAATCAGTCGTAGGTCCGACGCCTACTATGCGATGAAGTGCACGGCAGGGCGGACCGATGTGCCCTCTGGCGTAATGGTGAACTTGATCTCAGGGCGGGTAGGGGCCGACATATTCTGTGTTCCGCAGATTCACGCTCCAGACATCTCGGCCGCTTCCAAGATCGAAAGCGATCACTCTCCGAGGTTCTTCGACAAGTCCGGTACTCTTCCGTTCAAAGTGTCGACTGCTCTCGTAAATTATCTGTGAGCCGGCCACAAAGAAGCGCACGACCGGGACGGCACTCTTGAAGGTGCCCAGGCGGATCTCTGTCATGCTATTGAAGATCGTCAGTGTGTATGAACCTGACTCCGATTGTTCGTGGCTCCGCTCGCTGACCAGCACGCTGCGTCCGTCCGCGGAGAGGTATCTTCTTCCCGTTGCCGCAAAAACCCTCGCGAATGCCGGAGCGTTTTCGTTCTTGAGGAGTTGCAGCGCCGGAACATCCGCAGCCGGCACGGGGGAAATCTCACCTGTTGCAAGGTCGATCCGGAATGCCCCCTTCTCCGGCTCAGCCGGACCGGCATCCGCTGCGACTCCTGGCCCCGGTAACGTTGCCTTGGTTCGTGGTGGGAGCCCCTGCCGCACATTCTCTTGCAATCAGGAACTGCCAACCGCCCGCGTGAAGGCCGAAGGAAGTTCTAGCTCCCCGCTGCGAACAAACCGCCGGTCGACTTCCCGCCGCAACTCCTGGGCCTCCCGCTTCGCCAATCCTCGCATCCCACTTTCCTGTGCTCAAATGCGCATAAATTGGATTTGCCGTTGCGCGGGTCTCCGTACTCTCGCCCGCAAAGTGCTCCGGGGTTTTGACTCTGCGTAGCTGCTACTTCACGGATCCCCCTGTGGCGCGAATGCGCATAAAGCGGCTTGAGGCCCAACGCCCATCCACCTTCAAGAGTTTATAAAAGTGTTCCTCCGAACCATGCCTGGCGGACATTTCTATATGGCAGAAAACCGGATTTCTACTTTGCGTTGACATGCATTGGCTATTGTTGCTGTAGATGCTGCCGGCGCAAGGCTGCAGAGAGCGCACGATGGAGCTGAATGAGAACAACGACTCAGCTCTTTGCTCCCGGAACTTTCAACTTGATGCGGTACACACTGGTGCTTGCCGTAATGTAGAGGGTCTTGAAATCTTTGTCGCCCCAGGCCACATTGCTCACGACCTCAGGAACCTTAATTGTCCCGAGGTGTTTCCCGTCGGGAGAAATAATCCACACGCCGCCTGGACCGGAGCCGTAGAGGTTTCCTTTTTTGTCCACGCGGATGCCGTCTGGCGCCCCAGCCGCACTATCGTGGGAAGCATCGAGGAACAATACGCCGTCCGTAACTGATCCGTCAGGCTGCACTCGATAGCGCATCCAGACTTTCTTGCCGGAATCCGCGATGTACAAATACCCCTCGTCCGGCGAAAAACAAATTCCGTTCGGCCGCGGAAGGTCCTTAATTACAAGCTGGACTTTGTCACGGGCCGGTTCTGTCCCCGGCTTCTGATGCCGTGCCCCGGGAATGCGATAGACACCGTTGACCTGCAACTCCTTTTGCGGATCGTTGTCTTCCTGCGTGGGCAGACCGTAAGGAGGATCAGTGAAGTACAGCGAGCCATCGGATTTGTACACCAGATCATTGGGGCTATTGAACTTCTTTCCTTGATAGGAATCGGCCAGAATTGTAATTTGTACTTTCGGGTCGAGGGACTCCAGGCGCCATACGTTGCGTCTGGCGTGTCCCGCCACACTTACTCGACCATCAGGATCCAGGATCATTCCATTTGAGCCTGGCTCTGTCCCTTTGAATGGCTCTGCACCTGTATATCCGCTAGGGTGCATGAAAACGCTCGCGCCCTCCCCCGGAATCCAAATGTCGATGTTGTT
Source organism: Saccharimonadales bacterium (SeqCode) (assembly GCA_035317965.1). GTDB lineage: Bacteria > Acidobacteriota > Terriglobia > Acidiferrales > UBA7541 > Acidiferrum. The sequence goes on along the minus strand of DATHFT010000094.1, from coordinate 33,084 downwards.
TGCTGGGATCTCCGCAAACAGAAGAGTTCCTTGGCGCGTCCAAACTGGGCCTTCAGTCCACTTGTTGAAGCCCGTGGCTATGCGCTCCAGCTTGGAATCAGGACCCACCAACTGCTCGAGAGCGGGGTCAAGCTTCTGAATGTCCTGCGCAAATGCGGACACACTGAAAACAGCCGCACTCACGATCAAGAGAAAAAGCTCTCGAATCGTGATCGAGGACATTGAGTGGCGAAAACCACAGCGTACTGGAAATGTGTTCATGTTTCCTCCTCGAGACTTCGCTGCCGCATTCAAGCAATCGACCTGCTGATATTCAGGGTCTGCCGATGAACGCCACTTTTTTCACCAATTGCACAGAAGGCCTGGTCCGATCCGACCTTGCAGCGCGCCTGGAGATCAGCGCGAATCTGCATAAGCCGGGCGAGTTGACCAATCCACCTGCCGAATAGCGCCGACAATAAATATCCGGGACAGCGAGCCCAGCAAGGCCGTGACTGCAGCGATGATGAAAGCCCAAAAGAACCGTCCCGTCTTGTCCACAATCAAACCCGTCACCACAGGCGCGATCCACCCAGCCAGATTGCCCAAGAAGTTTTGCAGCCCGGTCCACTTGCCAGCTGCCTGCGGCCCTGCAAGCGTTTGAGTAATTGCCCAAGTATTGGAAGCGCTAATTCCCCAGAACGCCGCCGACAACAGCAGACATACTACCGAGACCACTGGCCCGCTGACGACGCAGGCAACAAGCAAGATCCCAGCCCCCACCTGGCCCACGACCATAAACGTCTTGCGAACCAGCGTTGGCGTTTTTCCTGCGGCAATGTAGTGATCGGACGTCCATCCTGCTGACGTGGCTGCGGCAGCCATCAGGAAATAAGCGAACCCAGCGATTTTCGCCATCGCCGCCAATGGAAAATGACGTTCGTGCGTGAGGTAGAACGGCAGCCAGCTCAAGAGAAAGTACAGCACATAGTTCATACAGAAGAGACCTACACACGTTCCCCATACTGACCGCTGTGCCAAAATCTGCAATATGCCCGGCGCGACGAGTCCCGATTGCGAGGGGGAAACCTTATGACCTCTTGGCATCCAGCGAAACCATGGGAGTAGCCATAACAAGCCAGCCAGGCCAGCCACGAGAAAAACTGGGCGCCACCCAAATCGGCTCATCAGAATTCCGCCAGCGAGGGTACCGAACGCTGGCCCCAGGGCCATACCGGCAATTATGGTCGCATTGGCGAAGCCACGTTTGTGCTCCGGGAAATACCGGGACAAAATGGTCGAACATGCCGGATAAGAAACCGATTCTCCTGCACCCAGCGCCAATCGTGCGAGGAGTAATGTGCCGAATGCATGCGCCAAGCCGGTAGCGGCGGTTGCTGCCGACCACAGGAAAAAACCGCCGGCGATCACGCATTTCACATCAAGTCGATCGACCAGCCAGCCGGAAACCAGCAGAAAGAATGAGTAGGTCCAAAAGAAGGAGGACAGCAGAATTCCGAGCTGCGTCGCCGAAAGTTGGAACTCATTCTTGAGCAGCGGCGCCGCAATCGAGAGATTGCCGCGGTCCAGGTAATTAATGAAAACGGAAACCGCGAGCAGGAGCAACACGCGCGAGAGCCGGATCTCGTCCACTGCCGGTTTGACGGTCATCACTCAAGTCTCAAATGACTTTCGATAAACCCGTTACGCGTTCCATACATTTGCCGATTGCAGGCGGAAAATCGCGTCATTTTACGAATCAGCGGCTCATTTCACGGTACTCAATTCTGCACCTGGGGTTCCTTCGACCGGAACAGGCCGATAGCCGCGCACTGCGAAGTAGAGCACATAGGCTTGGCAGATCAGGGGCACTATAAAGGCCACGCGAATGCTGCTGTGATCGGAAATAAATCCCATGATGGCGGGGCAGACGGCTCCGCCGAGGATCGAAGCCACCAGCAAGGATGATCCCAGTTTTGTGTATCTCCCAAGATGCTTGATGCTCAGGGCAAAGATAGTTGGGAACATGATCGAGTGAAAAAATCCGATCACAACGACCGCCCAGAGGGATGCCACGCCGGAGCCGAGAAGAACCACGAGGAGACAAATCAGAGTTGAGAAAGCAAACAAGGAAAGCAACCTGGCAGCAGGCACCCGCTTCATGATGTAGGAACCGGAAAACCTTCCGAGCATGAATCCAATCAAGTGTAACTTCAAATAGTAAGAAGCATCCTTTTGCAGCATTCCCGGAATACTGTGCTGCGCCAGGCGAATGACGAAACTTGCTACGCCGATTTGAGCGCCCACATAGAAGAATTGTGCGATAACTCCTTTTACCAAGTGGCTATAACGCAAGATATCGCGCAGCTCTTCCCCGGTTGACTCCTGCTTCACGGCGCCGTCGCTTGCGCCAACCTCTGGCAACCTGGAAATAAAAATCACAACAGCATAGGCGAAAAAAATCCCTGCTATAACGACGTAAGGCATCCTGACCGTGCTGACCACAGCCGTGCGATACGCGGCGATTTCCGTGGGCGTCATGGTCGTCAACTGTTCACGCGAATACTCGAGAGCCGACAGGATAAAAGCCGCGCCAATGAACGGAGTTACGACTGCGCCCACAGCATTGAACGACTGTGCCAGATTTAGTCGCCGCTCTGAGCTATCTGCCGGCCCCAGCAGTGTCACGTACGGGTTGGCAGCCACTTCGAGGACACCCTGGCCACAGGCCATCACAAATAAAGCAAAAAGAAATAATCCATACACCTGAACTGAAGCCGCGGGAATAAACAGTAACGCGCCCACCGCGCAGGTAACCAAACCAACGACTATTCCATTCTTGTAGCCGATCTTTTCCAGCAGCCGTCCTGCAGGCAACGCGGAGAGGCAATAACCGCCGAAGAACGCCACCTGGATGAGTGCCGATTGAAAGTCGTTCAGATCGAAAACCTTCTTCAAATGCGGGATGAGAACATCATTGAGATTGACCGCCAGTGCCCAGAGAAAAAATAAGATGGTGACGAGAATCAGAGGGGTGACAAACCGCCGCTCGGTGATGGGTGCTGAGGTAGTCATCTTTTAAGTCAGCGCTCGATCGAGGTGCACGTAGCCGCCATCCACGAACACATGCTGGCCGGTTATGTGCGAGGCGCGGGCGGAGAGCAGGAATACCACCATTGCCGCGATCTCGTTGGGAGAAGTCATTCTCTTCTCCAAGGGGATCTTGGACAGAACAGACTGACGCTTCTGTTCGGGATCAGGGAAGGTGTCGAGCCACTGCTGGTAAAGCGGAGTCATGACCTCTGCAGGAATAACCGCGTTCACGCGGATGCCGTAACTTAGCAGCTCCGCGGCCCATTCGCGTGTCAGAGCCAATATCGCTCCCTTCGACGACGCGTATCCCGACGTGCCGCCTTGGCCAGTGATAGCAGTTTTTGAGCTGATGTTCACAATGCAGCCGCCCGTTTTCTTCAGATGAGGAAGCGCGAAATGCGCCATGTTGAAATAGTGCAGCAGATTGCGGCCAAGTGATTCTACATACTGCTCCGGGGTCCCATGTTCCAGGCCGATTTTGTCGTTTATCCCGGCGTTGTTCACGAGAGCATCAAGGCGGCCAAACTTCTCGACAGTGGAATCGACTGCCTTTTGGCATTCCGCGGGCGACGACAGATCCGCGATGATCACGTGGGTGGTGCGCACCTCGGCATGGAGCTTTTTGCTGGCCCGCGCGTCACGGTCCACAATGACAGGGATCGCTGCCTCCGCAGCGGAGGCTCGCACGATCGCGGCGCCGATGCCTTTGGCTCCGCCGGTGACGAGCACGACCTTATTTTCAAGTTGCAGGTCCACTCTGCTCTCGCAATCAGACATGCAAATTCAGGAAACCGCCATCCCGAGGGTAATCCACTACTGGTAAAAACACATGGCGAGGGCAAGCAAGGCTACTGTTCAGTCGCCGTATCTGCCGATCGGCTGCGTCTTTAGTGTATAAAAATACCTATTTGGTAATAAAAACACTCAAGTTGTATATTTCTCCGGGTATCTGCTTGTCAAGAGTTTTATTGCATTTCAAAAGGTTCGTGGGGGCCGCAGCCAACTTCGCCCGTTGCATCAGGTACGTCCCCGAAGGCGACCCGGACGATGCGCAAGACTGGAGACTAAAACTCGATCCCTTTCGATCGGAGGGCTCTGGTGATTCGTTCATTCGACGGCTGCCGGCAAGGAGGGCATCGAAGGCACGCCCGCGCTGCTCAAAGCGACCACGGCGTAGAGATGCTTAGCGGCACTTTGCGCAGATGTATCAACGTGGCTCATCCGAGGGAGCGGTGCGATTGGCGTGTCGTGGTATGAGAGCCCCTGGAAGAGTGGCCGTCCATACACCGCTTCTGGAGGTTGCGCTGGAAGCTTCGCTATCCCACGCCCGTCGCGAAGCACCACGAAGCCACCGAGTCCACCGACGATATCCGCTTCGGCTTCCCATATGATCTCGTTGCCATGATCTGCATCAGCTTTTGCTCGCACATTGAAGGGGGCGCTGGGTGCACGCGAGTCGGTGACGGTTCCGGTTCTAACGTACTCCATCCAGATTTTCGCCAGGGCCTTATTGGGTAACCAAATGGCCTTGTTGGTATCTCCCTTGAATTCCGCTGCCGGCATGGCGGTATCCCCGAACGGAGTTGCCAGCCATGCGCAGCTCATGTCAGCCGGCCTTAAGATCTTGTTCCATTCCGTTAAGCGCATCTGAAGGCAAGCGTCGAAGAATGGGATCGCTAGATACCTGGAATCCCCACAGAAGTGTCCCGTACGCGGATCGGGAGCGAAGCCGATGGGGGCCCCCTGGGCTCGGTACTCTTGAAAAGTTGCAATGGAGCCATCCCAGGGATGGTTTCCTCTCTCTCCTATGCCGAAGTTAACCATCGTGGGAATTTCGTAGACTGCGGGCGGAACTTCAGGCTGAGCGAATTCGTGCCTCGAACGGAACATCGCGGCAGTACCCGAACGGAGAAAAGCAGCGAGCACTCGGTCGGGGTGGAGGATGCTCATTACATTGGCCCATATCCCGCCACCAGAATGTCCCCAGAGGCACCACGGGGCCGTGGCGATTTCCGCAAGGCCAGACTTTGTCGCAAATTCTTCCAGGGCTCGAAGGAAAACACGGTCAGAACCTTGTCTCGGGTCGAACCACAACTCTGCGCCGCCTGGAGTTAAGTCAATCGCATCGTTTAGAACCTGGTAAGCAGGTCCAAGAAGAGCGCAGTTCCATTTTTTTGCAAGAGCTTGCCAGTGCAAATCGTAAGCAGAGGTCGCGCCGGCCTGAGCGGCTGGAATGCTGGCCCCGTGCTGATGAACGATAACCGCCCTTACCGTCTTCACATTGTCAGGGAGCCACAAAGTGAATATGACACCAAGTTGCAGCTCCCCTTTGTTCGTGGACGGCGGGTAAAAGAGTTGCAGATATCGACCTGCGCTGTTTGATGGAGTAAAAGGTCCCCACCCACCCTGGACTGTGGAAACCTGCGGGCCAGGAGTCGCCGGGTGATGATCCTGAGTCTGAGCAGCGATAGCAGGAGAGAGCGAGGAGGCGGCAAGCGTCGCGCTAAGACCTGCCATCCCTTTTATCAGTGATCGTCGCGACAGCGACTCCAGACAAGGTAGCCGTTCTTTTCGATGCATCTCGTGCATGTTCTTGTCCTTGTCCAGAGCTTTAGTTAGTGCGCTTCTGCACTTGCGCGCGCGTTGCGCACCGCATAGCTCAGGACTGTTCCATCAGCCGCAATCCCTCTCGCTCGGGATTGTTGCGCACTTCGCAGGGCGAGTCGAAATACATAGTTGCCCGATTTTCAGCCGTGTACGTGGGCCAATGCGGCAGGCCGTCGTGATTGGGATTGCCGGTTCGGGCAAAATTCACCCAGGCAGTACTGATCTGCTTCGACAGAACGAATGCTTCGGGCGTGCCTCCGCTGTAATGGTCGCAAATCTCTGCGTTGTCGAACGTGAACGCGATTTCACATGCGTGGAAAGAGCCGGGACGGCCGTCTAATACCGGAGTCCGCCAAGAGTAGATATATGAGTATGCCGGCGCGGCACCTAAAGCAGCCTTTCTGATGGCCTGTTCGAACGCAGGGCGGCGAAAGGAAGCGGCGGCAATAATGGCATACAGGCTAAAGGGAGTCGCTTTAGGGTAATCGCGCCGGTACGCGTCGATGATCGTCTGGCTGCTGCCGTTAAATTCTTCCTTAACCAATCGGTCCAGTTCTTCCGCTCCCATCGCATTGGCATTGGGACGATCGAGCCCACTCACGGCCTCGTGAAGATCTGTGCCCGTTAACAATGGAACGTCCGCAGAGATTTGCGGAGCTCCTGGATCGAACGGATGACGATGCAGTATGCGGCCATCTACTGTCGGCCCCCAATCGTATTCGCCGTAAGGAGTGCGAATCGAAGATTTGGGCCGAGGCATCTTCTTCATGGCTTCCGCGGCAGCGCCCGAAAGACGGTCAACGGGGATTGACTGCAGTTCGCTCAACTGCGATTTGGATAAACCCAATTCTGCGACCACCAGCTCAGCCAGTCGTCCCGAGTAATCAGTAGAGAGCGATTTAAGGAAGGGTCCGCTCTGCACAATCGCACGGTGAAACAAGCCTTTTGCCGCCGGCATCGCCATTAGAGCGAGGACCTTTCCACCTCCGCCCGACTGGCCAAAAATGGTTACGCTACCCGGGTCTCCCCCAAACGTCGCGATGTTGTCGCGAACCCACGCCAGGACCGCTACGAGGTCAAGCATGCCAACATTGGCGGCGCTGGCATATTCTTCTCCTCCCAAGGCTCCAAGGTTCAGATAGCCATACACGTTCAGCCGATGATTGTGTGTCAACACCACTACATCGTGATTGCGGGCGAGACTCTCGCCGTCATAGGAAAGAAGATCATGCCCGCTGCCGGCGGAAAATCCTCCGCCGTGCATGTAGATCATGACCGGGCGCTTACGAGAGGCATTGATCTCCGGTGTCCAGAGATTGAGGCGCAGGCAGTCCTCACCTGGAACGGTCCCGGCCGCGCCACGATGCAGCACGAACGCATCTTCGTCGGAGTTCGCCAGGTTTTTCCCGTCAGTATTGGAGTGAGCAGAATCTTGGTACGGGCACACACGTCCATATTGCAGCGCGTTCCGGATTCCTTTCCAGGGTTCGGGCTTGACTGGCGGCATGAAGCGCCTCGCGCCAGCCGTTGAGGCGCCATAGGGCACACCTTTGAAAATGTACACACCGTTCCGCTTGAAGCCGCGGATCTTCCCGGAGTTTGTTTCTGCGACGGTTGCCGCGTCGGAGGCATCGACCGAGCTGCCTCCGCAACCACTCGCTGTGGATTTTGTTTTCGGGGGGACTTCCTGCCGGGGATGCGCCATCGCGGTTGTCGGCGAGATGACCGAACTGGCTAATCCTGCTCCCACGGTCGCCATGCCGCCAATGAAGAGACGCCGCCCCCGGGAAGCAGGCGCCGACTCCGGATTTGGCTTTTCTTGAACGTGAGTATCTTTCATCGAACGCCTCCAGAGGCTCATCCTTTTTTATGCATACCGAAATTCCGAACGAGTCAGTTTTTGTTCACTCCCGTTTTTATGTCACTCGCACCGCGCAGATTCTCAAGCGCATCCATCGCCTTCTTCGCATCAACATCACTCGGATCTATTTCCAGCGCTGCCCGAAGTTCCTTTTCTCCATCTTCGAGATTCCCGGTGCGGCAGTACATCAATCCTAAGTTCCTGCGAAGGTGAGCGGCCTCACCGCAGTCCCCACAAACAGCAATGGCCTCTTTCATTTGTGCCAAAGCTCGCGGCCAATCCTGGGCGTTGGCGGATTGAATCGCAGAATTTCCCAAGTTGGCCACCCGGTCAGTTGTCTGCTCGTTCCTTTGCAGTTTGTCGTACCGGTCCTGAAATTGCTGCGCCTCGGGGTCGTGCAACTTATTCAAGATTCTTGCCAGGCTATAGAGAGCTTCGGAGTGATTGGGATTGGCCTTGACAGCCATTTTCCAGTGTTCGATGGCCTCGTGTGTTTTTCCCAGGCGCTCAAGGCTTTGCCCCAGGAGGAATTGTGCGTCCGTATTGTCAGGATGGAGCGCAACAACTTTCCGCAATAACTCCGTTGCCCGCTCGAAGTTATTATCTTGCCTTTCCGTAAGAGCTAGAAAATAGAAGGCGCTCGCGAATTTCGGTTCCAGACGCGTGGCCTTTCCCAGTTCCTTGCGTGCTTCATCGTATTTGCCGGTCTCGAAATAGAATCGGCCGAGGTTGTAGTGAGGTCGGCCATAACTAGGATTTAGCTGTGCGGCTTTGCTGAACTCGTCAAATCCGGCTTTCCGATCGAATTGGTCCACGAGCGCAATACCCAGGTTCAGGTGTGCGTCGGAGGAATCCGGCTTCAGCGCTACCACCTTTCGAAAGTTTTCGATCGCCTCTTTTCCCCGGCCCAACTTGGTTTCAACCATGCCAAGCGACGTGTAGACCTCTACCATTTGAGGGTCGATTCGTATTGCCGACTGGAATTCTTGTTCCGCTGCCGTAAATTCACCCCGCTTCATCATTGCCAGGCCCAAATTTTTATGAGCTTGTGCACTATTTGGATCGTTCTGGATCGCCTGCCGAAGAAGCGCTTCAGCTTCCGCACTCTTACCCTGTGAGGGGTCCGCGCGGCGGCCGATAGTCGCGTGATTCTGAGCGACAGCCGGGATTGCACCCGCGAGAATTATTAACGTGCTCAGCCCAACGAAACGCACAGTTTCACTCCCGTCCTCCGTGGAATCACCGTCCAGGGGTTTTGATTTGCATCTTATTGACATTGCGGGTCTGTTTTGAATCCACCCCACTGCCTTCGCGTACCACGTAATATCGATTTGCCTCCAGACCCTTCAGCGTTTCAACCAGCCCGTTAGGCCAACGGATCACAACCTTTTCTACCTTTTCGGCTTTGCCCAGACCGAAGTGAACTCGCAAGTCGCTTTGCGAAATAAAACTGTCGCCGCTGCGGATCTCTTTCTGGTATGTGCCGCCATTTTGTTTCAGGGTTACCTGCGCTCCCAAAGCGGCGCGGTTTGACTTCACACCAACCAGTTGAATGCTGATGAAGTTGCCCACCGGCGCGGTGTTGTAATAGAGCGAAGGAGTTTCATTCATGTTATTCACCAGCGCCTCTTCACGGCCGTTGTTAAATAAGTCGCCGAGGGCCAAGCCGCGAGCGGAGTGCATCTCATTGAGCGTGTCTCCGGAGTGCGCGGTAATGTTGGCAAACTTTCCGTCGTGCAAATTGGAGTACAGCACTTTCGGCTGGCGATAGCTCGTTCCCAGATTCTTGCCGTCCACTTCCGGGTAAATATGGCCGTTGCATATCAAAACACCGGGCCACCCGCTGTTATCAAAATCGTAGAACTGCACTCCCCATCCCAGCCAGCTCGTAATCCTGCCCAGGCCAGCTGTACGTGTTACATCGTCAAATGTATCGTGGCCGCGGTTGAGAAAGAGTGTTGGGGTGTCGTCGCTAAAGTTGGTCTTCACAATATCCTGATAGCCATCGTGCATGTAGTCCGCTGCGGAGACGCCCATACCCGCCTGCATGGAGCCGTCTTCGCCGTACGCCACACCGGCCGTTTTGCCGATTTCGGTGAAGGTACCGTTCTGATTGTTGTGGTAGAGCAGGCTTGGCGTCGTATCACAAGCAACGTACACGTCGGGCCATCCATCGTTGTCGAAATCGGCAGGCAGTGCAGTAAACCCATAGCAGCCGGAGGCTTTCGTGATTCCGGAGGCTTGCGAAACGTCGGTGAATGTGCCGTCTCCGTTATTGTGGTAAAGCGCGTTGACGCTCATTTTGAGTCCGCGCGGTCCACACATCACGTATATCCCCTTCCATCTGCACCATTCGCCCTCGCCAGGTCTGGGGACCGTGTCATAACTGAAATCCACGTAGCGCGTTACGAAGAGGTCGACTCTCCCATCGCGGTCGTAGTCTAGAAAACTGCAGCCGGTGCTCCATTCGCTATTGCCGGTTTTCAACCCGGCCGTTTCGCTCACTTCAGTGAAAGTCCCATCGCCATTGTTGTGATACAGGATGTTCTGGCCCCAATAGGTAACAAACAAATCCAAATAACCATCGTTATCGTAGTCGCCGACACAGCCGCCTTGGCCCCAACCCGGATGAGCGAGTCCAGCTTTTTCTGTCACATCTGTAAACGTGCCATCTTGATTGTTGTGATAAAGGTGACCGGTCGGTTCCTGGCCTTTAGGGAATCCTTCCACTCGAGTGCCGTTCGGCAAAAAAATATCGGGCCATCCGTCGTTATCGTAGTCGAAGACAACTGCACCAACGCCAGTGCCTTCGACCAGGAATACGTTATGCTGGTCGCTCCCGTTCACGTTCAGAGCCGTCAGGCCAGCTTGACGTGCGATATTCTCGAAATGGACTGCGTTCGGCTTGACGGTGGCCTGGTTGTTTTTCGATCCACCCGGCACCTGCGCGAAAGCAAATGCTGTCGCCGCCAAAATACCAGGAAGAAAAAGCCCTAATGCCTTCGCCCATCTGTCCGCCCGAGCTGGGCATTGGGACCACACGCTTGTCATGCTTTTCCCCCGATTCATGGATGCTCTTGAGGCGCATGGCACGCGACAGGTAATGAGAATCCCGATCCCGTACCAGCGTCTTTGCACGGTATTTTCGCATATAAAATGACATTTTTAATCGTAAATTTCGCTCAACTTCATGACTTTCTGGTCTTAGCCAGTCTGCGATTTGTTGTCTCGTTGTGGACTTCGATTTTTCTAGCTGCGGGATTTCCAGGCAGCGACTTTCTGCTGGGATGTTCCCAGGCCATCGATTCCCAGTGCCACGACATCTCCCGGCCGCAGAAAGGTAGGTGGGCGCATTCCCAGTCCGACCCCGGCGGGAGTGCCCGTACTAATGATGTCACCCGGCAAAAGCGTCATGAACTCGCTTACATAGCTGACCAGCGTAGGGACGTCGAAAACCATTTCGGCCGTGTTACTTCTTTGCCTGAATTCGCCATTCACGGTCAACCACATCCCCAGCTGACCGGGTTTCGGGACTTCATCCCTGGTTGCCAAAAACGGCCCGAGCGGAGCGAACGTGTCCGCGCTCTTTCCCTTCATCCACTGGCCGCCCCTCTCCAACTGAAAGCTCCGTTCGGAATAATCGTTATGCAGCGCATAACCCGCGATGAATTCGCCGGCTTGTTCTTTCGGCACATAGCTGGCCTCCTTTTCGATAATCACCGCCAGTTCCACCTCCCAGTCGACTTTCTCCGCGCCCCTGGGAATCACGAGTGCATCGTTTGGCCCCACCAGCGAGGATGTGGCTTTGAAAAACAGCACTGGCTCGGAAGGAAGCTGCATGCCACTTTCGGCGGCATGATCGCGATAATTAAGCCCCACACAGACGATCTTGCTAGGACGGCGGATCGGCGGTCCCAGGCGCTCCTGTGCGTTTACGCATTTCTGCGCGGAAACGGGGCCATTCATCAACCAATGTCGCAGCCGCGCCAGACCCCCGCTCCCAAAAAAATCCTCGTCATAGTCGGAAACAAAACTCGAGACATCAAGCCGCGTCTGATCGTCCAGCAGCACGCCCGGCTTCTCCGCTCCTGGTTCGCCAAATCGAATGAGTTTCATTTTGTGAGCGAGTGTTCACTGCAACACGTCGCAATCCTCCAGGTCTTTATTTCGGTCAAACTGCTTGTCTGGTGCAGGTATTGACCTACCAGTTTGCAGGAACGCTCGCGTACGAACGATCCAACGCTGCAATCGAAGCGCACCCCAGCAGACGAAGTGTGCGCTCGACGTCCGCGCGCAGGATTTCTAGAGCCCGCGTCACGCCGGCCTCACCCGCAACGGCCAGTCCATAAGCGTATGCACGCCCGCATAAAACCGCGCGAGCTCCCAAACAGATTGCCTTGACGATATCGGCGCCGCGGCGAATTCCGCCGTCCAGCAGCACCTCGGCGCGGCCGTTCACGGCCGCAGCCACTTCCGGCAGCGCTCTCAATGGAGCAGCCACGCAATCAAGCTGTCGTCCTCCGTGATTCGAAACCACCACGGCGGCGGCTCCTTCGTCAACGGCCCGGCGCGCGTCGTCAGCGGTTAGCACACCCTTCGCCACAATCGGGCCGTGCCAACAATCGCGGATCCATCGTAAGTCTTTCCAACTCACTGCGGAGCTCGCCAGAGCCGCGCTGACGTCGACGAGCGGCATTGGTCCACGACCCGGTACGACAACGTTCGGCAGCTTTGGCACGCCACCATCGAGCAGGAAACCGGCGAGCCAAGCCGGATGGGCGACAATCTCCGGAAGAAACCGCGCTTTTGCCAAGAGGCTGCCACCGAGCAATTCCTTCACCCCATTGCGAAAGTCTCGCTCGCGCATTCCGGCTACCGGTGTGTCGATGGTCACAACCAGACCCGCGAAACCTGCGGCTCTTGCGCGGTCTATCGCCCCTTCGGCGGCCGCTCGCCCGCCCAACAGGTAGAGTTGGTAGAAGACTGGTCCGCAGGAACTTGCTTTGACGTCCTCCAGAGGGTGTCCGGAAACGGTGGAGAGAATGTAGGCGGTGCCTGCGAGACCAGCAGCTCGCGCGGCGGCTACTTCGCCACCGGGATGCATCAGGCGGCTGTAGCCAATGGGCGCCAGGAGGGCAGGAAAAGATAGTTCTGATCCCAGTAAATGTGTACGCAGCTCGCACCCGGGCACAGGCACCGCCTGACGTGCCCGAAACGTGACATCTTCAAACACGCGGCAATTCTCCCGCAGGGTGACCTCGCCTTCGGCGCCACCGTCGAGGTAGTCGAAAACCGCCTTCGGCAATCGGCGCCGGGATAGGGAACGGAAATCGGCGATGCTCACTACACGGGAAGATATCGCTGCACGGAAAATCTTAGTCATCGGTGGTGTCAATATCTTTCCCCGGTGAGTTCGAACCGATTCAGATTTGTTTCAGGAACCTGAATCACCTCATAACAAAAGAGGATCAGCTCTCCAACTCGAAAATCTTCTCCATCAGCACCCATTTTTCCCCGGGCTTCGCCTGGGGCAATGATTGTTGAAACTTCCACATCAGATTTTCCCATTCCTGCACTTTCGGGTCGGACTGATCGGCGCTGCGCTTAGCTTCGAAAGAAAAATGTTCATTTACCTCCATCACCATGAACATGCGCGCGCCGAACAGATAAATTTCCAAGGTTTCAATGCCGGAGTCCCTGATACTCTGCGTGATTTCGGGCCAGATTTTTTTGTGATATTGGCGGTATTCCGCGATCAGTTTTGAATCGTCCTTCAGGTCCAGTGTCAAACAGAATCGCCGGTTCATTTGCTTGTACTTGCTCCTATTCCCGCGACCTAGTCTTTATTCGTTTCCACAACACGAATCTTGGAACCGATGCGTTAGCCTCGTAGGTTAAAAAAACCACCATCCAGGGGATAATCCGCGCCGGTGATGAAGGATGCTTCATCCGAACATAAGAAGAGCGCAAGCGAGGCGACTTCATCTGGCTCGGCCATTCTGCCGATGGGTTGCGCTTTAGACAGTTTCTCGAATATCTCCTTTTCCCGACCGGGATAAGCATTTCGCAGATAGCCATCGACAAACGGCGTATGGACTCTGGCCGGCGAGATGCAATTGCAGCGAATGTTGTAACTCAGATAGTCTTTTGCCACGGAGTACGCCATGGCGATCACGGCGCCTTTGCTCATCGAATAAGCAAACCGGTCGGCAAGACCGGAGGATCCCGCAATGGAAGCCATATTCAGGATCACGCCGCCGCCGCTGGCTTTCATGTGCCCGATGGAAGCGAACATACAATTATAAAACCCCTTCACGTTCACCCGGAAAATTCGCTCGAAGTCCGCTTCTGACGTACTTTCCAGCGATCCGATGTGCGAAACACCAGCGTTGTTCACAAGAATGTGAATGGTCGCTGAGCTGAAGAGTTCCTCGAAACGAGAAGTCACTTCTTTCTGATTGGTCACATCGCACAGAAGCGCTGACGCATTTCCGCCCTGGGCAGTAATTTCTTGGCAAACTGATCTCGCCTCGTCTTCATTAACGTCCAGAATGCGAACCGTGGCGCCATTCGCCGCAAATCTCAGGGCGATCGCTCGTCCAATGCCACTCCCGCCACCGGTTACCACGGCGACTTTGCCGTCCAGTCGGAAACTATTCGTATGAGTGTGTCGATTTGTCAGAGAGAGTCGCCTCTTTTCCAGGGGTGAAGTCTCCTTGCCCCCTCATTGCGGAGCATCGGCATCACCGTCGCGTTTGTTTCAGCCATTGCCAAACGTGTGCTGTGATTCGCGGCTCAGTTCCCTTTGCCGCATTCCCAATTTCCAAAACTGCTGTGCGTTTCCACCCAATATAGCCGTTTGCACTTCGGTCGGATGCTGGCTGAGGTAACTCTCCACCAGATTGATGGTACGCGTGTATGAGGCGGCTAACGTGCACACAGGCCAATCGGAACCGATCATCAGCCGGCCGGGTCCGAAGGATTCCAACGCGACATCTATATATGGAGCAATATGCTCAGGCTTCCAGTTCTGCCAGTCGTCTTCCGTCACTAATCCGGATAATTTGCAGAAGACGTTTGGAAATGTCCCCAGTTCCCGCATTCCTAGTTTCCAAGGGTGTAGGTTTCCGCTCTTGATGGGCGGCTTGGCGAGATGATCCAAAACGAAGCGTTGGCGAGGAAACCGTTTCACAAACTCCCCCGCCACAGAAAGATGTTTGGGATAGATGAGTATGTCGTAGGCGAGATCAAACTCTGCAAGCAAGGAAATGCCCCGGAGGAATTCTGGTTGCAGCAGGAATCGATCGTTTGGTTCGCTCTGCGCGATGTGGCGAATTCCAACCAGCTTGGGGTTCGCGGCAAGAGCTTTTAATTGCGAACGGACGTCGGGGGACTGCAAATCCACCCATCCAACCACACCGAGAATGAATGAGGCGCCCGTGGCCAGTTCGAGAAGCCATCGAGTCTCTTCCAGAGTCTGCCTCGCCTGAATTAGCACGGATCCCTGAAATCCGTTGCGCTCCAGTTCGGGTTTTAGATCGTTCGGAAGGAAATCACGACGTAGCAATGCCATCGAATCATCAATCCAAGCATATTCGCGTTGGTCATAAACCCAGAAATGCTGATGAGCATCAATGCGCATTATTCATCGCCTGTCTTGCAGGTTGGAACCGGGGTCCCTCTGATTGGTTAATCGGACGACACTCCATTTCCCGCCCATCCTCCGCATAGCTCAGGACAAAGGTCCTATAACTTTCAGCACGTTCGCGTAGCGCCCCGGAAGAGCAGCGGGCAAACTGATTTTGATGGCGTCGCCCTGTTGAGACCAAAGCAGCGACGTAGCCTGGCCGAGCAGGTAAATCTGCGAACCGGTCTTCAGGGAGAGAGACTTAAGCGTGATGTCGGTTGTCTTTGGCTGTCCGAACAGGGTCGCATAAACCGCTGAATCTTTTTCGGTGAAACGGACGGGAATGCCTTCAGCGGTCTCGCCGGCAGCTCGTTTCCATGGATGTGTGCCATAGATTGCGTCGCCGTTCATTCGAAGCCACGCACCGAGTGCAAGCAAACGGTCCATTTGGACCGCGGGAATGGTGCCGTCGGCTTCCGGACCGACATCGAGAAGCAGGTTTCCATTTTTGCTCACAATGTCCACCAACAGGTAGATTAGATCAGCTGGAGCGATCGTCTCGGCTTCACCTTCAGCGCGGTTATAGCCGAAAGAACGACCGAGACCACGGCACTCCTCCCACTTGGTAGGGCTGATCTTGTCCAGGGTCACGTATTCCGGAGATATAAAATCAGAGTGTTTGACGCCGAAGCGGTCGTCGATGACGCCGTCCGGGACCGTGTTGTAGTACTCCGCCATAATCCGCAGGGGATGCCCGGACTTAGGATAGTCGATGTCGTTCCAAAGCAACGCTGGATGGTAGCGCTCGATGAGTTCCCGCATGTGCGCGTCAACGTATTTGCCATAGGCTTCGCTTTGCGGCTTCACCGCTTCATAATCAGCGGGAACACGAATTGGACCAGGGACAAATGTCCAGTCGTAACCGCCGGAATAGTACAGACCCATGCGCAAACCCTGTTTGCCGACTGCGGCAGTCAACTCACCGACGAGGTCGCGGGTAGCATGCTGCCGTTCGGCGGGTAGTTTGGGGTTGGCCGTCGAGCTGGGCCAGAGCGTAAATCCATCGTGGTGTTTGGTGGTGAGCACCACATATTTCGCGCCGGCGTCATGGAATATTTTGGCCCAGGTATCGGGGTTCCACCTTTGAATCTGCTGGTCGAAGACCGGAGCGAAGTTGTAGTAATCGTAATCAGCGCCATAATGCTCGCGATGGTAAGCCTGGGTCGGCGATCCGTCGAGTCGCATGCTATTCAGGTACCACTCGGCATAGGGATTGTGAGTGATGTAGTCCGGCGAAGTGAAATCGTGCTCCGGATGAACCAGCGGCGCCCAGCCTGGAACCGAATAAAGGCCCCAATGAATGAATATCCCGAGTTTAGCGTCGGCATACCATTGAGGAAGCGGATGCTTGTTGAGCGATTCGAGGGTTGCTTCGAAATGCGAAGGGGATTGCGCCTGCAAACAGGGGGAAACGACAAAACACAACAGCAGAATGATCGCCGTCCTGCTCGATCTACAGATCGGAAAGAGGAACATTTTGTATCTCCTCACTGAATAAACCCGCAACCAAGAAATTAAAATCCTGCGGCTCTTTAACCACAAACTGACAGACAACGGGCTATATAATTAGAGACCGCTCGCACCGGTCAGTTTCCTCTGATTGCCCGCCGCAACTGGCGCATCATGGCCATGGAACTCTGTTCAACCGTGCCATCCTGATAGATTCCGATATTAATCGTGGTGACCGCCTGATGCTCGACGTTGGCTCTGACATAGGCAATCAGATCCTCTGCGCTAAATTGAGGCGCGGGAATCGGCCCTTGTTTGCCGTGGACCCAGGACTCCAGCGTGGATAGCAGGGCATGCGCTTGAAATCCCTTGCCGGCGCCCCGTTGGATGTAACGAGAAGCGAACGGATTATGCAGGCTGTTGAGTTCGCCTGCCCAATAATCCTGGTATGGCGTTAGAACCGGGAAGATCCAGAAGTTAAAACAAGTGATCCGTTCGGGATTTCCTACCCTGCAAGCATGGTAAACAGCATCGATCGGAACATCCGGATAGGCAGCCAACGATTGATACCACGAGTCGAACCAGTACCCAGCAAGTTTTTTCCCATAGCGGGCACCGATTTCACTCAAAACATCCCGGTGAATTTCCGCAAATTGCTCTTCACTGAAAGTCAAGTGGTACAGCCCCGTTGGCCCGATGTTGCCAAGCTTCGTCAATGTCGGAGAGTTGATGTAAAGCAGAAATCTGATATTGCGCGCCTCCAAAGCATCGGCGAGCTCACCGAGTAAGTCGCGCCGCGTTGTCCATCCCGGATGAATCGCCTCCCAGGATTGAATGGGGGCGGCGCAGTGCGGATGGGCATGGTTCAAGGTGAGGATTACGTAACCCGCTCCCATCTCGTCGATCATTTTCGCAAAGGCGTTGACGTCGAAAGCATCGACCGCATCTTTATAAGGCTTCTTCTCGCCCTGTCGGGGTTGGGTGAAGTCCGTCCAATGAAACATCACTCCGTAACCGGCTCTTACAAACCAATCGGTGTTCGCGCGATGGGCGCGGACACTTTCTTCCAAAGGAATGATTGCGGCACTGCCAGCGACGGGAAGAATCTCCAGGCATCGGAAGCGAACTGATCCACTTAATTCTGGTCCGGATACCTGGAGGGTCACTGGGTTTACTCCCCGGGTCAGGTGTAATTTGCCGTCCAGCATGGTCCTTTCAAAATTAAAATACCAGCCGCCCTCCGTTTGCTGATACACGCCTTCCGTGACTTTCAGCTCAGCTTTAACGGAACTGGACCCGGAGCGAATCCCCAGTTTGAAGCCCGAGACGGAGACTGCGCAGGAGAGGAACAGATCGAATTCACCTTCCTCCGGGACCGTAACATTCCACGTCATGCTGCCTGAGTGGCTACAGTCTACGGAAATCCTCAGGTCATCTAATTTTGCCTTGCCGCCAATCTCCACCGCAGTTGAGCCGTAGAGACGGGTATCCTGTGTAAGTGCACGGACAAGGGGTTGGGACTGGCGGGAAACTGGTGAACGAAGCGATCTCGCAAAACCAGCAGCGGCGGAAAGCGCGCCGGCCGCTACGGTCAGCATGACCTTAAGAAAGCTTCCTCTGCTCAGAGCCTCGGATTGAACGAATGTTTTCGTATGGTTCTCTTCCTGTTGAGTGCCAAGCCGCGGCGATTTAGAAGTTACATGAGCTTTGCAGAGCTGTCGCTGCAGCCGGCGCATCTTCATCCTGGCCATTAGCAAAATCCCGTTCCACGTTTACATAACCGAGGCAGGTACACCAGAGGCATCATTAATTCCACCGCACGCGGGGTGATGACCAAATCGACTGGCTGGTCAATGATGGCCAGCTGGATTTTGGTTCACTACAAGTAAGGACTAGCCTCGACTCAAAAGAAAAGCTTCAACGCCAACTGCACTTGACGCTCAGTGCCGCGAGTCGTCCTGACTGTTCCGAAGCCGGCATCGCCCAAGGTTGCATCGGGCTGGCCAAGGTTCACGTGGTTTAGCATGTTGAAAGCCTCCGCGCGGAATTCAAGCCTGTGCTTTTCGGCGAAGGGGAACGAACGGAACAGGGACATGTCGACGTTCTGGAACCTGGCTCCACGGAGGGTGTTCCGGCCAGCGTTGCCGAAGGTATAGATCTCCGGGGTTTCAAAGGCGCTGGTGTTGAACCAGCAGTTCGCGGTACCTACAGCGGCGCCACCTGGGCACGTGCCGGCATTAGGATCACCCACGAGGTTCGGACGGTTCACGGCATCCCACGATGGGCTGTTTTGACGAGTGTTGGGACCATCTCCGGGAACAAACAATGTGAAGGGTTGGCCCGAAGTAATGGTGTAGATGCCGTTCAGCTGCCAGTTGCCCACCACGTAATCGACGACAGCATTATTGCTGGAGAAGCGTTTGCCTTTTCCAAACGGGGATTCAGCTGTGAAGCTGGCTGAAAGAACATGAGTCAGATCGAATCCTGCCACGCTGCGGTCCCGCTCCAGGTGATAGGGGTCCTGGACCGACGTGCCTTCGACACCGAAGAAGCCATCACTTCCAACGTCAATGGTTTTCGAATAGGTGTAAGACACCAGGTAGGATAGGCGCGATCCTTGATGGCGGGCTGCAATTTGCAACGCATTGTAGGAACTGTTCCCAACGCCGCGATCGTAAAAAGTGGGGTCAATACCCGGCCACAGCTGTCTGGCCGCAAAGGCAGCGGCAATCTCGTCAGGTGTGGTGGCCAGCGTTCCATCAGGGTTCAGGTTGGGTCCAGGAGTCAACGCCGTATTGTAGAGCCCGCCCACATTAAGACGGTGAGTCTGGGAGCCAACGTAGTTGGCAGTCACAACGGTATTCGCGTCGAACTGATGTTCCAAACCGAAATTCCACTGCTCCGAATAAGGATTCTTTTCAAGCGGATCCCTGAAAAAGGAAAGCTGGTGGAATGGAGTGGGTGGCGGAGCATTCGTCAGAGGAGCGCCGGTGACTACAAGCGGATTTTGGAAATTTACCGATACGGGTGCCCCTATGGCGTTCGAACTGACGAGCGGTTGTGAGTTGGAAGGCCAAGACCCGCTGGCGTTCTGACCCGACTGGGTAATACCGGCCCACAAGTCATCGGTGATTCCGAAGGAAGCGCGCACCACCATCTTGTCCGTTAAACGATAGGCCAAGCCAAGGCGCGGTTGGAAATTGGTCTTAGTGTTTTTCCAGAGCCGCGAATTGGGAGAAATAACCACGTTGGCTGGGAGGCTGGTTCCGGGAATGCATGGGGCGATATCGCCGGTATTCGCGCAGCTGGCAACCGGCCGCTGGAGGATGTAGGTTCCGTTATTGAAGTCAATTTCGCCAACGGCGCTTTCGGGATCCTTAAGATTGCCCCACAGAGGGTAAGTTTGAAAATCGTAACGCAAGCCAATGTTCAGCGTCAGGCGGCTGGTGGCCTTCCACTTGTCCATAAAATATCCGCCAATTCCGTTCTGACCGGTGGTTGAGCCAGCCGTGTCGCGTTTTGCCCCGACGGCAGCGGTACCGAGCAGATATGACGCCAAGCCATAACCTGTGTTTCCTCCGCCGTTTTGCGGATCGGATGTTTGGTCAGAGGAAAAAGTGAGAGCATCGCTGTTGGAATCTTCCGTCAGTTTGTCGGTCTCATAGCTCACACCGGCGGTAAGCGTATGGTTTCTGATAATTTTCGTGAAATTTCCCCGCCATTCGTAAATGTTCGTCAGGGTGGTGAAGCCCGCGACTTCTCCTCCGGGAGCGAATTGGTCCACGCCCGGATTCGGAACGAGGCAGACGCCGCCGCTGAATCCACAAGCAAAGTCCGGCGAGAAACCGCCGTCCGAAAGAGCCTTGGTTCTGTCGCCGTTGAAGGTCGTCGGGGGCCTGTTGGTCAGCTCCACATGCCCAAACTGGAAGTCAAACATGGTTGTGGGGCTAAAGGTATGGTAGTAACTGGCGACATACTGTTTGGCAGGAACGTTCGCGATGTTGTCGAAGTTAGCGTTGCCACCGGGACCGACTTGCGTTTGTTCAGCCGAGGAGTAGCGGAAGAATACTGAATTAGACGGGTTAAAGTTTTCATCAATCCGCCAACTGTACTGTTGAACGCTAGTGCGCTGTCCGCGGAAATCGTAACCGTTATACGTCACGCCACTAATGGTTCTATCAGGCAGGGGTGCCGGGAATACGTCCCTCGCGAAGTTGACAGCATTGGCATCGATCAAACCCGTCGGAATGATGTTGTTCTTGAAAGGGCTGCGCACAAACCCGCTACCCGAGGCGGTAGTTGTAAAGGGATTGTACAATTGGTGTACTACCCGCCCTCCGCTTCTGTCGAGACAGATGCCGCCAGCATCGAAGCCGAGCTGGCAGAGCGCAGAAAAATCTCCGCCCAACTGAGCGTCAGTAGGCACTCGATAAAAATTCCCACCGGGAAGCGGCTGAACGCGGCGAAAGCCCTCGTAGGTTCCGTAAAAGAACGTTTTGTTGCGGCCATCGTAGATATGGGGCAAACGCACCGGACCGCCGCCACTGGCGCCAAACTGGTTCTGGATTAATTTTTGTAAACCGCTGAACGGGTTTTTGGCGTCCAAAACGGTGTTGCGGAGATATTCCCAAGCGGCGGCGTGGTACTCGTTCGTGCCGGACTTGGTAACCACGTTAATGATGCCGCCGGTGACTCCACCGAACTGCACTTCGTCGTTGTGAGATTGAACCTTGAATTCTTGAATTTCGTCGATGACAGGGGCAATCGCGTAGGTCGAGAAGGTCATTTCAGTGTCGTCAATGCCGTCCAACATGAAATAGTTGCTGCGGTTGGTTTGACCATTTACGGCAGGAAACGTGAAGTTACCGATGGGGTGGGTCTGGGCACCACCGACGTTTTGCGCGGTACTGATAGGCGAGACGCCAGGCGTGAGGCTGAGAAGCTGAGTAAAGTTTCGCCCATTCAGCGGAAGGGCAGTGACCTGCATCCTCTCGATGACGCTGCCCAAAGTCGCGTTTCCGGTCTCGAGGTTCACGGCGGAGGCCTTGACCGTCACGGATTGCGCGTTAGATCCAACGGTCAAGATGAAATCCTGAGTGATGTCCTGATTGACAAGCAAAGTCAAGTTTTGCTGAGTCGCCGGTGCAAATCCAGTCTTATCCACGGACAAGCTGTAGACTCCCGGCGGGATGCTGGTGAACACGTAAAGCCCCACTTCATTGGTTGAGGATTTTCTTTCCGTGCCCCTTTGCGTATCGCGAAGTGTTACGCCCGCATCCGGCACAATTGCGCCAGTGGAATCGTGAACCGTTCCGCTTAAGTTGGCCGACGCCGACCCCTGCGCGCTGGCGCGCTGGGGAATCGACAGTACCAAGGCGAGCATGACAAGCAGTGAGGCGATGTTGTTGCGCAAGGCGCCCCATGAGAACGAATCTATTCTCCCCATCGCTTCGGTCATAAGCTTCTCCACCGGCTCAATTTGCGAACCACCCAGCATCTATTCGGAACTGCTTTGCACCGGCACCTGCCTGTCGTCCCCCTCGACAGCAAATTGGTTTGTTACCGACGAAGCCCAATCCGCCAAGGGACGGCACACTGATTTGCTATCAAACGTTTTTATATGTAAAATGAATATTTCATTCATCAAATGTGCTCTTATAGCCAGTTTTTACGAAGCTTGTCAAGCACTTTGTTTGTAGATGAAAGTTGTTTTTCAGAATTTGCGTGCCGGAACGACAGAGTTGCCCTAGAAATGCCGTAGGCTGTCAATCGAGGTAGTCTGTTTGGTGCTGTTGGACTTCCTACGGTTCGCTACGTCGTGGGCCGCACGGCAGGCTGCCTGGGCATGGCAAGAGCGAGTCGAACTCTTGCGTTGTAAGCCATTTCCTGTAAGATTTACCGCCACTGGCGGGAGAACTGGAGCGTATTGCTTTGACCAAGATGAATCGCTCGCGTGCCCAGCTAGTGCCCCCGAAGCCGCCTAAAATTGCGCTTCGTTATCCAACCCCTGCCTTGGAAAAGGGCTTGGACATCCTGGAACTCCTCGCCAACCACCCCACGGGCCTCACGAAAAGCGAGGTCGCTCGTAGCCTGCATCGTACGGTATCCGAAATCTTTCGGATGCTGTTGTGCCTCGAAGAGCGCGGTTACATCTCCCAATCGAGGGATGGGGAACGCTTCTGTTTGACGTTGCAGCTGTTTAAAATGGCGCACGAATATCCGCCGACCAAACGAATGATTACCGAAGCCCTCCCGATCATGCAGCAAGTCACGCATGAACTGAATCAGTCTTGCCACCTTGGGGTACTCGATGGCGGCCACATCGTGATTATTGCGCAGGTTGATTCTCCCATCAGTCCCGGTTTTTATGTTAAGGCTGGCGCGATCGTTGATTTGATGCATGCCGCTACGGGGCACGTAATTCTTGCGCATCAAACTCCGGAAGTGACTTCCAGGGCGATTCAAATTTGGTGCCGGCAAAACAACGCGCAGGTCCCTCGAGACCTGGCCGCACATTTGACCAAGATCAAGCGCCAGGGATATGAGGAAAGAGAAAGCTACCAGGTCAATGGCATCGTCAACGTCACCTGCCCAGTATTCGATGATCGCGGAAACGCCATCGCCGCTATGACCGTTCCATTCATTCAAAGAATTGGCGACCAGACGACTCCGGCGACCGCCAGAAAAGTTTTGAAACAGGCCGCTTTTCTGCTTTCGGAAGCAATCGGCGGAGTGGCCAAAGCTCTGACGAGTGACTAGGCCGGGTTCGCCCGGCGTCGAGAAATCCTCCGACTTCCTTTCCAAAACACCTTCAATTCAGCAATTTTTGCTAGCCTGAACTGATTTTTATTGACAAACTCACTATTTCAGGAATAGAAATGCCTGCTGGGTATGCGGACGGCTGCCATACCCTCTCGGCCGTAAGTTCTCTAATTTGAGGAAAGTTGATCCAGTTTGCGAGACCCAAAAATTACTGATGTTCGCGTGATTGACCTCCGCTTCCCCACATCCAGCCAGCAGATCGGGTCGGACGCCGTGAATCGAGATCCGGACTATTCGGCGGCGTACTGCATCCTTGAGACGGACGCCGCTGTGGAGGGGCACGGGCTAACGTTCACCCTCGGCCGTGGAAATGAGCTGTGCGTCTCTGCGCTCAAGTATTTGTCCCGATTCGTTCAGGGTCGCAACCTGTCTTCACTGACGGCTGACTTCGCGTCCTTCTCAAGGCAACTCACCGGTGATAGTCAATTCCGTTGGCTTGGGCCCGAAAAAGGCGTCATTCATCTTGCTGCTGCCGCACTCATAAACGCGGTCTGGGACTTATATGCACGCGTCGAAGGTAAGCCGCTGTGGAAACTGCTCGCGGATATGGAGCCGGAGCAGATTGTCCGCGCCATCGACTTCACCTACATCACGGATGCGATCACTAGAGACGAAGCCCTCAATCTGCTGAAAGAACGGGCTCCTTGCAAGGATACCCGCCTGCAACACATGCAACATAATGGCTACCCCGCCTATATCACCTCAGTGGGTTGGATCGGCTTTAGCGATGACAAGATTCGGCGCCTATGCCGTGAGGCTCTGGCCCAAGGCTGGACCCACTTCAAGTTGAAAGTCGGTGGCGACCCGGCCGACGACCTCCGCCGGGCTCGTTTGGTCCGGGCAGAAATTGGCCCCAGCAACAAATTGATGATGGATGCCAATCAGAAGTGGGACGTCGTCGAAGCAATCCGACGCACGAAAGAACTGGCCGAACTGGACCCCTGGTGGATGGAAGAGCCCACCAGCCCGGACGACATTCTCGGACACGCGCGCATCCGCAAGGAAGTTGCCCCGATCCGGATAGCTACGGGAGAGCATTGCCATAACCGGGTCATGTTCAAGCAGTTCCTGCAGGCCGGGGCCATCGACGTTGTCCAGATCGACAGTTGCCGGCTGGCGGGCGTCAACGAGAATCTTGCCGTACTTCTCCTGGCGGCAAAATTTAATGTTCCAGTCTGCGCTCATGCCGGGGGTGTCGGTCTATGCGAATGCGTACAGCACCTGGCGGCCTTTGATTACCTTCGCGTATCCACGACGTTGGAGAATCGGGTAACGGAATTTGTAGATCACCTGCACGAACACTTCGTTGACCCGGTCCGGGTGGCCAAAGGGCACTACCTTCTTCCTGAAAAACCGGGATACAGCACGGAAATACGCGGCGAAACGTTGTCAACCTACACTTACCCCGATGGTCCGGTTTGGAAGGGCAGGTGAGTTTCATCATGTGTGCGCACCCAACCCGTACCGATGCAACTCCTGTTGTTCTTAAGATCTGATCTAAGAACCCGGCTTCTACTCATGTCAGGATTGAGCAACACAAGGATCTAACTTGGATAGAAGAGAGTTTCTGTGGGAAGCGACTGGCGCCACCGTGGGATTAACGACGCCGGGCAAGATCGCGGCGTCATTTGTGTGCGGACCACTTGACGCTCCATCGCCGGGCGATTCAACCCAGAGCATTTTTGTAAGTACCGTCGGAGATGATCAGAATCCCGGGACGATATCTAGTCCGCTAAAAACTTTTGCGGCTGCTCAAAGCGCCGTTCGCGAGCTCAGGAAGCACAATCCCGGAACCATATTTGTTTGCTTCCGGGCCGGCACCTACTACTTACCAAATACAATCGTCTTTACACCGGAGGATTCCGGGGACGCCGGCGCACCGATCATTTATGCGCCATACCCAGGCGAGCATGTCCTGCTAAGTGGCGGAGCGCGGTTGTCCTCAAGTTGGAAAGCCTACCGAGACGGAATCATGAAAACCTCCGTTCCAGCCGGCACCTCGACTGACCAACTCTTCGTAAACGGTCAACGACAAATGTTGGCCCGCTACCCGAACTACGATCCGAATGCCAAATATTTGGGTGGCTGGGCGCCGGACGCGATCAGCCAAGAGCATGCCAAGCGTTGGGCTGATCCACGAGGGGCTTACATTCACGCAATTCATCAAAACCTGTGGGGTGACATGCATTACGTCATCACCGGCAAGAGCGCAGACGGCAACGTGGTCTACGAAGGTGGCTGGCAAAACAACCGGCCGAAACCGATGCACGCTCAATATCGTTTTGTTGAAAATGTTTTTGAGGAATTGGATGCTCCCGGTGAATGGTATTTGGACCGAGCTAATTCGGTGCTGTATTTTTATCCTCCCACAGGACTGGATCTCGAAAACGCAGTTGTCGACGTCGTGCGCTTGAAGCATCTGGTGGAGTTTCGCGGAAGCCAGAGCTCTCCCGTGAAGTGGATCGAGCTGCGTGGATTCACGTTTCAACATGCGTCCCGAACGTTTATGGAAACTCGCGAACCGCTTCTCCGCAGTGACTGGAGGATCTATCGTGGCGGCGCATTGTTCTTTACCGGCGCGGAGGACTGCTGCGTGGATGATTGTTTTCTTGATCAGCTCGGAGGGAATTGCATTTTTGTGAGTGGATATAACCGCCGTATTCGTATCTCTCGCACCCACATCGCTCGCGCCGGGGCCAACGGAATCTCTTTTGTAGGCGAGCGGAAGGCAGTGCGAAATCCGCTGGACAACTACGATGACAGGCTGGCTATCGGGGATCTCGATCTTGCTCCCGGGCCGTGTACGGTGGACTACCCGTCAGACTGCCTTGTTGAAGACACCTTGATTTACCAGACGGGTCAGGTCGAAAAGCAGACTGCTCCGATTGAGATCGACATCGCAAGAGCCATTACCGTTCGGCACTGTTCCATTTACGACGTGCCTCGCGCGGGAATCAACATAGGGGACGGTTGCTGGGGAGGACATCATATCGACCGTTGCGATGTCTTTGACACCGTAAAAGAGACCGGCGACCACGGCTCTTTCAATTCTTGGGGGCGCGATCGCTGGTGGGGCGTGAGAGATCTCGACACGGACACACTGCTAAAAGGGCCTTATGCAAAACTTCCCCTGGTGGATGCCGCCAATACGAATACTCTGTCGAACTCGCGCTGGCGCTGCGATCATGGCTGGGATATCGATCTGGACGACGGCTCCACCAACTATCACATCTACAATAATCTGTGCCTCAACGGGGGGCTGAAGCTGCGCGAAGGCTTCTACCGTACTTGCGAGAACAACGTTCTGGTAAACAACTCACTTCATCCGCATGTCTGGTTTAACGACAGCCATGATATTTTCCGCGGCAATATCGTCTTTAGGGCTTACAAACCGATTCAAATGAGGCAGTGGACGCAGGATATTGATTTCAACCTGCTCCATCAGCCGGCGATGTCACAATCCAGCCCCGCCACCGCGCTGCAAAAACTAAGCTCACAGGACGCCCACTCCCTGCAAGGAGACGCTCTCTTTGTGGATGCGGCCACCGGCGACTACAGAGTCAAATTGAATTCTCCCGCGTTGTCTCTCGGATTCATCAACTTCAACATGGACGATTTCGGCGTGCAAAGCCCGAAGCTCAAAGCCATCGCCCGGCAACCGGTGATGCCCTTGAGGTCAAGCGATGCCACGCCTACTCTCAGTGAAACTCGTAGCCGAGAGGTTGCGATTTGGGCAGGCGCAAAGGTTCGCAATATCGTTGGCCTCGGTGAGGTTTCAGCCGCGGGCAGTCCCGGTGAAACAGGCGTGATCCTGCTCGACGTACCCGACACAAGTGATGCAGCCAAAGCCGGCTTTTTTGCCGGGGATGTCCTGCTGGCATTCAATGGCAAGCCCATCAAAGAATTGAAGGATCTTTTGCAGGATACCCAACAAGATGTTACAGGGAAGGCCGCCAGCGTCACCATACTCCGCTATCAGCAGGAATCTACGATCATGATCAAGCTCAAACCGTGATCGCGATAGGGATCGACTAAATGCGAATTCGTCTGGCCGTTTTCTTGACCGTAATTTTTCTGCCGCTATCTTCCGCCCTGGCTCAGACTACTGCCAGTCTCGATTCCATTCCTGCACGCATGCACGACGTGATCGTCTCAAACGAAGTTCCAGGCGCGGTCACGGTAGTCGCCACCCGCGATTCTGTACTTCGGATGAACGCTCAGGGTTGGGCTGATCCAGAACACAAAGCTTTCATGCGCGTGGATTCGATCTTCTGGATCGCATCCATGTCAAAGCCGATAACTGCCATAGCGGTGCTGATGCTCATGGAGGAAGGCAAACTCTCCCTCGACGATCCCATCGCCAAACACGTTCCAGAACTTGCTGGACTGAAAACTCCTGATGGCAAGACGCCGCGAATCACGCTTCGGCACTTACTCACTCACACCTCCGGAATGGGAGAAGCAACCGACGAAGAAGCGAAAGCCGCGCGCACGCTCTCTGACCTGATTCCGGCCTTTGCTTCAAAGCCACTAGGGTTTGTGCCGGGGAGCAAATGGCAATACTGTCAGTCCGGCATTCTCACTCTTGGCCGGATCGTGGAAATTGTTTCCGGTGTCTCGTTTGACGTTTTCCTGCGGAAGCGTATCTTTGACCCGCTGGACATGAAGGACACAACCTTCTACCTCAGTGAAGCCCAGATGCCGCGCTGGGTTATTCCCGCCCGGCGCGAAGGCGAACAACTGGTGACGGCGGAAATCGGGCTTTTGTATAGGCATCCTCCCACCTGGCGTGGTCACTATCCGGCAAGTAACGGCGGCTTGTTCTCGACCGCCCCCGATTACACCCGCTTGGCCCAGATGCTGCTGAATGCCGGCGTGCTCGATGGCCGGCGTTACCTCACGGCCGAGTCGGTGCGCATGATGTCAACTATTCAGACCGCTGATCTGGTCACCGGCTTTACTCCCGGTAACGCCTGGGGGTTGGGAGTATGCATCGTCCGCCAGCCTCAGGGTGTGACTGAAATGCTATCGCCGGGAACCTTCGGCCACGGCGGAGTCTACGGTACCCAGTTCTGGATCGACATGAAGAGGGGCGTAGCTCTAATCATGATGATCCAGCGGTCCAATTTCAAAAATGCCGACGACTCGCCGGTCAGGTTGGCCTTTCAAAAGGCCGCGCTGGAGTAGTTAAGAATTTTTCCATTTTATTTTGTATTGGCATTTACGATTGTAGTTCAAGAAGTGAAGATTTTTGGAGCCTAAGCCGAAATGAATTTGTACGGTCACATAGAATCCGATCTCCGTAGAAACGCCATGAAGCGGCTGGTTTCCTCCGTGTTTACGGTTGCCTTGTTGGCTTTACCGTCCCAGGCCGCGGAGCGTTCGCAGATCCGATTTGAGAACCACCAGAAACTCTCACACGTCGACTTCATTCTCAACAACAGCACAACCGCAGACAAGCCCGTTATTGACTCGGTGCTCGGGGGTGTGGCACTCCTGGATTACGATAACGATGGGTATCTCGATATTTTTTTTACCAACGGTGCGCGCATCCCCGGCCTGGAAAAGGACAGTCCTAACTTTTCGAACCGTCTCTACCACAATAACCACGATGGCACTTTTACAGACGTAACTGACGGTGCGGGCGTTAAAGGTCATGGCTACAGTGTGGGCGTCGCCGTGGCTGACTTTGACAACGACGGGTTTGCAGATATTTACGTCACCGGAGTCAACCGCAATACCCTCTATCACAACAACGGCGATGGGACTTTCACCGATGTCACTGAGCGCGCAGGAGTGGCAGGCATCGACCGCAATGGCAAAAAACTTTGGTCTGTATCAGCCGCATGGATCGATTACGACAACGACGGCCGCCTGGATCTTTTCGTGACTAATTATCTGGACTGGTCATTCGAAACTTCCAAAGTTTGCGGCCCACCCGACCGGCGCCTCTCATGCTCGCCGACCCTGTATAAAGGACAGCCGAATTTTCTGTATCACAATAACGGCGACGGCACGTTCACGGATGTTTCTGCTGCGACAGGCATAGCCGAACATATCGGCAAGGGCATGGGTGTGGCCATCGCCGACTACAACGCCGATGGTTGGATGGATATTTTCGTCGCAAACGACAAGGAAAGAAATTTTCTGTTCAAGAATCATAGAGGTGAGAGCTTCGATGAAGTCGGAGTGGAGTCCTTCGTGGCCTTCACGGATGATGGGATCCCTGTTTCAAGCATGGGCGTCGATTTTCGCGACTGGAATAACGATGCCAAGCCCAGCCTGTTTATCACCGCCCTTGGTCGTGAAACATTCCCGCTCTTCCGTAATGAGGGCACCGGATCTTTCAGTGTGGATACCTACAAGGCAGGTATAGGATTTCCCAGTCTCAAGATGAGCGGTTGGGGCAATGGCATCTATGACTTCGATAACGATGGCTTTAAGGATCTATTCACCGCCAATTCGCACGTCAATGAGTACGCCGACGACGACCCTCAGCAACACTACAAGCAAGCAAACGCGGTGTTCCAAAACGTCCAGAATGGAACATTCCGTGATGTAAGCACCCAAGCCGGGCCGGATATGCAAGTTCGTGCCGCTCATCGTGGTTGTGCGTTCGGCGACCTCAATAACGACGGTAAGATTGACGTGGTTGTATCCGCCATTGCGGATCGTGCCGAATTGCTCTACAACACCACCACGAACAACAACCATTGGATTCTTATTCAGACGATCGGCGTCAAAAGCAACCGGGACGGAATTGGCACGCGCATCAAAATCACAGGCGAATCGGGCTTAGTGCAATACAACCATGTAACCACTGCGGGGAGTTTCGCTAGTTCCTCGGATAAGCGAGTCCATTTTGGATTGGGCCGCGATTCTCGAATCAAAGAAATTGAGTTGCGCTGGCCGAGCGGAAGGATTCAGGTTTTGCAAAACGTTAAGGCCGATCAAGTACTGAAGGTCACCGAGAGCGAGAAATGAAGGGGATTCTGCTTTTTGTTGCAGCACTTTGGGCCCCGTGCTTGGCCTCTGCCGGAGAGTGCACGGGTGCAGAAAATCTACTTCAATCGGTTTCCAGCGCGCTGGCCAGTGAGACGCTGGACAAGGCCGAGCATATTCTTGATTCCCTGGAGCAATCCTATCCGAACTGTTCCGAGACTCTGCTCGACCGCGCGCGACTCTTGGCCGTGAAAGGAAACGCGACGGCTGCCGAGGACGCATTCGTTCGTTACCAGGAATTGGCGCCAGATGCATCCCGAGGCTACGCCTACTTTGGTCGCTTCTTATTGGAGCAAAGGTTGTACGCGCGCGCCGACTCTGCCTCACTCGTCGCTCTGGAAAAGAACCCCAACGAACCTGCCGCCCTGGCCCTGCGAGGCGAAATTCTGGTCATGAAAGGGCAAGTGGAAGAGGGCGCCAGCTTACTTCAGCACGCCTGCCAGATCGATCCCGACAACGTCGACGCGAATTTTCAATTAGGCACTCTGTACGACAAGGAAAATCGCCACGCAGACGCGGTAAGACACTTCGAAAGAGTTGTAGCTATGGATCCAAGCGATCCACGTGCTTGGGATTATTTGGCTTTGAATACGGAAATAGTGGGAGATGTGGATCGTGCGGGCGAGGCCTACCGAAAGGCGGAGGCCGTCAATCGACGTCGGACCCACTTCGATGGCTTCCTGGATTACAACTACGGGAGGTTTCTGCTGAAAGGCAACCAGCTCAAAGAAGCCAAAGAGCATCTGGATCGCGCCGTGGAGCTGACCCCCAACGTCCGGGCGGTTTGGTACGAACGCGCCAAAGTGAATTTGAGCATGAAGAAATATGAGGATGCTAAAGCCGATGGCGAAAGAGCGGCGACCCTGCGCGACACAGCAGGAGTAATCCTTGATCTGCAGACTTACGTCTTACTGGAGCAAATTTACGGAAGACTCGGCAACAAGGAATTGGCCAGCAAATACGCCGCTCTGAGCCGCATAACGCCCGTGCCCATCAAACAAACCCGCTAAGTGATCGGAGTGCGGTACCGGAAACAACAATTTTCTGTCCGAGGTTCTCGGGAGGCAAAGGCAACAGACTCAACAGGACTTTTGGTAGGGGCGGTGGGGATCGAACCCACGACCTTCGGCTTAAAAGGCCGCTGCTCTACCACTGAGCTACGCCCCTAATGTGGTGAGAACTCGTAGTTTAACTTTTCTGCTCCGGCATCTCCCCCGCCTACCCCAGTACAACTCGAGTAGATCGAGAGCAAGCTGAGCAAATTGCGGGTGGAGATTCCGCACGAGTAAACCTAAACAGTTTAACAGACAAATCGAGTTCGTGCTCAAACGATCCGCTGCGACCGTCTGTCCGTCATCCCTACAGCTCCGGCGCATCTCGCCACCGCCCTGTCGCTCCATTGAATTTGCCTAGGGCCCGCGCCCGCCGCAACCACGGGGGCTTCCTGACGCTTTGCGTCTGCGGAGCACGCTTTGCGTTTTCTGCGAAGTGCGGCACTCGTCCGCGAGAATCAATGAGGAACAGCACCCACGATTCGGCGGTCGAACTTTCGCATCCACAGGATAATTCCCTCGCTCGTCCAGGCGCGAACGAGGCTTTTCCCTTCGGCGTTCTCTTCCACCGTGTAAAGGTCCGGGCCTCGATCTGTCGGCACCGCCTGCACAATTTGTTTGCTCTTGTATCCAGGATAGTTTGGAACTGACCATTTGATCGTACCGTTAGGCATTTTGCCGCCGTCCAGCACGGTAATGGATGCTTCCGCAGACCGGCTTCCAACACGCGCTCGCAGAACGGCTTTGCCCGGCTGTTTAGTGGTGATTGTCGGCTGGCCCTTGTCGTTAAGGGTCGCGATCCCGGCGTCGTCAATCGTCCATTCGGCCGCGCGAGTCAGGATTTTTCCATCGATGTCGAAAACGCAAAACTCACGAACGTCGCCGACCAGCATATTGGTTACTGATGGCGAAACAAACAGCGTCTGATCGGCGCCCACTTCTGTCTCCGTGCCAATTGGCGAATTTGGTCGCTGCTCTTCGAGCCTGCTCTTTTGTTCTTCAAATCGCCTTTTGCGCTCGGCGGCTTTGGCTGCCTCGTCGCTGGCCGTGGATCCTCCCGCACTCTGAGCCTGCTTGGGAGGTTGCTGAGTTGCCCAAGCCGCGACTGCAAAAAGAAGGATTGCAGCAGCTCGGAGCGTGAACGAAAGGTATCTTGGCTGATGGAAAGGAAAGAGGGGTTTCACAGTTAGTGGCCCAGAGCCTTCAGCCTCTCACGAAAGCCCTTTGCCCTGTGTTGACTCTCGGTGTGCGGGTGTCGCAAGCAATAAGTCTTCGCCCGGAGCGGACGCCATCTCCAGACAAGTTAGTGAGGAATTGACTGGACCACGAACGGGTGCTTGGCTATTGGAAAGACACAGAACAACAGACCACTCCTCAGTTTCCCCAGAGCTGTCGGCTTTGGACATGACGTGACCAGGCTATGGTTCTTGTCAAATTCCTGCCCACTTGTGTCTCCAATTTCGAACTCGTGTCCACTGTGGTAATCGACAACGAAAACGCTGCCATCCGCGTCTCCCGCGAACCCCTTATAT
>DATHFT010000093.1:0-19710 GCA_035317965.1 Saccharimonadales bacterium (SeqCode) | reverse complement strand
GCCCAGCGATCACGCGGCGGAATTTGCGCGGAATATCCGAGCATCTGCCCAAACCCGTTGGTGATCACGTCGTAGTAGTAGCCGTTCGGGGAATTGCGCAAACGGTCCTGATGATAACTGGGGGGATGCTTCATGCCGCGCATGGCCACAAAGCCATTCCCGTCGCCCTGCAATCCATGACACGGCGTACAGAAAATCTTGTAGCGGTCTTCGCCGCGCTCGAGCAGCTCCTGATTCACGGGAAGCGGAAACTCGTTTGACTCTTTCGCAACACGCAACTCGTCATTGGCGAGAGAGCCGCGCGCCACCGTATTTTCAATCAGGGGACGCACCGAGCGGCCATCTGGGAAAAAATCCGACGGAGAAAGCGCTCTGTTTTTCGGCTGGTTTGCCATGTCCTGCCGAAGATACTGGCAACCCGAAGCAAAAATCACGCAAGCGGCGGAAGCGGCGAGCAAGAGACGCGAAGCGCTAGTCTTCTTCATCTTGCACCTCCGTCACGTGTTCCGCTTTGAGTCCCTCGAGGAAACGTGTCGCTTCTGCGACACTAAATTTCGGATCCGTCGCTTCGATGCACAGGAAAAAGCGGTCGCTGGAAGCCCGTGCAAAACGCGGAACGTTGAAAACCGGATGGTGCGGCCGCGGCAGCTGGTTCAATGCCAGCATGCCGAACACGGCAAAAGTGGATGCACCGAGAATGGTCAATTCAAAGGTGACGGGAATAAATGCGGGCCAGCTGTTGAGCGAACGTCCGCCGATATTCAGCGGATAGCTGATCACATTGACCCAATATTGGAAGCCAAAGCCGGTAAGCCCGCCACCCAAACCGCCGAGTAAGGTGATCCAAGGCACCCAATTGCGCTTCAGGCCCAGCGCTTCGGAAAGTCCTTCCACTGGAAACGGGGCATACGCGTCCATGTGCTTGTAGCCTGCGTCACGCACTTTTTCCGCGGCTTTGATCAGTTGATGGGCCGTTTCAAACTCACCCATCACGCCGTATATGTGAGAGCGCTGGTCCATTAGTCGTGTTCCTCGGACGAATGCGCCACCAATTCGCGCATTTCTGCGATGGAAATCGCCGGCAAGACGCGCACGAACAGGAAGATCAGAGTCGTAAACAGGCCCATGGTGCCGAGGAACGTGGCCCAGTCCCAAACGGTCGGCTGGTAGCGGCCCCAGGCGGACGGCACAAAGTCGCGCGTCAAGCTGATGACCACGATGACGAAGCGCTCCAGCCACATGCCCACATTGACGACCAGCGACATGAGGAACAGGATCGCAACGTTTGTTCGTACCCTGCGAATCCAAAGCAGTTGCGGTGTCAAAATGTTGCAAATAATCAGCGCGTAATAGTAGGGAGCATAGGGGCCATGTAAACGCTGCTGAACGAGAAATACGTCGAACTTATTTCCGCTGTAGAGCGACAGGAAGAATTCAAAGAAATATCCGTAGGCCACGATAAGGCCGGTGGCGAGCATAACTTTCGCCATATTCTCGAGATGCCGCATGGTAATGAAGTCTTCGAGGTTGTACGCTTTGCGCAGAGGGATGGCGATCGTCAAGACCATGGCGAAACCGGAATAGATGGCACCGGCGACGAAGTACGGCGGGAAAATCGTGGTATGCCAGCCCGGAACGATGGCCACCGAGAAATCGAAGCTCACAACGGTGTGCACGGAAAGCACGAGCGGCGTCGCCAAGCCAGCCAGCAACAGGTACGCGGTCTGATAACGGTGCCAGTGGCGGGCCGATCCCCGCCAGCCCATCGCGAGCAGTCCGTAAATCACTTGGATTGGCCGGCTGGTTGCCCGGTCACGCAGGGTGGCCAGGTCCGGAATCAAGCCAACAAACCAGAACAAAGCAGAAACGGTTCCATAGGTCGAGACGGCAAAAACATCCCAAATGAGAGGGCTGCGGAATTGCGGCCATACGCCCATGGTGCTCGGATACGGGAACATGTAGAAGGCCATCCACGGACGACCAGTGTGAATGAGCGGAAAAATACCGGCGCAAGCGACGGCAAACAGCGTCATCGCTTCTGCGAACCGGTTGATCGAAGTACGCCACTTTTGGTTCAACAGAAAAAGAATGGCGGAAATCAGTGTGCCCGCATGGCCGATACCGATCCACCAGACAAAGTTTACGATGGCGAAACCCCAGCCGATCGGAACGTTAATGCCCCAGATTCCGACGCCCTTGATGATGAGCCAGCCGATGGCGATGGTCAGTATTCCCAGGAACGTGAAGGCGATGGCAAATCCGGTAAACCAGGCGAGCGTCGTCGGACGCGTCAGGACGATATCGCTGATTTTCGCTGTGACCGTGGCGTAGGAATGCCCCGGCTCGAGCACCCGCGGAAGGCGCTTGATTTGCGGAGAGTCGAGTGGCGTGTTACCGGCGCTCATGCCTTCTCCAGTTCAGGATTCGGATTGCGCACAGCCGCAAGGTAGGTGGTGCGCGGTCGCGCATTCAGTTCGCCGAGGAGGGTGTAGTTCCGCTGCTGGGCTTTCAATTTCGAGACGCGGCTGGTCGGATCGTTGGCATTGCCGAAGATGATGGCCTCGGACGGACACGCGGCTTCGCAAGCCGTGACGATTTCTCCGTCGCCGATGCCGCGATTCTGTTTCTCCGCTTCAATACGCACGTTGTTGATGCGCTGCACGCAGTAAGTGCACTTTTCCATGACTCCGCGGCTGCGCACCGTGACTTCCGGGTTGCGCAACAACTTCAGCTGGGGAGTTTCCCAATCCTGGAAACGCAAGAAGTTGAAGCGCCGAACTTTGTACGGGCAGTTGTTTGAGCAATACCGCGTACCGATGCAGCGGTTGTAGGTCATGTCGTTCAGACCCTCGGCACTGTGTGCGGTGGCCCCTACCGGGCAAACCTGTTCGCAGGGCGCGTTTTCGCACTGCTGGCAGGGAACCGGCTGAAAAAAAGTTTCTGGATTGTCGAGCGAGGGATCGTAGCTGGACGGATCGTTGGTCGGAGAGTGCGGATCTTTTTCCGCGCTCGCCGTCTTTTTGTCCTCAACGCCCGGGGTAGCGTAATAGCGATCGATGCGAATCCAGTGCATTTCGCGACCACGCATGACCTGGTCTTTGCCTACAACGGGAATGTTGTTTTCCGACTGGCAGGCGACCACGCAGGCATTGCAACCGTTGCAACTGTTCAGATCAATGGCCATGCCCCAGGCGTAGCCGGGATAGGAAAACTCCTTGTACAGGGAAAGTTTCTTGGGAACTTCTTCCTGTTTTTCATGCGCAAATCCGGGATTTCGCTTGAACTGCTCAAGCGTGCCAGTGGCGAGAATCTGGCGGCCTTCCATGTTGAAGTGGTACTGGGTGCAGGCCAGTGGATAGTCATCACCGGTTTTCTTAATCACACTGGACGCTGCATTGGTCGACCACAAGGCGTCCGAAGCGCGCACGACGTACGCGTCAAACCCCTTGTTCGTGCCGGTGTATCCGGCACGCTTGCGGCCATAGCCCAGAGGCAAAACGACTACCCCCTCCGCCTGCCCGGGCAAAATCCAGGCCGCCGCTGTGACCTTGCTGTTTGAAATCGAAATGTCGATGACATTGGACTCGATTTTGCCGTGCTCGCCGCCGCGCGAAGAGATCGAATGCGTCAAACCGAGATTTTGCGCAGTCCTGGGGCTCACCAGAGCAGCGTTGTCCCAGGTGAGTTTCGTCACTGGTTTGGGCAATTCCTGCAGCCAACCGTTGTTGGCAAACCGTCCATCGTAAATTGTCGGGTCGGGTCGGAAAATGAATTCCAGTTCGCCGGTCGAAGCCGGCTTGGCTGGAGGCAGACTGGCCATACTGAACTTCGACACCGAATTTGTCGGTGCATAAGCCGTTCCCGCTACCAGGCCGTCATGAACCGTCTTACGCCAGAATTTGTCGAAATCCGTATTTGCGTTGGCGGCCTTCAATCGATCGCGCAACGCGTCGTAGTCGGAAATCCCGGGTTTATCGCCAAAGGCAGCCAAAGCTTCGCGGGCGGAATGCGTTCGATAAAGCGGAGCAATCAACGGCTGAATCACAGTGACTGTTCCGTCAAAAGCGCGGACATCGCCCCAGGTTTCCAGGAAATGGGATTCGGCAACGTGCCACTGGCAGCGTTCAGAGGTTTCGTCAAAGTGCGAGCTGACGTGCACTGCGGTATGCACTTTTTTCAATTTCGCAATGAAGTCGAAATCGTGCGGCGCGGTGTACACCGGATTGACACCAAAGATCAACAGCGTCTCAACTCGTCCGGCATCCATGTCGTCGCAAAGCTCGCGGAATGATTCAAGATGATTGACCGGACGAGCTTCAACGGGTTCCGTGTAATAAACCGTTGATCCGGCATTGCCCAAGGCCGCATTGATTGCGTGCGCGATGGCGTGAACTGCCGGCGATTGCTGCTCCCCTGCGACGACCAGCGATTTCCCCTTATTTTTCTGGAGGTCTCCAGCAACCGCATCCAGCCAAGCGCCATTTGCGCCAGAAAGTGAGGCACCGCCGCCCAGGCCCAGCTTTCCAGCCAGAGCTCGGGCAAACAACTCCACCTCACTGGCCTTTAGCGGCAGCCGATGATCCGCGCTCGAACCAGTAACGCTCGGCGTGGGCTCTACGACATACAGCCGGTTCATGGTGTCGCTGACGGAATTCAGCTTGCGGCGGCGAGAAAATTCCTTCGCGTACCGGATACTTCCCGGTCCACTCGCCAGAAAATCAGCATCAAGCGACAGGATAACGTCGGCCTTTTCGACACGGTAAACGGTATTCAGGTAGTTTCCGAAAGCCAGCTTCGCGCCTTCACGCGCTCCGTCGCTGACGGCCGGCTCCCACTGGCGCCACTTTGCGCGGGGGTAAAGCGCCAAAAGAGCCTGTATTTGGGCCGCAATCAATGGCGAGTTGACGGTTCCGGTGAGGATGTGGAATCCCGCCCCGCCGGTGCTTTTGTTTTGCGTCGCAATGGTTTGAGCGGCGTCCAGGAACTGCGACCAGGTGCGAATTTCACCGATATTCGTCACAACTTGCGCGCGGTCGGGATCGTAAAGATCGAGAATGGAAGCTTGAACAAATGAATTTGTCGCGCCAAGACTCGACGGATGGTCGGGATTCCCTTCAAGTTTTGTGGGGCGGCCCTCATGGCTCTCTACCAGAACGCCAATCGCATCCGCGCCAAATGGCATGGCCGTGGCGAAAAACAGCGGCTTGCCCAGAACCATCCCGTCCGGCTGTTTTACATACGGAATAATGTGCTGTTCAGGAGCGCGTCCGCAGCCGGAAAGTCCGGCCAAGGCCAGAGAAGCTCCCATCAATTTCAGAAAGTCTCGGCGGTCGACGCCCTCATCCCACTCCGAAGGAGCCTGGCGCGGAAATTCGCGTTGCAGCAATTCCTCAAACTGGGGATCTGCCGACAGTTCTTCAAGCGTGCGCCAGTATTGCTTGCCCGCCGTCGATTGCAATTTGGCGCGGACCGCTGCCAGATCCAAAGGCTGCTTCCGCACGGTCGCACCATCCGGAGGCCCCTGCTGGCCATGGGTGTGATGTTCGTTTTCGCTCATAACACCATTGTTGTGTTCACTCTCGCGCATTCGGTCCATTAGCGGTGGCACGTCGAACAGCTTGTCAGTTCAACTGTTGTGCGAATTTTGTAGTCAATCGCCAGCTTCTTGCCGATCTCAGCCTGGTTGGCGGGCGCTTTCCAATCCATGTTGTAAACCTGGTCCTTCGGCCGCAAATTCTGTTCGGGATTGCGATGGCAATCGAGACAGAAAGACATCAGCAGGGTCTGCGCCTGAAAAACAAGAGGCATCTGATTCACCTGCCCGTGGCAGGAGGAGCAGCCGATCCCCTTATTCACGTGGATACTGTGGTTGAAGTACACGAAATCGGCCAGACGGTGGACTCGTACCCACTCGATCGATGTATCCGTGCGATAGCTTTCGCGAACCGGCTCGAGATAGCTGGCGTTGTTAAAGAGCACGGAATGGCAATTCATACAGGTTTTTGTCGGCGGGATACCGGCCACGGCGGAGGTTTCGACGCCGGTATGGCAGTACCGACAATCAATTCCGTCATCACCCACGTGATGTTTATGGCTGAATTGCACAGGTTGCTCGCGTACGATATTCTGCCGCGTCATATAGGGAGCACGGGCGATACCCAGCACCGCGGTCAGACCAACACTGGCCACCACAATAACCACGAGAAGACTTAGACGTGCAATGAAGTTCGAGCTGCGATGAAAAATCTGGGCCATGTCTGTGTCGCACAGTATTGTAGCGGCAGAACCGGAAGGAACTTGATGCCTGGTCGACCACCACATTGCACTTCAGGCTGTGCGCACCCAAAGTGAGTTTGACGCGATAGTTTCCAACAAAACTTTCAGGAATGCAACACTCGTTACAAAAGATTTCTGGAATTTCGCAGAATTCCGAGCGTTGAAATCATATTGTGAATACAGCATATTTCATGCGTCGCTCGTTCGCTCAGTCCTGGTGCGAGTTTTTCATTTGCGACCAATTTAGTCCTGATATAAGCCCGGGATTCCCGCCATTTTGGGTCGCGGTTTTCATTTTTTCAATTCCGCTCCATTCGGGAATGTTTTCCGCCGCAAATCCCCTCTTTTTGAAAAAAGCGATTGCCGTGCGTTTGCAGTTCGCTTCGCCCGTGCTATCTTTAGAAGTATCCTTTGCCCCTTTATCAGGGCGAAGCTTACCCCGCAGGAGCACGATGCCTGCAAACGCCGCTGGGGCGTGGTCCAATCGGTAGGGCACCTCACTGTTAATGAGGACGGTGAAGGTTCGAATCCTTCCGCCCCAGCCAATCTCACCTTTCCATCTGCTTTGATTAGGATCCCATTTGCCGCGATGCATCTTTTTTGCCTCACCCTCGGCATACCCGAGCACCCCCGGACCAGCCAGCTTCCCTAGCCACCGGCTCTTTGATCGATTCACCGGATCAAGACCGCGGAGCAGGACAAGCCAATCTTTCAGTGTTAAACTTCCCGTCATGCGGCACGCCTTGGCACTCGCACTGTTGATTCCTTTTCACGTAGCTGTTGCCCAGTCCGTTTCGCGTCCAGAAGTGCCTGAGAAATTAGCGGCTCCGGCGTCAGAAAGAGTAGTTTTGCAACTGCACGCAACCGGCTCG
Organism: Saccharimonadales bacterium (SeqCode); assembly: GCA_035317965.1. Taxonomy (GTDB): domain Bacteria; phylum Acidobacteriota; class Terriglobia; order Acidiferrales; family UBA7541; genus Acidiferrum. Next base: position 12,562 of record DATHFT010000093.1, on the reverse strand, counting down.
CAAAATTATGTGTGCCGAGCGGGAGCGGATCAAAAGTTCACTTGGGTTTTTGAAGCGCCTGAAGCAGAACTCTTCGATTCCCGGAGTAAGGTCATCGGGAAGCACTACGCCGGGCCAACCTGGCAGCATAGCGACGGCAGCGAAGTCGTTGGAAAGGTCGTTGCGCGGCAGGATGCTCCGGAACCGGACGCGATTCCCTGGCTGCTGCTCACGGCCGCAAGTCACACGGGTAACGGGATACTAACGGGAGTGACGACAATTCAGCGAATTCGCACCCATGGCGGTCAACCGCCGGCCGGAGGCTGCGACGACTCCCACAACGGCAGCAAAACAAAGTCCCAGTATTCCGCCGACTACTATTTCTACGGTCCCGTCCACTAGACCTGCGGACCCAGGCAATCGCGCAAGAGGCAGTGGCGCGTATCATCCGGGGTGCCGTTTGGTTTGCAGGTTCAGCGCGTTTTTCTAGTCCTTGGCCGCTGCGAGTCCTGCTTCAAGCCAACCCTTCCAGCCGCCGTCCATCGACTCCACGTTGGTGTAGCCCATCTTTTGCAAATTGTCGGCAACCAGGGCCGATCGGAATCCGCCACCGCAATAAAGAATTATTTTCGCTCCTGGGTCGGGAACCGCTCCTTCGATATCGCGCTCGATCACGCCTTTACCCATGTGTACAGCGCCAGGAATGTGCCCTTTTTCCCATTCATTGTCTTCGCGCACGTCCACCAGCAGGAATTTTTCTCCGCCATCCATGCGCCGCTTTACATTCGGCACGTTGGTTTCCTTCACGTGCGATTTGGCGTCCTGCACCAGCTTTAGAAAATTGGGAGAGTGGGCCATCGATTGCTCCTTTGCAAACGTAGTGTTTGACAGTTCGCCCTGCCGTCAGGTTCAATCCATGTCCCGCCAGTTGAGTCCGGCAGACACTTCGACAACCAGGGGCACCGCCAGTTCGTACACGCCTTCCATTTCTTCGGTCACTAAAGATTCCAGCTCTTCGCGTTCCTTTGTCGGCGCTTCGAATAACAATTCATCGTGTACCTGCAGAATCATCTGGGCTTCCATTTTTTCTGCCGTCAGCCGTTTGTCAATGGCGATCATCGCCAGCTTGATCAAATCTGCGGCGGTACCTTGCAGCGGCGAATTCAAGGCGGTCCGCTCTGCAAAATTGCGCAATTGAACCTGGGAAGACGTAATTTCCGGTATCGGCCGGATCCTTCCGAACAGTGTTTTGGTCATGCCGGTCTTGCGCGTTTCCGTCAATATGTTGTCCAGATACTCTTTCACCCCGCGATATCGCGAAAAGTATGCGTTGATGAAGTGCGCCGCTTCCTTTTGTTCGATATTGAGTTGCTGCGCCAATCCGAACGGCGACAATCCATAAATAATTCCAAAATTAATTGCTTTCGCCGCGCGGCGGTGTTCTGCGGTCTGCGCCAGGGGACCCACGCCGAACACCTCCTGGGCGGTTCGGGCGTGAATATCTTCCCCGTTTCTGAACGCCTCGAGTAGCACCGGATCGCTCGAAAAATGAGCCATGATCCGCAATTCAATTTGCGAATAGTCCGCCGCCAGCAGAATTTTTCCCTTTTCCGCCACGAATGCCGCGCGAATCTGCCGCCCCAACTCGCTGCGAATCGGAATATTCTGCAGATTTGGATCGGATGAACTCAAACGTCCCGTCGCGGTTCCCGTCTGCGAGAGACTGGTATGCAGGCGCTTTGTTTGCGGATGAATCAGCCTGGGGAGTGAATCCACATAGGTGGATTTCAGCTTGGCAATTTCGCGGTATTCAATAATTTTCGCTGGCAGCGGGTGCTGCTGCGCCAGTTTTTCAAGTACGTCAACCGCCGTCGAGCGCACTTTCCCCGCGCCGCGCCGCGCTGGCAGTTGCAGGGCCAACTTATCGAACAGAATATCGGCGAGTTGCGTCGGCGAATTGACATTGAATTCAGCGCCCGCCAATGCCCAAATCTCCTTTTCCAGCCGGCGCACTTCCTTTTCCATTGAAAGCGACATGGATTCCAGGGCTTTGGGATCGACGGCAATCCCTACTCGCTCCATGTCAGCAATCACGGCCGCCAAAGGTAGATCAATCGTTTCGTACGTGGCGCGCAACTGCTGCTCTTCGATGAGCTTGCTCAGGTCTGGCGCCAGCCGCTGCAAGAAGTCGGCGCGCTCCCCCGGGCCTCCGCCAACGATTGAGTTCATCTGCCGCATGATGACGTCTGTAAAATTGTGGTTCGAAGTCGTCGGCTTCATGAGATAGGAGTACAGCTGGGTGGCGTCTCGCAGATTCGCGCTGCGCCCCGCCAGCAATTGAAACAATTTCGGGTCGTGAACTATTTTTGGTCTCTTGGCATCGGTCAGGATCGGAGATAGCGCTTCCAGCGCTTCCCCTTTTTCATCCATCCAGACCGCCCGCCCCTCGCCCACCTTCCCTGAAACCTCAATCGATCCGATTTTCGTGCCGAAACCTTCCGATTCCCGTTCGCCCAATTCCAGATTTAACCAGATCGCCAGCGCCTGTTTTGCGGGGAGTTTGGCAAGATAGGCTTTGAATTCATCTGCGCTGGCCAACTGCACATAGTCTGTTTTTGTCGGTTCACTCGCCCCCGGCGTCGTGGGCTCCTGGGCCTGCGATCCCAATTCGCGCAGCAGTGAGCTGAATCCCAGCTCGCGATACAGATCGGCCAGCGCCTTCATGTCCGGTTCGCGGCGCTTCAGCAGATCCAGATCCAATTCGAGCGGCACATCGGTAGAAATCGTTGCTAGCTGCTTCGACATCATTACTTGTTCCCGCTGCTGCTGCAGCGCTTCGCGATACCTCTTGTTTGAAACTTCGTCGGCATGATCGAGAGCATTCTCCACGCTCCCGTATTTCAAAATCAGTTCCTTCGCGCCTTTTTCCCCAATTCCTTTCGCGCCGGGAATATTGTCGATCGTATCTCCCACCAGGGCCATGTAGTCGATGACTTTGTCCGGCGGCAGCCCCAAAATCTCCTCCACCTTTTTGGCGTCGACGACCACGTCTGCTTTGGCTCCGCCCGGTCCCGTACGCACCGTGCGAACGCACTTTCCTACGAGCTGCATCATGTCCTTATCGTTGCTGATCACCAGGACATCCAGGCCCTTTTTCGCCGCCTGACACGACAGGGTCCCGATCACATCGTCGGCTTCGAACCCAGGGTATTCGAGAATCGGCAACCGCATCGCTTCGCACAGCCGCCGGACAAACGGCAGTTGCACCCGCATCTCATCCGGCATCGGTTGGCGCTGCGCTTTGTACTTTTCAAAAAGTTTGTCGCGGAAGGTGGGGCCGGAAGGATCGAAAACAATTCCAATATAGTCCGGCGAATAGTCCTTCGTCATCCGGCGCAAAATATTTCCAAACAGAAACGGCACATTGGTCGGAACACCGCCCGGACCCGTCAATCTCTGCGGCATGGGCGCAAAAAACGCCCGGTAAATGTGGGCCATGGCATCAACTAGAAATAGTTTGGGGGGACCAGCAGGCATACCGGCGAGTATAGCAAACAGCAGTCAAACTAAGTTTCCCGGCCGAATCTCCAAACAAAGAGCGGGGCCGTCAGCCGCAGGCCCCGCTGTCCTATATACGTTGACGTTTATTTGTCGCCGGACGGCCCGGAAGCGGCAACTTGGGCTACCAGCAGCAAGCGTGTTCCGCTATCGAGCTTCACATTTTTCTTGGTCGAAGTGATCACCGACCCTTGGGTGGCACTTGAACTGGAGTTCAAGGTTAGATCTTTCAGTCCAAAAACACCGCGGCTATTCGAAGTCAGTTGTCCGCTGCTGCTCAGCCCGCCGGTTGCGCCCGCGGCATTTGCAGTTGCGTTCCCCGCGGCGTTGGCGGTGGATTGTGCGGCCTGTCCCACGTTGGCCGCCTTGTCGGTAGCCGTCGCAGCAAGATTTCCTGTCGCTTCACCTGCCGTTGAGGCAACTCCGCCAACTGGTCCGCGGCTCGCGCCTGTCCCCGGATTTGTTACCGGTGCTCCGGTTTCGCCCGCTGAGTCCGGATACCCACTGGGCGCCGGAACATTTGAGGGCGCCACCGCAATCGCTAGAATCGTGGCTTGGATCGCAGTTTCCTGACCGTTCTTCATCACCGCCTTGTCAAACATCACGCCCAGCGACGAGTCGGACTCGCCCTTGGCCCTTGCCGTTGCCTGCGTCACATGGCCCAGGAGTTTGGTTCCCTTTGGAAAAACGACTTGGCCATTGGCTTTCGTTGCTTCGGTCGTGTGCGCCACAACCGGGTCACCCGTTTTGACTTTTTTTGAATCGACCGTGGTGTTCAATTCCGCATTGAAGCCGGTAGCGCCGGAAGCCGAAGCTGCACTCGAATTTGTCTGAGCCGTGGATTGCTGATCGGCTTGCGCTGCCGCCGTAGCGGAAGCTTGCGGGTAGGCGGCAGGTCCGCAAGCCAGCGCCGCTCCAGCCAGGAATAGTAAGAATTTGCCCTTCATCGGAATCCTCCAGGAAGTAGCTGGGCGCGTCTCCCCTACATAAAATAAGATGCCGTTCGACGAACGAAAGGTGGGCTTTGCTGATGGTCCTGGCAGTAAATAAGTCCTTATTCAGCAAGCCCCTGGGGCCACTGCCGAAGGTCTTAGACAATCCCCAGCGGCTTGGCGACTTGTTCGAGGACTTCGGCGGCCTTCAGTAAATGCTCGCGCTTGTGCGCAGCGCTCACAATCGCCCGCAGCCGCGCCTTGCCCTCGGCCACCGTGGGATAGCCGACGGCCGGAGCGAAGACCCCGGCCTCAAACAGCTTTTTTGAAAATTCATAGGCTTTCGCCGCGTCGCCCACATGAATCGGAATAATCGGCGTCTCGCTCGCCTTGAACTGAAATCCGCGTTTCTTCAATTCGCGCTTGAAAAATTTGGTATTCGCCCACAGCTTCTTCACGAGTTTTTCGCCTTCCGGTGAATCCAGCAAGGTGAACGCCGCCTCGCACGCTGCAACTGTCGCCGGAGGATGCGACGTTGAAAACAAAAACGGGCGCGCTCGCAAATACAAATAGTCGATCAAATCCCGGGATCCGCACACATAACCGCCCATCGCGCCAATCGCTTTGCTGAGCGTGCCCACTTGGATGTGCACGCGCCCGTGACAATTCAAATGATCCACGGTTCCGCGCCCCCCGCGGCCCAGCACTCCCGACGAGTGCGCATCGTCCACCATCATGATGCAGTTGTACTTCTCGGCCAGGTCGCAAAGCGCAGGCAGCGGCGCGATGTCTCCGTCCATCGAGAACACGCCATCGCTGATAATTAGTTTCTTCCCGGCAAAGTTCACGTGCTCCTGCAAAATCCGCTCGCAGTCCTGTACGTCGCGATGCTTGAAGACTTTGATTGTCGCTTTTGAAAGCCGCGCTCCATCAATAATGGACGCGTGATTCAACTCGTCGGAAATAATCAAATCTTCCTTGCCCAGCACCGCGGAAACCGTTCCGGCATTCGCGGTGAATCCCGATTGAAATACCACGCACGCTTCCACATTCTTGAATTTCGCTATCTGCTCTTCCAGTTCCATGTGCATCTTCATGGTGCCGGCAATCGTGCGCACCGCTCCCGCGCCCACGCCATATTTCTTTACCGCTGCAACCGAGGCCCTGCGCAGCGCTTTATGCGTCGTCAGTCCAAGATAGTTATTCGAGGCCAAATTAATCACTTCCCGCCCGTCAAACACGCAGACCGCTTTCTGCTCGCCCTCGAGTTGTCGCAACTTCGGGGCCACCCCCTTCGCACGCAGATCATTCAGTGCGTCGCTCACATATTGCAGCGGGTTCTGCTTCATCGATTGCGTTCCTGGATCACTCATGTCCATCTCCTCCAGTTCTCTGTGCGCTGCGTTTGAACTCCATATTCCCCGTATCACGCATTTTTATTTTTCAAGTGCCGGGAAAGAGCAAGATCTTCCCCGCCAGCCCACCCTGCAATTTTGCAAAAGCCCCCTCGAAATTCTCCAGCTGCGCTTTTTCCCCAAACAGAGGATCCAGGTTCAGCCGTCCGGCCTTCAGCAGCGCCGTCATCTGCACCCAGGTCTCATACATTCGCCGCCCATAAATTCCCTGCACGGTCGCGCCTTTGAAAATTACGTCGTTCACCAAATCCAGCGGAACATTCTCGGTCGGAATCCCCAGCAAAGAGGCGCGCCCGCCCGCTCGCAATGACTTAAAACCCTGTTGAATTGCGGTCGGATTGCCGCTCATCTCCAGTAACGCGTCAACGCCAGTCCCGCCAGTCTCCGCTAGAATCCTCGCCACCGAATCTTCCGCCGCAGGATTAATCACTACATCGGCGCCCATGGTCTTGGCCATCATGCGCCGCTGCTCATTCATTTCTGTCGCAAATACCGTCGAGCTTCCGCAAGCCTTGGCCACCGCAATCGCCATCAATCCAATCGGCCCGCATCCCGTCACCAAAACAGTTTGCCCGGCAATCGGTCCTGCGAGAACGGTGTGCACTGCATTGCCCAGCGGATCGAGAATCGCTCCGTAGCGTTCCGGAATCGCCGGATCCAATTTCCAGATATTGGAAGCCGGAATTTTTACAAACTCCGCAAATGCCCCATCCTGATCAATCCCGATGATTTTCAAATTCTGGCAGATGTGCGCTTCGCCCAGCCGGCACTGATGGCAATGCCCGCAATTCACGTGCATCTCGGCGCTGACAAAATCCCCAGCCTGCACCGCGGTAACTTCCTGCCCAACTCGCTCCACTGTGCCGCAAAATTCATGCCCCAAAGTTACCGGGGGCTTGATCCGCCCCTGCGACCAGCGATCCCATCCATAGATATGGAGGTCTGTTCCGCAAATGGATGCAGCCTTCACGCGTACGAGAACATCGGCGGGGCCAATCGTCGGCACCGGCACCGTCTCGATCGCGAGTCCCCTGGCCGCCTGGGTCTTGCGCAGCGCTTTCATGGTAGCTGGCATCTAGACTTTCCCCCTGAGTAACGCGCAAGAAATCGATGGTAGCACACCGTTATTGTGCAGGCCGTTCGCACCCGTTGCCAGTGCAACGCCAATTTGTCCCGCATCTGTCTCAAGCCAGAATTACTTCGCTGCTTCCACTACCCCAATCTTCTTAAGCGTCTCAAGATATTCGACTACCATTTCATAGGGCACGGGCCCGTATTCCGCTGAAACCTGTTCCCATATTCGAACTCGAGAGTGAGCAGTTTCGACCAGATTGAGGACCTCGTAGGAATACTCCTCCCCTGCACCCCATAGTCCCTCGTATCGCAAGAGTCGTGGCTCCTGCAGGTCACTGTGCTTCACTAGTTCGGCTCTCAAAAAGTCAAAACCAAATACCGACAGTGGTCCCTTGCTGCTCGCACTTCGTTTGTAGGAAATAAATTTCTCTTGCAGCTCTTCTTTTGGCGCGTCGAAAGCTGGATGATCTGTAAAACACCTTCTTTCGTTGTCTAAAGAGTGTTTAGCTTCGATTTTCCTCAGTTTAGCCAGTTGCTCGTCTATTCCTCGTTCGTAATAGCAATATCCGGCCTCTGCGTCTCCGCGTTCCAGAGTTGAAAGACTCTCGTCCCTCTTCAGCCTTTGTTCTCGCCGCAATAACTCGCCTCGATTCACAGCCCGTGATAGTTCTTCAATTCTCGGTGTCAGTTCTTGGGCCAAAAAATACCCGCTCGCCGCTCCAATAAACGCCGCCCTTTTCAGTTTGGTCGTATCAATATTCGCTCCGGTATCAAAATTCGTATGAATGTACCGGTCCGGCCAGTCATTCAAATAAATCACCGGAATCCCAAACGACGAATCCTGATACACATCGTGATCGCTCCCCATCGTGAACGCCGAGTACTCCGCCCGCAGTGGTTCCTTCCCGCCCTCGGGCGCTACCAGCGGATACTCCGCGCTCCCGGTCGCCGCAAATTCATAAGACTCCTCATTCATCCATTCCGCAAACGACCACGCCACATCATGCACAAACGACGGCAAGCTCATCGGCCCCCGCGTCACATGAAACACTGCTTTCGTTTCCGGTCCTCCGCCCACCATGTCCATGTGAATCACCGCGCTGGTATGTGCAGCATAACCGTCTCCAAAAGGAAATCCAGCTGCATCGCTTGTCTGCAAAGCGCGCAACATTCCCGGAGTCCTTTCAATTTTTATCTGCGAAGCACCGGACACCTTCGTTGCAACTGGCGCAACTTTTACCTGTCCGGTATGCGTTAACAGCGCCATGGTTCCCTCCACCTCCGGTGGAAACACAAACCGGATTGTGCGCGGAGGCCGTTGCAACTTTTCTTCACTAATCAATTTCTGCAATGTCCTCGCCACTTCTAAAATCGTCGCGCACCCACTCGCGTTATCATTTGCTCCTGGTCGCTGGTGATCCAGATGACAGCTAAATACGATCTCTTCCGTGTTCGCGGGATCATCGCTCGCTATCGCGCCAGTAGCCACTTCGTAGGTACCGGGATGCTGCCCAGCCTTCACTGCAGCGTGCAGCTGAATTTTTTCTTCTTTTGCCAGCCGCTCGCGAAAACCCCGCGCCATCTTGAGGGAAACCATAAACGCAAAAGTTTTATTGGGTGAAAATGTTTCCAGGTGCCCCCATCGAATCAAATTCTCATCTTCGCCCGACCAAGCTGTCTTTTGATTCTGCGCATAACTCACAATTCCCACCGCCCCAAACTTCCCAACTGCCAAATCCTGTACAGCTCCGGGCTGTGCGCTGACCAGCACGATCTGTCCTTTCACCTTCTTACCGCTGTAATCACTTTCTTTGCTTCCCTCGCCCACATCCACCAAATCCGCCGTGACATCGGCGCTTTCGCTGTCCTCTGCCAATACAATTGGCTGCGACTCATAGTTAGCAATAGCGTTCCAGTTCTTCCCCTGGCGGTCCAGGTTCTGCCCCTGTGCGGAACCTTGGTGATAACGCTTTTGAAACAACTCCGCTACTTCCCACAACGTCCCTTCCTGCGCATCCCAAGCCGGCCGCGACCGCTGCGTCCCATAAAAAGTCTTGCCATCCGCGGGAAACTGCAAAATCGTCACGTCGCTCAAGCCATATGCCCGCAACCGCTCCGCCACCAATTCCGCCGCCGCATGAAATCCCGCGGACCCGCGTTGCCGGTGAAATCGCGCAATCCCCTCCAAATTCCGCTTGGCCGTCTCCCCGCTCAACTCGTTCGCCAGCGCCGCCACATCTTTCTCCGGCAATAGGGGTGGCTTCTGCGCCAGCGCGTCTCCCACCAACAACCCTAATCCCATCAATCCGATGCCGATAGTGAATAGCCGCACAAACCCTCCCGACCTGCCTGCCAACGCCAGGCATTCTAGCGCGCCAGCTCGCCCTGCAAATAATTCTTATATTTCCTGGAACATTTTCCCTGCCATTGACGTTCTATCCATAGATGGTCTATATATCTAGCATCATGGCGAAAAAACCCGAACTAATGCCCGGCACTCTGGACATGCTCATCCTAAAAACGCTCACGCGCGCTCCGCTCCACGGCTACGGCATCGCGCTCTCCATCAAAACTCTGTCCGACGAAATCCTCACCGTCGAAGAAGGCTCGCTGTACCCCGCCCTCCAGCGCCTCCTCCTGCAAGGCTGGGTCAAAGCCGAATGGCGCAGGACGGACACCAACCGTCGCGCCCGCTACTACACCCTCACCGCCGCCGGTCGCAAGCAACTCACCGCCGAACGCTCTCACTTTGAACAGATGATTTCCGCTATCGCCCGCGTCATGCAGGACGCCAAGGAATAAAAAATGAAATTCACTTTTTTCAAAAGGCTTGCGCTGCTCTTTCGCCGCGAGAAATTCAATCAAGAACTGGAAGAAGAAATGGCCTGGCACCGCGATCAAAAATCGCAGGATCTGCAGTCCGCCGGCACCTCGCCCGACGACGCGCACCACGCCGCTCGCCGCGAATTTGGCAACGATCTCCATCTCCGCGAACAAAGTCAGGACGTCTTCTCTTTTTGGTTTGAAACCACTCTGCAGGATTTCCGTTTCGCCCTGCGCCAACTAAGGAAGAATCCCGGCTTCGCCCTCACCGCTATCCTCATGCTCGCGCTCGGCCTCAGCGTCAGCGTCGCCATCTTCGCTTTTGTCGATGGCGCGCTTCTCAAACCCATTCCATTTAAAGATCCGCAACAGCTCCTCGGCGTCTACGAAGAAGCCAATCAATGCCTCTATTGCAATCTCTCGTATCCCGACTATCTCGACTGGAAAAAACTCAATAAATCCCTCACTGCGCTGGAGGTTTACGACCACAACCAATTCACTCTCAACACTCCTTCCGGCGCCGAACCCATTTTTATCACTCGCGTCAGTGATGGTTTTTTTCGCGTCCTCGGCATCACTCCCATTCTCGGCCGCGATTTTTATGCTGGCGAAGATCTGCTTTCCGCTCCACGCACCGTCATGCTCAGCTATGCTGCCTGGCAAAAACGTTTCGGTGGCAAGCCTGAAGTCATCGGGCAGACTGTCATCCTCGACGACAATCCCACCGTCATCATTGCCGTGCTTCCCAAGGACTTTCATTTTGCTCCCGCCGAGCCAGCTGAATTCTGGGCCACTCTTCACCCGGAGCGGGGTTGCGACCTGCGCCGCAGTTGCCACGGCCTTTATGGCGTTGGCCGCATGAAAGACGGCATCACCATGCAAGGGGCTCTCTCCGAATTCAAAGACATCGCCGCCCAACTCACCAAACAATACCCAGACTCCAACACAGGTCAGGGCGCTAACGTCGAGGTTCTTTCCGAAGTCATCGTTGGTCCGTACCGCCCACTCCTTCTCATGCTCCTCGCTGGTGCTGGACTACTCCTCGTCATCGCTGGCGTTAACATTGCCAGCCTCTTGCTCGTCCGCTCTGAAGCGCGCAAACGTGAATTTGCCATCCGCAACGCTCTCGGCGCCGCGCGCATCCGCCTTATGCGCCAATTCATGACCGAAGGTCTACTTCTCGTCCTCATCGGCAGCGCCCTCGGCCTGCTCTTCGCCTACTGGACCATCCACATCCTCACTCTGCTTATCCCCACCAACTTACTTTTGAAAACTCCCTTCTTCCTCGACCTCGGGCTCACACCTCACGTGCTCGTCTTCACCGCCTTCATCACTCTGCTCTTCGCTATTCTATTTTTCGTCACTCCCACTCTTCGCCTTTCGCTCGGTCGCACTCGCGACAGTCTTGCCGAAGGCAGTCGCGGCTCTGCTGGCAACGCCTGGCGGTTCCTCGGCTCCAAACTCGTCGTCCTCGAGCTCGCCACCGCCGTCGTTCTGCTCGTCAGCGCCGGACTTCTTGGCAAAAGCCTCTTGCTGATGCTGCGCACACCCATCGGCATGCAGCCCGATCACCTCGCCACCATCCAGCTCACCGCTCCGGACAAGTCTTATCCCAAATCGCCGGACCAACTTGCCCTCGCGCGCCGTCTCTACGCTGAACTCTCCGCAGTTCCCGGCGTAAAATCCGTCGCCTTCTCCAGCGACATTCCCATCAACGGCTGGGGCGACACCACCTGGATCCACATCCTCGGCCGCCCCTGGCATGGTGAACATGAAGATGTGCCCGAGCGCGATGTCACGCCGGAATACTTCTCAACGATTGGCGCAAAACTGGTCCGCGGCCGCCCGTTCGTCGAAACCGGCCGCCCCTTTGTCGACAACGAAGACCCCAGTCAGCCGCACGAAGTCATCATCAATCAAGCTTTTGAACGAAAATATTTTCCCGGCGAAGATCCCCTTGGCAAACAGCTCAGCTATATGAGCCCCAAATCGATTCCGATGGAAATCATTGGAATTGTGGAAGACATCAAGGAAGGCCAGCTCGATACAGAAAATCGTCCTGCACTCTACTTCCCCCTCAATCAAAGCCCCAGCACATTTCTCAACGCCGTCGTTCGTACTTCTACCTCCGACCATGCCATGATTCCGGCGCTCATCTCCGCCGTGCATCGCCTCGACCCCAACATCGCCACGTCCGCCGGCACCACGTTCACCGACATCATCGAAGATTCGCCCTCCGCTTACTTGCGCCGTACTTCCGCGTGGCTCATCGGCGGCTTTGCAGCCTTCGCGCTCATTCTCGGAGTTGTCGGTCTTTACGGCGTTATCGCGTATTCCGTAAGCCAGCGCACGCGCGAAATCGGTGTTCGCATGGCCATCGGCGCCCAACGCACAACGGTCTACAAATTAGTTTTGAAGGAAGCCGGATATCTCACCACACTCGGCATCGTCATGGGACTGGCTAGCGCAATTGCCGCCGCCACGCTTATGAAGGATCTGCTCTTCGGCGTACGCTCCTGGGATGTTCCCACGCTCGCCGCCGTCGCCATCGTCCTCTCCGCCGCTTCGCTCCTGGCCAGCTTCATCCCGGCTCATCGCGCCGCCAGCGTCGATCCCGTTGAAGCACTCCGCTCCGAATAAGGAACAGGCTCGCAAAGCAGTTTACGGTTGCCCGCTCCTTATATGTTGACTCCGCTCAGGATTCCGCCCAAATGCCCCGCCAGGGAAACAATCGCCACTCCCACCAGCTCCACCAGGAGTCGGTAGCGCGGCAACTCATTT
>DATHFT010000092.1:0-4133 GCA_035317965.1 Saccharimonadales bacterium (SeqCode) | reverse complement strand
GGGCTCTCTGAACGGTCTGCCTCGGAAGGAGACCCTGCAGTTAAGAGCCTACGTCGTTCAGCGCTGGCAGCCGTGCTCCGCGTCGTGATCTCTGAGCCGTGCATGGGCTGTATATTCGCGTTGATCCAAGACCGCCAGTTCGGGCGGAGTCAGATGGCGCAGCCGGGAGAGGTTTCGCACCCGGATGCGGGCCTCGGAAAGTTCGGATTCGAGGCGATCGCGTTCCACACAGCTTAATACAATGTTCGAAAGAGCGCGCATGGAGCACCTGTTGAAAACTACAAGAGGGAAAATAGCAGAGAGGCGAACAAAAGGCAAACACTATTTTTCGCTATTTATTCGCCTTGGCAAGGGCCGCTCCCCCGCCGTCTTCCTGGGATGTGGTCCCAAGTCTCGACGAACGGGACTATTTTTCGTACGTGTAGAAACCGCGCGCGGATTTGCGGCCGAGGTAGCCGGCGGCGACGTACTTTTTTAGCAGGGGGCAGGCGCGGTATTTGGGGTCGCCGAGGCCTTCCTGGAGGACCTGCATGATGTCGATGCACACGTCGAGGCCGATGAAATCGGCCAGTTCGAGCGGGCCCATGGGGTGGTTCATGCCGAGCTTCATGACCGCATCGACGGCTTCGGGGGTGGCGACGCCTTCCATGACGCAGTAGGCGGCTTCGTTGATGAGCGGCATCAAAACGCGGTTGGACACAAAGCCGGGAGAATCGTTGACGGCGACTGGCGTTTTGCCGAGTTTTTTGGAGAGCTCCATCGTGGTGGAGAAGGTGGTGTCGCTGGTTTGCAGCGCACGGATTACTTCCACCAGGACCATCACGGGCACTGGGTTCATGAAGTGCATGCCTACGAAACGATCCGGGCGTTTGGTGAGTGCGGCAAGAGTGGTCATCGCGATGGAGGATGTGTTGCTGGCGATGATGACTTCAGGACGCAGCAAGGTGTCGGCTTCGCCGAGCACTGCTCGTTTGATTTCGATTTTTTCCGGCACGGCTTCAACCACAAAGTCGGCAGCGGCGACGGCCGACATGTCGGTCGCGAGAGTGAAGCGGCCAAGTACCGTTCCCTTCTCGGCTTCAGACAGTTTTCCTTTTTTTATTTCGCGGTCGAGATTTTTACCAATCGTCTCCATGCCACGCTCGAGGAAGCGCTGTTCGACGTCGCGCAGAATCACGGTATATCCAGCGCGCGCGAAAACGTGGGCGATGCCGTTGCCCATAGTGCCTGCGCCAAGCACAGCGATCGTTTTTATGGAATCGATGGACATTTATTTCTCCGAGAGTTGCTATCTAACAAAAACACATTCAAGCAAAGAGGGCAAGTCGCGGCGATGTCAACCGGAATGGATCGCAGCATTGGCCCGGGCGAAATCGCTCCGCAGAACAAAAATCTCGTACTCATTCCACAAAGCGTCTTTTTTGGGAAGCAAGGAAAAACCCAGGATAGAAATTTGCAAGACCGGCTGCCCCTTGATGCGCTCCGTAAAACGATGCGCGATGCCTTCGTCTTGTAAAATCCTCAGACACGCTTCAAAGCTTTCTCTGCTTTTCCCCTTCCACAAGCGCGCCACGGAACAATCCTGTGCTTCCGTTTGTGTCCCCACCAGCGGCAGGTGACAGTCGCTGCAGACGGTAAAACCCTCGCGAAAACCGGCTTTGCACAAAGGGCAAAACATTGCCGCCGTCGGATCCGCTGCCGAACGCACCGGAGCTTCCCTTGCCGCTGCGCTCACCTCTGGTGTAGCCGGCGTTTGAAGAAAATATCGCTCTCCGAAATACCACACGAACATGAACGGAACGAAGGAAAGCGCGGCATAGTGCCACTTGCGCCGCTCGCGGTTCAACGACTGTTTGAGCATCCAAACTGTGCCCAGCGCGCACCCGATTACGGCCGCACGACGAATAAGCAAAAAGAGCAAGAAATACGCGATGCGCCGCGAGGAATGATTTAGGGCTGGAACGAGGAACAGCAGGAAAAATAAGGCCATCGGCGTCAGCCACAAAAAGGGCTTCTGCCAGGGCGACGATGCTGACGAATCGTCCTGGAATCTTTGATTGGGAGTGGAGGAAACCAATTCCGCACCACAACCAGAGCAATGACGGGAACCAGGGCGATATTCGGCGCTGCAGAATGGGCAGAACATAATTGTTCGATCAGCCTACGCGGAATACTACGCGAACGAGACTCCTTCGGTGATTTGGCGGACAAGTTCCCGGGAAAATTCTTGGTCTTCGGGATGAACGACGACCGCGGCCGTGGCGAAGTCGTGGACGCCAACGAAGTAGGGGATTTCATGCGTGTGCAGGGCGCGGGTCACTCCGCTGAGGTCGAAAAGACTCGTCCCGGACCAGATTTGTGCGGTGAGGTCCTGGGATTCCCAGCGATTGTCGTTGGCCCGGACCGGCCAGTAGGAGTTGAGCGGATTGCGGCTTGCCGACACACTGAGACCCGTTGAAAATTCCCAGCGCCGGAGAACGCTGGCCATAACCTGCTTCGCACGCTCGAAGTCGGAATTGAGGACAACGACGTCGTCGCGGGCCCCTGCGCCGGTAGAAACGATATTGCCGCTGCGAATTTGCGAATTGTTAAACGGGATACCAGCTTCGGTGAGCGCGGCGCGGAGGATCTTCGCAAAGTCGCGATGCGAAATGCTGGAAAGCAAATCTGTATCGATTTGCTCGGCCTGGCGTCTGCTGTAAACGGCTATGCCGCAGTTCGGACATTGATCGATGTGACCGGCAAAATCGGTACTACAAAGTGGGCAGGCAAAAGTACGATCCAGGCGTGATTCGTCTTCGTCCTCGGGTTTCCATGGCGGGACCACGAGTGCCGGAGCTTTCCCTTGCTTGACGAGTTCATCGTCCTGCAATTTTTCCTGTCGACTTTCTTCACACGTACGAAGGACCCACTTGGCCATGGGGAAAGATTGTTCCTCCACCCAGATGTCGAATTCAATCGAGTCTGAGCCGAGAAATCCGGATTCTGGCTCACCTGGTACCGGGGGGATAGCAGGCTGGCCAAGATAAGGTATGCCGAAAATAGGAAGATTGGACAGAACTTGCAAATAGAATTGCAGGTCAGTTCCGCGCCAGAGGAGTTGATCGTTGTCGCGCGAAGCGGCGTGCTGCACTTCGTAGACGGCGCGGCGCGCTTGCTCGAGAGTATCGACAAGGTCGACGTCACAACTCGCGCAGTGCGTGAAACCTGGGCGGTATTCGGCTTGGCATTCGGGGCAGAACATTTTTGTAAACTACTCCGGCGGAGAGGCCTCTGCGACTTCGCGAACGATTTCGCGCGCAGCCGATTCATCGGGTTGAGCGACGTGGATGGCGTTGCCCGTTGCGGTCGGCTCAAGCCAAAGCGAGATGCTGTTTTCATGCAGTGCATCGATGAGGAATTGACAGCGGTCGGAATCCTCGCCCGACCAGACCTCTACCCGCGGTTGCTCGGGCAGAGACGCGGTTCGTTCCGGTGGCAACGGAATTTGGTCCTGGTCTGCCGGGAGGCTGAGATCCGGGAGGTTCATGGATTCAACTTTTTCGACGAGCTTTTCGGCCGCCTCGAACTGGGAGGCGAGGACGGCAACTTGATAGACAAGACCAGGCCGGACCGCTGCAAAGATGTTGCCGAGGCCTTCCTGCGTGGGAAGCGTCGCCGACGACGAGTCAAAGAAAGGTATTCCGGCCAGTTCAAGCTCGTCAAGCAGAGCGGTATGGAAGGCCAGATCGCCGCCGTCCCACAGGGGCGTGAGCGTGTCGCCGGGAGCGGCTCTGGCGACGATTTCTTCGGCGACCGACAGGTTGCTGCGCAGTGCGACCTGGCATTCCGGGCAAGAAGAGTGCCCTTCAGGGTATTTGGTCTGGCATTGCGGGCAAATCATGGCGGGCGGGAGTTTACTACAGGTTGGCCCTCTAAGTGGATGCAGTACAGGGCTTTGCCGGATTTTACCAAGGGCTGCGTCTTTTTGCCGGCTAGGCTCGTATACCTTGTAGAATGAGCGCCTCAACCTTAACTCTGATTGCGGAACGGGCTATTTATTTGAGTTCTGTGCAGGACACGGAAGATCGCCAAGCTGTCGCTCGCGGGTTGCGGGAACGCGATCCGGAGTTGCTGGATTTTTTGATTGAGAC